>DBZL01000047.1 GCA_002311745.1 Phycisphaerales bacterium UBA1161 | reverse complement strand
ACGCGACGGTAAACAGTTACCCCTTATCCCTTTACGTAAGGGGTCGGCGGCGCTAGGATGATGCACTAAATGGATACACCGTCTCCCGAGGCCATCGGGCGGCTTGTTGCTGCGCCGGCACTGAAAGAATTGGCCCGCAGCCTGCAAAAATCGCGGGCGGTCAGCGCTTCGGGGTTGTGGGGCAGCAGCGTGGCGGCGGTCGCGGCCGCGGTGCATGCCGAGCTGCAGCGGCCGATGCTGCTCATCTGCGGGCACGTCGACGAGGCGGAGGATTTGGCCGACGACGTGGAGCTGTTTGCGCGGCGCCGGCCTGAGGTGCTGCCGGCGCTGGAATTGGCCGCCAGCCTCGGCCGCGCCAGCGAGGAACAGGTCTCCAACCGCCTGCGCTTGCTGGCGCGATTGGCCGGCGGGGATCAGGGGCCGGACATCCTGGTGGCGCCGGTGCAGGCGCTGATGCAATCGGCGCCGTCGCGGCGGCAGTTGGATCAGCTTCTGCTCAACCTGCGGCCGGGCCAATCGCTGGAAGCGGAAAAACTGATCGTCTGGCTGAGCGAACACGGCTACAACCGCCTGGACCAGGTGGAAGTTCCCGGCGATTTTGCGGTGCGCGGCGGGATCATCGACATCTATCTGAGCGGCGCTTTCGAATCCGCGGGCGAACAGGTGGGGCTGAGCGTGCGCGTGGATTTTTTGGGGGACCAGATCGAATCCATCCGCCGATTCGATTTGGACAGCCTGGGGTCGGGCCAAAAGCTGCCAAGCGTTTTGGTCAGCGACATCCGCGGGGCGCTGCCGGAGGCGAGCGAATCGACGAGTTTTTTCAGCTATCTGCCGCCGCAAGCCATCGTGGTTTTCTGGGCGCCGCTGGAGATCGCCGAGCAGGCCCGCAGTTACCTGCAGCGACTGCCGGATGAAAGGGGGATTTATCCCCTGGGGGCGCTGTTGCGTCTGACCGAGCCGTTTACGCGATTGGAGCTGAGCCAGTTCGATCAAGCGGCAAGCGCGGTGGCGAGCCTGGTGGGTCAGGAGGTTGAGCACCACCGTCTGCCGGTTGTATCGCTGCAGCGGTTTGAGACCGAAGCGGCCAAGGCGATCGGCGAGCTTGGCGAGTTGGCCGCGACGCACGAGGTGAGCGTCTTTTGTGAAAACGAGGGTGAGAAGAAGCGGTTTAGCGAATTGGTGGAGCAGAAGACGCCGGGGCTATCCGGGCGGATCGACATTGTGGTGGGGTATCTGCACCGGGGTTTTGTGTGGGAGCCGCCGGAGGGTGGAAAGCCGCTGGCGCTATTGGGGCACCACGAGCTGTTCCACCGCTACGAGCTGCGACGGCGCGCGGGCAAGGTGATCGCGTCGCGGCCGGTGGATTCATTTTTGGACCTGAAGGACGGGGATTACGTCGTTCACGTGGCGCACGGCATTGCGCGTTTCACGGGCATGCACACGATGAGCAAGGAGGGCCGCAGCGAGGAATACCTGGCATTGCGTTTTGCGGACAACGCCGTGCTGCACGTGCCGGCGGCGCGGATCAACCTGGTGCAGAAATACGTCGGGGGGTTTCACGGGCATCCGCGGCTTTCGCGGCTGGGCAGCGGCGTGTGGGAGAAACAGAAGGCGCGCGTCTCCGAAGCGGTCATGGACATGGCGTCGGAATTGCTGGAGATCCAGGCGGCGCGGGCGGCCGAGCAGGGCGTGCCCTATCCGCCGGACACCGATTGGCAAAAACAGTTCGAGGCCGAATTTCCGTATCAGGCCACGGCGGATCAGATCAGCGGCTCGGACGAGATCAAGCAGGACATGCAAAAGCCCCGGCCGATGGACCGGCTTCTGTGCGGCGACGTGGGGTACGGCAAGACGGAGCTGGCGATGCGTGCGGCGTTCAAGGCGGTGGAGTTCGGCAAGCAGGTGGCCGTGCTGGTGCCGACCACGGTGCTGGCCGAGCAGCACGACCGCTCGTTCCGCGAGCGCATGGCGGAATATCCGTTCCTCATCGAATCCATCAGCCGATTCAAAAGCGGCAAGCAGCAGAAGCAGATCATCGGGGCCGCGGCGGCGGGGCAGATCGACATCCTCATCGGCACGCACCGGCTGCTCAGCAAGGACGTGCGCTTCGCCGACCTGGGGCTGGTCATCATCGACGAGGAGCAGCGCTTCGGCGTGACGCACAAGGAGCGGCTGAAGCGCATGCGGCGGACGGTGGACGTGCTGACGATGTCGGCCACGCCGATCCCGCGCACGCTGCACATGTCGATGCTGGGGCTGCGCGACATCAGCTCGCTGACGACCGCCCCGCAGGACCGCCGCAGCATCGTGACGGAAGTGACGGCGTACGACAAGCAGCGCATACGCCAGGCGATCGTGCGCGAGCTGAACCGCGACGGGCAGGTCTTCTTCGTGCACAACCGCGTGCACAACATCGAGGCGGTGGCGGATGAAATTCAAAAGCTGGTGCCCGAGGCGCGGATTTTGGTGGGACACGGGCAGATGGGCGAGGGGGAATTGGAAGACGTCATGCTCAAGTTCATCCGCTACGAGGCGGACGTGCTGGTGTGCACGACGATCATCGAAAGCGGGCTGGACATCCCCAACGCCAACACGATCTTCATCAACCAGGCGGACCGATTCGGCCTGAGCGAACTGCACCAGCTTCGCGGTCGCGTGGGGCGGTACAAGAACCGGGCGTATTGCTACCTGCTGTTGCCCAGCGACCGCCCGGTGACGCCGACGGCGGCCAAGCGGCTCAAGGCCATCGAGGAATACAGCCACCTGGGCGCGGGGTTCAAGATCGCCATGCGCGACCTGGAAATCCGCGGGGCGGGGAACATCCTGGGCCCCGAGCAGAGCGGGCACATCGCCACGGTCGGGTACGAGATGTATTGCCAGCTTCTGGAGGAAGCGACGCGGCAACTCAAACAAGAGCCCAAGCCCGCGCGGCCCGAAGCGCACGTGGACATCGGCGTCTCGGCGTTCATCCCCAAACAATGGATCGCGGCGGATCGGCAGCGCATGGACGTGTATCGCCGCCTGACGCGCTGCACGTCGCTGGAGATGCTCGCCGGCCTGCAGCAGGATTTGCAGGACGCTTTCGGCGAGCCGCCGCGGCAGGCGGTGCTATTTGTGGCGATGACGGAGCTGCGCTTGCTCGCCGGCCTCTTCGGCATCGAGAGCATCATCAAGAAGGACCCGGACGTGGTGCTGACGGTACGGGATGCGCTGCGTGCCCAGGCGGGTTTGGTCGGCGCGCCCGGGACGTTGCGCGTGATCGACGAGCGGACGGTGTATTTGCGCATGCCAAGGAGCTTCATGGAGCCGGACACGGTGCTGCTGGCGCTGCGGAATCTGCTGAAGGCGGCGTACGAGCGCGAGCAGCGCGGGGAAGTTGCAAAAGTCAGTTCTGATAGCCGCGGACGGAAGTCCGCGGTAAAATGATCCGAAACGGCATCGAGCCATCACAATGCCCGACCACTCTGATCCGCCGAAGTTGGATTATGCAAGCCCTGATGCAGCACGGCGCAGGAAAATTCCCATCCTGCAAATCCTCATCATTCTCTCAGCGGCGTCGGTGTTGATGGCTTATCTGATGTCGCCATCATTTAGATTTAGATCGCGGCCCGAAACGCAGCTCCGAGTAAGATGTGCCTGGAACCTTAGACAGATCGGGCAGGGGATTTTCCGGTACTGCAACGACCACCAAGGGCAGTTTCCCGATTTGTTTGCGACGGAACTGGCCAATGAGGAAATTACTTCGGATGTTTTTGTCTGCCCAAGCTCAAGCGATACCCGTGCGAATGGCCCGACAACGCAGGCGACGATCAGTCAACTCGCAACACCGGGCCATTGTTCCTACATTTATCTCGGCGGCGGTCTGACGCTCAAAACCGTGACGCCGCAAACGGTGGTTGCGTATGAGCCACTGGCGAATCACGGCGGGCAGGGAATGAATGTGCTGTTTGGGGATTTTCACGTTGACTGGATTGCGGCGACAAGTGTTGGGGCGATTTTGAACGCGGCGACGAGGCCACAGGTGCCCGCGACGATGCCGGCGGGCAATTGAGGATCGCGAATCGCCCGCCCGCGGCCATTAAAATCATTGGCGCGTTTTGGAGTGTTGCCGGCGCTCAGCTCGCGGCGGAAGGCGTCCGGGTTTTGAGCAGCGTCTCCATGATCAGTTCTTCGACGTCGTGCACGCGCTCGATGCCCAAGAACCCACAGCGAACCATTGTTGAGTTTCTACTCGCATTCTGCAGGAATTGCTCGAAGATCAGGTCTCCCGTGCCGTCGGCTCGCTCGTTGCGGGTCATCGAAGTCAGCCGGTCGGGCATGAACGTTTGCACGTTGATGCCGCCGAAGATGCGGCCCTCGAAGATGATCGCACGCCGATTCGTCAACGCATAAAGGACGCGCCGCGCCTTGCGTCCCATCCAAAATGGGGAAGTAAGCATGCCCAAACCAATAAGGACAAACGGAACGCCGAACAACGGGAACAACGCAAAGGGTGCGGTGCTTGGTCGGTGGGGATGGGTGTTCCAGGCGCCCGATGCGCCGACCATCCAGAAAACGGCGAACGCGGTCCAGGGAATGCCGAACAAAACGGCGCCGATGGCGCGGCGGCGATACACGCGGGGCAGGGGTTGAGCGGCCCAGATCAGCTTCTCCCCCTCCTCCAACTCCGAGTCAATCTGGTGCTGCCATTGCGGCGAAAGAACCGGCGTGCGGGTGATAACCATGGCCGGGATTATAACAACAATATCGCTTGCAACTCCAACGTTGAAGCATGTTTGGACCAGCTCAGGCGATGCCTGCCCACGTCGCAATAACCCGGCAAATTATCGAGCTGTAGACCGATCCAGCCGATGCATTAGGTGTGCACCACATTGTTGATCACCGCCATGTCCTGGATCATTCGCCCCTGCGCAGGCGCCGGCATTGGCATCTCTGGTTGCTGGGATTCGTGGTGCTCCTCGTGGCAATGATTTTGGCAAGCGCGCTGCTGCCCGAGCGCGGCGCCCCCGGCATGGCCAACATGATCAAATGTGCCGGGAACCTGAGCCAGATCGGCAAGGCCATCGGCCTGTACGCCGCCGATCATCGCAACCAGTTCCCGGATTCGTTCCAGACGCTTATGGTTTGCCAGCAGCTCGATTCCGCCGTCTTCGTCTGCCCGGCGTCCTCCGACACGCCGGCGGCCGGAGCAACGACAAGAGCCACCGCCCAGCAATTGTCCGCCGGAGGGCACTGCTCGTACATTTACCTCGGCTGCGGGCTGACCGTTAACAGCGCCACCGCAAACACCGTCGTTGCCTATGAGCCGCTGGGCCATCATCCGCATGTGGGTATAAATGTCCTGTTTGGCGATGGCCAAGTTGAAGTAGTGACCCCCCAGGCCGCGAACAAGATCGTCGGCGCGGCCGCGGCGGGACGCCTTCCCGCCACCATGCCATAGAAGACGCATCCACCACCTCCGATTATTTGGCACATGGTTTTCGCGCCTCGGTTCCGCCTATGATTGTGCACATTTCCAGGAGGTGTCCTGTCCATGACCGATCACGCGATCGAATCGGCACAGCAGGAAAATCGCACGTTTGAACCTAAGGCGGCGCTGGCCGCCAAGGCGTGGATCAAATCTCGTCAGCAGTACGATCAGCTCTATCGCCAATCGATCGATCAACCCGAGCAGTTCTGGGCCGGGATCGCTCAGGAGCTGCACTGGTTCAAAAAATGGGACAGGGTTTTGGAATGGAAGCTGCCGTATGCCAAGTGGTTCGTGGGGGCCAAGACCAACGTGGCGTACAACTGCCTGGATCGGCAGATCGAACTGGGGCGCGGGGATAAAACGGCGATTTTGTGGGAGGCGGAGCCGGAAGTCGCCTACGGTAAGGGCGGGGAAATTCGGCGAATCAGTTACGCGCAGCTTCGGGATGAGGTCTGCCGATTTGCCAACGGGCTGAAAGACCTGGGCGTGGCGAAGGGGACGCGGGTCACCATTTACATGCCGATGGTGCCGGAGGCGGCGGTGGCGATGCTGGCGTGCGCACGGCTGGGGGCGCCGCATAGCGTGATCTTCGGCGGATTTTCCAGCCAGGCGATTGCCGATCGCGTGGAGGATGCACAAAGCGAGATTGTCATCACCGCGGATGCGGGCCGGCGACGCGGGCAGATCGTGCCGCTGAAAGCCAACGTGGACGAGGCGGCGACGAAAACTTCGCGGATCAGAAAAGTGATCGTGCTGGAGCACACGGGACAGAAGATCAACTGGCTCGACGGGCGGGATGTGTGGTGGAGTGATGTGATCGCGGAGCAGCCGGTCAGTTGCGAGGCCGAGCCGATGGACGGCGAGGATACGCTGTTTGTGCTCTACACCAGCGGCTCGACGGGCAAGCCCAAGGGGATCATCCACACCACCGGCGGATACATGGTCGGGACCTACATCACGGCGAAATACGTTTTCGATCTGCACGAGCAGGACGTGTACTGGTGCACGGCGGACGTGGGGTGGATCACGGGCCATAGCTACGTGCTGTACGGCCCGCTGGCCAACGGGGCGACCACGGTGATGTACGAAGGGGCCCCGAATTTTCCGGATTTTGGGCGGTTCTGGTCGATCATCGCGCGGCACGGGGTGACGATTTTTTACACGGCGCCGACGGCGATCCGGGCCTTCATGCGGGCGGGGCGGCACTTTCCGGATTCGTACGATCTGTCATCCCTGCGGCTGCTGGGCACGGTGGGCGAGCCGATCAATCCCGAAGCGTGGATGTGGTATCACGAGGTGATCGGGCGCGAGAATTGCCCGATCGTGGACACGTGGTGGCAGACGGAGACGGGGGCGATCATGATCACGCCGCTGCCGGGCGTGACGCCGACCAAGCCGGGCACGGCGACGCTGCCGTTTTTCGGCGTGGAGGCGGCCGTGGTCGACCGCCACGGGCAGACGCTGGGGGCGAATCAGGGGGGATTGCTCGTCATCCGCAAGCCGTGGCCGTCCATGCTGCGCGGAATCTTGAACGACCCGGACCGCTACGAACGGCAATACTGGCGCGACGTCAAAGGCTCCTATTTCACCGGCGACGGTGCGCGGACAGATGAGAACGGGTATTTCTGGCTGATGGGGCGCGTGGATGATGTGATCAACGTTTCGGGGCATCGGCTGGGGACGGCGGAAGTGGAAAGCGCGTTGGTGTCACACCCGGCGGTGGCGGAGGCGGCGTGCGTGGGCATGCCGCACGAACTCAAGGGCCAGGGCATCGCCGCGTTCGTGACCTTAAGGACGGGCTTTAGACCCAGCGAGGAATTGAAAAAGGAACTGAGCGCGGTTGTGACCAAGCAGATCGGAAGCCTGGCCCGGCCGGATCAAATCCGCTTCACCGATGCATTGCCGAAGACGCGCAGCGGGAAGATCATGCGGCGGTTGCTGAAGGAGATCGCCGCCGGCGGCGACGTCAAAGGGGACATCACCACCCTGGAGGATTTCAACGTGATTGCGAGATTGAAGGAGGGGGAAGAGGGTTAATTACTAATAGGAGACAAAATGGACGAGCAAAAGAATGTCAAGATGATCCAGGAGCTCTACGCGGCATTCGACCGGGGCGACGTTGCGTTCATCGTCAACCATCTGGCCGATGACGTTCACTGGATAAGTCATTTGGACGCGATCGTTCCCTGGAGTGGCGATTTTTCCGGGAAAGACCGGGTTCCTCGTTTCTTCGAGGCGATTTTTCAATCCGTCGATGTTGAGGCGTTCGAGCCCAAGGAGTGGGTTGCAGACGGTGACACCGTCGTTTCGTTGGGAGAGTTTGCTTGTCGCGTCCGCCGGACCGGCAAGAAGAGCCGCAACCGATGGGTCTTCATCTGGAAGTTTCGTGATGGCAGGATTTGCTCGTATGAGCAGTTCCACGATCCTGCGCTTGCGGTCGCTTTCCAATAAAACGTCGCCTACTGAGAGTGGGTTGAACCGGCGTTTGAACAATCTGTGATGACCCCATTTCTCCGACTGGCGATGTAAAGGGTCGTGTCCCAAGAGATCGAGACAAACCCATCCTGTTCGCTTTTCTCATCCCCCCTTTTCTCATCCCCGCTGGCTGCGGCGGGGACGACTGAGGCGGAGTCTGACCCTATGACTTCGCCCGATCCGCCGGCTCATTCAGGCGATAGAAAATCGTGTGAATGGTTTTCGCAAAAGCCTCGTACCCTTGCGCCGCCAGGAATTCAGCGGTCTCAGAAGAATCGATGTCACGGCAACGATTCACTCCAAAATCCTCGGCGAGTATGATGCTGGGACGGTAACGATTCCAATCGTTGGATCGAAGCACTTGAAGTTCGAGTCCCTCGACATCCACGCTGAGAAAGTTGATCGGTGTTCCCGGCGGCAGGTGGCGGCTGAGCAATTCGGCCATTGTGACCGTGGTGATCGGCACGCGTTGAACCAGGCGGGACCCGTGATCGCCATCCCGCTTGGCGGCCAGCGCGGGGTCGAAGGTGTTTAGTGCTCCATCGTTGAATATAAAAGACGTAAGCGTTTCCACCTTGTCGGAGACGGCTGCCTCGATATTGATGTCGCGAGGGCGCAGGCGATGAAATTCAGTCATGCTGCCCGGCGTGGCATCGATGTTGATGCCCCGCCACCCGAGGCGGTAGAAGAAAAATGTATTGGAAAATCGGTAGGGATGATAGGCTCCGACATCCACGTAGAAGCCGGGGGGTTGATACTCGAAATGCCGTTGCAGTACTGCGTCTTCGCCCTCCTGGGCAAAGTAAATCGGGTGGGGCGGCACCCCGCCGAACAAGGCGTCGCTCAGGCTGGTGTGGGCCTGCGCAAAGTCCGGCTTGAGGGCCACCGCTCGCTGGTAGCAGGCGATGGCTTCGTCGCCTCGCCCCTTCTTTTGAGCCAAGAGTCCCAGAGTTAAGTGATAGTGAGGATTGTCTGGCGCGGCGGCAATGGCTTGGCGAACCAGGTCCGCGGCTAGATCGTCGCGGCCGGCGTTGCCGGCGATCACACCCAGCAGATGCAGGGAGTCCGCATGTTTCGGCTGAATCGCCAAAATCTTGCGATAAATCAACTCGGCGTCCTGAAGGCGTCCTGCCTGATGGTGGTTTACGGCGACCTGCATCGCCTGCTCAATTGTGAGTTGCGACATTCCTGGAATTTTACAGCCGAGCCACACCGGTGCCTAGCAGGACGCGGCAAAACTAAGCGGCCTCAAGACATTATTCATCCTTGCCAATGGACGTGAAACGGGGACGTAGCTTAATGGCATCAATTTAAGCAT
>DBZL01000058.1 GCA_002311745.1 Phycisphaerales bacterium UBA1161 | reverse complement strand
TCCGTCCTCGGACCGGTCTGTGCGGATTAGATTTCAGGACGGACACGGCGCTAGCCCCTCCACAGCACGTCCTGCACGCCGTTTTGACGGTTGGCCCATCGCGCCTGCACGAAGAGCCAATCGCCCAGGCGATTCAGATAGGTCAGAACGATTTTGGGGACCGCGCCTTGCGGCGCCAACCCGACGAGCGTGCGTTCGGCTCGACGGCAAATCGTGCGCGCCAGGTGCAGGCGGGCGCTGCTCTCGCTGCCGCCGGGCAGGATGAAATTCGCCAGGGGCTGTAGCGTCGCCTCGGCCGCGTCGATCTGGCTTTCCAATCGCCCGATGCTCGATTCTTCCAACGGCGACATCGACACGGGCGGATGCCCCTGGGGCGTTGCCGTCTGCGCGCCGATGATGAATAGTTCATTCTGAATCGCGCGCAGCTTGGCGGCCAATTCGGCGCCGGCCCCCGCCGCCGCCCAGCCGATGGCGGCGTTTAATTCGTCGACCGCTCCGATGCATTCGATGCGCGCATCCGACTTGCTCACGCGCTGGCCTCCGATCAGTCCCGTCGTCCCATCATCGCCGGTTTTGGTGTAGATCTTCATGTGACCCTTCCATGTCGCGTCGCCGACCGCCGGCGTTTAGACTACCCCGCGATGAACCGCACACAAGCGCTTTTGGCGTTGATCCCCGCGGCATATGTGGTGGGATCCATTCCCTTCGGCCTGATCGTCGGCCGGGCCAAGGGAATTGATCCGCGAACCGCCGGAAGCAAAAACATCGGGGCGACCAATCTGGGCCGATTGCTGGGGAAGAAATACTTCTTCATCGTCTTCGTTCTCGATCTGCTCAAAGGGGCGATTCCGACGCTGGCGGCGGGGGTGCTCCTGAATTTCACGGTTGAGAATCGCCTCGCCTGCCTGCTCTGGGTGCTGGTGGCTTTCGCCGCGCTGCTCGGGCACATGGCCAGTCTCTTTTTGAAGTTCAAAGGGGGCAAAGGCGTGGCGACCAGTGCCGGGGTGCTTCTGGGAGTTTTTCCATATTTCACGTTGCCCGGTCTGGCGGCGGTGGTCGTCTGGGGCCTGGTTTTCGGGCTGGTCCGGTACATCAGCGCCGCGTCGATTTTCGGGGCCGCGGCTTTTCCGCTGCTCTATCTGCTGCTGGGCGCTCTCCGGCATTGGCCGATTCTGGATGCCCAGCTTCCGTTTCTGATCTTTTCCTTGCTGATTCCAGCCTTGATCATCTACAAACACCGGGCGAACATCAGCCGACTGCGTTCCGGAACCGAGTTGCGGGCGGGTCGCAAATCGCTTTGACGAACGTTTCCGCAGCGCCTGCGCCGGAGCTATGCGCGGCAGGGATCTCCCATTTTAGCCGATACGTCTGTCCCGCGCGATATCCGGTCTGCAAGCGCGGAAACCGCGGCGGCCAAATATGAATCCTGCACCCGGCGCAGCTGGCAAAAAGTACGAAAAGAATTGTCGCGACGCATAGCTTCGAAAGGTCTCCGCGTAACCGTTTCATGGCGGGAATGATAACCTCGAAACTCGGAAAATGATGTTTTTCAACTGCGAATCCCGGCCGCGCAAAATCTCTTTGACGAACATTCCCGCAACGCCTACGCTGGGGATATGCGCGTCAGGGTGAACGGGCAGGATCGGGATTTGGCGGCCGGCAGCGATATTTTTACGCTCCTCACCGAGCATAAGCTGACTCCCGACAAAGTCGCCGTCGAGGTCAATCGCCGGCTGGTTCGCTCGATCAAATACGATACTCCGCTGAAGGAGGGCGACGAGATAGAGATTGTGACATTCGTCGGCGGCGGATGATGGGGGAAATCCGAATGACGAAATCCGAATGACGAATCAAACCCGAATGACGAAATCCGAATGGCCATTCGTCATTCTGGTTTCGGATTTGATTCGGTATTCTGATTTCGGGCTTCGGGTTTGCCGCCGCTATAATGCCAGTATGGATGTTTTAAAAATCGGCAAATTCGAGATTCACAGCCGCCTGTTCGTGGGAACGGGCAAATACGCGACGTACGAGATCATGCAGCAGGCGCTGGCGGCCAGCGGGTGCCAGGTCGTCACCGTCGCGGTGCGGCGGGAGCGGCTCATCGACAAGCAGGGACGCAGCCTCCTCGATTTTCTGGATCTGAACCAATACATCATCCTGCCCAACACGGCCGGTTGCTTTAACGCCGAAGATGCGGTGCGCGTGTCGCTGCTGGGGCGCGATCTCCTGGAAAAGCAGAAGAATCCCGGGGCGAATTGGGTGAAACTGGAAGTGCTGGGGGACAAGAAGACCCTTTTGCCCGATCCCGTCGGCTCGTTGGAGGCGACCAAGGAGTTGGTGAAGGAAGGTTTTACCGTCCTGGTGTACACCAGCGACGATCCCATCTCGGCGCGGCGATTGAAGGAGGCGGGGGCGGCCAGCGTGATGCCGGCGGGCAGCCCCATCGGCTCGGGCCAGGGCGTGCTCAATCCGCTGAATATTTCCCTGTGCCTGGAGACGCTGAAGGAAGGGGACGCGGCCTATCCGGTGATCGTGGATGCGGGCGTGGGCACGGCCAGCGATGTGACGATCGCCATGGAATTGGGGGCCGATGGCGTCCTGCTCAATACCGGCGTGGCGCATGCCAAGGACCCGCTGAAAATGGCCGCGGCCATGCGGCAGGCGCTGGAGGCCGGGCGATTGAGCTACTTGGCCGGGCGGATTCCCAAGAAGCGCTACGCCACGGCCAGCAGTCCATTTGAGGGGATTATCAGTTACATTCCCGGCGAGTGACCAGCGGCTCGACCCCATCCCTATGCAATGAGCTCGCCCGACGCGGCGGCGTGAGGTTGGACGAATCGCAGCACGCGAAGCTGTCGCGATACCTGGATCTGCTGCTGGCGGCCAATGCGAAGATGAATCTGACGCGGATTACCGACCGGGCGGAGGCCCAGCGGCTGCACGTGGCCGATAGCCTGACGCTGCTGCCGTTTTTGCCGGCCGGTGAGCACCGGCTGGTGGACGTGGGCAGCGGCGGGGGCGTGCCGGGGATCGTCCTGGCGATTGCGCGGCCGGATGCGAAGGTGGTGCTCTTGGAGGCCACGAAGAAGAAGGCGGATTTTCTGCGCCGCGCGGCCGCGGAATTGCAATTGGACAACGTCACGGTGGATGCCCGGCGCGCCGAAGATGCCGGACGCGGCGAGTTGCGGGAATCGTTCGACGTGGCGGTGGCCCGGGCGGTGGGGACGATGGTCTGGTTGGTCGAATGGATGTTGCCGCTCGTGAAAAAAGGGGGTCAGATATTGGCGATGAAGGGGAAAAAAGCCCAGGACGAGCTGGCCGGGCTTGGGCGGGCGATCCGGGTGTTGGGCGGCGGTCCGGCGGCGATCCAGCCCGCGGATTTGCCGGGAGCAGAACATCACGTGATCGTGCGGATTGACAAGATCGGCCGCAGCGATGCGCGTTATCCGCGAGCGGCCCCGGCGGCCAAGGGCAAGCCCATGACGGCGTAGATGGCCGGGCGAGGCTATAATTCGGTGCCAGCGGGAAGGATCGTCCCCAAGCCAGGAAAGGCCACTTATGCTGGTTCTAACACGTCAGCGCAACGAGACGGTAATCGTGGGGGATGACATCCACGTGACGGTGGTGGACATCCGGGGCGACAAGGTGCGCCTGGGGTTCACCGCGCCGCGGCAGATCACGGTCTATCGCAAGGAAGTGTACGACCTGATTCGCAAGGAGAACGCGGCGGCGGCGGCGATGCAGCCGGCGGACCTTGCCGCAGCGCCGGACGTTCCGCCGGAGTCGGTGAATCTCTCGCCGTGGGCGGATAATTATCCGCGCCTGGCGGAGGGGAGTTCGGACCCATTTTTGCGCGCGGCCATCGAGGAGGCGCGTCAGGGCTTGGGTGAAGGGGGGTTGCCGATCGGCTCGGTGCTGGTGCGCGGCGATCAGATCATCGGGCGCGGCCGCAACCGCCGCGTGCAGGACGGCGATCCGATGGCGCACGCCGAGATCGACTGCCTCAAAAATGCCGGCCGGCAAAAAACCTATCGCGACACGGTGCTGTATTCGACGCTGATGCCCTGCCACCTGTGCAGCGGGGCGGCGGTGCAGTTTGGCATTCCCAAGATCGTCGTGGGCGAAAGCGTGAACTTTGCCGGCGCGGCGGATTTTTTGCGCGGCAACGGCGTGGAGGTGGTGGATCGCGCCGACGCCCAATGCGTCGAAATGATGGGCAAGTTCATCCGCGAGCACCCGGAATTGTGGAAGGAAGACATCGGCAAATAGGCGGCCAGAAACGGTTGCCGGGGAGGTTGCCGCCGGATCAGCGCGGCGCCAAGCTGTAGTCCGGCGACATGGATGCGGTGAGATCGATACCCGTGGAATCACGAATGATTTTGATGAGTTCGGCGGCGTTGGCCGGTGGGTGAGCGCGCAGGGCGGGAAGCGTCTTGGCCAGCGCGCCGTCCCCGCCCTGGTCGATCCATTGACTGATCACCCAGGCGGCTTTGTGTCGTACGGCTTCGTTGTAGATGATGACGAACTGCGGTTTCATGCCGGCCGGGTCGAGCGGATTGACCAGGTCCAGCGGGCGCCAGGCCAGCGGGTTACGCGGATCGGGCAGGAGCAGGGCGCTGCTCAACAGCGATCGCGAGGTACCGGTAAGGAACGTGGCGTATTTGACGCTGTACACCCCCTCAACGCCTTGGTAGAACCATTGCTCGGTGGGGGCCAGCTTCAACGGTTGCATCACGTTCTTGTAGATGAACCCATCGATCACGTTTCGCGTGCCGGATTGGGCGATCAGGGACTGGGCGTGAATCAGCCCGCTTTCGAAGTGGGTGATTCCCTTGACCAGCGCGCCGGAGCGCGCATCCGGGGCATCGTCCTGAGTTTCGATCCACTCGACCGCATCATCCATCGGGCGATCAATACTCAGCGTCCAGTTCTGGTCGCTGACGACCTGATGAGCGTAGCGGATGTAATGAAAGCGGGGATCGCTCCATCCGGCCTGCATCAGATCGGCCAGCCTCTTTTGGGAAACGGGGAGATAAAAAACCCGCAGCTTGAGCGACTCTAAATTTGCCAGGGGCGGGAGCAGTTCGTTGTCGATGGTGTCGTTCAGCGTCTTGGGATCATCCAGGGCCATGTCCTGCATGACCATGCGGATCAGTTCCTGGCGTTTTTGGCTGATGGCGGCGGCGATATCGGAGGGCATGGTGGTGGGCCGCGTCGCCGGCTGCACGCGAGCCAAGGCTTGGCGGACCCAGTCATCATCCTCCGCTTGACAGAAGACGGTGCGTTCGCCGGCGGTCAAGGCATGAAAGCCCGGCGGAACGACGGCGGCGTGAGGAACGTACGGCTGGGTGGCGGGGGCGGTGGCAGGCTGATCCACGGCATCTGCGACCGCGGCGCAGGCCAACGCGGCGACGAATGCCGCAATCAACGCACAGAAGCGAATCATTTGGCGGGCACGATACGGGGCGGAGCATCGCAAAGCAACCGCAAGCAGATGTGTTGAGCCAGACGGAGGATACAGCGCGTCGCCGCCGGGGCGTCGCCGCAATTGTTCGATTCCTTGGTTTTATTATTTTTTGTTGCCAAATTGCTATCGAGGCGCTTAAATTGCCGACCCGTTTGATCTGCTGTGGGTATGGCAGAGCGACGTCCGCGTCTCCATCGGTTTCCCAATTAGTGTCGTAAAAAGCAGTGGCCGCAACCAGGACCGATCAATCCGATCGCTGCGACGCTCCGAGTTTCATCCCGGAGATCGACGGCCTTCGCGCCTTTGCCATTCTGGGGGTCTTGCTGTTTCACCTGGAATTGCCGTGGTGCAGTCTCGGCTGGATGGGGGTGGAACTGTTCTTTGTGATCTCGGGGTTTCTGATCACGCGCATTCTGCTGGCCAGCCGGGACAAGCCCCGCTATTTCACGACGTTTTACAGCCGGCGGACGCTGCGAATTTTCCCCATCTATTACCTGGTCATCACCCTCTACACCTTGGAGATGTTTTTTTCGCATGGGCGCGGCGCCGTCCGCACCATGCCGTTCTATTACGCGTACCTTCAGACCATCCCGCAGTTGCACTCGGGCCTAACCGATGCGCCGATGCTCATCCATACATGGACGCTGGCGATCGAGGAGCAGTTTTACCTGCTGTGGCCGCTGGCGGTGCTGCTGCTGAGCGGGCGGAAGTTCCTCATCGCCAACGTCGCGATTCTGCTGGTGGCCCCGATCGTTCGCTTCCTGACGTTGTCGGCGAGCAGTCCCTACCTGATCATTGGATGGCTGCCGGCGCAGATGGACCTGCTGGGTGCGGGGGCGATCATCGCCTTTGCATCGCAATATCTCAGTGTCCGCAGCCTCCGGCGCGCGGCAATGGTGGCGCTGGCGGCGGGCGCGGCGGGGATGGTGATCATCGTGAGGCATGTGGGGCTGGAGACGTTCTGGATGACGACGCAATGGAGCAGGCTGTGGTACAGCCCGCTGTTGCTCAGCGCGATGGCGGCGACGTTCGCCGGAATCGTCGCGCTGGCCGCCAGCCGGCACGCGCTCACCCGCTGGCTAAGCTGGCGGCCGCTCACGCATTATGGAAAGATCAGTTACGGGATTTACCTGTACCATCCGTACGCGTTCCTGGCGATGGGCCAACTGTTTAACAAATACAAGGCGGCGCATCCTCACATGCACCATGCTTGGTCGATGCCCATCCTGCTCAAGCTTGGATGCTCGTATGCGGTGGCGTTGGTGTCCTGGCATCTTATTGAGAGCCCGATGAAGCGTCTGAAGGAGCGTTTGACGCAGTGGCTGCGGGCGACGCCGCCTAGAGTCGTCGATCTGCCGATCTTCGACGAGCCGGATGAGGGACTAGAACTGACCTGATCTCAAGTTGCACCATTTGCAGGAACAGTCGCTGGCGCTGTGGCGGGCTGGTTGGCCGCGGCGATCGATGGGGCAATGTTCGCTGGGGCTTTTGGCCTTGTCGTGGCACGGACAGCCGCATCCGTCGATGGATGGATCGCGATCGATCAATTGCAGGAACGGCTTGCCGCAATAGGACACGCCGCAGCGGATGGCACGCATCGGGCAGTATTCGCAGATTTCGGCGCGCTTCTGCCAATCCGGATGAGTCTCCCCCACGCCCACACGACGCAAACGGGCCGAGCCGAAGCGATACAGCGCTGCGGTCAATCGGCGGACGCGATGGGGTGCGGCGGTCAGCGTAGGCATTGAGATTCTTATCGGCCGCGAACCCGCGCGATCTGCAGTGGCAAAGACCTTGTGCGGGCATGAACGCGCCGCAACCATGCCGCGGCTTTGTCGAGGGCGGATTTCTCTGAGCCGCAGGGGTTGACGGGCCGATGCTGGAGGATAGCTTTGCGAATTAACTCAAGACGGTACATCAAGTGACAGAGCAGTTGACCGCGCGCTCCGAAAAACGGAGCGCAAGTTCTTATGTCGCCGCAGGAAAGACGCCGCAGCCGCAGGCCGGCGGCGGCGATGACGCCGACCCATCTGGCGTCTCCAACGCCCAGTTGTTCCGGTGGATGTTTCGCTTCGTGCAGCCGGTGAAATGGCTGGTCGTCGTGGCGTGCTGGTGGGTGGCGGTATCGGCCGCCATGGAGACGCTGAGCATTCGCCAGGCCGGCGAGGCCGTCAACGGCATCCAAAGAATTCAACACGTCGAAAAATCCGCCCCCGGCGGCTTTTGGCGCTGGCTGGAGGCAACCGATCCGGCAACCAACCAGTTCCGACATGCCCTGATCGTGTTGGGGGTCCTGGTGGGGCTGATGCTCGTGGTTCGCTATTTCAAGGAAACGGCCAACACGAGCATGAGCATGAACATGGTCTTCCATATCCGCCAGGCCATCTACGACAAGCTGCAGCGGGTGGGGTTCGGATTTCACGACGCGCTCAGCTCCGGCCAGCTCATCAACCGGGCGCTTTCGGATTTGCAGAACGTGCGCGCGTTCATCCAGACGGCGGTGCTGGTGACGCTGGACATCGCGCTGATTGTGGCGTTCAACATCGTGCTGATCTGGACGCGGAACAAGTGGGTGGCGGCCCTATCCCTGGTGCCGCTGCCGATCTGGACCTACTACATTTTGCGTTTCAGCCGCAAGATTCGCCCGGTGGCGCGCAGCGTCATGGAGGCGGATGACCGCAACATCTCGATCATCGCCGAGGCCATTTCCGGCGTGCACGTCATCAAGGCGTTCGCCACGGAAAAGCAGGAAATCGACAAATACCAAGCCAACTGCGACGCATTCAGAGACCGGGTGTTGCGGCGCATCCGCATGTTCGCGGATTTTCAGCCGGTCATCCGCTCGATCGCCATGGCATCGCACCTGTCGCTGTTTCTGGTGGCCGGGATTCTGATGATCCGGGGCAAGATGCTCTGCGGCGACCTGGTCATCCTGGGCGGGGCCATGGGCACGATTTTGGGCCGGCTCCAGCAGGTGGCGACGATCAACGAGCAGTACCAGAACGCCATGGTTTCGGCGCGGCGGTTGTACGAAGTGCTGATGGCGCCGCCCACGGTCCCGGAAAAAACGGGCGCTGCGCTGCTGGGCGCGGGGTGCGGCGAGGTCGTGTTTGAAAAGGTGCGCTTTGGATACGACCCGGAAAAACCGGTCATCCACGACGTGGATTTTCGCATCAAGGGGGGAAGCGTGGTGGCGATCGTCGGGCCCACCGGCGCGGGAAAGACGACGTTGGTGAATCTGATTGCCCGCTTCTACGATCCGCAGGGCGGGCGAATCCTCATCGACGGGATGGACCTGCGCGACCTGGCGCTGGCCAGCCTGCGCACGCAGGTGGCGCTCGTGTTTCAGGAGACCTATCTCTTCAGCGACACGGTGTCGGGGAACATCGCCTACGGCCGGCCGCGGATCAGCGAAGGGGAGATCGAAGCCGCGGCGCGGCTGGCGCAGGCGCATGAGTTCATCGAGGCGATGCCGCGCGGCTACGCGACGATGTTGGGGGAGCGCGGCTCGTCGCTGTCGGGCGGACAGCGGCAACGCCTGGCCATCGCGCGGGCCATCGTCACCAATCCACGCGTTCTGATCCTGGACGACGCCACCGCCTCGGTGGACACCGAAACCGAGGACCTGATTCGCCGCGGAATGCGGTTCGTGATGCACGGGCGGACGACGTTCATCATCGCCCACCGGATCAGCACGGTGAAGCAGGCCGACCTGGTGATGGTCGTGGAGCGGGGTCGCATCACGCAGATGGGGACCCACGAGCAGCTCATGGAGCAGGACGGGCATTACCGCCAGATCGCGGCGGCGCAGCTTCAGGGCGGGCGGGCGGATGAGGATCAGGATGCGCCATCGCACCTGAAGCGATTGGCGGCTCAAAGTGTCAGCGCCCAGCCGCTCGTGGCCCTCGGTGAGGCAGGTCCCGATTTATCGACAGAGGGGGCGCTATGACGCTTCCATGGCGCAAGCTTCGGGCCGGGGCGGGGGCGGCGGCAATCGCGCTGCCGGCCGGGGCGGCGGGGCAGATTCAGTCCGAGGATGAGGACAAATATCGTCCGATCCGCTGGCCGCTGGTGCGCCGGCTGTTGGCGGCGCTGGCGCCGTTCAAAAAGCGCTACATCGCCGGCGTGCTGCTGGGCCTGGGGTTTGTGCTGCTGGACATGCAGGGTCCGCAGTTCATCAAAGCGATCATCGATTACGGCGACGGTTACGCACGCCATCTCATTCCCGGTGTGACGGTCAGCGCGGCCTGCCGGCACGTCGCGGCCATCGTCGCATTGTGGACAGCGGTATTTGCCGTGTCGGTGGTACTGCAGCGGTTCTCGTTGCTGATTTTGACGCGCGCCGGGGAGAGCGTGCAGTTCAACTACCGCCGCCGGCTGTTCGAGCAATTGCAGCGCCTGTCGATGAGCTATTACGACCGCACCAAGCTGGGACGGATCATCAGCCGGTGCACGACGGACATCGCCAGCATGCGCGAAGCAAACGTGTGGGGCATTTGGCAAGTCGTGGCCAACGTGATGATCATGTTCGTCGCGGCGATATACATGCTGCGCGAAAACGTGCGGTTGTTCCTGGCGATTTTCTGGCTGGGGCCGGTGCTTTACGTGCTGACGCGGATGTATCACCGCCGCGCGGCGACGGCGTACCAGATAAGTCGCGAGGGCTGGACACGCGTCAGCAGCAATCTGGCGGAGAACATCACGGGGACGCGCGTGGTGATGGCGTTTCACCGCCAGGACATGAACCTCAACGTGTTCAACCGACTGCAGGATGCCAACACCCTCAACAACATGGCGGTGGCTCGGCTGAACGGAGTGTATCAGCCGCTGCTGGAGGTGATCCGTTTCTGCGGGCGCGTGACGATTTTGCTGTATGGGGGATACATGGTGGCGATGGATCAACTTGGCGGGCGGGGCGTCGGGTCGGTGGTGGCGACGTACCAATACTGGGATTGGTTCATGTCGCCGGTCATCACGCTGGGGGCGTTTTACAACACGCTCATGATGGCCATGGCCGGCGCCGAGCGCGTCTTTGGCTTGTTGGACATGGAGCCGGAGGTGCGCGATGAGCCGGACGCCAAGCCGCTGCCGGCGCTGCAGGGCCACGTGCGCGTTGAGGAGGTGACCTTCGGCTACAACCCGCAGCGGCCGGTGCTGCACGAGATCGACTTCGAGGCGCATCCGGGGCAGATGATCGCCTTGGTGGGTCCGACGGGCAGCGGCAAGAGCAGCATCATTTCTCTGATCGCGCGGTTCTATCAGCCGCAGCAAGGGCGCGTGCTGGTGGATGGTCACGACATTCGCCACGCCACGGGCGATTCGCTGCACAAGCAGATGGGATTGGTGCTGCAGTCGAATTACCTGTTCAGCGGGACGGTCATGGAGAACATCCGCTACGCGCGGCCGGGGGCCGGCGAGCAGCAGGTGATCGCCGCGGCCAAGGCGATCTCTTCGTACGATGCCATCCTGTCCCTGGCCCGCGGGTTCGACACGGACGTGGGCGAGCGCGGGGCGAGCATGTCCCAGGGTCAGCGGCAGCTCATCTGTTTCACGCGGGCGTTTTTGGCCGATCCGCGCATCTTCATCCTGGATGAAGCGACCAGCGCCGTCGATACGGCGACGGAATTGCTGGTGCAGCAGTCGCTGGAGAAACTGCTGGCCGGGCGGACGACGTTCATCGTGGCCCATCGGCTGAGCACGATCATGCGGGCCGATTTGATCCTGGTGATCGACGCCGGTCGGATCATCGAGCGGGGGACGCACCGGCAGCTCGTGGCCGCCGGGGGCAAATACGCCCATCTGTACGAGCAGTTCATTCACCAATCGCCCGACGCGTAAACGGTCCATCGCGGCGGGGGTCCGATAAAACCGTACGGCCCCGCTTGGTCCCAGTTCAAATCCGTCTCATTCGCTTAAGCCTCTTTGACGCAAACCCGATCCAAAACGGTATAGCGTGATGAACATGGAATTTCGAACAATCCCGCGACGAAGTCGACGATCAACGAACCGGCGTGCGACGGCGATGGTTTACGTGATTGTCCTCGGGGCGGTGCTTATAGGATTTTGCGCCTTGGCGGTGGACTTGAGCCGCGCGCAGACGGCCAAGACCGAATTGCGTCGCGTGGCCGATGCCGCCGCACGCGCCGGGGCGGTGAATCTTTCCAACGGGGATGCGGCAGTGCTCAACGCCGCTGCCACGGTGGCGGCGCAGAACCTGGTGGACGGCTCGTCGGTGACCCTCAACACGGCCACGGACGTGCAGTTCATCAACTGGGTCGGCCCGGGCAACTACACGGTGGTGTCGCACGCCTCCAGCGCCAACGCGGTTCGCGTGTATACCCGGCGCACCAGCGCCACGGGCAATCCCATCCCGATGCTTTTCGCGAGCGTGCTGGGCAAATCAACGCTGGACGTGTGGGCCTCGTCGATCGCCCAGCGGGTCGTCGTCTCCAGTACGTCGAGCCCGTCGAGCCAGTACGTGCCGGCCACGAGCAATCCGTGGCTCGCCGGCGCGCCCAAGAACACACAGGCCAGCAAGCCCGACCCGGGCTATCCGAATTATCCGCACCTGTGGCAGTACGACATTGCCGGCACGGTGGGCGGGAACGCCTCCAGCGGCGAGCCGTACGGGTCGCCGGTGCAGGCGCAAATTACCGTTCAGCCGGGCGATATCCTCGAGATCACCCACGTCACGGGCACCGCGCAGAACGATCCCAACGGCACGACATTTAACGCCAGCGGCAACCAGACCAATGGCAACGGCCAGGCTATTTACGACGATGATGCCTCGCACCAGGATGCTCCAGGGCCCAGCGGGTACTACGGGCCACCGATCAATAATTCGCACACCGGGCAAACGGAACACTACATCTCCGACGTCTACGCGCCGATCAACTCGCTCGTGGGCGTGTTTCTGAACGACAATCAACCCAGCACGGGTAACGCTCCCACCGAGATCTTGAACTTCAGCGGCAACGGAAGCAATCCGGCCACGAGTTCCAGCTATGTGAGCATCACGAACTTCAACTATCAGGGAACGCAGTACACCGTCACCACGGTGTCCCAGGACTATTCGACGGCATCGCCCAAAATCCAGCAGTCGTTCTACGTGGGCGACGGCCAAACCAGCGGCGGCGCGCAACAGCAGATCATCGTTCCCGCCGGCGCCACGCGCTTGTTCCTGGGCACCATGGACGGTCACGAATGGAGCAACAACGTCGGCGGCTACAACGTGACCATCACCGAGTACCAGATCAGCATCGTTCAATAGCATGAGAGAATATTCGAACACAACCGGGCTCCGCCGACTGGCGGCGGCCCGGTTTTGTTTGAGCGTGGCGTCGGCCCCGGCTTAAGTTGAAGATTTCTCCCATCTCCCCAACGTCCGCGCCTTTTGCCCGCGCGGGCGTCACACCTTGCCTAGATTAATGTTTGGCGGCATCGGCGGTGCCGAAATTTGGTGTAATCTCCACACGTCGGGCCAGATCGCGGGACATAATCGGGAAACTTACAGGATTTTATATGATTCACTTCAAGAATCGTCGGCAGACGAAGTGTCGGGGCACCGCGATGATCTGGGTCGTGGTCAGCTTCGGTGTCCTGTGCATGTTCTGCGGCTTGGCGGTCGACCTCGGTCGGGCGCAAACCACCAAGACCGAACTGCGCCGCGCCGCAGACGCCGCAGCGCGCGCAGGAGCGATGGAAATCCTCAAGGGGAATACAGACTATTCCACGAACCTCAGCGACACTAGCTCTGTCCTAACAAAGGTCTACCAAGTTGCCAAAGCGAACCTGGCGGACGGAACACCTGTGGTGCTCAATACTTCGGTGGATGTTTTCGTCGGCAACTGGAATCCCACCAAGGCCTCAACGCCCGTTGATCTTCGGTTCACCCCCAATGGCTCTCCGGTTAACGCCGTGGAAGTGTATGCGCGTCGCAATGGCGCCACCAATCAGAGCCAGGTGCCGCTCATCTTTACCCAGATTCTTGGCAGAAAAACCCTGGCCGTGTGGGCGGTTTCCGTGGCCCAGATCGTTACCGTGGATTCCGCGCCCTTCACCGTCTCGGCCAAATCCAACCTCTGGCTGGCGGGCACCGAAAACCTTACGCCCGGCTCTGTGACCGCGAGCTTAGCCGACCCTGGTTATCCAAGCTCAAGCCACCCCTGGCCAAACGACATCAACGGGCCATCCGGTGGTAAAAACTCCAGGACCGGCTACCCCTACGAGTCGCCGCCCCTGGTCGATTTGACTCTGGCTCCGGGCGACTTCCTCAGCGTCAACAATGTCACGGGCACCGCACAGAACGATCCCAATGGCACGAAATTTAACGCCAACGGCGACCAGGCCGCCAACGGCGTCTATGATGACAGTGCGTCGCACCCGGGGATAACTACCTCGAACGTCGACTCCTACGAGCCGCCCGGCCGCTACACGACCACCGGGGGGACGGAACACAACATCACCGACACTTATGCGCCGATCAACTCGATGCTGGGCGTGTTTCTGAACAACAATCTGCCCAGTTCGAGTAACGCGCCCACGGAGGTCTTGAACTTCAGCGGCAACGGGAGCAGCCCGACCTCAAGTTCCAATTACGTGCCGATCAACGCATCATCGTCGTACAGCGTCACGCCGGTGTCCCAAGATTACTCGACGGTTTCGCCCAAGCTCCAGCAGTCGTTCTACGTGGGCGACGGCACGAACGGCAGCGGCAGCCAGCAGTACCTCGTAGTGCCTGGTAGCGCGACGCGGCTGTACCTGGGCACCATGGACGGCCACGAATGGAGCAACAACGTCGGTGGTTACTCGGGCACGGTCACGCAAAAGCGGATCGAACTGGTGAAGTAAATTCGACGGGAATTGTCGCAAAAGGCCCAGCGATCGCCATTGCTGGGCTTTTTTTCTGCGCGGCGCCCAAACCGCGCAGCCGGACGCCGCCCCGGCTCGGCTATTTCCCCGCCGGCGGCCGCGCGATATCGTCTTGATCGGTCGGTCAGCAGGAGGATCGACGTGATCAAGGTGGCGATGATCGGCGCTGGAAGCGTCGTCTTTTCCAAAAACCTCACCGGCGACATCCTCTCTTATCCGCAGTTCCGCAACGCCACGCTGAGCTACGTGGACATCGACGCCGATCGTCTGGCCGTGGGGGCCGGGCTGTGCCGCAAAGTGGCGGCGGCGCTGGCCGCCGATCCGAAAATCGAGGCCACGGCGGACCTGCCCGCGGCCCTGGAGGGGGCGGATTTTGTCATCAACATGGCCCAGGTCGGGGCTTTCGATTCGACCCTGATCGACTTTGAGATTCCCCGCAAGTACGGCCTGCATTTCACCATCGCCGACACCACCGGACCGGGCGGGCTGTTTCGCGCCTTGCGGACGTATCCGATGTTGTGCGATCTGTGCCGCCTGATGATGCGCCTCTGCCCCAGGGCGCTGCTCATCAATTATTCCAATCCGATGTCGATGAACCTGCTGACGATCGCGCGCAGCAGCGACGTGCGGGCCGTGGGGTTGTGTCACAGCGTGCAGGGGACCTTCCAGCAATTGATGGGCTACCTGGGCGAGGACCCGCAGCGGGTGTCGTTCCTGTGCGGCGGCATCAATCACATGGCGTTTTATCTGAAGCTGGAAAAGGATGGGGTGGATTTGTACCCGCGGCTGTTCGAGGCGGCCGGGCGGCCGGAAATCTTCCAGCGCGACGCCGTGCGCTTCGAGCTCATGAGGCGGCTGGGCTACTTCGTGACCGAAAGCTCCGAGCACAACGCCGAATACAACGCCCATTTCATCCCGCACGGACAGGAGATGATCCGGCGATTCGGCGTGCCCATCGACGAATATCTCCGCCGCTGCGACGCCAACGCGCAGGAATTTGCCCGTCTTCGGGCCGCCAGCGAAAACGACCAGCCGATCCAGGTCCATCGCACGCAGGAGTACGCCGCCCCGATCATCCACGCGATGGTTACGGGCACGGTGGTCAGCGTTTACGGCAACATGCCCAACCGCAGCGCCATCGCCAACCTGCCGGCGGGCGCGATCGTCGAAGCTCCCGCGCTGGTGGACAAAAACGGTCCGCAATTGACCACGGTGGGCGATCTGCCCCCCCAATTGATCGGCTACATCCAGCCGCACGTCATTCAGCAGGAGCTATTCATCCGCGCGGCGATGGAAGGCCGGCGCGATCACATCTATCAGGCGGTGATGTTTGATCCGTTGACGGCCGCGACCTTGTCGCTGGACCAGATCGTCCAGATGTGCGACGAGCTGATCGCCGCCCACGGGGACCGGTTGCCGCGGCTTTCTGCGCGCACGTTGATCCCCACCAGCGGCAAGGCATTTGGCGCCGCGGATGCGGCGGCGTACCGAAAAAGTTGGGAAAAGATCAAGGGCGGCTGAGAGGTGGGGATTTCAAATTTGAGATTTGAGATTTGAGATTCATTTCGCCGCGGTCAGGTGCGCGCGCTTTTCCTGGATGAGTTTCAACAGCGCCTTGTGCGGATCGGCGAACTTGACTGCGCCTTGCTCCATCAGCTTGTCTTCCATTTTTTGTTGATCGACCTTGGCGTCGATTTCGTCCAGCACGGACTGCGGCGGCATCTGATCCACCTGTCGCGCGTAGGTCTTGTTGAGCTTCTCGACCGCGTCATTGGTGGCCGGGGGATTGGTTTGGATGTCGCTGCCGGCCAGGGCCTGGACGTATTTGTCCGGCGGGTCGGACGGCTTTTTCGTCCCGGTGCTGGCGAAGATGATTTCCTGCTGCAGTTTCAGACCTTTGTCCTTCCAGAACTGTTGGTTGAGTTGCCAGAGGCGCTTGGCGTTGACGATGCCGACTTGGCCCTGGGCGGCCTGCGAGAGATTCGGGACGTATTTTTCCGTATACACATCCACGCGGCTGACGAAGATGCTGTAGACGCTTTTGAAACCGTCCAGGCCGTTTTTGCGCCGCTGGACGCCGCGCCAGATGGCGTCGCGGGCAATGTGGTATTGACGTTGCGAAAAGATGAGCGTGACATTGAGGATCACGCCCCAGGCGGCCAGTTCCTCCAGGGCGGCCAGACCACCCGCCGTGGCGGGCACCTTGATCATGCGGTTCTTGTGACCGGCCGACCACTGCTTGCCCAGCTCGATGTAGCGCGCCGTGCGCTGGGCGATCGACTTGGGCGCAAGCTCAAGATCCTCCAGCAACGGATCCAACTCGAAGCTGACGTAGCCGTTGTTGCCGCGGGTCTGCTGCCATACGGGCAGGAATACCTCCTGGGCCCGGCGGACGAGTTGGTCGGTCATGGCCCAGGCCACCGCCTGGTCGTCGTGACCTTCATCCATCATGGAACTCATCGGCTCATCCTGCGAGCCGCTCTTGAGGATGTCGGAGATGATGATGGGGTTGGAGGTGGCGCCGGTGGCGCCCAGGGCGAAGTTCTTGCGGACAAGCTGCGGCTCGATGGAATCGAGCCAGAGCTTCGTGCCCGTCGCAATGAGAGATCGCAGCGACATGACGTAGGGGGTTACATGCCGCCGTTGTTATCGGGATTTTCCGGCGCGCCGGGGGGCATGGCGCCGGGACGGTTACGGCGGCCGCCGGGAAGATTGTTCATTCGCATGCTCGCCATGCGCGAGGCCATCACGTCCACCGTCTTCTGGTCGATATTCACGGTGACTTTGGCGCCGTCGATAACTGGGGCCATGGCATCGGTGACCTTGTCCAGGTCTGCGCCGTAGGTCTGTTGTGCCTGCGGATCGTTCTTCATGTCCTGGATCTTTTGGCGGAGGAGGGTGGCCAGGGCGTTGGCCGAATCATTGTCTTTGCATTGGAAGACCGTCTGGGCTGATTCGTTTGGCGGCAGGGTGATCAGGACCGCGCCCCAGGTGACGTTGTCCCACTGCGGGTCTTGGAACGCGCCGGCGTTATGCGGTGCGCCCGGCGCCCCGGGCCCGCCTGCGCCGGGGGGTCCGCCGGCGCCGCCGCGCATCGCCATGGCACGCAGGAACGGAGTATTCTTCAGCGAAGTGGGTGAAAAAACGATGCGGATGGGCGCATCGCCCGCGGCCAGGGCGTCGGTCAAATCCTGGCGCGGCTGGGGCTGGGCGGTCTTGAGGCCCTGGACCATCGTGCTGGTGGAATAGACCAGGGACGACCCGATGACCGCAGTGGCGCCGACGGGACGGCGGAAGCGTTGCGGCGGGGCGTTGGGGTCATTGGGATCGGGAGGCGGCTGGTCCGCAGCGCCCTCCGCCGGGACGAACACCTTGGCCAGGGCATCTGCGTTGGCGCCGGGGCCCAGAGGCACGACGATTTCGCCCGGCTGACCCATGAACAGCCCGTTGAGCTGCGCGACGGCGTACAGGTCCTTGCCGCCGGCCTGCTTGAAGTCGCCGATCCATTGCTTGGCCTTGTTCAACGCTTGCTCGGCGCGCTGGCTTTGGCGCTGCTGGTCCGGCTGATTGGCCGCGGCGGTGGCCATCAGTTTCTGCTGCCAGGCGCTGATGGCATCCACATCAATCGCGGAGGCATCGACGTAGATGACGGCGTTCGTCTGTGCATTGAGGAACGGCGTGACGGGGCTTTCGGCGGCGCGGACAGCGCCGGTCAAGAATCCCGCGGTCACCGTGGCCACCAAGACGGTCCACCGATGCGAAATGCTCTTCACCAAAAGCCTCCTGGAATGTTTCGCGTAATTGTGCCATACAACGGCTCCCAGGCCAATGGGTAAAGGGCACGATTTCGGCTGAAAGTCAGGCCAGGGTGGCGAACTGCACGTCGCGGATCTCCAACTCGACGTTTTTGGAGCCGTTGAATTCGTTGATGCACGGCTGGACGGCCAGGTCGACGGTGGTGCCGGGGGCCAGGCGGTCGATCAGCTCGCCGTGGCCGAAGGCGATGCATTTCATCATGCGCTGGCCCTGCTTGACCAGCAGTTGAAGATGATCGCCGGTTTTTCCGACGCGTCGGGGCGGGGCGGCGATGGCGACGTTCCTCACGCACAGCAGGGGTTTGGGATTGCCGTGGCCGAACGGACCCAGGCGGTGCAAGTCGCTGACCACGGCTTCGGTCATCTGCGTCAGCTCGGCGACGCATTCCAGGCAAAGCTGTGGAACGAGCATCTCGGCGGTGACCGAGGCGTTGGCGAGTTGGCAAAACGCGTCACGGAAATCGCCGATGCGCGCGGCATCGAGGCGGAGCCCGGCGGCCATTTCGTGTCCGCCGTAGGCCAACAGAAATTGCCGGCACGATTCCAGGGCGCGGGCCAGATGGAATCCGGCGATGGAGCGTGCGCTGCCGTGGCCCTGGCCGGAGGCCGTGGCGATCAGGACGGTGGGTCTGCGAAAGCGATCAACGATGCGTGATGCGACGATGCCGATGACGCCGGCGTGCCAGCCCTCGGCGTCCAGGACCAGGCCGCGATGGCGATCGTCCGACCAGCCGTTGGCATCGATCTGGGCAAGGGCCTGATCGAGAATCTCTTTTTCGACGACCTGGCGCGCGCGGTTTTGCTCGTCCAGGTAGCTGGCGATCTCGCGTGTGCGGCTTTCGCCGGCGGTGGTGAGCATTTCCACGGCCAGCGCCGCGTGCCCGAGGCGCCCGCAGGCGTTGAGGCGCGGGGCCAGCAGAAAACCAACGTGATAACTGTCCAGGGTGCGGCCGCCCAGACCCGCTGAGTCGATCAAGGCGCGCAGTCCGACCAGGCGAGTTTCCTTCAAACCGCCCAAGCCGAAATGGGCCAGCACGCGATTCTCGCCGACCAGGGGCACGACATCGGCGATGGTGCCCAGGGCGGCCAGAGCGGTGGCCTCAAGCAGGAAATCGCGGAACGATTGGCTGACGCGGGCGGTTCCGGTGGCAGAGCCTGCGTATTGCCCGATACCCCAAGCCAATTTGAAGGCGACGCCGGCGCCGCTGAGGGCGGGATTCGGATACGGGGGCTGGGCGGGCAGACGCGGATGCACCACGGCGCAGCAATCGGGCAGGACGGGCGCGCCATCGGGACCGGTGCGCCAGTCGTGGTGATCGGTGACGATCAGATCGACGCCGCGGTCACGGGCGATGGCGGCCGGTTCGACGGCGGTGATGCCGCAGTCCACGGTGATGATGAGCTGCGCGCCGCCGTCGATCAGCTGATTGAGCGCATCGGCGTTGACGCCGTAGCCTTCGTCGATGCGATGCGGGATGTAGACCTGGGGCGCAGCGCCCAAGAGGGTGATGGCGTGCCAGAGGATGGCGGTGGCGGTGATGCCGTCGACGTCGTAGTCGCCGTAGATGACGATTTTTTGTTGATCGCGGATGGCCTGGGCGATGCGTTGGGCGGCGCGACTCAGGCCGGGCAGAAGGGCCGGGTCGGCCAGGGCCAACAGGCTGGGGCGAAGAAACGCGCGGGCGTCTTCCGCCCGGCAAATGCCGCGGCTGAGCAAAGCCTGGGCGATCAGCGGGGAGATCTTGAGCTGGCCGGCCAGTTCTGCGGCGGCGGGATGGGGCGGCTGTATCTTCCAGCGCTTGGCACGCACGGGAGGATTCTAATCCCTTCGGGCGGAGGTGCGTATACTGGGAGACGCAAGAAACCGGGCATGTGCCAACGGGCAGGATGAGCCGTGGCCGACATCGTGCTGACAACCCTCAACGCGCGCTACGCCCATGCGGCGTTCGGGCTGCGCTATCTTCTGGCCAATCTGGGAGCCCTACAACAGCGAACGCGACTGCTGGAATTCGACATTCACCATCGGCCGCTGGACGTCGTCGAAGCGATTTTGGCCGAAAATCCAAAGATCGTCGGGATCGGCGTGTACATCTGGAACACGACGCTGGCAACGGCGGTGGTGGCGGAGTTGAAGCGGCTGCGGCCGGAGGTGCTGGTCGTCTTGGGCGGGCCGGAGGTCAGTTACGAAACGGATCAGCAGGAGATTTGCCGGCTGGCGGATTACGTGATCACGGGGGAGGCGGATCTGGCGTTTGCGGATTTGTGCGGTCAACTGCTTGAAGGCGGTCGGCCGGAGCAGCGCGTGATCGCCGCCCCGCTGCCGGATTTTTCGCAACTGGTTCTTCCGTACGATTTTTACGATGACCGCGACGTGGCCCATCGGGTGATTTACGTGGAAGCGTCGCGCGGTTGTCCGTTTTCCTGCGAGTTTTGCCTGTCGTCGCTGGACATCCCGGTGCGGAACGTGCCGCTGGAGCGGTTTTTGCCGGCGATGCAGCGGCTGCTGGAGCGGGGCGTGCGGCGGTTCAAGTTCGTCGATCGCACGTTCAATCTCGATGTGAAGATCGGCGGGGCGATCATGGAGTTTTTCCTGCAGCGGCAGCGGCCCGGCCTGTTTTTGCATTTTGAGATGATCCCGGACCGCCTGCCCCAAGAGCTGCGACAGATCATCTGCCGGTTTCCGCCGGGGATGCTGCAGTTTGAGGTGGGAATCCAGACGTTCAACGCGGAGGTATCGGCGCGGATCAGCCGGCGTCAGGATGAGCAGCGCCTGTGCGATAACCTGCGTTATTTGCGGCAGAACACGGGAGTGCACGTGCACGCGGATTTGATCGCCGCTCTGCCGGGAGAGGACCTGGCAAGTTTTGCGGCGGGATTCGATCGCCTGGTGGGTCTGGGTCCGCAGGAAATCCAGGTGGGTCTGCTGAAGCGGTTGCGCGGCACGCCGATCGTGCGTCACGATCAGGCGTGGGGGATGGTGTACAGCCCCAATCCGCCGTACGAGGTTTTGCAGACCAAAACCATCGATTTTCGCACGATGCAGGAGCTGCGGCGATTTGCCCGGTATTGGGATTTGGTGGCCAACAGCGGCAATTTCGTGCGAACGACGCCGCGATTGTGGGCAGCGGGCTCGCCGTTTTTCGGTTTTTTGCGGTTCAGCCAGTGGTTGTTCGGCCGCATCGGCACCAGTCACGGGATTGCCCTAGCCCGCTTGGCGGAGTTGGTGTTCGAGTTTTTGGTGGAGGAATTGGGTCAGAATGCCGGGGAATTGGCGGGGGTGATATGGGAAGACTACCAGCGCGGGCGGCGGAGCGATCGGCCCGCTTTTTTGCTGAAACATTTGCCCGGCCAAGCCATGAAGATTCAACGGCGGACCCCATCAGGGTCGATGCCCAAGCGCCAACTGCGCAGACTGAGTTGAGAGGCATTGCCCAGGGCGTCTGATAACCGCTCCCAAAGGGCGTTGCGTGTAAAGGCAGGCCAGAGAATCCCGATGAACTAGCAGGGTTGAGAATGTGGGCCAAGAGGTTACGCCAAAGACGGTTAAGTGGTTGCCAAGCGGGGTTTTTTCTTTAATATAGCCCTGCGGTCTGCGTTTATAACCCTGTGTTGCGGCGATTGGAGAGGCGGGAAAGGGGCGGATTTTCGCCACGGCGATACAGGCGATCTTGGTCTGCGATCAGATGAAAGGAGCGCATCTTGCAATCGGGAATCTGCCGGGAGTCGCCAACGGGCTGGGTCCTTCGGGGACTGGCGTGTTTGGCCTTGAGCTGCCTGCTGACGGGATGCGAATGGAACGACTTCATCAACGCTAGCGAACCCAAGGTATTGGGCAAGGACTCCAAGCCGTTGGTCGTGCCGATCTTGGACACGCTGGACCCCAGCGTGGAGGAGCCGGACACGGCGTACAGCCAGGCGGTGGACGTTCGGCCGCAGGACTTGGTGCCGGATATTTCGGATTACCGCATGGGCAAGAACGACACCGTCAGCGTGTCGATCTTCGATTTATACGGGGAAGGGACCGGGGAGGCGGTGAAGCTGGTGCGGGTCAGCGAAACGGGGATGGTCAGCCTACCGTTCATCTCGCCGGTGAAAGCCGAGGGGTTGACCGAGCGTGAGTTGGAGCAGGTCGTCAGCAACGCGTACCAGGAGGCCAGGCTGATCAAGAACGCGCGGGTGTCGGCGACGGTGGCCGAGGCGCGGGCGCGGACCTACAGCATTCAAGGCAACGTGGGCTCTGTCGGGGAATACCAGATTACGCGGCCGGATTATCGGATGTTGGACGTGATGGTGGCGGCGCATGCGCCTGCGGCGGCGATTGGGGCCGATTACGCGTACGTGATTCGCAAGGTCAGTTCGGAAACGCCGGCGGTGCCGCCGGTGTTGCCCGCGACGCAACCGTCGCCGAACCCGAGCCTGCCCACGACCGCGCCGGGGGAATTGCTGGCGCCGCAATCGCGGGCGGGCGGACCGCCGGAGCGTCGCGCCATGCTGATGGATCAGCCCTCGCCGAACAACGGCGGTCTCTTGGCTCCGGGGTCGGATGAAGGGGCATCGGGGGTGATCGAGGGACAGCCCGCCCCCGCCCCGGCCCGGCCGGCATCTCCCGGTCCGGCGGCCGCGCCCACTCCGGAAGCGCTGCCCTCGCCGGAACCCTCGACGGCGTTTCAATTCAACAGCCTCAAAGAACCGTCGGAGCTGCGGGTGATCCGCGTGCCGATCGATCAACTGCGGCAATACGGACAGTTGAAATACAATATTGTGATTCGGCCTGGCGACATGATCATCGTGCCCGATCCGCAGACCGGCTTTTATTACATGGCAGGGCACTCGGCGCGGCCCGGAGTGTTCAGCCTGGCGGGCACCAAGGTGACGATCAAGCAGGCTTGGGGCGCCGCCGGCGGCGCGGACGATTTTGGCGTGCCCCGACGCTCCGAGATCATTCGGCGGATCGGAACCAATAAGGAAGTGTTCGTACGCATCAACATAAGCAAGATCTGGGCCGGTCAGCAGCCGGACATTTACCTGAAGCCCAACGACATCGTGTTCGTCGGCACCGACTTTATTGCTCCGTTCGTTGCGGCGGTGCGGAACTCGTTCCGGTTCACCTACGGTTTTGGGTTCCTGTACGACCGCGATTTCAGCCCCCAGAGCAGCGGGTTTTGAGCGGCGCGGTGTTGGCGCCGTAGCGTGATCGGGCCGGGCGGTGAACCGATGGACCGGGCGCCCGTAACAACAGCGGGCGGCGACGGGTCGGATCGGCCGGGGCTGCAAGGCCGCCGGCTGTTGTGGCCGTAGGCAGGAACACATGACGTTTTCGTCCAGCCGGTTCCGGAGGCCCGGCTGCGCGAATCCAGCCGATGTTTTTCCATGAGTGACCCACAGACCAATGACTCCTCGGGCCATGGCGGCGGCGATACCGCGCCGGTGGCGGTCGATTCGGAGCGGCCGCTGCTGTGGGGTATTGCTCAGACGGCATGGATAGAAATCGCCGTGGTGGCGGCGTTGTTTGTGTGTCTGTTCTGGCCGAACCTCCGGCGGCTTTGGGATAAGACCAATCCGTTTAATGGCGAAGCCAACTGGGGCCACGCCATCGGCGTGCCCATCATCGGGCTGTATTACCTCTACGTAAACCGAGAAAAGCTGCTGAATCCCGGTCCAGCGCCGGCGATGACCGCCCGTGCGGCGGCGCTGCGTGTGTGGGGGATGTTGCTGCTGGCGCTCCTGTTGCCGCTGGTGCTGCTGAGGGAGGTGGCCCGCAACGTCTTTCATCCTGCCGCGGTCGCAGTGGCCGCCCTGGCGGTGGCCACGTTGGCCTACATTCTGTGGCAAAGCAACGGACCGCTGCTGCAAAAGGCCAGGGAGCATTCGGCCGGCTGGTTTGGTGGATTCATCGTGGTCTTCGGCATCGCCTTGTACGGTTACGGCATCTATCCTGGCCAGAACGATTTTGTGAAGGATTTCGGGATGGTCGTGACGTTGTTTGGGGTGGTGCTGGCGCTGTCCGGATGGGGCGTGATGCGAACGGCGTGGTTTCCGGTGCTGTTTCTGGTTTGCGCCATTCCCTGGCCGGCGTTGATGTACAGCCGCATCGCCGGGCCGCTGCAACAACTGGCCGCCAGGGTGGCCGTTCGAGCCTTGCAGTTGACCGGCGTGGAGGCCTCGGCGGGGGGAACCAAAATCTTCATTGCCGGCCATGGTGGGGTCACGCGCACCCTGAACGTCGCCGAAGCCTGTGCCGGCTTGCGTTCGCTCATGACGTTTATTTCCGTGGGCGCGGCGGTGGCGTTTCTGTCCCATCGGCCTTTTTGGCAGAAAACTCTGGTGACGCTGTCGGCCATCCCCATCGCCATTTTCTGCAACGTGATGCGGGTGTCAGGGCAAGGCTTGTTGGACCACTACGTGAGCCAGCAATTGTCCGAGAACTTCGCCCACCAATTCGTGGGGATGATCATGCTGATCCCGGCATTTTTGCTGATTTTGTTGGTGGGATGGATTTTGGATCAGATCTTTTTGGAGGAAGCGGGCGGGCGGCGTGGTGGATTGCGGATGATTCGTCGCGCCGCGGCGCCTGCGCCGGTGGCGGTAGCGCCGCTGCGGTCGACGCTCCGTGGCGCGGCATTAGCCGCCCGGAACGTCGCGCCCGGCGGGCCACGGCCGCTGGCAGCGGTGCCAAAAGCTCCGATACCCAAGGCGGCGGCAACGCCCAAGCCCGCGACGGCGCCGAGGTCCGGCACGATGCATCCGAAGCCTGGGACGGGAGCCAAGCCCAGCCGTGCGTCCACCGCGTGGGGGCAGGGCGTTGCCTTTCCACCGCCACCGCCGGTTATGCACCTGGCTCCGCGTCTGTACAAGGCGCCGGCGGCCAAGCCGCTGCATCCGCGGGCAGCGGGTGTTGACGACGCTGCGGATCCAGCGGTGCAGCCGCCTGCAAAGCCGGCGTCGGCGCCTGCGCCCGCTAATCCCAAACGGGAGGCCGTATGAGCAGCAATTCGCCGATTCGCAAAGCCCTGTCGCGGCCGGCCTTTTTGATCGTGGCGGTCATCCTGCTGTTAGCGGCGGTGACCCTCAACACCGCCACGCAGGCGCTGCGTCTGTATTTCAAGAAGGAGGCCGTGCCGCAGCCTCGGGACTTCCGCGAGATGCCGCTGGTGATGGGGAACTGGATGCAGGTCTCCGAGGATGAAAAGCTGGACAAGGAGATCCAGGACGTGCTGGGGACGGACAAATACGTGTTCCGCGATTACATCGACGTGGATCTGCGAGGCGCTGATCTGCTGGCGTTGATCATGCAGCAATCGCATCCGTCGGCCGACAAGACCGGTGCGTCGCCGGAGTTGGACCAGCAAATCGCCGAGATGCGATCGGAGTTTAACGGCGCCTCGTTCGATCGGCGGGTGGCCATGATCCGCGATGCCTTGAACGGCAAGACGCCGCAGGAGCGGAAAAAGCTGGTCCTGGCGATGCAGATGCGCTACACCACGGGCGTCGTGAACATGGGGGTGACCTATTACACTGGGTTGGTGGACACGGTGGCGCACATTCCCGACCGTTGCTACATCGCCGATGGTTATGAGCCTTCGTCCTACGAAATCCCCATCTGGGATATGGCTCCCGAGGGATCGGGCCAGAGCCAGCCGCTGCAGGTGAGATTCATCAGTTTTGAGGACCAAACCGGAGCGGGACTGGCGCCCAAATGCGTGGCGTACGTGTTCCAGGTCAACGGCAAATACCAGAGCGACCCGTTAGCCGTACGTCAGGAACTGCAGAGTCTGACCCAACGCTACGGGTATTACGCGAAGATAGAGCTTATGACGATAGGGAATGATACGAAGGTGGCCAGCGAATCGATGTGTCGTCTGCTTTCCGTCGCTAAGCCGCAGATAGAAAAGTGTTTACCGGACTGGGCGAAGGTGATCAAGGCCCACTCGTAAAACCGGCGGGGCAACAGCAACTTTGGAGGGGTTGGCGTCTGAGTGAGTAGGGAGATATCGCCCCGGGGCGCGGGCCTGCGTGTCGCGACCCATCGCGGATAGGACTTCATTCATGGCACGGCGCGTCAATACCCGTTTTGTAGCGATCCTGTGCATGGTGGTGGTCGGGGTCGTGGCGGCCGTGGTGGTGGCCCAGCTGTTGCTGATCCGGGAACACGCCGACACCTACATCCAGCGCGGCAGGGAGGCGATCCGCGACCAGAGGTGGAACGATGCCGTCTTTGATTTTTCCAAGGCGGCGCGGCTGAATTCGCGCGACGTCGACACGCAGATGCAGTTGGGCAGGGCGCTGCACGCGCTGGGAGCGACCGATCAGGACAAGTACGCCCAGGAATTTCAAGCCTATCAACGCGCCCTGGAGATCGATCCGAATTATATGCCCGCGGTGGAGAAGCTGCTCGAAGCGTACCAAATGTACGTGCAGTTCAATCCCAGGGCGCGGATTTACCAGGATCTGATTCACTATGCGCAGCGCGCCCATGAATTGGAGCCTAATAATCCGCGCTGGGCGGCGCTGCCGCCGGAACTGGTGGTGCAAAAGTGGTTGGCGGGACTGGAAACGGACCAGGCGGAGGTGGTTCGCGCCCTTTCGGATCTTCGGGCGTTGATGCGTCAGATTCCGGCAGATTCGGATTTGCCCTATTACCTGGCCAGGGCCAAGATTCAACAAGGCCAGGAATTGACCCGTCAAAGTGCCTCGCGAGAGCAGCCGCCGGAGGCGACCGCCGCTTATGCTGAAGCCCTGGATGCCTTCGAGAAGCTCCTGGGCCGGTCCACGCCCGGACCTCAGGATTCCAACGCCCTGATGCATTACCACTTCTCCGAGGTTTTGGAACTGCTTTCACAGATGGATCAATCGGATCCGGCCAATGGTGCGAAGTATCTGAAGCGCGCGCTGGCGGAAATGGATCGCGCGCGGGCGCTGGTGAAGCCGTCCGATCCGGGCCAGTACGCAACGATCACCAAAATGGCGGCGGAGATGGCCATCCGGCATAACGATCCGGAGAAGGCGATGCAAATCTACCGACTCCTGCCTGACGATGCGACCGCCCGCGTGCGACTGGCCGGACTCCTGGGCCGCTCCGCCAAAACACGCCCGGAGGGCGAGCAGATGCTGCAGTCCATGCTCGCTTCTCTGCGCGACGATCCCAATCACATCGTCGGGCTTCGCGCCCTCTTGATGTTGGAGTTGGCGCATCTGCGCATGAGCGACTATCTGGAGACGACCAACGAGGCGGACAAACGGCGCTTGGAGGAGGAAATAGAGGCCTCGGTGGACAAGTTGCTGACCGCGATGGGCAGCAACGTTCCGCTGGAGGTGCGTGCCCTGCAGGTGCGCTTCCTGGTGGTGATGGGCAAGTACGTCGAGACCATTCAAACGGTCAGCCCGCTGATCGCCAACAACCAAAACGCGTCGCACGACGGTTTGCTGTTGTATTACCTGGCCCTGGCGTACGCCAACTCCAACCAGGCGGCGCGGGCCATCACCCTGATGTCGGATGTGGTGCAACGCAATCCTCTGGACGCGGCACAGCGCAAATTCTATGCCCGTTTGCTGATCGCCAGTGCTCCCGAGCAGGCCGCCGCGCAATTGGAAGTGCTGGACCGCCAGGCTCCCGACGATCCGGATTTGGTGCTGCTGCACATCCAGGTCTTGGCCACCGACGTCGAGCACAACAGGGCCGAGCTCAAGAAGTACTACGTGCAATTGAAAGAGAGCACGGCGGCGGAGATCGGGCTGAAAGCACGCGTGGCGGTCACGATGAGTGACTGGGACGAGGCCCTCCGTCTGCTCAACGCCAAAGTGGCGGTCGATCCCAAGGACGTGATGGCGTTCCGCACCTTGGCGATCATCTACATGCAGCAGGGGAAAAAGGACCTGGCTCTGGCAGCAGCCACGCGCGGCGTGGCCGCCAACCCGGATAGCAAGGATCTCAAGCTGCTGATTCCGTCGATCAAGGGCGAAGATCCCAAGATCATCGAGCATCTTCGCGAAGAATTGGCCAAGCAGGAACCGGATCCGGTGCAGCGGGAATTGGAACTGGCCGGCATCGCGCAACAACGCAGCGACCTGGTCGGCAGCGAACAACATCTGAAGGCGGCGGAACAGGCGGCGCCGGACAATCCGCGTGTGTGGAACGCGCTGTTCTTGTTTTACCTGCACAACGGCCGCTTGGATAAGGCGGCGCCGTACGTTCCGAAGTTGGCCAGCGTGAACTACGACAAGGCGGACGGCAAGGTCTGCCAGTACCTGATGGCGCGCTCCCGCGGCGATGTCCGCTTGGCCCTGGACATTGCGCGGCAATTGACGCAGGACAAGCCGGAGTTCGCGTTCAGTTGGGTCGCGCTGGGCGATGCCTTGCAGGCACAAGGCTCGTACGACCTGGCGATGGCGCAATACGGCGCGGCGCTGGAAAGGCAGGCGAACAATTTTGACGCCTACAATGGGCTGATTTCCTGCCTATACGCCCTGCACAAGCCCAGCGAAGCCCTGCGATATATTAACGAGGCTCTGGCGAAGCTGCCGGACAACGCGGCTCTGCGCGACCTGTTGATAACGCACCAGCTCAGGTACGGCAATGTCGCCGACGCCATTGCCGTGTTGCAGCAGGAGATCCGGCGTTCGCCGGATTCCCCCGGGCTTTACGCGGCGCTGGGGAGCCTCTACATCCGGGCCGCCAAGATGTTGAATGCCAACGGTCAGCACGACGAGGCGGTCAGGTTGCTGCAGCAGTCCGTCAACATGATGGGCAGTGTCGTGGGCCAATGGCCGGACGAGGCCTCGCTGTACCTCGAAATGGCCAATGCCACCGAGGCGCTGGGCGAGCCCGGCGATGCCGAGCTGGTTTTGCTGACTTGGGCGAAGCGCGATGCGTGGCGCCTGCGCCCCGAGCCTCATATGAAGCTGTCGGAACTTTACGAGTCCGTGGGACAGAAGGATGCCGCCGAGAGTCAGTTGCGCACCGCCTTGGTGCGCTCCGACTACCGCGTGGACCTGCAACTGGCGTTGGCTAGCTTGTGGACGGAGCACAAGAAATTCGATGAGGCCCTGCAGCTGCTCAGAGCGGTCAACGCCGACAGGCCGGACGTGCGGGAGAAGGTCATCACCGTGCTGCTGGTGGCCGGTCGATTCAAGGATGCCGAGGCGCAACTGAAGGCGGACCTGGAGCAGCACCCGCCCGATAGCGCGCGGCTGCTGTCGATATGGGCCAAGATGTTGCTCGACCGTGAGCAATTTGCGGCGGCGATGGACCGTGCCAGCCAGGCCCTGGCGTTGGAGCCGGGCAATGTCAATGCGCTGTATTGCCGCGCCTGGTCGCGCCTGCGCGTCGATCCGCCGGATACCACCGGTGCGCTGGAGGATCTGAAGCATCTGCGTCAGGTCGCGCCGGACAATACCCAAATCCGACTCCAAATGGCCGCCGTGTACATACGCTTGGACATGCCCGACGAAGCGGCCGACGAACTGCAATCGGCCCTGTACGCCGAGCCGGCCAACAAGACGGCGCGCATTATGCTCGTGCAGATTTATGGTTCCGGCCCGCATCCCCGATTGACGCAGGCGCTTCGCTTGCTTCAGGAAGTGGAGTCCAAGCCTCCGTTTGACAAGGACCCGGATATTTTCCAAAGCGAAGCGGTCGTGCTGGGAGACATGAATGATTTGCCGGCCGCCTTGGCCAAAAGCGACCTGGCCCTGAGCCTGGACCCGAAAAACCCGGTGCTGATCCAGACCCATGTGGATCTGCTTCTCAGAGCCGGTCGGTATCCGGACGTGATGGATCAGACCGCACGGCTCGAGGAAAAACTTAAATCCAGTTGGTGGGCGCTATTGGATCGCGGAGTCGCCGAGCAACATCTGGGCGATTCGGCCTCGGCGATTGACGATACCAGCAAGTCGATGGCTACGGCGGCCACCGCCGGTGATCCGACGGCCCTGAATCGCGTGGCGCAAGCCATCGCCCACGAAATTAGCATCGATCAGGCGATCAGCGCCATTTCCCCCTATACCAAAGACCGGCCCACGGCCAAGCTGACCTTGACGTTGCTCTATCACCGCAAGGGAGACGAGGCCGCTGCCCTGGCCACCATCCAGGACGTTATCGCGGGCGCCGATCGGCTCAGCCGCCCCGAACAACTGGCCGTCTACACCACCGCCGCTCAGCTTTATCAGACGGTTAAGCCACATCCGCTGGTGGATAAGGCGTACGACGCCTTGCAACGATGGCTGAAACTGGACCCCAATAGCGTCGACGCCCTGAATAACCTGGCTTGGCTGATGGTCGATAGCTATTCCCCACCGCGAGTGCAGGAAGGACTTCAGTACGCTCAAAGGGCCATGGACCTGGTATCGCAGACCGGCCGAACCGACCCAAGTGTCTTGGACACAAGGGGATGGCTGCTGATTCTGTCCGGATCGCCGGCACAGGGTGTCGAATTAATTAATCGAGCGCTTGAAACTAAAGTATCGCCTGAAGAGTATTTACATCTGGGAGAAGGTTACTTACGGCTGCAGTACCCAGCCGATGCCAAGAAACAGGCTAGACTGGGTATGGATTTGTTAGGTAAGCTCCCCCAACAGGAGCAGGACACTCAACTTCAGACTAAGCTGAAGGACTTGGATGCCCGATGTGATGAGATGATAAAGGCCAAACAGGAGACTAAGGTCCCATAACTGGCTATCGCGAAATTGCAAAGAAGAAGAAAAAACTTGTATGCCGGCCGTAGTATGGTGAATAATATGCTCAACGGTTACGAGTTGCGCCGACCGTGGGTGATTCCGTGTATCCCGATTAGCTCCGTCGCGCCGAAGGTGTTTGCGTCGGGAGGAGAGGTGCTATGACGACGTTGCCTCAGACCACTCCGCTGCGCTTGCCGCGTCCTGCGCCATCTGGGCCTTTGACGATCCCCGGGGGGCCGGTGATGCCGTCCGGCGGAATGGTTGCCCAGGTGCAAGTCGGTTCGCAAATGACCGGCGCCGACGTTTGGCGAGTGATCCGTTCCAATATGTGGTTGATCATCCTCATGGTGGTGGTCGGTGCCGCCAGCGGCTACGGACTGAATTACTGGCTGAAGCTGTACCATTCCCGCTACACGGCCACGGGAGTTTTGCAGGTGGTTACCCCCGAGACGGCGGACCTGCTGTCGCCCATCGCCACCATAGCCCCCAGCGATCTGACCACGGATCTGAAGACGCACGCCGTACTGCTGCGCGATGCTTCCTTGGTCACCCAGGTGCTTCAGAACCCTGACAGCGAAATCCGAACCACCGCGTGGTTCCGCGATTTCCGCAGCATTCAGGAGGCCAAGCAAGATCTTCGGGACAACTTGGAGGTGGCCATCCAGCCTGAGTCCAGGTTGCTGCGCGTCTCGATGACCTACAACGATCCCAACTCCTGTCAAGTCATCGTCACAGCGATTGCGGAGCAGTACATAAAGAACCAGAAAGAAATCAATCAGAACAAGGAATACGACCGCCATCGCGACCTTGAGGGCCGTCTGGTCAAGGAGGAAATGAGCCTCAAGGCCGTCAACGGTGAAATCGCCGACAAGGAATCGGAGCTGAACTCCAACGGCGTTTCGGGCACGATGAACAAGATCAGCGCCAAGGACATGGAGTTGTCGCAGCTTCTGCAAAGCTCCTTGGCGCAGCAACTGGAACTGGATGCGGCCAACGACGCCCTGGCCAGCCTCAGGCGGCAAATCGACGCCAACCAGGATCCTCCCAAGGTCGCGGCCTTGATCGCCGCCGATCCGGAGGTGGCGATGTACCGTCAGTTGGTCAACGCCCTGGAACTGGCCACCAGCGAGGCCCTGGAAAACCTGGGGCCTGAGCACAACTCCGTCAAGGAGCTCCAAGCCCGCCAGAAATTGTTGGAAGGCAAGCTGGCCATGGCCAAGGCCGGTGCCCAGACGCGATGCCGCATGGAGATCCTGGAGGAAACCGGCGAAAAAGCCTCCCTGGCGCAGCGCTCCCTGGACCAGATGAGCAAGCGCATCGAGGCCCTCAAGGGCGACATGGCCCACCTCACCGACGTCATGACCGACCTTCTGGAAAAGCAGAGCGAAAAGGAAGGCTACGAGGCCAAAATCCGGCTGATCAACGACCAGTTGAGCCAGATCGACAGCTACGCGGTCAAGCACGATTTCAGCGGCGTGGATTGGGCGGCGCGGCCGGAGCGGCCCGAGCAGCCCAGCTTCCCCCAACTGAAAGTGATCATGCCCCTGACGATCGCGCTGGGTCTGGTCATTGCCCTGGGCATCGCGTTCCTGCGTGAGCTGCTGGACACGTCGATCCGTTCGCCGCGCGACATCAGCCGCGTGGGCAACATGAACGTGCTGGGCATGATCCCGCACGAGGACGACGATCCGCAGTCGGCCGGGGCGCGGCTACCGGTGGTGATCTTCGAAGCTCCGCACTCGATGATGGCCGAGCAGCTCCGCCAGGTGCGCACGCGCTTGCAGCACAGCTCGTCATTGGACACCACGCGCAGCATCCTGATCACCAGCCCGTCGCCGTCCGACGGCAAATCCACCATCGCCTGCAACCTGGCCAGCGGCCTGGCCCTCAACGGGCGGCGCATCCTCCTGGTCGACGCCAACTTCCGCCGCCCGGAGCTGCACCGTATCTTCAACCTCTCCAACGAGCAGGGCTTCGCGGACGTGCTCAACAGCCTGGATTTATTCGAAAGCACCGTGCAGGAGACGCAGGTGCCCAACCTGTACGTCCTGCCCTGCGGGCCCAAGCCCACCAACGCCACGGAACTGCTCGAGAGCCAGCTCCTGATCGACTTCATCGAGCGCGCGTTGGAAGAATTCGATCACGTGATCTTCGACAGTGGCCCGCTGCTGTTCGTTTCGGAGACCGTGGCGCTGGCCCCGCGTGTGGATGGCGTGGTCACCGTGGTGCGGGCCCGTGCCAACAGCCGTGGCGTGCTCAGCCGCATGCGCGATAGCCTGCGGCAGGTCAAGGCCGAGCATCTGGGCATCGTGCTCAACGCCGTGCGTGCCCAGGGCGGCGGCTATTACGGCCGCAACATCCGCACCTACTACGAGTATCAGAGCGGCGGCAGCGACCGCGCAGCGTAAAAAATCGCGGCCTTTGATTCATCGAAGCGGCGCCTACCCATCGGTCGGCGCCGCTTTTTGTTATGCTGAGCGCCTCCGAAAGGGCCGCACGGTGCGTTGATGGCCGCCGACGAAAAACCTTCGCATCCATCCTCGCCAGGGCATCCCCCCATTCTCGATTACTCCGTCCTGGGCGAGACGTCGTTGGTGGTGGTTCGCCACTTTAGTTCGGCCACGGAGGCCGAGCTGGCCGCCATAATGCTGCAAAACGAGGGCATCGGTGCCCAGGTCGCCGGTCAATTCATGCACACGGCATTCGGAGCATACGCGTACGGACTGACCAGCACCGACGTGCTGGTGCCCAAGTCCCAAGCCCAGGAAGCCGGGGCAATTCTCGATGCCGTCGAAACCGGTCGCGCGGAGCGCGAAGCTGCTGCCCTGGTGGCACAGCACTGCCCGCGCTGCGGCCAGGCGGGCAGCACCGCATGTGATCGGCCAAGGCTGCGCCTGGGCCTGCTTAGTATGATCGTCGGCGCGGCCCTGTGTGCCATCCTGGTCGCTGCCCGGTCGTTCGGGGCGGATCATCCCGTCGGAATCATGCTCTCGCTGGCGCTGGTTGGAGCAGGCTTGCTGGTATCCGCCAGCGGCCAGTCACGCCGCACGTGCAGCCACTGCGGCAAAACGTTTTCGCCATCTCCGCCCGACGATGAGGAAGCATCGAAGGAATAATCGGTGCCATGGCATGATTCCATCGTCCTGCTGCCGATGCCGCGCCGATTGCAGCGGCGAACCGGCACGAGTGCGGCTGCGCCGCAGGTCGTCGTCGATCCGGCCATCGCCAAACCACAGGGGTACCGACTCTCGATCAGCTCCGACCGCGTCCAAATCATCGGCCACGACGCCCACGGCGTTTTTTACGGGCGGCAAACGCTGGCACAGCTTCGCCGGCAGTTCGGCGACACCTTGCCTTGCGTGGAGATCGAGGACTGGCCGGATTTTGCCGTCCGCGGCCTTCTGCTGGACATCAGCCGCGACAAGGTGCCGACGATGCACACGCTACTGGGCATCGTCGATTGGCTGGCGGAGCTGAAGGTCAATCAGCTTCAGCTCTACACCGAACACACCTTCGCCTACCGCGGCCACGAGGGGGTTTGGCGGGATGCCGACCCGATGACCGGCGAGCAAATCCGCCAGCTCGACGCGTACTGCCAAACGCGGTTCATCGACTTGGTCCCCAACCAAAACAGCCTGGGGCACATGCATCGCTGGCTCAGACACGCGCGCTATCTGCCTCTGGCCGAAGCGCCCGAGGGATCGGACAGGCCCGACGGCTCCCGCTGCGCCGGGCCGTTCAGCTTATGCCCGACCGATCCGCGAAGCCTGGATTTGCTGGCCGATTTGTACAGCCAGCTTTTGCCGAATTTTTCCAGCAAGCTGTTCAACGTCGGGTGTGATGAGACTTTCGACATTGGCCAAGGCCGCAGCCGGGATCAGTGCCAAGCCCGCGGCGTCGCGACGGTCTATCTCGATTTTCTCAAGAAAGTGCGCGAGCTGGCGTCGGCGCACGCTCGCCAGATGATGTTCTGGGCGGATGTGATTTTGCATCACGCCAAGCAGATCACGCAGATTCCGCCTGGCGCGATCGCTCTGAACTGGGGCTACGAAGCGGATCATCCATTTGATGCCGAGGCGGGCCTGTTGCGCCAGTCCGGTGTGCCGTTCTACGTCTGTCCCGGCACCAGCAGTTGGTGCAGCATCGCCGGCAGAACCGACAACATGCTGGCCAATCAGCGGATTGCGGCCGAGGCGGGCTTGAAACACGGGGCCCTGGGGCATCTCAACACGGACTGGGGGGACTTTGGGCATCTGCAGTATTGGCCGATGAGTTTTGCCGGCATTGCCGCAGGGGCGGCCATGAGTTGGTGCCTGCAAGCCAATCGCGATCTGCCCCTGGCCCAGGCGTTGGACGTGCAGGTGTTTTGCGACCAGGCCGCCGTCTCGGGGAAACTGGCCTGCGAGTTGGGAAACGTTTACCGCGCCGTCGGGCGGGCCGCGCCTAATCGCTCCGTTCTTTTCGACATTCTCGTGCCCAGCGCAGCGCGGAACGATCCGATGCAAGGCATCACTCGCGAAGGTTTGGATGCTGCCGAAGCGGCCATCGACAACGCCATCAAGCCATTGCGCCAATCTCAGATGCAGCGCGCTGATGCGGAATTGATCCGCGGCGAATTTGCCAACGCCGCGGCCATGCTCAAACACGCCTGCCGCAAGGGACGCTGGAAACTCGGCGCCAAAGACTCCACGGGCGACATGGCGGCCGAGCTGGAGCGAATCATCCGCGTGCATCGCGATTGTTGGCTGGCGCGCAATCGCCCCGGCGGCCTGGAGCAAAGCGCGGCGCGTCTGGCGGATAACTTGGCGGAATATCGTTAAGATACCACCCCATGTCCGAGCGCGTGACCATCGTGGGCGACGGGGCGATGGCCACGGTCTGCTCGATCCTGCTCACCGCCGGCGGCCACCAGGTCACCCTGTGGAGTGCGTTTGAGGAGTCCATCGAACGGCTCATGCAGAACCGCGAAAACCAGCGGTTCCTCCCGGGCGTCAAACTGCCGCGCGGCGTGCGATTGACCGCCGATGACGCGGATTGTTTTGCGGATTGCACGCTGATTTTGTCGGCGGTGCCGACGCAGTACATGCGCAGCGTCTGGAAGCGCCTGGCGCCGCACGCCCCGGTCGGCATCCCCATCGTTTCCGTGGCCAAGGGGATCGAAAACAACACGCTCTTGCGGCCCACGCAGATTATCCAGGACGTCGTGGGCAAACGGGCGTTGGCGGCGTTGTCCGGGCCCAACATCGCCGCGGAATTGGCGCGATATCTTCCGGCCACGGCCGTGGCGGCGTCGCAAGACGCGGACTTGGTTCAACGCGTCCAGTCGGCTTTTTCCACGCAGTGGTTTCGCGTCTACACCAACACGGATGTGATCGGCGTGGAGCTGGCCGGCGCCATCAAGAACATCATCGCCATCGCGGCCGGAATCCTGGACGGCCTGGCCGCCGGCAACAACGCCAAAGCCGCCCTAGTCACGCGCGGCTTGGTGGAGATCACCCGCCTGGGCGTGGCCATGGGAGCGCTGGAATCCACGTTTCACGGCCTGGCCGGCCTGGGCGACTTGGTCACTACCTGCGTCAGCCCCGAAGGCCGTAACCGAACCGTCGGCGAGCAGATCGGCAAAGGCAGAAAATTGCAGGACATTCTGGATGGCATGGACAGCGTCGCCGAGGGCGTGCCCACGACCAAATCCGTGCGCGAACTATCCCGGCGTTACCAGGTCGAGATGCCGATCACCGAGGCCGTGCACGCGGTCTTATTTGAGGGCAAGGATGCGATCGACGCCCTGACGGACCTGATGACCCGCCAAGCCAAGCCCGAGCGTCCGACATAGTGTGCCGGCCGTTTTGCCGATACAATCCTGTGGTTTAGCCGCGTCGCTTGCGACGCGCGTTGGCGCAACCTGCAACGCGTTGGCACCGCGCGGCCGGAGAACCCGGGCGATTAACTCAGCGGCTAGAGTGCCACCCTTACAAGGTGGAAGTCAGGGGTTCGAATCCCTTATCGCCCAGTTGCCCCATAGGGGCAACTAGAGGGGAGAGCAGTAGTAAGTAGAAAGTAGAGCAGGCAGAAAAAGACCCAGCAGTCGAACGGGCACTGCTTGTCGAAGCCCGCTCTCCCCGGTCTCCTCTCTACTTTCTACTTTCTCGCATTTGTTTTGGAGCGAGGCATGGCTGTCAACGTGGCCATCGTGGGCGCGACCGGGGCCGTGGGTCAGGAATTCCTGACCGTCCTGGCCCAGCTGCGGTTCCCCATCAAGAACCTGCTCCTCCTGGCCAGTGCGCGCAGCGCGGGCAGGAAGATCGAATTTGCCGGGAATTCCTACACCGTCGAAGAGCTGACCAAGGGCAGCTTCAAGGGAATTCAGATCGCCTTTTTCTCCGCCGGCGGCGCCGTCAGCCGCGAGTTTGCGCCCGCGGCCGTGGAGGCCGGGGCGGTCGTCATCGACAACACTTCGGCGTTCCGCATGAAGGAGGGCGTGCCTCTGGTGGTGCCGGAGGTCAATCCCGAGCAGATCCACAAGCACAACGGGCTGATCGCCAATCCCAATTGCAGCACGATCATCATGAACGTGCCGGTGTGGCCGTTGCACAAGGCCAACCGCGTGCGGCGCATGGTGGTCAGCACGTATCAGGCGGTCAGCGGCGCCGGCGCCGCGGGCCTGCGCGAGCTGGAGCAGCAGATCAAGGCGTACGCGGCCGGCGGCAAGATCGAGCGGGCCCTGTTTCCGCACCAGATCGTGCACAACCTGTTCAGCCACAACAGCAAGATCGCGCCCAACGGCTACAACGAGGAAGAGAACAAGATGGTCAACGAGACGCGGAAGATTTTCGGCGATCCGCGACTCATGATCACCGCGACCTGCGTGCGCGTGCCGGTGCCGCGGGCGCACAGCGAGGCGATCAACCTGGAATTCGAGCGGCCGATGACGCCGCAGCAGGTGCGGGAAATACTGGCCCGTGCGCCGGGCGTGAGGATCGTGGATGATCCGGAGAAGAATTATTTCCCCATGCCGGTGGAGGCCAGCGGGCAGGACGACGTGCTGGTGGGTCGCATCCGCCAGGACATCAGCCGCGAGGATGGGCGGGGGATCGATCTGTTCGTCAGCGGCGACCAGGTTCGCAAGGGCGCGGCCACCAACGCCGTGCAAATCGCCCAGCGCCTGCTCTAGCAGCCTGTGGCAAAAGTCGCGCGGTCGCTGCTTGCGTCCTTGGGCCGGGCTCGTCGTTGTCGAGACTCGCTCGTATTTGGGTCAATACTGCTTCGTCTCGACGCCTCGATCCCGGCCCAATGCCGCGGCGCATCGCCTCGCGGGACTTTTGCCACAGGCTGCTAACCCTCGCTTGCGGCCGGTTGGGCGGACCCTGATAATTCGGCAATGCAAGGCGCGATGGTCAGCATCGTGATCGGCCAGAAATATCGCCAGTTGTGGGAGAAACATTGCAAGCCCAACTGGGAAGCCTACGCCGCCAAGCATGGGCTGGATCTGTTCGTTGTTCCTGATTTCATCGACCAGAGCGATTTTGGGCTGAGCCGCGCGCCGAATTGGCACAAGCTGCTGATCGGCCGCCTGCCGCAGCTTCGCGGCTACAGTCGCGTCCTGTGGCTGGATGCCGACGTCATCATCAACGCCCAGGCGGCGCCCAACATTTTCGACGAAATTCCCTCGGGAAAAGTGGGGGCGGTGCGGCATTCCGCCTTTTTTGAAAATCCCGTGCTCGTGGATGCCTTCCATCGCGTCGAGGGGCCGTTTGCGTCGGTCGAGCAGTTCCGGCGCACGATCTACACCAACGCCGGCTTGCCCCCCATCGAGCCTTACATCAACACGGGCGTTTTGGCCTTTTGCGACTTCGACCTTGCCCAGTTGGAAAAGATTTACCGCCACTACTCGCAGGAGTGGACATTTGCAGATCAGGTCCCGCTTTCCTTCGAGCTGGCAAAGGCGAAATTGATCTGGGAAGTGGATCCGCGCTTCAACGTGCAGTGGTACGCCCTGAAGTATTCGGTGTACGAGTTTGCCCATACGTTCTTGCCGGAATTGAAGCGCTTGTGCGTCGCGCAGGCCCTGCAATGCTGCTACTTTCTTCATTTCGCGGGAAACCAGCAGGACATGGAGTATTACGATCCGGCGATCACCATCACGCGCCAGCAGGTGAACGTGGGCATGGAATCGCTGGAAAAACTGGCCCATCAGATGATTCGCTCGTTTCCGGAAAACATCCGCCAGTCCTTGTTGGCCGCACTGCTCGAGCAACCCCATAGGTCTTCCGGCGCATGAAGATCGTCCACATCATCACCCGCCTGATCATCGGAGGAGCGCAGGAGAACACGCTGCTGTTATGCCAGGGGCAGCACCAGCGCGGGCATGAGGTGACGCTGATCACCGGGCCGGCGCTGGGACCGGAAGGATCCCTGATGGACCGGGCCCGCAGTGGCGGGTATCGCGTGATCGTCGTCGATGAGATGCGCCGCGCCGTCCTGCCGATCAAAGATTGGCTTGCCCTGCGGCGATTGACGGCCCTGCTCCAAGAGATTCAGCCGGACATCGTGCACACGCATTCCAGCAAGGCGGGCATCCTGGGCCGCCGGGCGGCCCGCCGCGCAGGTCTTGGTGCGGTCGTGCACACGATTCACGGCTTGGCCTTCACCGCATCGACCCATCCGCTTGTCAACTGGCTGTACGAAAGCCTGGAGCGGCGAGCCGCGCCGCTGACCAGCCGGATCGTTTGCGTGGCCGATGCCATGCGCGATCAGTCGCTGGCCGCGGGGATCGGCGCTGCGGAACAGTACGTCACCATCTACAGCGGCATGGAAACCGAGCCGTTTGTGAATCCCCCGGTGCCGCGCCAGCAAGTCCGCCGCGACCTGGGATTCTCAGATGAAGACATCGTGATCGGCACGATCGCGCGGCTCTTCGATCTTAAAGGCCACGATGATCTGCTGGACGTCGCCGGGCATCTGTGCCGGCAATTTCCGACGATTCGTTTTCTGTGGGTGGGGGATGGAACCCTGCGGCGGCGGTTGGTGGATCGGATGCATCAGATGGGCTTGCGCAAGCATTTTGTATTGACCGGCATGGTTCCCCCGTCGCGCGTGCCGGAATTGACCGGTGCGATGGACATTTTGGTGCATCCCTCGCGGCGTGAGGGTCTGGCCCGCGCCCTGCCGCAAGCCGCTCTGGCCGGCATTCCCTCCATCGCCTATGACGTCGACGGCAACCGCGAAGCGGTGATCGACGGCAAGACCGGTTTGATCATCCCGCCGTTTGACAGCGGCCAGCTTGGCCATGCGATCTCGATGCTGGTGGAGAAGCCGGCTCTGCGCCAGCAGATGGGCCAAGCCGGCCGCGAATTCGCCCTGGGTCGGTTCGACGCCGCCGTGATGGTTGAAGCTCTGGAGCGGTTGTACCATGAGATTTTGGAGGCCCGCGGCCATGCTCTCGATTCTTGTGATAGGTCCGCATCCGGATGACCAGGAACTGGGGATGGGGGGAACGATCGCGCGCCTGGTGAAGCAGGGGCACGTGGTGCATCTGGTGGACATGACCGATGGGGAGCCGACGCCGCGCGGGTCGCCGCAGAAGCGTGCGGCGGAGGCGGCGGAGGCGGCCAAAATCCTGGGCGTCCAGCGCACGCAACTGGGGCTGGTCAATCGGCAGGTGGTGCACGACATTCCCAGCCGGCACAAGTTGGCGGAGGTCATTCGGCGGCACAAGCCCAACGTGCTGTTCGTGCCGTATCCGGTTGACGCCCATCCCGATCACGTGGCGGTGACGCGCATCGCCCAAGATGCGCGCTTCGACGCCAAGCTGACGCACACCTCCATCCCCGGCGAGCCCTGGCATCCCAAGCGGGTCATCTACTATTTCTGCACGCATTTGCGCATGTCGTTCCAACCCACGTTTTGCGTCGACATCAGCGATCAGATGGAGAAGAAGATGGCGGCGGTGCGGGCGTACCAGTCGCAGTTTAGCGGCGAGGGCGGCTTTGTGCCGGACATGGTCAAGACGCTCAACGGATATTTTGGCGGGCGGATCGGCACGGCCTATGCCGAGCCGTTTTTCACCCACGAAGTGCTGGGCTTGGGCGGACTGGATCAGTTGATCTGACGGTTACGCTGGCGGCCGCTTCGCAATTGGGCAGAACGATGGGGATCAGGTCGGCAATCCGGTGGATGCAGTAATTGGCCGGGCAGTGATTGTGGTGGTTGGTGGCGGTGCGCTTCAATGCGGTCTTCATGCCCAATCGGCCGGCGCCCAGGATGTCGTTCTTGATCACGTCACCGACGAACAGCGTCTCCTGCGGCCGGGCGCCGATGGCGGACAGCGCGGCGTTGAAAATCAGCGGGTGCGGCTTGCGGAATCCAATCTCGCTGGAATAGATCCGCACCGGCAGGTGCTCGATCAGACCCATGAGCTCCAGGTGCCGATCCAGGATCGCACCGGTGATGAAGGTGTTGGAGACGATGCCGAGCTTGATCCCCCGGCTGCGGAACAGTTGCAGGGTGGAGATCAGGTCCGGCTCGATGCTGCTGTAGGGGACGACCGGCTGATACCAGTGCCAGCCGACGTCGAGCATGAAGGCGTCTTCATCGGGCGCGCCGTAGCGGACGGCGTGTTTGCGCATGACCTGCATGGCGTTAAATTCACGGCCGCGAATTTTGGACCACAGTAGCGCGCGTCTGACCGACCAGACGTTCATACGGCGGAATCGGGCCTCGGAGGGAAGTTTGCAACCGGCCAATTGCAATTGTTTGTACGCTTCGCCGCAGCCCTGGCGTACCACGGCGTTGGTGTCCATGGGTTCAAAATTCAGCAGCGTGTCGCCCAGATCGAACAAGATGGCTCGGATCATGGTCCTTCCCGTGTCGCCTGGGCGCTTGAAATGGCGCAACCCGTTGGCCCAAAATGTTACCTTGGCCGCCGTCCCGCCGCAAAGGCGCAAAAGCACCCCAAGGCTGCCGCGGCCGGCGATTATATGAACAGGGACGGGAAAAACGCACGTCTTTGTCCCGCAAGTGACGGGGCCTTGGCGAATCGGGCGGGTTGGGGTACAGATATCGGACCTTCGGCAGAGCAGCGGATCGTATGGCACTTCTGGTAATTTTGTCGCGGTGGCTGCATGTCGCGTCCGCCTGCGTCGCCGTCGGCGGGGTATTCTTCGCCCGCGTCGTGCTGCCCGTTGGGTTAGCTGCATTACCGATCGGCCAGCAATCCATCGCGCTTTTGCCCATCCGCCGCGTCTTCAAACGCGTGATCCACACGGCGATTGTGCTGCTGATCTTGAGCGGCGCGTTCAACACGTACGTGGCTTGGGACAAATACCGGCTTGATCCGGGTTTGCTTCAGATGCTGTGGGGTGTTCACGTGCTTTTAGCGCTGACGGCGTTTTCGATCGCCTTGTACGTCCTGGCCAGGGCCCATCCCACGGCTTCCGCTCGCAGGCTGCTGGGGGTGAATCTGGTGGTGCTCCTGGCGGCGGTGGCGGCGGCGTCGAGCCTGAAATGGGGACGGGACAAAACGGTCGGTTCACATTCGCCGTCGCATCCCGCGGCCTCATCAGTCGCGGGGCCTTGATTCCTTTTACCACGGACTGCTTATGAGCTTCTTGACATCGACGGTCGTGTACATGCTGGGACGCTACGTGCACATTGTCTGCGCCACGCTGCTGGTCGGCGGAACCTTGTTTTACGAGATGGTGGTGCCGATTGCCATCGACGATCTGCGCCAGGAGCAGCAGCTTTCGGTCTTCGCCCGCGCCCGCTGGGTGTTCCGCCGGATCGTCTGGGTCGCCGCAGCCCTGATCCTGCTCAGCGGAATCGTTTCGACGCGGAATCACTGGCAGGAGTACAGCGCCGAGCGGTATGTGCAGGTGGACGGTGCTGGTGCGCCGACGACGTACCATGAGATTCCCCCGGCCGGGCGGGCGGGGTGGTGGTGGGCGGCGCACGTCAGCTCGGGCGTGATTGCCGTTTTGATTGCCCTGAGCCTGACCATCGGGTCGGTGCCGCCGGCGCGGCCGATCCGCTGGATGCGCTTGAACTTGGTCGTCCTGCTGCTGGTGATGTTCCTAGCGACCGCGACGCGCCAGGCTCGGCTCGGCGCCGCCCAGCGGCACGCTGGAGGCAACGTTTACTCGGAAACGGCGGAACGATGATGGCTCCTTCGCCGGTTCCCCCGGCCCACGCGGCCGACCGCGCCGCCGGATGGGAGCACGGCCCGGCCGAACTGGCGCCGGGTGTTCATGTCGCGCCCGACGGTTTGCGATTGCAGTTTTCCCGCTCCGGCGGCCCCGGCGGCCAAAACGTCAACAAGCTCAACACCAAGGCCGAATTATGGGTCGCGCTGTCGCAGATGCGCGGCCTCTCGGCCGCGGCGTTGCAGCGCCTGCGCCGCCTGGCCGGCCGACGCCTCACCGCTGCCGATGAGCTTCATCTCTCGGAGGAAAACCAACGCTCCCAGCAGGCGAATCGTCAGGAAGTTTTCCGCCGCCTGCGGGACCTGATCCTGGCCGCCCAGGTCCAACCCAAGCGGCGCCGCAGGACGCGCCCGACGGCCGCGTCGCGGCGACGCCGCCTCGAGTCCAAACGCCGCCGCTCGCAGCTCAAGGCCCAGCGCCATGCGAACGATCTTGCTTAAAGGAAAAAAGAAGGAAAAAAGGGGATAAGAAAGGAAAAAAGGGGATAATACGCCTTCCGCGTGATTCCCG
>DBZL01000017.1 GCA_002311745.1 Phycisphaerales bacterium UBA1161 | reverse complement strand
CGCCTGGAATTGCACGGCCGCATTGCGTCGCTGGCCGGCCACCTGGAGCTGTATCACCAGATCGACATCGCCCTGGACACCTATCCGTATCACGGCACGACGACGAGTTGCGAGGCGATGTGGATGGGGGTGCCGGTCGTGACGTTGGCGGGCAAGACGCACGCTTCCCGCGTGGGGGTGAGTCTGCTGTCCAACGTGGGGTTGGAGCAACTGATCGCCCAGACGCCGGAGCAATACGTGCAGATTGCCGCAGACTTGGCCAAGGACCTGGCTGCACTGAGCGTGTTGCGGTCCGCGCTGCGGTCACGCCTGGCCGCATCGCCGCTGCTGGACGGGAGCGGCTTGGCGCGTGAAGTGGAAGCCGCTTATCGCGTCATGTGGAAACAGTGGTGCGAGAGCGCGAAGAAGGCTTGAAATCGGCGGGGCGTTGCCCACACTATGGTTTCCGGCAAAGGAGTGCCATGCCCGGCGAAACCGACTTGCACAAACGATTAAAGAAAGAGGCGTGCCGCTGGCTGTTTCGCATGGGGTATCGGTGCATCGCGGCGGAGGTGCGGCTGGCGCCTCTGGGGATCATCGACGCCGTGGGCACCGGCGAGTTCCGGCCATATCACAATTACCTGGCGGTGCCGCGGCAATTGACGCAGGTCTGTTTCATCGAGTGCAAGGCGACGCGGGCCGATTTTTTGCGCGATCTGAGCAACGACGGACAGCTTGAATTTTGCCTGATGCAGCGAGGCGCACGCTGCCGGCGAAACGGGCGGGCAAGCCGGCGCCCGCCGGCGGCGGTGGGGTTGGGCAAGTTCGACGCCTGCATCATGCGGCCGCTGGCCAATCTGCATTACGTGCTTGCGCCGGCGGGGATCATCCAGAAGAGGGATCTGCCGCCGCGCTGGGGGCTTTTGAGTTTTGGCCAGGCCGGGGTCAGCCTGGTGGTCAAGCCGCTGTGGCAGGAGGCGGCGCAGACGACGTACGTGGAAGCGGCGATCGCGCGCACGCTCACCGGCGACATCTTCCGCGCCGACGACCGGGCCATCGCCTCGGTCAACCGCGAGCTGTTTGCCCAACAGGTGACGCTGGCGCAGAAAATCCGCTCGATCCGTCCGCGTGCGATTTTTGCGCCGCGGGGCGATGAGCCGGGCTTCTCTGGGCCGCCGCCGTCGTTGCCGAGCCGGTGATGCGCCTGGTGAGCTACAACATTCTCGACGGCGGCGCCGGCCGGGCCGATGCCCTGTTGCAAATCATCGAAGCGCAGCATCCGGACGTTGTCGTGCTTGTGGAGGCCGATGATCGGCAGGTCGTGGACCAGATCGCCGCCGGGCTGAAGATGGAGGTCCTTGCCGGCGAGGGGCGCAAGCACGGCGGGGCGATCCTCAGCCGCTGGCCGATCGTCGAGTCGATCAATTACGGCCTCTTGCGCGAGGAATTTGCGGACTTGCTGCTGGAGGCGAGCGTGCACGGCCCGGGCCAGCCTTGGACGGTGACGGCGGTGCATCTGCATCCGCGGGCAACCGAGGAGGCGGAAGATCGCCGCATGCGCGAGATCGACGCCATCCTGGACATCTACGCTGCGCACCGCTCGCAGGGCCTTGCGCACCTGCTGGCCGGGGATTTCAACGCCAATTCGCCCATCCAGCAGATCGTGCCCGAGCAGTGCAAGCCCAAGACGCGCCAGGAAATGGCCGCCAATGGGGGGACGATTCCGCGGCGTTGCATCGCCAAGCTGCTGTCGGCGGGATACATGGACGTATTGCAGACGGTGCATGGGGAGGCGGCCGGCCGCATGGGCAGCTTTACCACGGAATTTCCCGGCCAAAGGATCGATTACATCTTGGCTTATGGGATCGACCAGACCCGATTTGCCGAGGCCCGCATCGAACAAGGCCCCCAGGCCCGCGACGCCAGCGACCATTTTCCCGTCATTGTACATATCATTTAGAGCGTCTTTTGTTGCGGTTTTTGCACCTGCCTAACGCGTCCATAAGTGAGGGGTCTATAATATTTGTCGGGGGACACGGAGGTGTTTATGCGAACTGTTGCCATGCTCATCGCGGTCTTGGTGGTGGGGGTGTCGTTGGCCCAGGCGGATTGGACGATTACGCCATCGCCGCAGCCGGCCGCTTCCCCGAAGGTGCTGGTCGCCGTGTTCCAAAACGCTGGCGAAGGCGGCGCCTATGGGTGGATTGGCGGCGCATTGCAGGAAGATTTGATGGCTCAGGTGGCCAAGTCGGGCACCTTTGCGCCGGCGGCCTACGGCAAGCCGCTGGGCGCTGCCGACGCGGCCGCGGCCATGCAGGCCGGTCGCGATAACGGCGCCGCGATAGTGATCTTCGGCAGCTACCAAGTCGTGGCCGACCAGGTGCGCGTCACCGGACAATTGGGCGACGTGCCTTCCAACCGCGTCGTCGCGGTGTTGCAGGGCACCGGACCCCTGCGCGATCTGTTCAAGATCGAGGATGCGCTGGGCGATCAGCTTCGCCAGCAGCTTCCGCAGCCGCTCAATACGTCGGTGCCGACGGTCACCTACGGCACGCCCAACCAGCCGTACGTGCCCGAGCCGGCGGCGCCGGTGGTTCCGCCGCCCGCTCCGGACTACACTTACACGACGCCGTACTCCCCGTATTACACCCCCGATTATTACTATCCCGATTACGGCTACGCGTATCCGTACTATCCGTACTACTACGGCGGGTTCATCTTCACGAACCGCGGCTACCATCATCATGAATTTTTCCACCACGATGGATTCCACGGTGGCGGCGGCTGGCACGGCGGGGGCGGTGGGCGTGGCGGCTGGTCGGGCGGAGGGATGCATCGGTAAAGCGTAATTTTCGTAGCGAGATCAAGACGCAGCCCCGCATGTACATGCGGGGCTTTTTTCTGCGCGTCTTCGGCCGGACTCGCAGCCACGTTCGATATGTCCGAAGCCTTGCCGCAAAGAATCGGCCTCGATACCTTCAGCAAATCATCCAGCGGGGCAGAGGGACACATGCGGTGGGTGGACAACGAAGTTTGTGAAACCATATCAAGGAGCCAGCGTATGAACGCCATGAAATGGATTGCCGTTTGGGCAATGGCCATATTTTGCCTGATCGTTACGGGATGCGCGCAGACGGCCGGTCCGCAAATCAGCGGGTACACATTTCAAGAAACCCGTCTGGGGCCGTTCCATGCGGATGTGCATTCTCCTGTTTACAGTCCCGACGGGCGCCATTTGGCTTACATCACACACAGGGGGGAGAGGCCATGCGTCGTCGTGGACGGCCAGGCGGACGCGGAGTACGACGACATCAACAAAGGCTCCTTGATCTTCAGCCCCGATGGCAAACACGTGGCCTATGCAGCCCAGAAGGGCGCGAAGTGGCTGGTGGTGGTGGACGGCCAGGCGGGCGCGGAGTACGACGCAATCGGTGAAGGACCTCCGATCTTCAGTCCCGACGGGAAACGAATGGCGTATGGAGCTACAAGGGGCGGGAAGTGGTTCGTGGTCGCGGACGGCAAGCCGGGCGCGACGTACGACGCAATCGTTGGTGGCGCCCTGATCTTCAGCCCCGACGGCAAACATGTGGCGTATGCGGCGTGCAAGGCCGGAAAGATGTTGTTGGTGGTGGACGGGCAGGCGGGCGCGGAGTACGACGGAATCGGTAAAGACTCCGTAATCTTCAGCCCCGACGGCAAACACGTGGCGTATGCGGCGTGGAAGGGGAGGAAGCAATTGGTGGTTGTGGACGGCCAGGCCGGCGCGGAGTACGACGGAATTGCCTCCCTGATCTTCAGCCCCGCCGGCAAACGCGTGGCGTATAAGGCCGAGAACGGCGCAAAGCAGTTGGTGGTGGTGGACGGACAGGCGGGCGCGGGATACGACGTAATTGCTCACCCGATTTTCAGCCCCGACGGCAAACACGTAGCGTATGCGGCCAGGAAGGGCGCAAAGAGATTCGTGGTGGTGGACGGCCAGGCAGGCGCGGAGTATGACGGAATCGTCGCTCTGATCTTCAGCCCAGACGGCAAACGCGTGGCGTACTGGGCTCAGATGGGCAAGAAGCAGATGGTGGTGGTCGACGGACAGGCGGGCGTTGAGTACGACGGAGTCGGTGATCTGATCTTTAGCCCCGACGGCAACCATGTGGCGTATGGAGCTAAGAAGGGCGCGAAGGCGTTCGTGGTGGTGGACGGCCAGGCGGGCGCGGAATGCGACGATATCGGTAAAGACAGCTTGCTCTTCAGCCCCGACGGCAAACGCGTGGCCTACGGAGCCAAGAAGGGCCGGAAATGGTTGGTGGTGGTGGACGGCCAGGCGGGCGCGGAATACGACGGGATATTCAAGAGCAGCCCGATCTTCAGCCCTGATGGCAGGCACGTGGCGTATGCGGCCCTGAGAGGCGTTGAGCAGTTGGTGATAGTGGACGGCCAGGCGGGCGCGGAGTACGACGAAATCGGTGACGGTTCTCCGATCTTCAGCCCGGACGGCGTTCTGGAATATCTGGCGCAAAAAGAAGGCTCGCTCTACCGCGTCAAATACATCCCCACGCCGTGAACCGTATGGTCATCAGAAACTTCCCCATCCCGCTCGATGCCTACCGTTTCCTGTAGACACACCGTAGCCGTGCTCGCTGGCCCATTTATTGCCGCCTGCGGCCAGGGCATCCCATTATTCGCCGCTGCCGTGGCGAAGGAAATCGTTAATTGAGCGGGGCGGCCGCCGTGCGGGCCACGGCGGGGAGGTGGGGGGGAGGATTCAGGTACAGCGTGCCCCAGGTGCCGGGGCGAAGCTGAGTCTGCATCGACTTGGGCGCCGACCAGAAGAAGTCGCATGCGTTCTGGAAATCGAGGACGTGCAGGTTGAACGCCAACGCCGGCTGATGGCTCGGGTCGAAACCGTGCAGGGCCTTGGCCGGGATGAACAGCTCGGCCACGTAGCGGTCCGGGAAAATCCGCACGGCCTGCTTAATCTCGGGATCGGGAATCAGGTTGTCCTTCAGGGCGTCGCCGTCGCGATGCCATTGCCCGACGACGCCCACGCCCTTGTTGTCCGAGAAATTGACCGGAACCAGGAAGAACTGGTGGCAATTCACGTCGTAACTGGCCTGATCGGAACTGACCGGGCGTGTCGAGATCCAAAATTCCACGTGATCGCGGGTCCACCACCACCCGGTGGCCGGCGCCGTCACCAGGCGGCTGTCGAACACCTCGATGCCCAGGTAAAGCCCTTCGTGCGTCCATCCCAGATAAACCTGGGGCGTGCCGACCTGGTACCGCTCCAGACCGACGGTTTGATCCCGCCGCATGCCCTGCACCCGGGCATTGGCCGGCCAGTCGCTCAGGTCGCCGTCCAGCACCGGCGGATGAGTCAGGAACGGCGCCTGGATGACGGGCTTGATCGCGTAGCTGTCACGCCACACGTCCTCTTGCGGATCGACGGCGCTGCCGCCATGAAGCGAGTTAAGCGTCGGCACCGTTTGGCGGATCGCATCCGCCAACGGATCGTACGTCTGGTCGTTGATGCTCACGACGCCGAAGTTGACGTCCTCACCGTCGCTGCCGCGGCCGCCCGGCGGCTCGTCGCACCACTGGAACCAATCCGCGCCCACGATGTACGGCACCCGCGCCAGCCGCGTCGTCATCAGCCGATACCCCTGGGCCCGCGCCCGCTGATCCGGCACCTGGGCCGCAAAGCCCACGGTGTCGGCATTTCCGCTGCGGCCATCCAGCGAGTGGAACGAATACTCGCTAATCACGATCGGCTGGCCGGAGCTTTGATACATCATGCGGAACATATCGCCGTCCAGCTTGGCATCGCCCACGTAATAATTCAGCGACTGTGCATCGGTGTAATCGCGCGACGCCGCCACCACTTCCTGCGGCGCATCCCCCTTGAAGCGCACGCCCAGGATCAAGTGGTTCGGATCGTATCGCCGGATCAGGCTCGTCGTGAAGCGGAAGTAATCCTCGGCCAGGTGTGACAGCCACGCGGTCCCCAGCTTCCGGTACGTCCCCTCCGGCTCGCGCGGCAGAGCGGCCCAGCGGTCCAACTGCTTCCAATCCACCAGCCCGCTGCCCCAGGCCTGGTTGAATTCAATTAACGTTGGCCACAGAGTGCGGATGACTTTGACGACTTGGGCCCGGTTCGGATCGTCGCTGGAAAGATGATCAAAATACGCCCCCGGCCCGGCAAACCCGTCGCCCCAATCCAACTCGTTGTCAATGAAATAGCCAATCAGGTTCTTGTTGTCGCGGAGCGGAGTCACCTGCGCCCGCACCGCCTGCTCAGCCAGCTCCGGCCAATCGGCGCTGTAGAACCGCTTGGATCCATCCCCGATCCAAGTCCAGAGGTTAAGGTCCTGGCTCATGGGCACGTTCAGACGGTGAAATTCCGAATTGCACCAGGCGCCCAGGCCCTTGAAGCCGGTGTCGCGCACGCGCTGCAACGTTGCCGCCGCCCAAGACTCCAGCTCCGCCTGGCTTCCTTCGCCGTCGGCGTTGCCTTTCCAGTCGCGGGAAACGAAATGCGGTCCGCCTCGTTCATGCGAATTTTGAACCGGCTGCACTGTGGTGACGTTGCTCAAGAATTCCAGGCGCCCATCAGGCGAGACAAACCACCAGACTCCGCTACGGTCCTGACCGAGGCGCCAGAAACCGGCGGTGCCGCGAATTTTCGCCAGGGCGTCGGCCGCCGTTGAAGTCAGTTGAAAATGGCCTGAGGTGGCCGAGGGATGGCGGCCGCTGCGGTTCTCCATGGCGCCGAAAAAGTAGGGGGGGCACACCACCCCGACCAGCGCTAGGAGAATGGTTGCCAGCCAAACCTTTCTCATGGCATCCCCATCCTGTGCCGCAAGGCCTCGGGGGCCGTTCTCCGGACCGCTAAAGCCTCTAGTTTGGCCGGTCGTCAAAGTTGCGGCCGCTTTTGTAACCGGCATTACGCTGTTGGGTTTTTCCCACGCAACTGGCGCAATTCCGTTTTGCTTTATCGGTCCGCATCTATTAAATCATTATCCCAAATTCCGTGAACGTCAACCGATATAAGTGATTATAATTAAAAAGTTTGTGATGATTTTCACGGTCCTTTACGCGAAAAAATTTCTCGCGTTTTTATCGGCCAGCGGCGACGAGAAAAACATGTAGATTCAGCAAGATGTAATAAAGTTCACATTTAGATAAAACCATGGGTTGCGCTTGGGCGACGGCTTGACGGCGCTGAGCCGCTGGTTACATTACCTCGCCTCTCGGCGGCCGGTTCGTCGGTAAACCCTTTTGACCGAACAACCGTACTGTCGATATGTTCTGACAAGGAGCGGACATGAAGCTGCAGCCGAAGTAGCGGCTCATGTCGACCACCAGCCCTGCAGGGTCGGCATGAGCGGATCGTCGAGCCCGCCTAGGCGGGCTCATCCGCAGGGTGCCGGCCTTCTCACCCAGAAGCGCTGCCGCGGACCCCTCTCGTGCAAGGCTTGGCCTCTCGTAAAAGGCTTCGCCTCCTCGCGTGTAGCTGTTTTGATGGGATTATTATGCCTCGCGACCTGACCAAGATTCGCAATATCGGCATTGCCGCACACATTGACGCCGGCAAAACCACCGTCTCCGAACGCATCCTCTATTACACGGGCAAGATCCACAAAATGGGCGAGGTGCACGAGGGCACTGCCGTCATGGATTTTGACGAGGAAGAGCAGAAGCGCGGCATCACCATCAGCTCCGCCGCCACCACCTGCCCCTGGGACCGTCGCGGTGAACGCTACACCATCAACCTGATCGACACGCCGGGTCACGTCGATTTCACCGCCGAGGTCGAGCGCTCCCTGCGCGTCCTCGACGGCGCTGTTGCCGTCTTCGACGGCAAGGAAGGCGTCGAGGCCCAATCGGAAACCGTCTGGCGCCAAGCCACCAAGTACCACGTGCCCCGAATCTGTTTCGTCAACAAAATGGACAAGGTGGGCGCCGATTTCGATTTCAGCTTCAACTCCATCCGCCAGCGGCTGGGCGCTCCGGCGGTCGCCGTGCAAATCCCCATCGGTCAAAGCAACACCTTCAAAGGCATGATGGACCTGATCCGCGGCGTGGCCATGTACTACAACGTCGGCGACGACGAGGACCGCGGCAGAACCATCGTCGAAAAACCCATTCCCCCCGAGGAAAAAGAGCGCTACGAGAAATGGCGCCACGACCTGATCGAAAAGGTCTCGGAAACCGACGATCACCTGATGGAGAAATACCTCCACAGCCAGGAGCCCACCGAGGAGGAAATCCGCAAGGCCCTGCGGAAAGCCACCATTTCGTTCAAATTGCACCCGGTCTTCTGCGGCTCAGCGTTGAGGTACGTCGGCGTGCAGCGCCTGCTGGACGGCGTGATCGATTATCTCCCCGCCCCGGTCGATCTTCCGGCCATCCGCGGCCACGACGCGAAGAACACGGACAAGATTGTCGAGCGGCACCCCGATCCCGAGGAGCCGTTCTGCGGCCTGGTGTTCAAGATCGTCAACGACCAGCACGGCGACCTGACCTACATCCGCATCTACAGCGGCACGCTGGAAAAAGGCAGCCGCGTGCTCAACAGCAACCGCAACAAGCGCGAGAACATCAGCCGGATGTTCCAGATGCACGCCGCCGACCGCAACCCCATCGACGTGGCCGAGGCCGGCGACATCGTCGCCTGCATCGGCGTCAAGGAGGCGCTCACCGGCGACACGCTGTGCGATCCGAATCATTCCATCATCCTCGAGCGCCCCACGTTCCCCGAACCAGTCATCAGCATGTCCATCGAGCCCAAGACTTCCGCGGACAAGCAGAAGCTGGGCGAAGCCCTGACCATCCTCAAGCGCGAAGACCCGACGTTCCAGGCCAGTTATGACCAGGAGACGGGCCAGACCATCATCGCCGGCATGGGCGAGCTGCACCTGGAGATTCTGCGCCACCGCCTGACGCGCGATCACAACGTCGAGGTGAACGTGGGCCGGCCGAAGGTCGCCTACAAGGAGACGATCACGGGCATCGCCACCGGCGTGCGCGGTAAGCACGTCAAGCAGACCGGCGGCCGCGGGCAGTACGGCGATTGCACGATCAACATCGAGCCGTTCGACGGCCGTGGCGTCGCTGCGGAACTGCTCAAGAAGTGGAACTGGAAAGACGGCGTCGCGTTCGAGAACAAGATCTACGGCGGCACGATCCCCAAGGAATACATACCCTCGGTGGAATACGGCGTGCGCATGGCCGCCAAGACCGGGGTGCTCGCCAGCTATCCCCTGGTCAACTGCAAGGTCACGCTGGTGGATGGCAGCTTTCACCCCGTGGACAGCTCGCAGATCGCCTTCGAGTTGGCCGGGCAATTGGCCTTCCGCGAAGCCTGCACCAGGGCGGGCGTGACCCTCCTGGAGCCGATCATGAAGCTGGTCGTCACCACGCCCGAGGAATTCGTGGGCAACGTGACCGGCGACCTCAACCGCCGCCGCGGAATGATCGTCGGCAGCGATCAGCACGGGAACATCCGCGTCGTCCACGCGGAGGTGCCGCTGAGCGAGATGTTCGGCTACACCACCGACATGCGTTCCATGAGCCAGGGCCGCGCCAGCTCCGTCATGGAGCCGCTGCGTTACGCCCCCGTCCCCGCCAACGTCAAAGCGGCCATCTTGGAAGAGGTCAGCTAAAACACATTCACATGTTTCAGGCGGCGTTGGATCGCCGGCGGCGCAGCAGCAGCACCGATGATCCCAGCAGCGCCATCGACGCCGTGGCCGGTTCGGGAACGACCATCACCACGTCGTACATCCCTTTGGGAGGCGGGATGAACTGGTCATACACCGATTGGATGTTGCAGTTCTGGAATAGCAACTGGTAATTGGGATCGGGCGGAGCGTTGGGATCATACGCCCCGTTGTATCCGGCATAGTTGAGCAAGCAGCCGTACAAGCCGCTGATATCCACGTTGTTCAGCGTCACGTCCTGGACGGGCTCCTCAGGCAGCCCGTAGATCCAGACGGCATACTCGGCATCGGTGTCCGTAAGGTTGCTGATCGAGATGTTGCGCCACAGCGGCGTGCCGGTGGGATTGTAGCCCTTATTTACGGCACTGGAGGGGGGCCAGGGAGGAACGTCGCTTCCGGAGCCATACCAACTGGTGATGTAGATCGCATTCGCCACGTTGGTCATGGTGATGTTGCTGAAGCTGAGGTTCTGCACTACGCCGCCGTTGCCCCGCCCGGCCTTGAGGCGGATGCCGTTCTGCGTGTTGATGAACGTGCAGTTGGTGACGGTGACGCCGTTGACGCCGTAGTTGGTCTGACCGCCGATGGACAAACCGTGACCGTAGCCAAAGACGTCGTCCCTGATAATGACGTTGTTGGGGGGATTCCCACCAGTGCTGCCGGACTTAATGGCGATGTTGTCGTCTCCGGTCGAGATGTCGCAGTTTTCGATCAGGAAATTCTTGCCGTTGGGGTCGATCCCGTCGGTGTTGGGCGAATTCGAAGGGCTGGTAATGGTCACGCCGTTGATGGTGATGTCGGTGGTTTTCGTGCCGCTGAACGTAATGCCTTCCTTGGGTGTGTTCTGCAAGGTGACATTCTCGACCGCGACGACTTGGCCGTTGGAGAAATTGAGGAACTTTGGCCTGGTGCCGGTGCTTGCCCACCAGGACGCGCCGTTGCCGTCGATGGTGCCCGTGCCGCTCAGCATGTCGCTGTGGGCGTTCTTCCAGTAGATGTAATACGAGTAACCATTGGGGCCGGAGTTGAAATCCGCCATGTCCTCCGCTTGCAACGTTCCGTCGACCTGGAGATTGACGTTGCTCAGGTTGCTCAGGTTCATCGGATCGCACTGGAACGTTCCGGCCGGTATGACCACCGTCCCGCCGCCGCCGTTGCTGCAAGCGTTCATCGCAGCGCTGATGGCCGCGGCGTTGGTCGCGGCCGATGCGCTGGTGCCGCCGCCGTACTGGGGGTTGGTGATGTTGTAGTAATCCGGATCGTTGTTGGGATTGGGTGGAATGTACGGCATGATCGGATCGTCGGCCCAGACCGCTGTTGTCCCGGCCAGCGGTCCCAAGAGCAGTGCCGTCCCGCTCAACACAGACGAATAATGCGCGCGTCGCCTCGCCGCCCGACGCTGGCGGTCAATCTTCAAATCTGGCATTGGAAAAACCCCTTCCTGGTGAGTCCCAAACCCCCGTTCTCTCCCGTAGCCCCGACGCAGTATAACTTCGTGTCCCCATTTCGTCGTACAAATTTCGCAAAATTTGCACGCACAAGCGCACCGCCGATTGATCTATAGATCGAATCTTTGAAGGAATTGAGGTGCTGCTTTAGGCGCTCAGACCTAACATCAAATTCCCGATGGCTAGCCAAAGCTCCATCGGCCGCGCCCCAAGCTCTTTGGGCTCTATTGCGTCCATGGGTCGCCCATCGGCGGGCCGAGGCTGTGATCGCCGCGTGCCGCTCGGTTCCGCTGCCGGCGCAGGCACAAAGTTCCCCCCGCTAAAGCCAACAGCCCCAGCGTCCCCGGCTCGGGCACGGTGGGGAGATTAAAGGAAAAGATGGTTCCGTCGCCGTAGGTGCCGCCATATTCGGTCATGCCGTACAGCATCGAGCCGGACTGGAGCAGGGAACCGTTCGGGTTCCGCCCGTCGCTGCCTCCTTGAAAGAAATAGAGCGAGTTGAAGCTGGCCGTTTGGGCGGCGGCGGCCATGAGGCCGATCGGCGCGGCCGCGAGCATGACTTGGCATTTCCACGCTGCCGCCCGTTCGAGTCCGGATTCTCGGTGGCGCAGTGCATGTGTGAACATGGTCTCTCCCTTCGAGTCAAAATCGCTGATGGCCCAAATCGGATCTGTCCATGTCGCACGGACAAACCCCCAATCAACCCGACGCGGTGTGGCTACTCAGCGGAACCGGCGCGTGTGCCGGTTTGCGGCGTTGTCGGCACAGAAGCAGCCCCGCCCATCCCAGCAGTGCCACGGATGCCGTGGCCGGTTCCGGCACGAAAGTATCGCCGTATTCTTCAAAGTTGGGACTGTTGGTAGCCGTGACGTTCAGGCCCGAGAGGTCCAGGTTGGACGCGTAGTAAATATCCGCTCCCCAAGAGCCGCTGGGGTCGCCGATGAGGTTCACGTTGCTGAATGAAATGCTGTCGATGTTACGTGGCGGTTGGTCGGTGGAATCTGCCGGGGTGCTGTTCAGACCGTAAATGATCGCAACGTTGTAGTTGCCGGCGCACGTCGCGTTAATGTTGCTGAAAGAGATATTATCGAAGAACGGATACGCATCGGTGTTATTGACTTCGTCAACCGTGACGGAAGGATCTTTGGGATTGGCAAGCCCATGCAAAAAACCATTAGGCGGCCACTCGTTGTGGCCGTAATGGTCGCCGCTGTCATACCAGCTGTTGATGACGATCGCAGTGCTGACATTCGTCATCGTGCAGTTGCTGAAGGTGACGTTCTTGACCACCCCGCCGTTGCCTTTTCCGGCTTTGAGGCGGAAGCCGTAGTTGGTGTTGGTGAAGGTGCAGTTGGTGACGGTCATGTTGGTGAGGCCCATGTTGGTTTGTCCACCAATGGACAACCCGTGCCCGTAGCCGAACGTGCAGTTGGTGATCCTGATGTTATTGCAGCCGTTTTGGACGTTGCTGGGGCTGCACTTGAGCGCGATGTCGTCGTCGCCGGTGGAGACGTTGCAGTTTTCGATCAGAATATTGTTGCCGTTGGGGTCGATGCCGTCGGTGTTGGGCGAATTCGAAGGATTGAAGACCGTCACACCGTCGAACGTGACGTCGGCGGTTTGGCTGCCGCTGAAGGTGAAGCCTTCTTTGGGTGTGTTCTGCACGTGCAGGTTCTCCACGGCGACGACTTGGCCGTTGGAGAAATTGATGAACTTTGGCTTGGAGCTGCTTCCCGACCAGGAAGCGCCGTTGCCGTCGATGGTGCCCGAGCCGCTCAGCATGTCGTTGTAGGCGTACTTCCAGTAGATGTAATAGCTCCCCGCCGGGTTGCTGCCGAAGTCCGCCATGTCCGGCGCTTGCAGCGTTCCGTCGACCTGGAGATTGACGTTGCTCAGGCCGTTCAGGCTCATCGGAGCGCACTGGAATATTCCGGCCGGTATGACCACCGTCCCGCCGCCGGCGGTGCTGCAAGCGTTCAGCGCGGCGTTGATGGCCGCGGCGTTGGTCGCGGCCGATGCGCTGGTGCTGCCGCCGTACTGGGGGTTGGTGATGTCGTAGTAATCCGGATCGTTGTTGGGATTCGATGGAATGTACGGAAAGATCGGATCGTCGGCCCAGACCGCTGTCGTCCCGGCCAGCGGTCCCAAGAGCAGCGCCGTCCCGCTCAACACAGACGAATAATGCACGCGTCGCCTCGCCGCCCGACGCTGGCGGTCAATCTGCAAATATCGCATTGGAAAAACCCCTTCATGGTGTGAACCCCAACCCCCGTTCTCTCCCGTTGCCCCGACGCAGTATAACTTCGTGTCCCCATTTCGTCGTACAAATTTCGCAAATTTTGCACGCGCGAATGCGCCGCGATTGTTCTATAGATCGATTCTTTGCTGAAATCGAACCGCGACTCAACCGCGCGAACCTTGATCAAACGCCTTGCGGAAGAGCCAAACGTCTGTCCGCCGCGTCACGAGCCCCTCAGGTCTTGGACAGGTCAAATTCGCCTACCTCACGGCTTGACAAGGTAATAGCGACTGTTAGAGTTCCTCGTCTTTCCCCTTTTTGGCGCGATAATGGCGACCGCGAGGGGTTGGCGGATTTGGAAACGGAATTGCCGGTATGACGGGTGATCGGATCAGGATTCGGATGGAAGCTTACGACCATCGCGCCCTGGATGCGTCGGCGAAGGAAATCGTCGACCATGCCAAGCGGACCAATGCGCGCGTATGCGGCCCGATCCCGATGCCCACCCGCATCGAGCGCTATACGGTGTTGCGCAGCCCGCACATCGACAAGAAAAGTCGCGAGCAGTTTGAGATGCGGACGCACAAGCGCGTCATCGATATTTTCGAGCCCACCGCCAGGACGGTGGAAGCGCTCAATCGCCTGGTGGTGCCGGCCGGTGTATTTGTGAAGATCAAGGCTTAACTTTTATTGTGCATGCGTCCCTGCTCTTAAGGGGCGTTTTTCGTTGTCGGCTTTGCCGGACCGCGGGGTTCATCCAAGAACCCGACCGCCCGCAAAACGGGCCGCGTGTCGCGGGTGAGGTTTTGTCGCATGACCCCAGCATTGTTGGGCAAGAAAGTAGGGACGACCCGCGCGTACGACGACAAGGGCACCAGCGTGCCCGTGACCGTCGTGCAGGCGGGGCCGTGTCACGTGACGCAAGTGAAGACCGTCGACAGCGACGGCTACAACGCCGTGCAGCTTGGCTTTGAGGACGTCAAGGCCAAGTTGAGCACGATCCCGCTGATCGGTCACGCGGCCAAGGCGGGCGTCGGCCCCAAGCGGTTTTTCCGCGAAGTACGCCTCAAGGAGCCGACGAATTTGACCGCCGGCGCCAAGGTCGGCGTGGAGTTGTTCAACGACGTTAAGTTCGTGGACGTGATCGGCACCAGCAAGGGCAAGGGCACGGCCGGCGTCATGAAGCGTCACCACTTCGGCGGCCAATGCAATTCCCACGGCACCGAGCGCAAGCACCGCTCCCCCGGTTCCATCGCGTCGCGCGCCACCTGGCGCGGCCAGTGCGGCAAGCCCAAGAAGGGCGTGCGCATGGCCGGGCATATGGGCATGGATCGCGTCACCACGCGCAACCACCGGCTGCTCAAGGTCGATGCCGAAAACAGTCTCCTGCTCATCATAGGAGCCCTGCCCGGACCCAACGGCGGGCTCCTGTTCGTGCGCAAGAGCGTCACGGCTCAGGTGAAAGCGGAGACGGATAAAGATAAGAAGCAGGCGGTTAAGCCATGATAGAGGTTCCGGTATTCGATCAGAATGGCCAGAAGGTTCAGAGCCTTCAGGTCGACGAAGCCAAGCTGGGCGGGCAGGTCCGCAAGGAGCTGCTGAAGCAGGCGATCGTCGCCTATCACGCCAACCAGCGGCAGGGCACCGTGCGCACGCTGGCCCGCGGCGAGGTCGCCGGCTCTACGCGAAAGGTGTTTCGCCAAAAGGGCACGGGCAACGCCCGCACCGGCGGAATCCGCAACCCCATCAAGAAGGGCGGCGGACACGCCAAGCAGAAACGTCCCAAGGATTGGCGCCAGGCGCTGCCCAAGAAGGCCCGGCGGCTGGCACGCAACAGCGCCATTCTTATGAAGTTGCAGAGCAACGACATCCGCGTGCTCGATGAATTAAAGTTGCCGGAGGCCAAGACCAAGCACATGGCCAGGATTTACAAGGCCCTGGGCATCGACCGAAGCTGCCTGCTGGCCATCGACGGCCGGGACGAATCCGTCGAGCGCTCGGCCCGCAACCTCGATCGCACCGTGTTGACCACCGTGGCGCAGCTCAACGCGTGGGACATTTTGCGGAACCGCACGCTCCTGCTGACCAAGGCGGGTTTGGAAAAGATTCTGGCGTAAGAGGCGCGACATGGACAGCATCAACGTCATCATCAAGCCGCTGGTCACGGAAAAGAGCACGCATCAGCAGGAGACGCGCAACGTCTACGCGTTTCAGGTGCGTCAGAGCGCCAACAAGGTGCAGATTCGCCGGGCGATCGAGTCGCTTTACAAGGTGCGCGTGCTGGATGTGCGGACGATGAACCGCAAGGGCAAGCCGCGGCGCTCCCGCGCCGGCCTGTCGCGCACCAGCGATTGGAAGCGCGCGATCATCACGCTGGATGAGAATTCGAGGATCGAATTGTATTGACCCGGAGCCCCGCATGGACATGCGGGGCTTGTTTTGGAGTAAGCCATGGCGATCAAATATTACAATCCGACCTCCCCCGGCCGGCGCGCCGGATCGGTGCTCGATTACGGCGCCGTGCTGACCAAGTTCGAGCCCGAGCCGTCGCTGGTGATCGGGCAGTGCCGCGCCAACGGCCGCAACCATCGGGGGATCATCACCGTCAAGCATCACGGCGGCGGCTCCAAGCGTCTGTATCGGCTGATCGACTTCAAGCGCAACGCCAAGGACGGCATGCCTGCCGCCGTCGAAGCCATCGAGTACGATCCCAACCGCAGCGTGCACATCGCCCTGATCAAATACGAGGACGGCACCAAGTCGTACATCCTTTGTCCCAACGGGCTGAAAGTCGGCGCGAAGGTGGTGGCCGGTCCCGACGCTCCGCCGGAAATCGGCAACTGTCTTCCCCTGGTCAACATCCCCACGGGCCTGGAGATTCACAACATCGAGATGAATCCCGGGCAGGGGGGCAAGCTGGTGCGAACCGCCGGCGGCGTAGGAAGGCTGGGAGCGCGCGAAGGGCTGTGGGCGGTCATCATTCTGCCCTCCGGCGAAATGCGCCGCGTGCGCAGCGCCTGTCGCGCCACCATCGGGCAGTTGGGGAACCTGGATTGGATCAACGTTAGCATCGGCAAAGCCGGGCGCATGCGGAACATGGGCAAAAGGCCGCACACGCGGGCCAAGGCCATGAATCCCATCGATCATCCGCTGGGCGGCGGCGAGGGCCGCAGCAACGGCGGACGCCATCCGGTGAGCCGGACCGGCGTCCCCGCCAAGGGCGGAATCACCCGCAGCCCGCGCAAAAACAGCGAGAAACTGATCCTGCGCCGCCGAAAGTTCGGCACGCATCAGCAACGCCCGCAGACGGTGAACCTTTGACGTGGAATGACGAATGACGAATGACGAAATTCGAATGAGCGCGGACGGATGCATTTTTTTTCATTCGTCATTTGTCATTCGAATTTCGAATTTGACCGGTGACTGGGAGCAGATATGAGCCGTAGCGCAAAGAAGGGTCCCTTCGTTGACGAGAAGCTTTTCCGCAAGGTGTCGAAGCTCAACGAGAACCGCGCCAAGCAGCCGATCAAGACGTGGGCTCGGGCCTGCACCATCATTCCGGAATTCGTGGGCCATACGTTTGAGGTCCACAACGGCAACAAGTTTTTGAAGGTGTTCGTTCAGGAAGACATGGTCGGGCACAAGCTGGGCGAGTTTTCGCCGACGCGGATATTCAAGGGCCACAGCGGTAAGAAGGCGGCGGTCGCGGCCGCGGCGGCAGCCGCGGGCGGCGCGGCTCCGGCCCCGGCGCCGGCCAGCAGTTAGTGCGTGGCAGGAATGATTTATGCCTTTTGAAGCCAAACATCGGTTTGCCAGGATCGCGCCGCGGAAGGCGCGGCTGCTGATGGACCTGATCCGCGGCCGCGACGTGGACGACGCCATCACCCTCCTGCAATTCTCCAAGCAACGGGCCAGCGGCATGATCGAAAAGGTCCTCCGCAGCGCCGTCGCCAACGCCGCCGAGCAGGAAGTCCGCTCTCGAAATGCCCTGTACGTCGCCAAGTGCTGGGTTGATCCCGGCCCGGTCATCAAGCGGTTTCAGCCCAAGGACCGCGGCAAGGCCTATTCCATCCTCAAGCGCACCAGCCACCTGGTGGTGACGCTGGATGAACGAAAGTCCAAGGACGCGAAGGACGTTACTCATGGGTCAAAAGGTTAATCCGATCGGTTTTCGCACCGGCATCACCGAGGACTGGAAGAGCCGATGGTACGCGCCCAAGTCGGCGTTCGGGGACTTCCTGGTCGAGGACCATCGCGTCCGCCGGTTTATCGATGAAAAGCTGAATCGCCACCCGCCTTTCGCCGCCGTCGCCGACATCCTCATCGAGCGCACGCGCGAGGAAGTGACGATCACCTTGAAAACCGCGCGTCCGGGCCTGGTCATTGGGCCCAAGGGCGCCGAAGTCGACAAGCTGCGCGAGGAACTGGAAGACCTGATCAAGCGGAAAGTGGCCCCGCTCAAGGTCATCGAGATCAAGAACCCGGACTTGAACGCGCAACTGGTCGCCGAGGCGATTGCCGAGCAGCTCAAGAAGCGCGCCAGTTTCCGCCGCGTGATGAAGATGCGCATGGAAGCGACGATGCAGGCCGGGGCCAAGGGCATTCGCATCGGCGTCAGCGGGCGTCTGGGCGGCGCCGAAATCGCCCGCAGCGAAAAGTCTGTTACGGGCTCGGTGCCCCTGACCACGCTGCAGGCGGACGTGAACTACGGCTACGCCATCGCCTTCACGACCTACGGCACCATCGGCGTGAAGGTCTGGATTTATCGCGGCATGTACGGCGAGGAAGTGTTGGAGACGGATGTTCGTCCCGGCGGAGGCCCGCGAAGAGGAAGGCGCTGATTGTTTTCTTCACGTTTCGCGCACGATGAAACGTGAAGAAAGAGAAATGAAAGCGTTCGGTGTTCGATGGCGATGATGCCCAAAAGAGTGAAGTTCCGCAAAAGCCATCGCGGCAAGATGAAAGGCGCCGCCACGCAGGGCAATACCGTGGCATTCGGCGAATACGGCCTGCAGGCGCTGCGCAACGCGTGGGTCACGGCCCGGCAGATCGAGGCCGGGCGCGTCGCGTGCAGCCACTTTTTGCGGCGCGAGGGCCGCGTCTTCATCCGCATCTTTCCCAGCAAGCCCATTTCCGGCAAACCGCTAGAGACGCGCATGGGTAAGGGCAAAGGCGAGCCGGAGTATTGGTGCGCCGTGGTCAAGGCCGGAACGATGATGTTCGAGATCACCGGCGTGGACGAGGCCACCGCCAAGCGGGCCCTGGCGCGCGTGGCCCACAAGATGCCCATTCCGTGCCGGTTCGTGCATCGCCGCCATGCCGTGGCCTAAGCCAGTGTCGAGGCCCTTATGAAGACCAAAGAAATGCGCGACAAGGAAACCGATCATCTGCGGCTGGAGTTGGCCGAGCAGCAAAAGCACCTGTTCACCCTGCGCTCCCAGGCGGTGACCGAGAAGCTGGAAGATCCCAGCCAGCTTGGCAAGGCGCGGAGGGTGATCGCCCAATTGAAGACCATCCTCCGCCAGCGCGAGATCGAAGCCCAGAAATCGAAAGCGGCCGGAACGCAACCGGCCAAGAGTTGACCATGGCACAGACAACCGGCGTACCAGCTTCTTTGGCTGCCCAGCGTGCGGCGTTGCGGACGATCATCGGCCAAGTGGCCTCCGACAAGGGCAACAAGACCATCAAGGTGGTGGTCAATTACCAGTTGCGCCACCCCAAATACGGTAAATATCTGAAGCGCCGCACCGTGCTGCACGTGCACGATGAGAAAAACCAGGCCAAGGAAGGGGACACCGTGGAGATTGCCGAATGCCGGCCGCTCAGCAAGACCAAGCATCATCGGCTGTTGCGCATCGTGCAAAAGGCCCCCGAGCGGGCCGTGCAAGTTTCCGCCGAGGAAATCATGACAGGAAAGGCGCCGGAAGCGCGATGAAAGGAAAAGGAGTTGCTGGTTGTTAGTTGCTGGTTGCTGGAAAAAACGGCCATCGTCTTTTCCAGCAACCAGCAACTAGCAACCAGCAACTGATTCGCCATGATTCAGCAACAGACCTATATCGACATCGCCGACAACACCGGCGCCAAGCAGGCGATGTGCATCAAGGTCCTGCGCGGCAGCAGCAGCCGGGGCAAGTTCAAGCGCAAGGTCGCCCACATCGGCGACGTGATCATTTGCGCCGTCAAGAAGGCCCTGCCGGCCGGCGAGATCAAGCAGGGGGAGATCATCCGCTGCGTGGTCGTCCGCACCAAGCATCCGACCCGGCGCAACGACGGCAGCTACGTGCGATTCGACCGCAACGCCGCCGTCGTCATCGACAAGGATAACAATCCGCGCGGCACGCGCATCTTCGGCGCCGTCGCCCGCGAGCTGCGCGACAAGAATTTCATGAAGATCGTTTCGCTGGCCAGTGAAGTGGTGTGACAAGGAAGATCGAGCAATGCCAAGACGCATCAAGACAGGTGACCAGGTGGTGGTGATCGCCGGCGCCGACAAGGGCCGAACCGGCCGCGTGCTGCGCCTCTTGGTGGACAAGGACCGCGTCGTGGTCGAAGGCATCAACCGCGTATGGAAGCACGTGCGTCCGTCGCAGCGGTATCCGCAGGGCGGTCGCATCCAGAAGGATGCGCCCATCCACATCAGCAACGTGATGCCCCTGGACCCGAGCACCCACAAGCCGACGCGCCTGCGGTTCGAGGTTCGCGATGGAGTGAAGCATCGCATCGCCGCCGCCAGCGGCACCGATTTGGGCGTCGTCGGGAAGAAATAGTTCGAGGCGTGTATGGCCGAGGAAAAAAAGGAAAAGCAAAAGCAGCCCAAGCCCGAGGGCCAAAAATCCCAGGGGCAAAAGCCCCCCAAGGGCGAAGCCCAGGCCAAGGGCGGCGGTGGCAAGAAGGAAAAGAAGCCCAAGGGCCCGGCCGCCGAGCCGCAGGAGCAGGAAGGCCCGCAGATTCCGGCGCCGCCGCCGCGGCTGCTCCTCTTTTACCGTGACAAAGTCGTGCCCGCTTTGAAGGAGAAGTTCGGATACACCAACGCCCTGGCCGTGCCGCGGCTGGAGAAAATCGTCATCTCCATGGGCGTCGGGCGCCTGGCCACCGGCGCCGAGAAGGGCAAGATCGAGCAGGCGGAAAAGGAACTGGGCGTGATCGCCGGCCAGAGATGCGTCCGCTGCAAGGCGCGCAAGAGCGTGGCCAATTTCAAGGTCCGCGAGGGCCAGGAAACCGGCCTGAAGGTCACGCTGCGCGGCGCGCGAATGTACGAGTTTCTGGATCGCTTGGTCACCTTGGCGATTCCGCGCGTGCGCGACTTCCGCGGCCTTTCCCCCGACAGCTTTGACCAAAGCGGCAATTTCAACTTCGGATTTCCTGAGCAGACCGTGTTTCCCGAGGTCAATGCCACCGAAGTGCAGTTCCAGCAGGGCATGAACATCACGGTGGTGAGCACCGCGCCCGATGCCGACCAGGGGCGCGAGCTCCTGAGGCAGTTTGGATTTCCCTTCCGCACGGATGAGAAATCGCAACGGTAATGGAGTGAATCTATGGCGACCAAGGCCTGGATCAGCAAGCAGAAGCGCCGCGAGGCGATCGTCAAAAAATACGCGGAGATTCGCCGGCAGCTCAAAAAGGAGAAAAATTTTGCCGCCCTGGCCAGGCTGCCGCGCGATTCCAGCCCGACGCGCTCGCACAACCGCTGTCAGTTGACCGGCCGGTCGCGCGGCGTGCTGCGGAAGTTCAAAATCTCCCGCATCATGCTCCGCGAACTGGCCGCGGCGGGAAAAATCCCGGGCTTGAGGAAGGCGAGCTGGTAACGAAGTCCCCAACGAGTGGAGCGATGAACAATCAAGATCCCATCGCAGACATGCTGACGCGAATCCGCAACGCCAACCGCGTCGGACGCCGTATGGTCCTGATCCCCAGGAGCAAGATTTGCCGCGGCATCGCCCAAGTCCTCAAGGACGAAGGCTACATCGAGGAATTCGACCTCATCGACGACGGCCGCCAGGGCCAGTTGCGCATCAAGCTCAAGTACTCGATCAACGGCGAGAAGGTGATTCACGAGCTGGATCGCCAGTCCAAGCCCGGCCGGCGCGTCTATCGCAAGGTGGATGACCTGCCCAAGGTGCTCAACGGCATGGGCATCGCCGTCGTCAGCACCAGCAAAGGCGTCATGAGCGACCGCATGGCGCGCGAGCAGAACGTGGGCGGAGAGTTGTTGTGTACGGTCAGTTGAATTTAGCGGCGGTGCGAAGCACCGCGGGTTTCCTATGAGTCGCATCGGAAAAAAGCCCGTCCCCCTTGGCGCCGCCAAGGTGAACCTCGCCGACGGCCTGGTCAAAATCGAAGGCCCCAAGGGCAAGCTGGAGCTGCGCGTTCACCCGGCGATGAAAGTGACGCTGGACGCGGCCAAAAAAGAATTGGTCGTCACGCGCCCGGACGATGAGCGTCAAAGCAAGGCCCTGCACGGCCTGACGCGGTCCCTGCTGGCCAACATGGTCGAAGGCGTGCTCAACGGATACAAAAAGACCCTGGAAGTGCAGGGCGTCGGTTACAAGGCCGAGATAAGGGGCCAAGAGTTGGTGCTGGCGGTCGGCTACGCCAACGCGGTCAGCGTGCCCATCCCGACCGGCCTGACGGTGAAGCTGGAAGCCAACAAGATTCACGTGACCGGCGCGGACAAGCAAATGGTCGGCCAGTTCGCCAGCGACGTGCGCCGCGTGCGCAAGCCCGAGCCGTACAAGGGCAAGGGCATCCGTTACGAAGGCGAAGTGGTCAAGATCAAGCCTGGCAAGGCCTTTGCCGGCGCCGGAGCGGCCACTGGTAAGTAAGGAGAAGCCGTGGCGGACAAAAATAAACTCAAGCAAGCGCGTTTGCAGCGACGCAAGTGGTCGACGCGGTCGCGCATGTTCGGCACGCCGCAGCGGCCCAGACTCAGCGTCTACCGCAGCGACAAGCACATTTACGCCCAGCTCATCGACGATTATGCGGGACGGACGCTGGCGGCGGTCGCCAGCACCTCGGCCGAGGTGCGCGGGCCGCAGCTCAAGAACGGCGGAAACGTCGCCGCGGCCAAGCAGGTCGGACTGGCCATCGCCGCCAAGGCCAAGGCCGCGGGAATCTCGGCCGTCTGTTTCGACCGCGGCGGGCGGCGCTACCACGGCCGCGTCAAGGCCCTGGCCGATGCCGCACGCGAGGGCGGTTTGAAATTCTAACCACGAGAAGAGGATGACCCAGCAAGATCAACAGCCCGGTTCCCAGCAACCAGCGCCACCGGCCACGAATCAACCCGCGCCGACCGCGCCCGCCCAAGCGCCCGCGCCGCCAGAGGCGCCGGCGCCGGAGCATCGCGGCCGGGCGGAAACGGGCCGGGGCCGCGGCGGTGGCCGCGGTGGGCCGGGCGGCCGCTCTGGACGCGGCGGGCCTCCACGCGATCGCGGCGGCGCCGGACGCGACCGCGATGAAAGCGGCGTCGAATCCGCCGTGGTACGAATCTATCGCTGCTCCAAGGTCGTCAAGGGCGGCCGCACCTTCAGCTTCGGCGCCTTGGTCGTCGCCGGCGACCGACGCGGAAACGTCGGCATCGGTTACGGCAAGGCCAACGAGGTTCCGCCCGCCGTGGAAAAAGCGACCAAGGATGCCCGCAAGCAGATGTTCAAGGTCAATCTGAAAGGAAGCACGATTCCGCACTTGGTCAAAGGCACCAGCGGCGCCAGCACGGTGGTGCTCGTGCCCGCGCGGCCCGGCACCGGCGTCACCGCCGGCAAGAGCGTCCGTCCCTGCGTCGAACTGGCCGGAATCACCGATGTCTTGACCAAGGCCTACGGCTCGACCAGTCCCAAGAACCTGGTCAAGGCCACCGTCGCCGCCCTCAAGCAGCTGCAGAACGTCGAGCAGGTCGAGCAGAGCCGCGGCGTAAAACTGCCCCGCAGCGCCGGAGAGCTGGTCTCAACGTAAACGCGGAGCCCCGCATGTACCTGCGGGGCTTCGGCGGCGCGGGCGACGCGATTCACAGTCGGCAGGTATAGAATATGAGCATGATTCATGAGATCACGTCCGCTGTTTCGCGTTACCGCAAGCCCACGCGCAAGGGCCGCGGCGAAAGCAGCGGCAAGGGCAAGACCTGCGGCCGCGGCACCAAGGGCGCCAAAGCACGCGTCGGCACATACATCAAACGCGGACACGAGGGCGGTCAGACGCCCATCTTCCGTCGCTTTCCCAAGCGCGGTTTCAGCAACGACGATTTTGCGCGGCGGTTTCACATCGTGAATCTGTCCGACCTGAACGCTTTCGACGATGGCGCCGTGGTGGACGGTGCCGCTTTGATCGAGGCGGGCCTAGTCCCTGATGATCGTCAGCCGCTCAAGGTTCTGGGCGACGGTCAGCTCAAGAAGAAACTGACGGTTGTCGCCGCCTGGTACAGCCGATCCGCGCACGCGCAGATTCTGGCCGCCGGCGGCGCCGCTCAGAATGTCAAGGGCGAAGCGTTTGCGTTTCCCAAGCCCAAGAAGAAATTTGTTCCGCGTGAGCCGGTCAAGAAATCCAAGCCGGCGTCAGAGGCCCCGGCCCAGCCGCCAGCCGCCGGCGAAGCTAAGCCCGCCGGTGAGGTCAAGGCCGCCGGCGAAGCCAAGCCCGCCGGTGAGGTCAAGCCTGCCGGCGAGGCCAAGCCTGCCGGCGAGGTCAAGCCTGCCGAGGCGGACCCGAAGGCCCAAGAGTTGTCCTCCTGAAATGCCGTGAACCATGTTCAAGACGTTGATCAACATCTTTCGCGTTCCGGAACTTCGCAACAAGGTTCTGTTCACCTTTTTCATGCTGCTCATTTACCGGATCGGCTATCACGTGCCGCTGCCGGGCGTGGATCAGCACAGCTTTCAGGAACTGGCCAAGAATCAGGACGACAGCAGCGCTGCCGGCCGACTGGCCAGCTACGTCTCGCTGTTTTCCGGCGGCAATCTGCAGCAGAGCACGATCTTTGGTCTGGGCATCATGCCGTACATTTCTTCATCGATCATTTTCCAATTGTTGGCCAGCGTGATCCCGACTTTGGAGAAGCTGCAGAAGGAGGGGGAGAGCGGCCGCAAGAAAATCCAGGAGTGGAGCCGTTACATCACCGTTCCCTTGTGTGTCATTCAGGCGGTGATCTGGATGAGCTACATGTTCAACTCCAGCCGCCAAGGCGGGGTGTCGCTGATTATGCCCCTGTTCCAGCGCCATTATGCCCTGGGCTTTTGGATGATGGGGGTTGTGTCCCTGACGGCCGGCAGCATCTTTTTGATGTGGCTCGGCGAGCAGATCGATGAATACGGCATCGGCAACGGCGTGAGCCTGATCATCCTGGCCGGCATCGTCGCCCGCATGCCCGGCGCCATCGGACTGCTCTCCCAGCAGACCACGCTCACCGGCCAGGCCAGCGGTGTCCACCAGATCACCCTCGGCAAGATCATCTTCCTGGTCGGCTGCTTCATCTTCGTCATCGCCGGCTCCATCATGATCACTCAGGCCCAGCGCCGCATTCCCGTCCAGCAGGCCAAGCACACCCGTGGCCGCCGCATCTACGGCGGCCAAAAGCAGTACCTGCCCCTGCGGGTCAATCACGGCGGCGTCATGCCCATCATTTTCGCCCAGTCCCTGATGCTCTTCCCCGGCGTGCTGTTCGGCTGGCTGGCACACGGCAGCGGCACCGGGTGGTTCCACGACGTCATGGTCTGGTTCAACGATCAGTTCAGCGCCGGCCGCGGCAATAACTACATCTACATCCTCACCGAATCGGCGATGATCTACTTCTTCGCCTACTTCTGGACCACCGTCCAGTTTCAACCCAAGGAAATGGCCAACCAGCTCCGCGACTACGGCAGCTTCATTCCCGGACTCCGCCCCGGCAAACGCACCAGCGATTACTTGGAAAAGGTCATGATGCGCATCACCTACGTCGGCGCCGCCTTCCTGTGCGTCATCGCCGTCGTGCCCTCCATGGTCACCACCAACCTCGGAATCGATATTCGCATCTCGGCGTTTCTGGGCGGCACCGGATTGCTCATCGTCGTATCCGTCGCCCTGGACATGATCCAGCGCATCGAGGCCAACCTGCTGATGCGCAACTACGGCGGCTTCCTCAGCAGCGGCGTCACCGGCGGAAAGGGCAAACGCATCAAGGGCCGACAATATTAGGCTTCCACAGCCAAGCCCCATGCCCATCGTCATCAAAAGCCAGTTCGAAATCGATCGCATGCGCCGCACCGGCCGCCTGGCTTTTCAAATCCTCGAGAAAATGCGCCGCGCCGCCCTCCCGGGCGCCACCACCAAGAGCCTCGACGAATTGGCCAAGGTCGAACTCGACAAAGCCGGCGCCCTGGCGCTGTCCAAAAACTACCCCACCTACAAGCCCGGTGAAGGCTTCCCCGCCTACACCTGCATCAGCGTCAACGAGGAAGTCGTTCACGGCGTCCCCGGCTCGCGAATCCTCAAGGAAGGCGACGTCGCCACCCTCGATCTGGCCCTGTCCCTCGACGGCTACTGCGCCGATACGGCCACCACCGTTGCCATCGGACAAATCAGCCCCAGCCTCCAGCAGCTCCTCAAGGTCACTCAGGACACGCTGGCCCTGGCCCTGGCCAACATGCGCGCCGGCATCCGCTGGTCCAACATCGCTCGCCTCATGCAGCATTACGTCGAGAAGCACGGGTACAACGTCGTGCGCGAGTTCGTCGGTCACGGCATCGGCCGCGACATGCACGAAGAGCCCAAGGTTCCCAATTTCGTGACCGCCGAGCAGCTCAGCGGCGACTTCACCCTCCGCCGCGGAATGACCCTCGCCGTCGAGCCCATGGTCGTCATGGGCGCCCGCGACGTGGACCTATACAAGGACGGCTGGACGGTCTTCACCGTCGATCGCATGCCCGCGGCGCATTTCGAGCACACCGTGGCCGTCACCGACACCGGCGTCGACGTCCTGACCGACGGCCGCGAGCACCTCTCCGCCGTCACCGCCACCAAAGGCGCCTAACGCCTTTAGGTTTAACCGCGTCGCTTGCGACGCGCGTCCCCGCCCGTTTTGACACCGCCCCACACGCGCCCTACACTCGCCGCCTTTCCCGCTGACGGAATCCGCTACATGGACAACGGCGTTGACAAAATCGCCATCGACAAAGCCTCGGCTTTGGTGGAAGCGCTCGGATACATCCAGCGCTTCCACAACAAGGTCGTGGTCGTGAAAGTCGGCGGCTCCATCATGGACGATGAAAGAGCCCTGACCGACCTGCTCAACGACATCGTCTTCATGAACTACGTGGGGATGCAGCCGATCCTCGTGCACGGCGGCGGCAAGGCGATCAACCAGGCCATGGAAACCGCCGGCCTCCAGCCGCAGATGGTCATGGGCCGCCGATACACCGATGAGCGCACGCTGGCCATCGCCGAGCACGTGCTGTGCAATCAGATCAACGCTTTCATCGTCAACTTCATCCAGGCCCAAGGGTGCGAGGCGATGGGCCTGCACTCGCTGGCCAGCGTCGTGTTGTTTGCCGAAAAAACGTACCTGCAAGGGGCCGACGGCCGGCGCATCGACCTGGGCCTCGTCGGCGAAGTCACCAGCGTCAACGCCCGCCTCCTGCAACTGCTGGTGCAGGCCGACTCCATCCCCTGCATCGCCACCATCGCCCGCGACGCCGCCGGCAACAGGCTCAACGTCAACGCCGACACCGCCGCCGGCGCCGTCGCCGCCGCCATGAAGGCCGAAAAATTAGTCGTCGTCTCCGACACCCACGGCATCCGCACCGATCCGGCCGACCCCGCCAGCCTTGTCCGGCACCTGACCATCGGACAGATCGACGGCCTGATCAAGAGCGGCGTGATCACCAGCGGCATGCTGCCCAAGGTCGAGGCGTGCGTCACCGCCCTGCGCGGCGGCGTCAACAAAACGCATATCATCGACGGCCGCATCCCACACGCCCTCCTGCTCGAAATTTACACGGAAGCCGGAATCGGCACGGAGATCGTGAAATAGCCGCCGCGGGGGAGATGGGAATGACGAATGACGAATGACGAATGATAAATGACGAATCAAATTCCAATGACGAATGGGGGCGTCCTTCATTGGTCATTGGTGATTTGGTCATTGATTCGTCATTCGTCATTCGAATTTCGTCATTAGGTATTCGCTCATGAAGCACTTCATCTCCATAGCTTCTTGCACCCTGCAGGAGCTTCAGCACACGCTGGACGTGGCGGCGCAGCTCAAGCAGCAGCTCCGCGCCGCCGGCCGCAATGATCCGATCCTGGCCGGCAAGACGTTGGCGATGATCTTTGAAAAGCCCAGCCTGCGCACGCGCGTCAGCTTCAGCGTGGCCATGACGCAATTGGGCGGCACGGGTCTATTGCTGCGCGGCGAGGAGGTCGGCTGGGGCCAGCGCGAGGCGATCGAGGACGTCGCCCGCGTTCTGTCCGGCATGTGCGACGGCATCACGGCCCGCACCTTCGAGCATGAAAAGGTGATCGCCCTGGCCAAGTGGGCCACCGTTCCGGTCGTCAATGCCCTGACCGATTACAGCCATCCCTGCCAGGCGATGGCCGACGTGATGACCATGCGTGAGAAATTCGGCGATCTTCGCGGCCGCACCCTGGCCTTCATCGGCGACGGCAACAACGTCGCCCGCTCCCTCTCCGTCGCCTGCGGGAAATTCGGCGTCCGTTTCATCCTCGCCACTCCCGCCGGCTACGAGCTTCCCGCCGCCGACATGGATCGCATCATGTCGCAGGTTCCGCAGATGCAGTTCCAAACCGCGCGCGATCCCGCAGCAGCCGTGCGGGATGCGGACGTGATTTACACCGATACCTGGATCAGCATGGGCCAGGAAGCCGAAAAGGCCAATCGCCTGCGCGATTTTCAGGGTTTCATGGTGGACCAGAATCTGCTGAGCCGCGCCCCCAAGCACGCCATCGTGATGCACTGCCTGCCCGCCTACCGCGGCCTGGAGATCAGCGCCGATGTCTTAGAGGGCAAGCAATCCGTCGTTTTCGACCAGGCCGAGAATCGCCTGCATTATCAGAAGGGCCTCTTGGCGGTATTGATCGGTGGGGCATAATCGAGTGCAGTTGGAGACGTGTTCGAGAGGCGAACCCATAACCCGGCGCGGTTCGTCGCGGGCGGAATAGCACATCACCGGCGACGAACGGCGGCACGCAGTTCATCCCTCCACCGCTCCAACTTCGTGATTATCGGCTTGAATCCAGGTGGCCCCGGCGCGACCAACTTAGCGAGAATGCAGCTCAACGGATAATTCAAGTCTGGTGCGCACCCCACCGCCTTAAATGCCTTCCAAATCCGACGAACCCGATTCTGGTTTGCAGGACTCTTGTCGAGCTGCCATTCGTCCCGATGCTTCCAATAGTTCGCGGCATGGTTAATGATTTCCGGAATCGTCATGCCCGACGGATGTCGCGCTCCTCGGACTAGCGCCAGCTTTTTATCGATCCGAACAGAACCACACGTTGCGACTAAATAACGCTGGCAAGCAACGAACCCAAGGCCGATGACGCCCTCTGCACTATCGAAGATCCCGAAAGAATCCGGGTCGGCAGACTGCTTGGCCTGCCGGTAAAGCTTGTCCAATTGTTTGTCGATCAACGCCAAAAGCTCTCCCAAGAACTCGAGATCCCAATCGCAGACGACCTTACCATTGTGGATTAGAAACATACGTGCGATGCGGCTTCACGCCAGCACAGACGAAAGGGGCCGTAGCTATTTACGGTTGGGAGCACAGAAAAAAGATCGCTCAATTTTCTCTCCGCGGGTTGGTCGTCCGCCGCGGCAACGCAGCTTGGCCGACGTGCCGTCCGCAATCGGTTGTGCCCGACTTTCTCCGCGCCTCGTTAAGTCGCATCTTTCGTTCTGACTCTGACGACAATATGAAACACCCAAGCAACCGGGATGGCAAGCACGCCGCCGAGGTATGACGAATTGTGCATGTAGCCGGCGCACAGAAACCGCCGCAGGTCAGTGACATCGTACGGGATGTACCACTGGCGATACTCGGCCAGGTCAATGTGCGCCGTCTGCACGTAGCCGTAGATCAAGCCGCCCAGCCCAAACAGGAGCGTGAAACCGACAGCGACAAGCAACGACCACAGCGTGACGCGAAGCATTCGGCGATGGCCGCGGTGAATGAAGCCGGCCGCACCAACGAGCAAGCCGATCGGGATGCCCATCCACCACGACGCGAGGAAGCCAACCATCGAGGCGCGCACGCGCCGCGGAAGCGGTGTGTCGTTAAAACCAAATTGTCTGAACTTGAACTTGGTGAAATACTCCGGTGCCACGGTGTAGCTGATCTGGTTGTGCGCGATCCCGTAGAGGCCGGCCAAGAGCACCGCGAGGACTACGATCAGCCCATAAACAAGCAGCTTTTTCACAACGGGCATCCAATGCCGGCGAAGAATGATTGAACAGACTGTATAACCCGCTCGCGGCAGGCTGTCCATTTCCGGCGGAATCGGCAGCGGGCAGTACCGATCGTATCTCCATCCTTGCGGTCGACGCCGCGCAGCTGCTTGTCCCTCCGAGAACTGCGTTGCCGGCGTGAAATGTATCTACCGCAGACCCCTCAAAAACCTTCGCCCCCCAAGCCCAGTCTCGATGCAAGATCAGAAACCGCGGATGACGCGGATGACGCGGATGAAAAGGACATTGGCCGTGCCTGGTCAGCTCTCCTTGTACTTTGTATCCGAGTCATCCGAGTAATCCGCGGTAAAGAGTCCGGATTCGAATCGCGCCGCTTTGCCCGCGCGTTTCTTCCATGCGCCAAAAAAACGACTTAAACCACGGAGGCACTGAGACACGGAGGCCAACCCGTCATTGCAGATTTGCCGGCAATTTCTGTCCCCCAAAATATCTTTTAATAGTTGTTGCTTTACCGAGTGACTCGCCAGCGTCAGGAGGCGCCTCCGTGCCTCCGTGACTCCGTGGTTCAGCCTGTAACGCCCCGGGTGTTGCGGTCGGCGGGGGAATTGCCAATATGGGGGGCATGCGGGTGGTTTGCATCAGCGACTGTCACGGTCATCTGCCGGTGATTCCGGCGTGTGATCTGCTTCTGATCGGCGGGGACGTGACGCCGGTGGCGGATCACAGCGTGAAGTATCAGGCGCGATGGCTGAACAACTTCTTGCGGCCGTGGCTGCAACGGGTGCCGGCCCGGCACATCTGCGGCATCGCCGGGAACCACGATTTCATCTTCGAGCAAGCCCCCAGCCGCGTGCCGACGGACCTGCGCTGGAATTATCTCCAGGACAGCAGCATCGTGATCGACGGGCTCAAGATTTACGGCACGCCCTGGCAGCCGTGGTTTTGCGATTGGGCGTTCAACGCCCCGCGCGAAAATGGCGAGGCGTTCCTGGCCCAAAAATATCGGCTCATTCCGCCGGACGTGAACATTCTGATCAGCCACGCCGCCCCGCGCGGCTGGGGCGATCCGGCTCCGGTGGGGGCCAATCTTCCCGACGGCGGCAACCCCGTCGGATCGGTGGCGCTTTTGGAACGGATCCTGCAGCTCTGCCCGCTGCTGACGGTCTTCGGACATCTGCACAGCGGCTACGGCGTGTATCAGGTGCCGTGCCCGATTCCCGGCGACGGAAGCAAAATGGCCCTGCTGGCCAACGCCTCCATTCTGGACGACACCTACCAGCCGGCCAACGCGCCCCTGCAATTCGAGATTCAAGGCGAGGGCAGCTCGCTCACCATTTCCCAAGTTGCCTGACCGCCGCGGCGGCCGCTGCGCGGATCACGGAAACGCCTGCGTCGTGTTCCATTTGTTGATCAGCGCCTGGATCTGCGGCTGATTGGGGTTCAGCTCCAGGCTTCGCTGCCAGGTGGCGATGGCCTGCTTTCGCACCGGTTCCTCGAGCTCCGAACCGGCAATGTATCTCCGCAGCAGGATCATCCCCGTCTGGTTCAGCGCCTGCCAGTAGTCCGGCTTTCGCCGCAGGGCCTCGGCGTACTGGCGATACGCATCATCATCAAGCCCATCCAGCACCAGGGCGTCGCCGTAGCGCTTTCGTGCCACGGTGGTATCCGACAACTTCAACTCCGCCCGCATGACGGCGACGGCGTCAGCCCCGTGGCCCTGGCGGATCAGGTTCCCCGCCAGGTCCATCAGCGCCACCGTCGATTGGCCATCCAGTTCCACCGCCCGGCGATATTCCAGTTCCGCCGCCGCGAAGTTCCCCTTCGCTTCCAACGCCACCCCCAGGTTGCAGTGCGCCGCGGCGGATTTCGGATCGACTTTCACCGCTCGCTGCATCATCGCCAAGGCGTCATCCGGCTGATTCAGCGCCAGGTACACCAGGCCCAGGTTCATGTTCGAATTCAGGTCCGTCGGCTTGAGCTTCAACGCCCGCAGGTAGCACGCCACCGCTTCCTGCAATCGGCTGAGGAACTGGTAGGTGATCCCCAAATTGTAATGGTTCTTGTAATCGTACGGATCGAGCCGCGCGGCCACCTCGTAATGATCCGCCGCGTCGCGGTAATCGGTGCGGCTGCGGTAGATGTCCCCCAGCAACACGTGCGCCATCGTCAAATCCGGATTCTCCTGCACCGCCTCGCTCAGCTCCGACACGGCCGTCTCCGCGTCTCCGTGTTGATACGCCAGCGCCCCTTGGACGTACGCGGCGGTGGCGCGGTCGGGGCGCGTGGTGGGGCGGTGGTGGACGCACCCGCCCAGGCAGCAGACCGCTGCCCAAAGAACAGCCATCCCCAGCTTGATTGCGGCGTCAGCAGCGACGATTGTGTGTTTGGTCATCGTGGTGCAGGGGCGGAAATATAGCCGAGCGACCACCGATCGGCCAGAGCGCAATACATCTCTCTAAATCGGCGGTTGACGATGATTTAAGCCAGTTCTACTATGACTTGAGTTTGTCTCGGCGGCGTACACCGTCCGATAAACTCGGCGAAGTCACTGACTTTAATAATCCGCGGCCCCATCGAATGTTGCAAGGAGGTAGCCAGTGCGTTTACTCATCGCCGTCCCTGTCTTCAACGAGCGCAGATACGTCGAGCCCGTACTGGACAAAATCCACCGCTATTGTCCAGAAATCCTCGTGGTCGACGATGGCAGCACGGATGGCACCGCCGACGTTCTGGCCGCACGATCCGACATTCGCCTCATCCGCCACGGCGAAAACCGCGGCTATGGCCAGAGCCTCATCGATGCCTTCGCCTTCGCGGATGACGCCGGCTACGACTGGGTCATCACCATGGACTGCGACGAGCAGCACGAGCCGGAGAGGATTCCCGACTTCATCCGGCAAATCCGCACCGACTGCTGGGACCTGATCAGCGGCTCGCGTTACCTGCATCCGCGGCACAACGACGACCTGCCGCCCACCGACCGCCGCGCCGTCAACATGACCATCACCACGATTCTTAACGACCTGTTTGCTCTGAACCTGACGGATGCGTTCTGCGGGTTCAAGGCCCACCGCGTCTCGGCCATGCGCCGCCTGCGCCTCACCGAGCCGGGCTACGCGTTTCCGCTTCAGCTTTGGCCCCAGGTCGCCGCCGCCGCTCTGCGCATCACCGAAATCCCCGTCCGCCTGATCTACAACGATCCAACCCGCCACTTCGGCGGCGCTTTGGACGACGTGGGCAATCGCCTGCAGCATTACGTGTACGTGCTGTGCAACGAAATCAAACGCCTGGCCGAGAATCCACTGCCGGCCGCCGCAACGTCCCGACCCTGCTGTTGCGCCTCGCAATAGATCTGCCTGGATGAGCCGCTCCATGTCGCAGCAATCCTCGCCGTATCCCGACTGGAAAGCGCCAAGCGAGGATTCCAAGCTGCTGATTTGGCCCCAGCCCGATCAGATCCTGCGGCACACCTTGGCCAACCATGACCTGCTGGCCGCGGCGTCGTTGCCCATCGGCGGGATCGACTTGCCCGAGCTGCGCCGCCGACAACGCCAATGGCTGGGCCTGGACGGCGACCGCCCACTGCTTGTCGTCGCCCATCAGGCCGAACTGTACCACGCCGGCGTGTGGGCCAAGCTGGCCCTGATGCACGCGGCGGCGGCACGCATCGGCGCTGATACGCTGCTGATCCTGGTCGACAGCGATGTCCCCAAGCATCTGCAGCTTCGCTGGCCGTTATGGTCGCAACCCATCACGGACGATCCAAGCCTCGGCAACGCCCCCTGGAGCGCTCTGCTGGCAGGCCCCACGCCCGGACATATCCACGACCTCAAATCCTCCCTCGCCGCCGCCGCCGGGGCTTGGCCCTTCGTCCCCGCGGCCCTGGAATTCCTCGAGCAGCTTGCCCGTCAATCCATCGATCAGCCCAATCTTCCCGCGACCATCGCCAGTGCCATGCACTGGCTCGATGGGAGCCTGGGCTTGCGCCACCAGAGCATCCTGGCCTCGCCCATCTGGTCCAGCCAGCCCTATCTGGCGTTGGTGCATCACCTCCTGGCCCGCGCGGTCGGCTTTGCCGAAATCTACAACGATGCCCTGCGATCGTACCGAGCCGCTCACCGCATTCGCACCCCCGCGCGTCCCATGCCCGATTTGCACATTCTGACCAATAGCTGCGAGGTGCCGTTCTGGCTGGACGACCTTTCCGCCCAGACTCGCTGTCGCGCCTATGTGCAGCACGTCGGCGGTGCGTGGAAGCTGTCCATCGGCGGCGACTTCTTTGTTTTGGACGAAAAAGCCGATGGCTGGTCCGCCGCCGCCGATCTGAGCCAATTCCTGCATCGCCACAACCTCCGCCTCTCTCCGCGCGCCCTGACGCTGACGCTCTTTTTGCGTCTCCTGGTCACCGATCAATTTATCCACGGCATCGGCGGCGGTCGTTACGACCAAGTGACCGATGCAGTGATCGCCCGTTTCATCGGCATCTCGCCGCCCACTTTTGCCGTGACCACCGCGACCCTCTATTTTCCCACGGTCGTCGGCACAAGCCTGCCGTGCCTGCCGTGCCTGGCCCACGAAGGCCATCGTCTGCGCCACGGTGCCTCGGGCGCGCAGAAGATGCAGTTGGTCCGCGAGATCGAGCAAGCGCCTCGTCGATCGCCGCAGCGTCAGCAGATGTTTCTGCGCATGCACGACCGTCTTGCCGCCGCCGCGCGGACCCATCCCGCCATCGCCGACTGGCAGCAGCGCGTCGCGGATACCAACCGGCGCATGGCGGATGAGTCCCCGCTTTTCGACCGCGAATTCTTCTACGCCCTGCAGCCCCGCGAGCGGCTTGCTTCCCTGATCGAGCTGTATCAGTCGTGCTTTGCGGCCAGCTCAATAAATGCAACCGCAGAGACGCAGAGGGGCACAGAGTTCCGCAGAGAAGAAAAAAGGGGGTCAGGACCCCTTTCCTAGAAGACAAAAAGTAACTGTTTACCGTCGCGTCAC
>DBZL01000065.1 GCA_002311745.1 Phycisphaerales bacterium UBA1161 | reverse complement strand
TGTCTCTGCGTCTCTGTGTCTCTGCGGTTGCATTTGGATTTACAGCGTGTGTCCGAGCTTGGTTTTCTTGGTTTGCAGATACTGCTTGTTATGCTCGCCGGGGTCGATGCGGATGGGAACCTGCTCCACGATGCTCAGGCCGTACCCATCCAGGCCGTAAATCTTTTTGGGGTTGTTGGTCAGGATGCGGATTTGGCGCAGGCCTAGGTCGCGCAGAATCTGGCTGCCGATGCCGTAGTCGCGCTTGTCCACGGGCAGGCCAAGACGCTGATTGGCCTCAACCGTGTCAAGGCCCTTCTCCTGCAGGGCGTAGGCGTGCAGCTTGTTGGCCAGGCCGATGCCCCGGCCTTCCTGACGCAGATAAACCAGCGCCCCTTTGCCTTCCTTTTCGATCATCTGCATGGCGGCGGCGAGCTGCGGGCCGCAGTCGCATCGGGCGGAGCCGAAGACGTCGCCGGTGAGGCATTCGCTGTGCACGCGGACTAGGACCGGCTCGGGATGGATGATGGGCATGCCCTGCTCGTCCAGATCGCCGACGCCGCCTTTGCACAGGGCCAGGTGCGGCTGCGGGTCGATGACGCTCTGGTAGGCCACCATTTTGAATTGGCCCCATCGCGTGGGCAGGGCCACGGTTTGGATGCGGCGCACGAACTGCTCGCGCTTGAGGCGATAGCTGATCAGATCGGCGATGGCGCACATTTTCAGGCCGTGCTTGGCGCAGAAGGCCTCCAGTTCCGGGCGGCGGGCCATCTCGCCGTCTTCGCGCATGACCTCGCAGATGACGGCCGCGGGTTTCATTCCGGCCAATCGCGCCAGGTCCACCGAGCCTTCGGTCTGCCCGGCCCGCACCAACACGCCGCCCTCTCGCGCCCGCAGCGGGCTGACGTGGCCGGGGCGAAGCAGGTCCTGCGGCTGGGCATCCTCGGCGATGGCCACCTGGACCGTCGTGGCCCGGTCTTTGGCCGACACCCCCGTGCTCACGCCGAAACGCGGGTGCGCGTCGATCGTCACCGTGAAGGCCGTGCCTAGCTGGGCCGTGTTCCTCTCCGACTGCGGGTGCAACGCCAGCCTATCGCAGCGCTGGGCGGTCAAGGGCAGACAGATCAGGCCCCGGCCGTGCGTGATCATGAAATTGATCGACGCGGCCGTCGCCTTCTCCGCCGCCATCACCAGATCGCCTTCGTTTTCGCGGTCTTCATCGTCTATCAGGACGATCATCTTGCCCGCGCGGAGATCTTCGAGGATTTGGGGAATCGGACTCAACGGCATAACGGTTACCTTCCCAGGATGGCGTTGCGCTGGGCGCGGTGCGCGGCGAACTGCCGCGTGCCGGCAATCAGGTAATCCACGCAGGAGGCGGCGGCGACGCCCACCACCAGCCACCAGAGGATTTTTATCGCCGCGTGGGCGCCGCCCGACTGCGATCGCCGCATTTCCGGCGACAGCAGAGTCGCCAGGATCATCACCAATTGTAGGAAGGTGCTCAGCTTGCCCAAGGGGCGCGGAGCAATGCTCACCCGCCCGGCGGCATAAAGCAAGGCCACCGTTCCCATGGCGACGATCACGTCTTTGCCATAAACCGCGATAAACACCGGCTTGGGAATCGCGTACCCCCCCGGGACCATGCTGTCGAAACTGAGTAGCAGCACCGAGCAGGCGATCAGCAGTTTGTCCGCCACCGGGTCCAGCAGGGCTCCGATATGGCTGGTCTGATGCAGCCGCCGGGCCAGGTAGCCGTCGAGTTTGTCGGTCACCGCCATGACGCCCAGGACGCCGATGGCACTGTAGCGGTACCCCGGCGCTGCCCGGCCCTGGCCGGCAAGAATCAGCCATAAAAAGAGAGGCAGCAGCACCAGCCGCAGCATGGTCAATCCCATCGGCCAACTGGGCGGCCACACGTTGGGCTGACCTTGAATCTGAAGCTGCCGATGAGACATGGCCCGCCTATTCTACCCGCTTGGCGAATTTCGACCTTAGTTCAGGGACCTTCTGATATACTCACTCCATGCGGTGAGGTTGTTTCGACCGGGAGGCGCCATGAACGACCTGGAAATCGAAAGCCTCTTGCAGGATGCCGGGTATCGCTTCGACTTGGCGGCTGGACTCTACATCGTCTCCGACGGCGATGAAGGCGATTTTTTCGACACGCAGGATATCGCCGATGAACTGGAGATTCCCGTGGATGACCTGATCCGCTGGGAAGCCCAGCAGCGCTACGCGGACGATATTGCGGCGGACTGAAGCGTCCCGCTGTGGCGCTCAGACCACATCCAGACGGTAGCGGCACTTTTCCTTGTCTCCGCGCAGGTACAGGGGGTGCTCCAGGGGCACGGGGACGATTTCCACCAGCTTGGCGCCCAGGTGATCGCAGGTGCGGCGCGAGGCGTGATTGTCGGGATTGCAGGTGATCCACAGGGGGTTGATCCCGTGCCGAAGCGCCAGGGGCAACAGCAAGCGGCAGGAGCGCAGGGCGTAATGATGGCCGCGGGACGGTGGATACACGTGATAGCCGACGTGGCCGTAGTACATCACCGTGTCGTACGTGTTGCCGATGCGCAGCGAGATGCCGCCGGCGATGGGAAAATCCGGCCGATCCGCCAGGCGCATCCAAAAATGGTAACAGGGAAGCAGCCCGCACGCGGGGTCGGCGTTTTGGCGGCCCTCGGGACACGCCGACAGGAATTCCAGCAGTTGCCGGCGGGTCGTCTGCGCCATGGCCGGGCTTTGCTCCAGGGTCAGCCGGTCGCGGCAGGCCGCCAGGATCGCCTCGATCCACTGCTGCGATGGAGCGATCAACTCCAACTCGCCGTCCACCAGCGGGCCCAGATCCGCAAAGGCGAACGACCGTGCGCTTGACCAAAACGGCAATCGAGCTTGCAGGCGCAGAGGCATGCGGCTTGTTCCCCCGCGCTACGCGAAGGGTTATTTGTGGAACAGGCTGGCCTTCTCCCCGAAAACCGCCGCGAAACGCGTCAGGATCACCACAAAACCCAGCACGTTGACCAGCGTGGCCACCACCAGCAACGCCGTATACACGTTGTCGCTCGGCTTGACGACAACCTGGTCACCCGTGGCAATGCGGCTCATGATAGACTCCGATCCTTACGCTAAAATCCCGCCTCACGATCCGCGAAGCTGGGTCTTGACGTCGTTTCCCGCGCGAACCTGGGCCACCTTGGCCGGCTCGCCTTCAAGCCGGCCGATGGAGTTGTTGCTGTCCACCGAATCGATGGTGATGATCCCCAGGAACTGCCCGCTCGGGCGGTCCAGGACGTAGAACTGCATCCCCTTGGCCACGCCGTCGGCGCTGCCCACCGAGATGGTCACGTAGGTGTTGCCGTTGAAGGTGTTCTTTTCGACCACGTGCCCGCTGATGGCCGGGGCGCCGCCCGCGGCGCCGGCGGCTCCGCCGGCGGCGATCTCATCCGGATTACCCGCGTGGTCCTTGATCCAGCCCCCCAGCTTCTGGTTCTTCTCCAATTCCGCCTGCAATTGTTCCTTGGTCTGGCTCAGGGCCGCGCCCATGGTTTCCGTCTGGCTGCTCAGATCGCTCAGCCGCCGGCCGTCGTCTTCGGAGCGCCGCACCAGCGTGTCGTTGGCGCTGCGCAGGGCCGTCACCTGTTCCTGCAGCTTGTTGACCGTCGCCGTGATCAGAGACAAGTTGCTGTTGAGCGTGTTGACCGCGGCCTGTAGGTTGGTCTTTTCCGCCTCGAGCTGGGCCATTTGACTCTTGGCGTCATTGACCTGCCCCTGGACCTTGGCCAAGTTCCCCGCGTCATTGGCGCGATCGCTATGGTGGGCGGCGATTTCCTGGCGAAACTGTTCCTGGGCAAGCTGTATGGCCGCCAGATCGGTGTTGGCCTTGGAGCGGGCATCGGCTAACGCGACGTTGGCGGCATCCAGTTGAGGCTGCAGCGGCCGAACGCCGTTGACGAATACGATGAACCCGGCAGTGGTCAACATCGACGTCAAAACCAACAAAACCACGAACAGTTTGGTGAGGGGACTCAAAGGCTGCTCCTTCGACGAGGCAAGATTCGCTGGGGCCGCAAGGCCGGCAGAGCCGAAATTGCCATGGCTGTTTCGCTTGGGTAATCGCGGGACGCCATCCTGATGCTGACCGTGACAACCCGCAGTGGTTGCTGACGCCTCCGCAGTCGCCGGCCCGACGACGATACACCGCGCCCGCAGATTCTTGGATTATCCTAATCGCACACCCCGTCCTGTCAAGCGTGCGCCCAACTGCGAAAAGTCCGATATCGCGGCATTTACGGGCATTTTTGTGGGTGGGCGTTGTCGCGCCGGGAGCAAACCGGCCGGAGGACCGGCCGGCTCAACCTCAAAGCACCCCCGCTCGTCGAAGCGTACGCGATCCCCCCAACCGAGCCGGGGCGTCCTCGCCCCGGTCCGCACGTCGCGTTCCACCCCCGAGGCAGCCCTACGGCCCGTGAAGCTGCAGCACCGCCGTCGCCGCGGCGATGCGCACCGACGGCTCGGGATCTTTCAGCAGCGGCGCCAAAATCCCCTGCAAGTCGCTGCGACCGATCGCCCCCAGCGCCAGGGCGGCCAAGTAGCGCTGCCGCGCATCGGAACTCCTCGTCCGCGGAACCGCCACGTACCACCCCTCGTCCGAATCCAGCATTCCCATCGCCCGCGCCGCCGCCAGCGACACCTCCGGATAATCGTTGTCCAGCGCTCCGCGGACGTAGTAGATGACGCGCTGATCCCTCGGTTCGGCCAGGGCGACGATGGCAATCATCTGATCGTCCGGATAGGGGCTGATCGAATACTCCACCAGGTCCTTCAGGCCCGTTTCGTTGCCCAGTCGCCACAGGGCCTCGGCGGCCTGAATGCGCACCGCCGACGAGGAATCGGACATCATCGGCAGCAGCACGCGCGTCGCCGACGGCTCGCCCAGCAATCCCAGCGCCATCGCCGTGGCGCCGCGCACGCTGGAATCCGAGTTGACGGCCAGGCGTTCCAGATCGTGGCTGAACCGCGTGTCCCCCAAGCGATGCAAGGCGAAACGCACGCCCGCGCGCACCCGCGCGTCCTTATCCTGCACCATCGCCAGCATCGGCTGGTACGCCACCTTCAGGCGCATCCGTCCCGCGGCCATGGCGGCGGCAAAACGCACCACCGGCTCCGGGTCGCTCAGAGCCTTCAGGATCGCGTGCGCCGCCAGATCCCCAGCCGCCTCCGACATCGCCTCGATGGCGTGGCTGCGCACAATCGGGCTGGCCGCGTCGCTCTCGGCCATAAGCTCGCCGCGCGCGGCATCACGCAGCGCCGGGTCCAGCGATTGCGGGTGCAGCCGGGGCGCATCGGGCATCCGCGGCGGAGGCGGCATTTCCATCCCCCGTTGCGAGGGCCGATGCGGCCCGCATCCCATGAAGAAAAAAACCAGCGCCAGCAACGGCCATAAGCGCCTCATGACGGTCTTTCCGCAGTGGTTTGGCGCCGCATCCACCCCATCAGCGCGATCCCCGCCGCCGCCGCCACGCATCCCAGGGCAAACCCGTCGCCCCAGCGGGTGTAGAAAGTCACGCGGCTGTCGAGCATGAGCTTCCCCACCGTCCAGCCCGGCGTGCGCGGAGCCAGAAGCCGAAGCGGTTGCCCTGTTGAGTCGATGAGCCCGCTCACCCCCGTGTTGACGCTGCGTGCCGCCGGCACCCGGTTCTCGATGCAGCGGAAAATCGCCGCTTGTGCGTGCTGCCTGTTTTCATTGGCCATGAACCAGCCGTCGTTGGTCAGATTCACCAGAAAATCCGCCCGCTTGCCGCCCGGGCCGCCCGGGGCCGGCCGAAACATCGCCGCGCACAGATTGGCGTCGATGTCCTCAAAACAAATCGGCGTCACGAATCGCCAAACCCGATCCCCGCCCTTCAGCTCAAAGACGGTCATCGCATCGCGCGGCCCGGCCTGCAGTTCGTAATCCGAGTAGTACCTCGGCCCCAGCGCCACAAAAAGCCGGTACAAAAACGGCAGCGTCCGCTTGAACGGGATGAACTCCCCGAAGGGAACCAGGTGAATCTTGTCGTAGCGATGCCCCGGCGAATCGTCCATGCGGCCGTCGCGGTCGAACAAATACGCGCTGTTGCGGCAGTCCATCGGCATCAGCACAAGCTGGCCCTCGCGCTCCTGGGACTTCCAGTCCCCTGCGTACTCCGCGCCCGTGAGCAACGCCACGTGATTCTTGCTCGCCAGTTGGCTCAGAAGCTGGTGCAGTCGCTGCAAATCTTCGTCCTCGGCGCGGGCCTGGGCGTTCAGCGGGGCCATCATCGTCTCCGACCAGGCCACCAGATCGATCTGCCCGGGATTTTTGGCCAGGGCCGCCAGGGTCTCCCCCACGTGGAAGCTGAGCCGATCGCTCAGCGATGCGCCCTTTGCGCCGCTATTGGATTGCGGATAGTTGGACTGAATCACCGCCAGCAGCGGCCCCTCGCTGAGCATGGCCGGTGTTTGCCGCATCCGATACCAGCCGTAGCCGCCGCAGAGGGCCAGCAGCACGGCGACGCTGATGATCGGGCGCTTGAGCGGCGCGTCGTCGTCGCGATGCAGCCACAGCAGCGCGGCCAGCGCGTTCGCCGCCGCCAGCCAGAACGTCACCGCGTAAACGCCCCCCACGTCCGCCACTTGGCACATGTTCAGCACCGGCGTCTGCGTGTAGCCCAGATACAACCACGGCAGACCCGTGAACAAATGCCCGCGTATCCATTCAAAGGCCGTCCAGACCGCCGCCACGCCGAAGACCCCGCCGATGCCCCGATCCACCAGAGCCGCCCCGCGAATGACCAGCCCGGCCAACCCCCAGTACAAACCACAGTAAATCAACAACGCCACCATGCCCGGCACGCTGATGTGGGCCATCCACCACATGTTCATCACAAAAAACGCCGTCCCCCCCACCCAGCTAAACTTAAACGCCGACCTTTGCGACGGCGCTTCGGCCAGGAACAACAGCCACGGAGCCAACCCGATCCACGCCAGGTAATACTGGCTCACGGGCGCGAACGCCAACGTCAACAACACGGCGCTGCTCAGCGGAAGCGATAAACGGCGAATCAGTGAACTGCCCGGTCGAGCCATTCGACCCTAATCGTCGAAGCAATGCCCGGCGGCGTCAAGCGGACGGGTACAATCGCCCGCCGGACAACACGTATGTTTTCGCCTCTGGCCAGCATCATCTTTCCCGGCAGCGCGACCCAAGGCCGCCGCGAAGCGATGGTTCATCCCGCACCCGGCCAAGAGCTCCTGCCATTAACCGCCCGCGACGGGACGAAGATCGCGGCCCTGCTGGCCATGGGGCAGGACCCCGGCGGTCCTGCGCCTCGGGGCCAGGACCGCCCCACCGTCCTGTTTTTTTACGGCAATGCCATGTGCCTGGCCCACTGCGGCGATCTCCTGGACGAGCTGCGCCCACTGGGCTTCAACGTCGTCATTGGCGATTACCCAGGCTACGGCATGAGCGACGGCCGCCCCAGCGAAGCGGGATGTTACGCCGCCGCCGATGCGCTCTACGAGCACGTCCTGGGCCGCGCGGATATCGACCGCGGCAAGATCGTGGCCGCCGGCTGGTCGCTGGGCGCCGCCGTCGCCATCGACCTGGCCAGCCGCCGCCGTGTCGCCGGCCTGGCCGCCTTCAGCGCCTTCACCAGCTCCGCCGCCCTGGCCCGCCGCATCGTCCCCTGGCTCCCGGTCTCCCTCCTGCTTCGCGGCCAATTCGACAGCCTTACCAAGATCGCCAAAGTTTCCTGTCCGATCATGCTCGTGCACGGCGGACGAGATGAATTGATCCCCGCTCGAATGTCCGACCGCCTGGCCCAAGCCGCAACCACCCGTGTCTTTCGCATCCGCGTGGACGATGCCGGACACAACGATCTCTTCGCCATCGGCGGCGCCCGCTTGATGCAGCAATTCAAGCAGTTCGTGGATCAGCTTTGAGCTTCACTTCGGCTGGATGACCTTCAGGGCTTGGCGCAGCTCCGATTTTTTCTTTTTCAGCTCGTCGTGTTCGGGCGCGTCCTTGTAATGCTCATCCAGCGGATAGCAGCCGCTGATCAGGCCGTTGCGCGGGGCCGTGGTGCAGTCGCTGAACGTGCGGCACAGGAACTTGCTCTGCACCGGCCGGCCGGCCAGCGCGTCGGCCGGCAGGTCCCAGTAGGCCAGGATCATCCGCCCGATCCCCACGCAATCCGTCCATCCCCGGCGCAGCACCGCCTGGGCCACGTGGACACCAACCGCGGAAAGATCGTGGCCGCCAGCTGGTGGCTGGGCGCCGCCGTCGCCATCGACCTGTCGGTATTGGTAGGTATACTTTGCTCCGCCCCATTTCCACACCGCAACGCAGAATGCTGGCATGAAGGAACGTCAATCGGGAGCGGAATCGCCAAAAGACAGAGCGCAAAGGTCCCCATGGCTAGAGGCCGATTGGAGGTATTTCTTTATTGGGGGTCGAGCGAATTCTTTCTTCTATGGCATCGCGCTCTTTGGTTAATTTATTGCGCTCTATTCTACTCGACCAGAGCTTGTACAGCTCTATCACATTTTGAAAATACTGCTCCGATCCTCGAATGGTAAATATGTCGTAATGGGTTCCAACGGTCGCGCAAAAAGCCCGCCCGAAGGTCTTGAATGCGACCCCTTCGTCTGCGGCCCGACTTAAGAAAACCATCGAGATTTGTTCCAATTGATTTAACGCTGCAATGGCGGTGTCAAGCTTCATTTTCTTTTCAACGATTGGCTTCCACTTTCCGACATCAAAGCCTTGCAGCGAGAAGTCGCCTACGTCGCCAGAGTACAACTCAAGTCCCGCCTCCTCGCACTCCCGGACAAATCTGCGCCTCATCAAAACAAACTGCGCGAATAGACCGCAGTATTGAGCGGTCATTTCTTTCGACGCCCGTAGATTTTTGGTTTCAATATCGCGCTTGAGAAGTATGATCTGTTGCGCGCCGTAGGCGGCAACAAGCAAAAGCAATATATTGCTGAGGAAAAACGCCGACTCCAGCCATGGACGTAACTCGATAAGCCAGTCGGGTGGACCGGGTCGCGTGGTGCCTTTGAAACTGACGACTGAAGGCCCATAAAGTAAAATGGGTGAAATGACGATAAAAGCCAGTAGTGCGATTAACCACGAAAAAGTCGTTTTTTCTGGGTTTTCATTTGCCATCGCGGTTTCCAATGGTATAAAATCACTGCTTCAAATGAAAGGGACCACAGACATGGAAGCCTGATCGATCAATCATGACTGAACGCGGTCGTAGTACCCAGATGTCTACACATCTGGGTATTTTTTGCAAGTCGCCTGGCCGCCTTCAGCGCCTTCACCAGCTCCGCCGCCCTGGCCCGCCGCATCGTCCCCTGGCTCCCGGTCTCCCTCCTGCTTCGCGGCCAATTCGACAGCCTTACCAAGATCGCCAAAGTTTCCTGTCCGATCATGCTGGTGCACGGCGGACGAGATGAATTGATCCCGGCTCGAATGTCCGACCGCCTGGCCCAAGCCGCAACCACCCGTGTCGTCCGCATCCGCCTGGACGATGCAGGACACAACGATCTATTCGCCGTCGGCGGCGCCCGTTTGATGCAGCAGTTCAAGCAGTTCGTGGATCAGCTTTGAGCTTCACTTCGGCTGGATGATCTTCAGGGCTTGGCGCAGCTCCGATTTTTTCTTTTTCAGCTCGTCGTGCGCGGGCGCGTCCTTGTAATGCTCATCCAGCGGATAGCAGCCGCTGATCAGGCCGTTGCGCGGGGCCGTGGTGCAGTCGCTGAACGTGCGGCACAGGAACTTGCTCTGCACCGGCCGGCCGGCCAGCGCGTCGGCGGGCAGGTCCCAGTAGGCCAGGATCATCCGCCCGATCCCCACGCAATCCGTCCACCCCCGGCGCAGCACCGCCTGGGCCACGTGCGGGAGATATTCCTGCAAGTACGAATATCCGCTGCCGACCAGGATGCTCTCCGGACAAGCCTGCTTGATTTGGCGAACGACGTCGATTTGGCGGGCCACGCCGATCAGCGGATCTTCCGGCGGCTGATAGCCGTCGCTGGGCGCAAAGGCGGCCGGTCGCTGAAAGTGCGGGTTGTAATACGGCGAGCAGCAGCTCAGGTTGATCAGGCGCACGCTCAGGCCGCCAAGCATTTGGATGAACGCGATCGGCTCGCTCAAGTCGATTTTCAGTGGATCGTTTTCGTCGCAGCCGAAGCCCCACCGATAGGGAAGATGCCCGGCAAAATCCTCGCAAATGCCGCGGCCCAGAGGCCCGCCGCCGTCTTGCCTCGCATCGGACTTGAACGGCGGATGATCGAAGGCGCTGAGGCGCACGCCGATCTTGAGGCCCGGGCACTCGGCCCCGATGCCCGCGATGATCTCGCGCGCGAATCGCGTGCGGTTCTCCAGGCTGCCGCCGTAGCGCCCGCCGCGCGTGCGGGCGCTGAGCAACTCATGGCCCAGATACCCGTGGCAATGCTTGACGTCCACGAAGCCAAACCCGACGTCCCGCGCCAGCTTGGCCGCGCGAACGTAGCTGTCGATCAGGGCGCGGAGGTAGTCGTCGCTGATGACGACCGAATCGTCGTCGGGCGCGATGCCGAACTTGGGATCGAGCAGCGGATGGTGGTAGGCGATTTTCGGCTCGAGCCGGAATTTTTCATGCGGCCGGCAAAACCGCCCGCTGTGCGTGAGCTGAAGTCCGATCAGAAGATCGTCCGTGCCGCCGAATCTTTGGCGGTGAGCGTTTTGCAGCGCCGCCAGCAGCGCCGCGGCGCCGCGCCCGGCGCGCTGGTAGTCCCCGTCGACGATGCCGAGCTGATTGGGATTGGCCCGCCCATCCCCCTGGACGGCGAACGCCTCGCCGCCCCAAATCAGCTTGGCGCCGGATTGGCCGAAGTGTCCCCAGCGCCGCAGGGTGTGTTCCGTGGGCTGGCCGTCGGTGGTGCCATCCCACCCTTCCATCGGCTGCACGCACCAGCGGTTGCCGATGGTAAATCCGTCGATCTCCAGCGGCTGGGCCAGGGGCGAATGCTCCGCGGCGCCCAGCACGCGCTGATCGCACGGCAGATCAAGCCCAAGGCGATGCAGGTGCCCGATGAACGCCCCGGCATCCTTGAAATGCCCAATTTTGACAAAGGGCTGCTGGGCCATGTCCGCCCCATGGGACAGCAAGCGGGGTCAAAAGACAAGCCGGCCCATCCCCCTGTTTTTGGGGAAAAACTGTCGCCAAAGCCGAAAAATCCTTGGAAAAACCGGCGATCTTTGCCTTGGGGCGTTGAATTCCCCGGAAATCTCGCTACTTTCTAGCCTCACTGGCCGATGGGTTTCGGCCAGGGGGACGAATGTTGCGTCTCCCATCGGGTGCGGCGGGTGCAGGGATCGCCGCAGGCCGGGTTGTCCCTCCACTGCAAAGCTCTCTAGGAAAGGAGATGCACTCTATGGCCGGTAAATCAATGACCAAATCCGAAGTCGCAAGCCATCTCGCCGACAAGGTCGGTCTGACCAAGAAACAGGTCACCCAGTTCCTGCAAGCGCAGGCCGAATTGGCGTACAAGCAAGCCAAGAACGTCTTCACCATTCCGGGCATCGGCAAGCTCAAACTCGTCGATCGTCCGGCGCGGATGATGATCATGCGCTTCGGCCCCGAGGCCGGACAGGAAAAGCTCATCCCCAAGAGCAAGAAGGTTCGCTTCAGCGTCGCCAAGGCGGCCAAGGACGCGATCCTCGGCGTCAAGAAGTAAGCGATCCCCCACCGAACAAAACCAGAAGCCCCGCATGTACATGCGGGGCTTTTGTTCGCCTTCGATGGTGGGGACATTCGCCGATCAGCCCGACGTGCTCACGTACGGCAGCAGGCTCAGGTAGCGCGCCCGCTTGACGGCGCGGGCGATCATGCGCTGTTCCATGGCGCTGGCACCCGTGCGCTTGCGCGACAGGATCTTCCCGTTGCCGCTCATCATGCGGCGCAGCGATTCGGTGTCCTTGTAATCGATGTACGTCTTGCCCGAGGCGCAGGTGCGCGCGATCTTCAGCTTCGGGCGGTTGAAGGTTTGGAATTTCTCGGCTCGTTCACGCCGCTCACGATTGGATTCCCGCGCCATCGCCACTGCTCCGTTCTTCAAAACAAGCGGGCAGATTCTACACGGCGACGGCCCGTTGGCAAGGTGGTTAGGCGGCGGACTTGGCAGAGGCGGCCGCGGCGCCGTCAGGCGCGGCCGAAGAAACGTCCGCCGAACCCTCCGCCGCAGCCCCCCCGGGCTGGGGCGGCGGCAAGCGCCGCCGCGTGCTCTTGCACGCGTAGAGCATCTCATCCGCACGGCGAAGCAGGTTTTGGGCCGTCGGCTCGGCCAGGTCCGCCAGCGTGCAGATGCCGATCGACAGCCGCGGCAGACGCGGCACCTTGTACGCCTTGCACAGCGAGCGCATCATCGATTGCAGCCGGTCCGACACCGTGCGCGCCGTTTCGCGGTTGCAGCCGGGCAACAGCACCACGAATTCGTCCCCCCCGAAGCGGAACGCCGCGTCCTGCTGCCGCAGCGCACAGAAAATGATCCGACCCAGCGAGCGCAAAAGGTCGTCCCCCGCCGCGTGCCCTAGCGTGTCGTTCAAGTCCTTGAAATAGTCCACGTCGATCATCAGCATCGCCAGCATCGTGCCTTCGCTGCGGCATTGGTTGACCAGTTGCGGCAGGAGCTGATCCAGCATGCGCCGGTTGTGCAACCCGGTCAGGGCATCCCGGTTCGCCTGGAGACGCAACGATTCGTTCATGCGTTCCAGGGCGTCGGTGCGGTTGGCGATCCGCTGGCGGATTTCATCCTGCAGCGCGGCGGTGGCGCGCTTCTGCTCACGAAGCTCGCGGCACAGTTCCTGCACCTCCGCCGCCAACGGCTGCCACTGCGGCCACGCGGCCGACAATTCCTCGATCGGCGCTTGACCGATGCGCACGTCGCGGATCAGCGCAGCAATGGTGCGGCTGTCCACGCCCCGCTCGATCTCGCGCTGCCGCGCCACCATCCACGCCGCTCCCGCGGCGCAGGCCAGCATCGTCACCGCCCACGCCCACACCGGGTGGGTCGGCGACAGCCAAAAATGAGCGACCGTCACCGCGGCGACCACCACCACCGCCGCCATAATGGGCTTGCCAAGATTACCGGACTGGGGCGTTGCGGACATTGACCCGTGCGTCGCCGATGTCGAACTCATGCGGCGACATCTCCGCCACCCTCATCGGCAAAAGGCGCTTCGCGATCAAGAAGCTGATTTGCAAATCCCGCAGCGGCGACGTATTTCCCTCCGCCGCCTCATCCCGTAGAATCCCCGCCTTTGCAGGAGATGACGATGCGTCACGTGATTTCAGCGCTGGTGGTCAACGAGCCCGGGGTCCTGGCCAACGTGGCCGGCATGTTCGCCGCACGCGGCTTCAACATCGATTCCCTCGTCGTCGGCCGAACCGAAGACCCCAATCTCTCGCGCATGACCATCGTCGTCGACGCCGATGAAAACACGCTCGAGCAGGTGCGCAAGCAATTGGCCAAACTGGTGCCCGTCACCAAGGTCAAGGATTTCAAGGGCACGGCCTACCTCGAGCGCGACCTGTGCCTGCTGACCGTCGCCGTCACCCCCGACAACCGCGGCGAAGTGATCCAGGTGGTGAACCTCTTCCGCGGCAAAGTGGTGGACGTGGGCAAGGAAAGCCTGGTGGTCGAGTTGGCCGGCACCGAAGACAAGATCGAAGCCTTCATCGAGCTGATGAAGCCGTACGGCATTCGCGAGCTGGCCCGCACCGGCGTGATCGCCATGGGCCGCGGCATGCAGTTATCGAAGGAAGAATCCCCCGCCGCCCCCGGCGGCAAATCGCGCAAGCGCAGCCTCGACGCCCCCGCAGCCACGGCGCTGCCGCCCAGTTGAACGCCGCGCAGCGTCCAACTGCTTTTATTCCACGTTGCTCGTCGGCTTGTCGTCCGCGTCGTACGCCTGGTCGGCGTTTTCGCCGTGGACTTCGATCCGCTCGATGCTCTGGGCCCGGCCGCTCTCCGGGTCGATCTCGGCGATGGCGCCGCACAAACGCACATCCCCCGTGGCCACGTCGAACGGCTGCGGCATGTTCGTGGTCATGTATTTGATCACCCGATCCTTGCGCCGGCCCAGGACCGAATCGTACGGACCGCACATCCCCACATCCGTGATGTACGCGCTGCCGCCGCTCAGAAGGCGGGCGTCGGCCGTGGGCACGTGCGTGTGCGTGCCGAAGATCATCGAGCAGCGCCCGTCCAGCCAGTGCCCCAGGGCGATTTTCTCGCTGGTGGCCTCGGCATGAACGTCGCAGACGCAGACGCGCACCTGCGGCGGCAACGCATTCAGCACGCGGTCGGCCGCGGCGAACGGATCATCCGCCGGAAGATTCACGTAAATCCGTCCGAGCAGGCAGAAGACCGCCACGGGGATGCCGCCGTTGGTCTGGACAACGGTGTGAGTTTTTCCCGCCGCCCCGGCGGCCAGGTTCGCCGGACGCACGATGCGCTCGCTGGACGACATGGTGGGGATGATGTCGGCCCGGCGGTACAGGTGATCGCCCAGCGTCACCACGTCCACGCCGTAGCTGCGGATTTTGTGGAAGAGGTTGGCCGTGATGCCGCTGCCCCCGGCGATGTTTTCGGCGTTGGCCACCACCAGGTCGATGCCGCGTGAACGCACCAGCTCCGGAAGCTTCTGGTGCACGATCTGCCGCCCGGGCCGTCCCACAATATCGCCCAAGCACAAGATGCGTAGCGGCATGACTGGCTAAGATACATTCAGATCATCGGCGTTGACAGACGCTTGAGGCGCATTCGCGGGATTTTCGGCTAAAATGGCCGATCGCGTATGAGCGTTTCGCTACAGAACCTGATTCTGCCGACCGAGCCGTCGCCGGCCGGGCGCAAGCCGCCGTGGCTGCGCATGAAAATGCCCGGCGGAGCGGGTTACTCGCGCTTGTCGCAGATCATCACGCAAAACCGCTTGCACACGGTCTGCCAATCGGCCAAGTGCCCCAACACCGGCGAATGCTGGGCGGCCGGCACGGCCACGCTCATGATCCTGGGCAACGTCTGCACGCGAAGCTGCGGCTTTTGCCACATCGCCACCGGCCGGCCGCCGGAATTGGATTTGGATGAGCCGCGCCGCGTCGGCCTGGCGGTGGCCACCATGCGCCTCGGCCACGCCGTCATCACCAGCGTCAATCGCGACGAGCTGAGCGACGGGGGCGCCGGCGTCTGGGCCGAAACCATCCGCCAAATCCGCCTGCAATCCCCCGGCACCAAAGTCGAGGTGCTGATCCCCGATTTTTGCGGCGATTGGGATGCCTTGCAAAAAGTCCTGGACCAGAAGCCGGACATTCTGAACCACAACCTCGAAACCGTTCCGCGCCTGTATCGCACCGTCCGCCCGCAGGCCAAGTACCGCCGCTCGCTGAAGCTGTTGCACATCGCCAAGCAGCAGGGATTGGTCACCAAGAGCGGCGTGATGCTGGGTCTGGGCGAAGGGGAGCACGAGATCGAGCAGGTGCTGGACGACCTGGTGGCTATCGGCTGCGACATCCTCACCATCGGCCAATATTTGCAGCCAACGGCCAAGCATCTTCGGGTTGAGCGATGGGTGCATCCCGATGAATTTGCTCGCTGGAAGCAGCGCGGCGAAGACAAGGGCATACGCCACGTCGAATCCGGCCCGTTGGTTCGCAGCAGTTATCACGCCGAAAAGGTCCACGCCCTGGCGACGTGAACGCTCACCTTTTCGTACGAAAAGTCCCTAATAGCCGCGGGCGGCAGCCCGCGGAGCTCTCCGCGGGCTTCCGCCCGCGGCTGCGATGTGATAGCGTGACCGTACGATCAACGCTTTCACGGAGGAAAGTGATGCTCGCTCGATTCACAACACGGATGCACGGCGCGGCGCTGGGCGTCTTGGCGGCGGCGTTGTTGGGCGGCTGCGGACACCGGCAGGCAATTGATTTTCATCGCCCCCTGCCCGAAGGCGCCGTGGCGCTGCGCAAAATCCCGCCGCAGGAGTATCCGGATTTCGGGCAGCAGCCCATCGACCCGTCGCGATTAACGCAGGCCATCGACAACAGCCTTACCTGCCTTGCGGCCCCAAGCAGCCAGGCGTTTTATCCGTATCTGGACATCACGCACGATCGCGCCGTGGCCACGCTGGTGCGCCTGCGGCAAATATGCGACCGCCAGCAGGAGCGCGGCTATTGGGATGGGGCGTGGTTCAACCAGCAAATCGTCGAGAATTTCGAGGTCTACAAAAGCATCGGAGCGCCGGCGCCGGATGGCAGCGGATACACCGACCGCGTCCTGTTCACCGGGTATTGCACGCCGATTTACGACGCCAGTCTGAGCCGCAGCGGCGAGTTTCCATGGCCGCTGTACAAGCTGCCGGTGGATTTGCTGCGCGATTCGGGCACCGGCCAGGTCTTTGGCCGCAAAAATGCGCAGGGGCAAATCGTGCCGTATTACACGCGCGGCGAAATCGAAACCGGCGGCAAGCTGGCCGGCAACGAGCTCGTCTGGCTCAAGAGCCGCTGGGAAGCCTACGTCGTGACCGTCCAGGGCTCGGCCCGCCTGCGCCTGGCCGAGACAGGTGAGATTTATGAGATCGGCTTCGCCGGCACCAATGGGTATCCCTACACCAGTCCGGGCCAGCAAATGGTCGCCGACGGCGTCATCACCGAGCAGCAGCACAGCCTCAAGGGCCTTTCGGCCTATTTTGCGGCGCATCCGGAGATGATGGATCGCTATCTGCCGCTCAATCAGCGTTACGTATTCTTCACCCAGCGCTCGGGCGGTCCGTTTGGCAGTCTGAACGTTCCGGTCACGCCCATGGCCACCATCGCCACGGACAAGGCGATCCGGGACATCTACCCGCGTGCGATGCCGGCCTTTGTCTGCGTCGACGTGCCGGACGAAACCGGGGCGGGGTTTCGTCCGCTGCGGGCGTTTTTGATGGATCAGGACACCGGCGGAGCCATCCGCGCCAGCGGCCGGTGCGACATCTACATGGGCGTCGGCCCCTCGGCCCAGGCCAGGGCCGGGCAGGAAACTCAGGAAGGCAGTTTGTACTATCTGGCCATCAAGCCCGAGCTGATTCCGGCGGCAAAGTGACGCCTCCGCGACTTTCCAGCCAGCATGGAATGATCAGGTATACAATAAGGTCAAAAAGGGGCGATCATGAAGTTCATCTGGCTGGTACCGGTCTTGTGCATCGCGGTTTGTGCCGCAGCTCAGGATCCGGCGACGCAGCCCAGCTCCGTCACCGTCAACAAATTGCAGCTTCGCGCCAATGAGGACATGGCCAAGGGCGATTACGCCGCCGCGTTGCCCCTGCTTCAGAAGGTGTCGCAACTGCTGACGGATCAGCCGGACCAGCTTGGCCCCGTGCTGGAGCAAATCCGCGTTTGCCAGAGGCAGCTCAACTCGCCGGCGCCGCCGCCCAAGCCGGTGCAATCCGTGGTTGCGGCCATGGGCGGCGTGCGCCAGCCCCACACACCCCCCGCTCCCGGTCAAATCCTGGACCTTCCCATCAAGGAGCTGGGGAATTTCGATTATGATCCGGAAGTCGGCGGCAACATACCGGGCGACGTGTTGCGCCTGGAGGGATGCCGCTTGCGCACCAGCGGATTCATGATTCCCCTGGACCAGGCGGAAGCCATCCACGAGTTTGCCCTGGTGCCCAGCCTGTTCGCCTGTTGTTTTGGCCAGCCGCCGCAGATTCAGCATACGATTATCGTGCGCTGCCCCAAGGACAAGGCGGTGAGCTATTTCCCGGATGAACTGAGCGTCGAAGGGACGCTGCACGTGCAGGAGCAGAAAGACGGCGGGTTCATCGTGAGCATTTTCCAGATGGACGCCACCAGCGTGCGTCCGGCGGCCAAATGACATGAGCACCGCAACGCCATCATCCCCGCCCACCTCCTACGCCGCGCCTCGCCGGCCCTTGATCGCACGCTTCAACTGGCGCGTCGCGGTTTTCTGCTCGGTCGTGGGATTGATCTTCGGCTCGCTGATGTACCTCTGGGCGGACGAATTTTTCAGCGGCGGCATCCACGATCGCGGGGGTTTCAAGGAAGTGAACCTCAAGGCCATGAGCAGTTTCGACATGGACCAGACCAACGCGACGCCGGCGGATATTCCCGTCAAGTTCCGCGCCCTGGAGGGCCAAAAGGTGCTCATGATCGGCGAGATGTATGCGCCGCAGGAGGCCGGCGAGGGAAAGCTGTCCTATTTCGTGCTGGTCTATTCCAAGACCAAGTGCTGCTTCAACGGCCCGCCCCTGGCCCAGCACTTCGTGGACGCCAACGTCATGCAAGGCGCCGCCGTTTACTACTACGACACCCCCGTCAAAGTCTGGGGCAAACTGCACGTCTACATCCGCAAAGACCCCGGCGGCGTCATCAAGAGCATCTACCACGTCGACGTGGAAAAGGTCGAGCCGATCGAGGGATGACCCGCGCCGGCTCAAGGCGATGGCGTCTTGAGCATCACCACGACGGCCTGATTGCTGAAAACGAAAAAGAAGAACCAGGGCATCGCGCCCAGCAGCAGCATGCAGATCGTCAGGAACGTCAGCACGGCCAATTCGCGTTGGCGAAGATCGCCCCAATGTTCGTGCTCGGGGCGCGGGCGGCCAAGAAAAACGCGCCCAAAGGCGCGCAGAGAAAACGCCGCCATCAGAGGCATGCTCGCGCAGGCCAGGATCGCCGTCGCGCGCCCGCCGGCCTGGAACGTGCCCCAAATCACCAGCACCTGGCCCACGAACGCACTCAGCCCGGGCAAGGGGAAGATCGCCAAAAATGCCACCATGCTCAGGCCCGCAAAAACCGGCATGGTCGTGGCCAGCCCCCCCAGGCGAGAGATTTCGCGGTGGCCCGCGCGCTCCTGGATCACAGCGGCAACCCCGAGCAGCGCGGCGCTGCTCAGCGCTTGCGAGGTCAGCAAAAAAATCGCCCCATTGACCGCCGCCGCCGTGCGCATCGACAGGCCCAGGGTCACGAATCCCATCTGGCAGATGCTGCTGTAAGCGATCAGGCGCTTCAAATCTTTCTCGACCAGGGCGCACCCGGCGGCGTAAAAAATGCTCAGCAAACCGAGGGCGGCCAGGATCAGCGGCAGATGTCCACCCGGCGCGGACAATAGCGGCCACGCGAAACGCACCACGCCGTAGCCGCCGCCGCTCAGCAGCAGGGGAATCACCAAGGACACGGCGGCCGGCCCCTGCCCGTACAGCTCCGCCAGCCAACCATGCACGGGAACCAACGCCATGCGAATCAGCAGGCCGAACACCGCCAGCCGCAGCAGCGCATGCGTCGGACCCAGGGCCCGCGGCATCGCCGCCAGCAGGACCATCGAGCTGCCCAGGGCAAAGAGGAAAAACTTCGACGCGGCCCACTGCCTCTGCGGGCCGCCCCCAACGCCGACCGCGACCAGCACCACCGCCAAGGAGACCGTGGTGAACAGCCAATACAGGGAAAAATCGACGGCGAGAAATCCCCCGACCATCGCCGCTTCCAATAGCAGCAGCGCGGCGAAATGCGCTATGGCGGCGCGCTCGATTTTCCAGGAGGCGATGATGGCCAGAAGGAACATGCCCGCCGTCGCCAGCGTCAGGGAGAAGTTCAAGCCGTCGATGCCCAACCCCCCGTAGACGAAGGTTCTGCCGCCGCGCCAATCGAGTGCGAAACTCAAAAGCAGCGCCGCCGCCAGTTCCGCCAGCACGACCCCCAGGGCGGTCCCGCGGATGACGCGACGGCGCGGGATGAGCGGCGCCGCCACCGCCCCGGCCAGCGGGAGAAATATCAACAGCCACAGAAGCTGGTGCCGCAGAAATTCGATCATGATTCGCGCCGCACGCTTAACCCGCGCAAGGGTTGCCGGACGATCCAAACCAGCAGATTGGCCGCGGCGTCCAAGACATATCGCTCCAATGCGGCGACTAGGCGGCTGGCGAAAACAGCCACGGCGGCCACCACGCCGCACAGCAGCGCATCCCAAAACAGCCCGCGGCGCAAAAACGAGTGCAGCAGCCGCAGCGGCGCAAAACGCAACAGTTCCGCCGCGATGGCGTCGCCGCGCAGATACACCAGAACGCCCAGGCCCAACCCCCCGGCCATCGCCCAGGGGATGATCGCGCGGAACAGGCCGGAGGCCTCGTTTTCCGCCGCCGCCTCGCTCTCCATGCCGACGATGTGCGACTCTTGCGGCTCCGAGGTTCCGTAGCGCGGCTCGATGGCGACGGGCCAGCGCTGCAAGAACGCCACGGTCGGTTTGCCCTCCGTTTGAACGACGTAGCGATAGTTTTCCGTTTCGTCGACGGCCTGGGCGAGCATGCGCTTGATGTCCAACACGCGGCTGCCGCCGATGACGCACAGCACCGCCAATGCCGCCAGGGGAAACCACCCAATCGCCGGCTCGCGGACATCTTCAACGGCGGCTTGGGCGCGCGGCCGCCGCCAAAAGATCAGCATCCAGCACCGCGCCAACGCAAAGGCGCTGATGCCGACGCCCGCGGCGGGCAGGGCACAAAAGGCCCAGTAAAGCCAGCCGTGTCGGCCGTGCCCAGCCGATGCGGCGAACGCGCCGACGTGCGTCAAAACCATTTCCTGGCTGTAGTATCCGCAGAAAAATGGCGTCCCGATCGCGGCCGCCAGGCCGACGGCAAATGCAATCGCCGCCAGCGGCGTTTTTCGCACCATCCCGCCCAAGCGGTGCAGATCGCGCCTGCCGCCGGAGGCGCGGATCACCACGCCGGCGGCCAGAAAAAGCAGCGTCTTGAAAAACGCGTGCGTCGTCCATTGGAACAGCCCGCCCATCCAGCTTCCGATCCCCAGGGCCAAAAAGATCGTTCCCAACTGCGACGCCGTGCTGTAGGCCAGGACGTGGTAGACGTCGTCCTGCACGGCCGCGGCCAGCGCCCCCAGCGTCAGCGTGACCAGGCCGACGATGGCCATCACCCACTGCACCTGCGGCGTGAGGATGGGGAACGTGCGCGCCATCAGATACACCCCGGCCGCCGCGGTGGTCACGCTCTGCATCAGCGCCCAGGCCGGAGCAGCGCTGTGGGAAGAGTCCGCCAGCCACGAGAGCACGGGGAACTGGGCGGATTTGGCGATCGCCGCCGCAAATAGCAGCAGGCCGACGGTCGTCAGCGTGCCCGTCGACAGAGTCAATCCGCTGGGAAGATGAATGCCGCCGACCGTGGCGGCGGATGCCGCCGGACCCAGCCAGCGGATCATGTCCGCCAGCGACACGTTGCCCAGATAGCGCACCAGCACGCCCAGGGCGACCAGAAATCCCACATCCGCCACGGCGCCGATCAGCAGCGACCGCATCGCCGCGCCGCGGGCCGCCGCCTCTTCGTGCCAGAACGCCGCCAATAGGTAGCTGGCCACCGCCAGCAATTGCCAGAAGACAAAAAATTGAATCAAGCTCCCGCCGATCACCAACCCCAGCACCGAAAAATCGAGCAACCCCAGGTAGGTGAAGAAGCGGGCGAAGCGCTTCTGGCCGGCCATGTATCCGATGGAAAAAACGTGCACCAGCAGCGACAGCACCGTGATGGTGTTGAACATCGCGATGGTGAGGCTGTCGACGTAGATATCCAGGTCGAGAAAGCCCGGATGATCCTGGCTCACACCCGGGCCGATGGGAAGCCATTTGGCGGAGAGTTCGATGGGCTTGTCCCCCGGCCCCCAGGTGTTGCCGTAAAGTTGGCCGCCGTTGAACCAGGCGACCATCGCCGCCAGGCTGCAAGCGCAACTGCCGCCGATCAGGGCGGTGGCCACCCAGCCGGCCAGGGGCTGGCCCATCCGCTTGCCGATCAGGGCCAAAAGGACGAACGACCCCAGCGGCATCAACGTCGCGGCCAAAAGGAGCAGAGCGCAGTTCGGCATGGATGATCGCTAGCCGCTAATCGAACAGCGCGTCGACCTTGGCGGCGCTGATGAAATCGTTTTCCGTCAGCCCGGCGGCCGAATGCGTGCTGAATCGCACCACGCAACGATTGTAACCGACTTCCATGTCCGGATGATGGTCCTCGCGATGCGCCACCCAGGCCACCGCGTTCACGAAAGCCATCGTCTGGTGATAATTCTGGAACTTGAAGGTTTTGGTGATTTGCCCGCCGCGTGCTTCCCAACCCGGCACCTGCGGCAAAATCAGGCCGATTTGCGCCTCGGTCATCGCCGCCGTCCCCGGCTCGCACGCCTTGCAATGTCTTTCCGCCAACGCCGATTTCATACCGTACCTCCCGATTTAGCGGGTTCCCGCCGGCATTTTAGCACCGATTGATCTGCCGCAGGGCCTCGTAAAGCGCCACACTGACGGCCGTCGCCAGATTCAGGCAGCGCTCCCCCTGCATTTGCGCAATGCGTACGCCGCGCTCGGCATGAGCCGACAGGATGGATTGCCCAATCCCCGCCGTTTCGCTGCCGAAAATCAGCCAATCGCCGTCGGCAAATCGCACCTCCCAAAGCGCTTTTTGAGCTTTGCTGGAAAAAAGCCAGAAATTTCCTCCCTCGCGCTGCACGGCGGCGAAAAACGCCTGATCGTCTTCATGCACGGTCAGTTTCAATCGCGGCCAGTAGTCCATGGCGCTGCGGCGCAGATTGCGGTCGTTCAAGAAAAACCCCAGCGGCCGAACCAGATGCAGCGCCGTCCCCGTCGCCACGCAGGAGCGCGCGATGTTGCCGGTGTTGGGCGCGATCTGCGGATGCAACAGCGCCACTTTCAACCGGTGGGCCCGCAACTGGGTTGGGTCGTCGCTCATGGCCTTCCAGTATATGGGCAAGCGACTTGCCAGGCGTTGAATCCTGCCCGCGCTTTGGGACAATCAGGCCGATGGGCACCCGCGCGGAGTATCTCGGCCATGTGAAGACCGTCGTCGTCAAGCTGGGCACGCAATTGCTCAGCGACAAGGACGGACGCCTGGATGCGCCGTTCGTGGGCACCATCGCGGGGCAAATTGCGGAGCTGCGCGGCCGGGGCATTTTGGTAACCATCGTCAGCTCCGGCGCCATCGGGTGTGGATTGAAGGAATTGGGCCTATCGAAGCGGCCGACGGACCTGGCCATGCTCCAGGCCATCGCGGCGGTGGGACAGAGGCGGCTCATGGACGTCTGGGCCGACGCCTTCGAGCCGCACCAACTGCACATCGCCCAGCTCCTGCTGACGCGCCAGGACATCGACGACCGCTCGCGGTTCCTGAACCTGCGCAACACCCTGGTGGCCGTGCACAAACTGGGTGGAATCCCCATCGTCAACGAGAACGACACGGTCAGCACCGCGGAACTGGAGAAAATCTCCTTCGGCGACAACGACATCCTGGCCGCTCTGGTGGCGCATGCCCTGCGCGCGGATTTGCTGGTGATGCTGACGGTTGTGGATGGAGTGCTGGACGGCGAGGGCAATCCCGTTCGGCTGGTGAGCCATCTGAATCAGGCGCGCCAGCTTGTGCGCGCGGAAAAATCGGCGCTGGGCAAGGGTGGGATGGATTCCAAGTTGCAGGCGGCGCAGATGGTCACGGACGCGGGCGAGGCCATGCTGGTCGCCGATGGGCGGATGAACGGTGTGTTGCCGCGGCTCTTGGCCGGCGAGGAGCTGGGAACGCTGTTCGTGCCGGCGGGCAAGAAGCGCTCCTCGCGCAGCCGGTGGATCGGATCGCTGCGATTGTCCGGAACGCTGGTGATCGACGATGGGGCGCGCAAGGCCCTGGTGGAAAATAATCGCAGTCTGCTTCCGGCGGGAATCGTGAAGGTGCAAGGCCAGTTTGCCCGAGGCGATGCGGTGGGGATTGCCTGCGCCGACGGCGTGCTGGTGGCCCGGGGCTTGAGCAACTATTCCTCCGCGGACATGGCCCGTATTTGCGGCAAGAAGACCCCGCAGGTGAAGCAAATCCTTGCCGAGGCGGCTTATGACGAGGCGGTGCACCGGGATAATTTGGTCCTGGAACGAACCGGTCGCTCGTAACATCCGATATAATAGAAGGTTGGGATTATAATGCGGGCCGGACGCCGCGCCGCCGCGTCCTATGTTGAAAGGCCCAAAAATGCGAAGCGGCGGACCGCTAACCAGAGATACAATGAAGTGTCTAAAGTTAGCGGGGACCGGCTCGATCAGGGCCGAAAGGAGAATGCCATGAAACGCCTTCTGTTGATTCCGTTTGCCGCGCTTTTGATTGGCATACTGCCCAACGTGGCGTCGGCCCGGACGAACTGGTTCTTTGGTTTAGGCTTGGGCGCGCCATACGACAGCTTCAGCTTCGGCTATGGCCACCATGGGACGGGGTTCGGGTTCTCGCTGGCGCTTCCGCCGCCGGCGTATTACTCGTACTCCGCCCCGGCGTACTATTCGCCGCCAGCGTATTACGCTCCGCCGACGTACTACGCGGCCCCGGCGTACGCAGCGCCGCCGGTGTATTATGCGCCGGCCCCGGTGTACGTGCCCTCGACGTACTTCTATTACAATTCGGGCTGGGGTTATCCGCGCTACTATGACCACGGCTGGGGCGGGCACTACCATTACCGGCATTAATGCGCCGGAATCAGGAAGGCAACATTGAAGCCCGCGATTGTTCATCCGCGGGCTTCTTCGTTTGCCCGGGTGGGTCGAATCCCAGGCGCTGACGCACGATGTACAGCGGGCGCTGTTTCACCTCTTCATAAATCCGTCCGATGTATTCGCCCAGGATGCCGATGGCGATCAGTTGCACGCCGCCCAGAAAAAGCATGGATAAAATCAGCGTGGTGAATCCCGACCCAGCCTGCTTGCGAAACGCGAAGAAAGTCACCAGATAAAAAACCGCCAAAATGAACGCGACCGCGGAGGCCGCGAAGCCCAGCCACATGGCCGCGCGCAGGGGCTTGTAGCTGAAGCTGATCATGGCGTCGGCGGCGTAGCGGATCAGCCGCGAGAAGGTCTGCTTCGGCTTGCCGGCGGCCCGGTCGGCGCGGTCGTAGAGCACGCTGGCCTGAGCAAATCCCAGCCAGCTCCGCAAGCCCGGAATGAAGCGGTTGCGCTCCGGCAACTTCTTGATTTCCTCCACGACGGCGCGGTCCATCAACCCGAAGATCCCCGCATCCGGCGCGCCGGGAAGATCGCTCATGTAACGCAGCAGGGGATAAAACAGGCGAAACCCCAAGCCGCGCGTTCCCCGTTCAACGCGGCTGTTGCGCTGGCCCAGCACGACATGGAATCCCTCCCGCCATTTGCGGATCATTTCGGGAATGAGTTCCGGCGGGTCCTGCAAGTCGCCGTCAATCAGCACCACGCCATCGCCCGCGGCGTGATGAATCCCGGCGGTGATGGCCGGCTGATGCCCGAAATTGCGCGACAGCGTCACGATCTTGATCCGCGGGTCCTGCTCGTGAAACTGCCGTAAAATCCGGGCCGAATCATCGACGCTGCCATCGTCCACCATGACCATTTCCCAATCTTGGCCCGTCTGATCCATCGCCGCCGCGATGCGCTGCCGCAGAGCGTTTAGTGTCTCCTGCTCGTTGAAAATGGGCACAACAATGGAGATCATGCGTTGCTGATCTTAACATCCGAGTTGCTGGTTGCTAGTTGCGGGTTGCGCGTATGGCCGATTGGATCAAATCCTACATTCAGACGCACGCGGCCACGGCGATGCGCGTGGCCGATGAGCTTGGCCCCAAGATCGCGCAGGTGGGACAGGTTCTTTGCGATGCCCTCGCGGCGGGGAAAAAGGTGCTCACCTTCGGCAACGGCGGCAGCGCCGCCGACGCCCAGCACCTGGCCGAGGAGATGATCGGCCGCTTCCAACGCCAGCGGCGGCCGCTGCCGGCGCTGTCGCTGACGGCCGACGGCACCGCCCTGACGTGCATCGCCAACGATTACGGCTTCGACGAAATCTTCGCCCGCCAGGTCCTGGCCCTGGCCAATCCCGGCGACGTGGTCATCGGCCTGAGCACTTCCGGAAAATCCCCCAACGTGCTGAAGGGCCTGCAGGCCGCCCGGCAGAAGTCCGCCGTCACCGTCGCCCTTTTGGGCCGCGGCGGAGGCAAGATCGCCGGACAGGCCGATCATTGCCTGATCGTCCCCGCCGCCGCCACCGCCAACGAAGTCCAGGAAATGCACGTCATGATCGTCCACCTGCTGTGCGAAATCGTGGACCGGTGGGCGGAAAATACACCATGAACGCTGATCGCTGAATGAAAAACGCCGGCGCCTCCGTGTCCGATTCCATCATCGAAATTTCCAACCTGGATTTCGCGTACGGGTCGCGGCTGGTGCTCAAGCAGATCAGCATGTCGGTGCATCCCGGCATCACGCTGGGCGTGATCGGTCCCAACGGCGGAGGCAAGACGACGCTGATCAAGCTGCTGCTGGGGCTGCTTCAGCCCACGCGGGGAACCATCGCGGTGGACTCTGTGCCGCCGCCCCAGGCCGTGCGACGCGGGGATGTGATGGGGTATCTGCCGCAGTCGCCGCCCGTGCCGGAAAATTTCCCCATCAGCGTGCGGCAATTGGTGCGCCTGGGCCTGGCGGGCAAGACCGGGCTGCTGGGCCGCGAATCACCCGAGGATTTGCAGCACGTCGAGTGGCTGCTGGGCAAGACCGGCGTGGACGAGCTGGCCGAGGCGCCCGTGGGAACGCTCTCGGGCGGGCATTTGCAGCGCGTGTACATCGCCCGCGCCCTGGCCGCACGGCCCAAACTGCTGCTGCTCGATGAGCCCACCACGGGCATCGACCGCGCCGGCCAGGATCAGTTCATGCAGTTTCTAAGCGACCTCAAGCAATCGTTGGGCTTGACGGTGGTGCTGGTCAGTCACGATTTGCGTACGGTGGCGGCCGTGTGCGACCGCCTGGCCTGTTTGAACGTGACGCTGCATTATCATGACGTCCCGGGCAATCTCCCGCAGGAGCTGGCGCGGGAAATGTTCGGCGCGGATGTGCCGGAGCTAAGACAGGAAACTCATTGACCCATGTGGCACGCGGCATTGGCATCGGTGGCGGTGGGAATCGCGGCGGCGGTGCTGTCCGTGTTCGTCGTGCTGCGCAAATGGGCGTATCTGGGCGACGGGATCAGCCATGCCGGCTTCGGCGGCGTGGGGACGGCGCTGCTCTTGTCCATCGCCCTGCCCGCGCTGAACAACGCCACGGCGATCTACCTGATCGCCACGGCGTTTTGCCTGGCGACGGCGGTGGCGGTGGCGGCGATCAGCCGGCGACGGCAGGTCAGCGGCGATGCGGCCATCGGGATTTTCGTCGCCGCCACCCTGGCCTGGGGATTCATCGCCTTCGGCATCCACGCGCGCCTGGGCCGCGGCACCAGCGCCGGCTGGGAACAATACCTCCTGGGCGACCTGCGCACCTCGGCCCACAGCGCCATCCTGGCCGCGACGATCTGCGCCGCCGTGGTGCTGACCGTCCTGCTTTTGGGCCGACAAATCGTGCTGTATTGCTTTGATCCGGAACTGGCCCAGGTGAGCGGCGTGCCCGTGGGACTGGTGCATTATCTGCTGATCCTGCTGGTGGGCTTGGTGATCGTGATCGGCATGCGCCTGGCGGGAAACCTGCTGGTGCCGGCCCTGCTGGTGCTGCCGGGCGCCACGGGATTAGCCGTCAGCCGGAAGATGCGGACCGTCATGACGGCGTCGATCCTATCCGCCGTGGCGGCGGCGCTGCTCGGGCTGTGCATCACCCGAGCCTGGAGCTTCATTCTGCCCGGGCCGGCGATAACCCTGGTCCTGTTTCTGGAATTCCTGATCGCCTACGTTTACCGCAAGTCGTACAGTTCCGCCGCCCCGCCGGGATAAACGTACACGTCCAGCCGTCGGCCGCGATTTTCCAGAATCTGCTCGAAGATCGCCCGCTCGTGGTGCGGGTCCATGGAAAAGACGATCCAGGCGCGGGGTCGCCCCGCAAGCGAAAGCAGGTCCTGCGCGTAATGCGCCTGGCGATAACCGGCCTCGGGTTCAAAAACGCCGGTGATCGGTTGGGCATCCGCGATGGCACACCGCGGCTGCGTGCTCAGGTAATAGTGGCCCAGTGCGTCCGAACCCCAGTGCAAATAGAGCGCGTCGCCGCTGTGCCAATGCGCTTGCACGTACCGCAACGCGGGCTTGAGGTCGTACCAGACCGGCGGATGCAGCGCGTACTTGGCCTGCAGATAGACCGGGTAGACAAACAGAATCGCGACAAGAGCGATTCTGGGCGCCAATCGCGGGATGCTGCCGACGGCCAGGGCCAGGGGTATCACCAGCAGCGGCATGGCAAATAGCAGCAGACGGTCACTGAACGGATATTTGTGCAGGGCGGAGGCCAGCAGGCACAGCAGCAGCGCCCCGGCCACGGTTGCCAATGCCCGGCCGGCGCGGAAAACCAGCAGGCCGCAGCCGACCAGAAACCCGCCCGCCGCCACCCACGCGATCCACGCGGCTTTGGGATTCAGTGCCGGCGCCAAGCCCACCGGGTATTCAAACGCCCCGGCCAAAGCCTTGGGATACCACAGCAATTGGCTCGCCGAGCGGATCAACACGGGCGCAAAGGCGTTCTGCTCGGACCACCACTGATTGAGGTAATGGTTTTGGGCGTAATGGCGGGTGATGAGAAAATAATTGGCCGCGAAACTGGCCAGCCATAGGACGATCATCGCCGCGTCGGCCGCAAGAGCTCGCCGGTCTTTGCGGCGCAGATGGGCAAAGCCCAGGCCAAGGCCGATGCCGCCCAGCACAAACACGATGGGGTGTGAAAACCAGATGAGTACCGCGCCCGTGACGGCCAGAATCAACACATCGGCGACGCCGTCCGCGCCAAGGAACAGGAGAAGGACGACGATCGTGCAGAGCACGTCCGTGGAATACTGTTTGCCCTCGGCTGCGTATCGGACCAGCGGCTCGGCCAGGGCAAACCACGCCAGGGCCAGCAGAGCCGCCGGACGCGGCAGAATTTTCCGCGCCAGGGCGAAAAACAGCGGCAGGGCTGCGATCGCCGCCAGAAAAGGGATCAATCGCAGAACCCATTCGCCGCCGCCCAGGAGCGTCGTCACGGCTTTTTGCGCCAGAACGAATCCCACCGGCGAGACCTGGTTGCCCAGGGCCAGAGGATGGAGCAGTTGGCGGGCGTTTTTGGTTAGGACATTGAAGGCCAGCAGGGCCTCATCGTGCATGACGCCGCGGACCTGGAGATACCGGCGCAGCCGCAGGCAAAACCCGATGACGACCAGAACCCATGGCGTGGCGGGATGGTCCGCCACGCGCGGGCAGACGCGTTGGAGCATAACAAGACAGGATACCGCAGCCGTTTAGCCGCGTCGCTTGCGACGCGTGTTTTCATGACGCCGTCAAAGACGACCCGGCGGTGAAATCGCCGGCGACGATGGAGAAGCCGTTGCCGAGGGTGACGTTTTCGTAGACATCGCCCGTGGGCAAGCCGGTGGCGGCCCACTCGGCCGGGGTCAGATACCCGGCCTGAACGCCCGGAGCGGAGGCCACGTAGAAATACCCGCCCTGGGCCCAGCCGTACACCTGCGGCACCGGCCAGGCGTTGTCCTTGATCTCGCTGAAGCTGCTCAGATTGTTGTCCGACACCGAGATGATCGCGGTGCCGTTGCCCGTAATCATATTGGGCGCCACCAAAAGGTTGTAATCCACGACGACGCCCTGCGCCTCGCCGCAGTTGATCGACAGAAATCCCCCAAAGGCCGAAGAATCGATCACGGCGTTGTGGACGATGTGGACGTCCTGGGCTTGCCAGCCAAAAATAGGTTCTTGGGCGTTGATGATGAACCCGCCCGCGCCGTTTTCGTGGACGACGTTGTTCCGCGCCATGGTGTGGTGGGCGCCGGGCTGAATCAGCACGGCGGCCCAGACATTGTTGGAATCAAAGACGCAGTAATTGAATTTGCCGTTGGGATCGGAGTTGCTGGTGGCCAGCGGTCCGACGCCGATGGGCCCGCTGAGGATGGTGTTGTTGTCCACGTAGGCGTAGCTGCCCTTCTGGATGGCGATGGCGGCCTTGGCGCTGTCCTGGCTGACGCCTGAGACGTCGCCGCCGACGTTGGACAGCGTGTTGTCCTCGATCAGCACGCGATCGGCGCCGCCGATGCGGATGAGGCTTTCGCCCGTGGAGTTGGCGACGGTGTTGCCCAGGATCGTGATGTCGCTGCCCTGCACCCACACGAAATACGCGCGCAGGCCGGTCAGGCTGGGCGCGGTGTTGTCCTGAATCAGCACGTTGGTGGGCGCCAACTCCAGGTTGGCTCCATACGACACGTTCAGGAAAACGTTGTTGCGCACCGTCAGGTTGCTGCCCTGCAGGTGGAAGGCGTCGGGCAGCGGCGCGGTGGAGTTCGGGTCGGTGTAAATCGAATCGAAAGTCAGCCCCTGAACGCTCAGGCCCTCCGTGCCCGCCTGCGCGGTGATGAGACTGGCCGACTGTTGCGGACCGTTGTACATCAGCACCGGCTTGGCGCCCTGGCCGTACGATCCGATGCCGACGTTCTGAAAACCCTTGACGCAGATGCCGCCGGCGGTCGCGAACGTATCGCCGTCGCGGAACAGCACGCGCAGGTTGCTGCTCAGAAGCTGCTGGACGCGCGCGATGCTCTGGATGGGCGCATCGGGCGAGAGGCCGCTGTTGGCGTCGTTGCCGTTGGCCGCCACGTAGATCGTCGTGCGCGAATCGCTCTGGACGGTCACCGACGCGGTGGCCGTGGACGTTTGGCCGTCGGGGTTGGTGATGGTCAGGCTGACGCTGTACACGCCCGCCTTGTCATAGGCGTGGGCGGCGTTGTAGCCGACCAGCGCGTTGTACGCCGAGCCGGGATCGCCGAAATTCCACTGGAATTTGCTGTTGAGCGCGTCGCCGCTGCCCAGCACCGAGTTCAGCGCCTGCACGTGGACGGACTGTCCCGGCAGTAAGGTCGCGCCGTCGGTGATGGTGATGACGGCCTGCGGCGCTGAGCCGCTGGCCACCGGCATCGGCGATGGCGGCAGCACCGGGCTTGTCGGCAGCGGAGCCGCCAAGGCGGGCGGGTTGGACGCCTGCGCTTTGGCTGCCGCGACGTTGAACGTCTGGCTTGTGCCGGGTTTGAGCCATTGCACGCTGCCGTCGGGCAAAACGACTTTCACCGACATGGTCACGTTCTTGCTCACGTTGACGGTGTCGGTCTTGTTGCCGACGTAGGCGACGATCTGATCGACCTGCCTGTTGTAGGCGACGCGGCCGTCGCCGCCGACCATGCCGAACACCCGCTGCCACGAGGCGCCACGCACGTAAAACGTGTTGGCCTGATTGGCATCGCCTTGCAGCCTCAACACGCCGTTGGCCAACGACACCGAGGACAGCAGCCGGCGATCTTCGAGAACTTCCAATCCCGTTTTGGCTGAATGTGGTTTGCGACGCTTCATGTGATCCGCATCGACGCCCCACGCGGATCCGTCGCATCGCAGGGACTAGAAAATCGAGATTATCTGTATTGGTAAGGGCGACATAAAGAATTTTCTTGGAAAAAGCGGCGCAACTTCACGTCTCATAATCGCCGGAGGGGATTACGCTCTGTCTGAATACTCTGATCGACCGCGCTAGCGCCGCAGGTCGTAACAGGCGACGTATTCGCCCATGGGTTGTGGATCAGGCTCGAGGATTCGTTGGCCCATGCCGTCCAGGATGTGCAGGGCCATCTGCTGTTCGTTCATGCCGCCATGCTCGGCAGTGTCCTCAAAGATCACCCAGGCCCGATGCCCGGCCAGCTTGGACAAGTCGGCGGCATAATCGTCCCAGCCCGCGACGTTTCGCTTCCCCACGATTACCTTCGCCCCGTTCAGTCCAAAACGGTTCTGGTAATACTCAAAACCACTCTCGCAGTATTCATCGAGGTAACAAATGTCCTGCTCCTGCCGGTGCGACGCGATGTACCCCAGCGCCCCGCGCTGATCGTACTTCGCCGGCGGATGCGTCAGATACCGGGCGGTCATGGTGACTGGAGAGATCATCAGCAGGATCAGCGCCACCCATCCCGCGAGGCGGCGCTGCCCCTGCAACAGCCAGTCCATCCCCGCGCCGATCACCGCGGCCAGCAGCGGCGTGATAAAAAGAATCAAGCGGCCCTTGAAGGGATATTGATGCAGCATCGCCGCCGCCAGCGCCAGCGCGATCGGCGTCAGCAGCAGGATGACCGCCGGCTTGTGCTCCCGATATAAAACGGCCGCGCCGCAAATGAACGCCAGCGCCGCGATCTGCGCGAAATCCAACCCCAGCGGATCCTCGAATATCTCCAGCAGCGACTTCTTATACCAGGTGATCGCCGAAAACGATCGGGGAATCGGCGCGAACGCGTTGGCCTGCGACCAGAAAGACTGCAGGTAGTCGTCGTGGCTGAGTCGATGCAACACCAGCAGATAATTCAGGCCAAAACTGATCACCCACGCGAGGGCGACCAGGCACAACCGCCCGATGGTTTGCTTGGACGATCCGGGCAGCAACCATACCGTGGCGGCGGCAATCGCTGCCAGCACGGAAAGCGACGGATAAGAACACCAAACCGCCGCCGCGCCAACGGCACCCAGCGCCAGCAAGCCGCGTTTGGTGGGATGGATCCCCGCCGGCCCAAGCCCCAGCGCGCCGACGGCCAGTGTCAGCACTCCCACTCCAACCAGAACATCAAAGGAATACTGCTTGCTTTCCGACGCGAAATAAAATTGCCTGTAACTCAGCGCCAGGATCGCCAGGGCGATCACCGCCGCGCGCGGGCCCAGCAGGTTCCGGCACAGCCGCCAAAACAGCACCAGGGCGATCACCGACGCCAGCAGCGGCGCAAGCCGCAAGGCGTATTCGCTGCTGCCCAGCAGCGTGATGTCCAACTTTTGGATCATCAGAAACCCGACGGGCGCCGCCCGCGGATTCACCAGGGGCTTGAGCAGCCCGGCGAAATTTCGCCGCATGAGGCTCAGCGCCAGCGGCGCTTCGTCACGCCACAGCGAGCGATCGGCCAGATACACCCGCAGGCGCACGGCCACGCCCAGCAGGATCAGCCCCCAGGCCGCCAACCGGTATCGCCCGGCAAACCAGGACCCGACGGCGGGGGCGGGGATCTGTGCGGTTGTCATGTAAGTGCCTGTTGCAGCACGGCTCGAAATACACCGATCCGGGACCAAAGGCAACTACCGCCGTATCCGAGCGGCAGGCATTGGAGGAGGGCTAAGCGGCAATCACCAGGCGGGCAGCGATGCTTGACATAGCCGCCAGTTGACTGTCGAATCGTCGCTCTATACAAGTCCCTGCTGATTTGCTCTTGGGAGCGTGAAAGATGGTAGAAATCCAAATCAAGTACGAAGGCGATCTGCATTGCACCGCCCGGCACGCGCCCTCGGGCGCGACCATCACGACCGATGCGCCCAGGGACAACAAGGGCAAGGGCGAAGTCTTTTCGCCGACGGACCTGGTGGCCGCCGCCCTGGGCACGTGCATTCTGACCATCATGGGCATCCAGGCGCGGCGAATGGATGTGGATCTGAGGGGCTCAACCGTGATCGTCACCAAGGAGATGACCCCGAACGTGGAGCGCCGCATCGCCCGCCTGGGCGTCACCGTCAGCGTGCCGGTGATATTGACCGCCGAGCAAAAGCAGAAATTGGAGCACGCGGCCTACACCTGCCCCGTTCACAAAAGCCTGCATCCCGACATTCAAATGCCGATCACGTTCAACTGGGCCTAGGCGCCCCGCCGATGCACCCGACGAATTGAGCGAATCCAACCGCCTGTTTGGCCAGGCGCTGGTCCAGCGCCGGGTCCTTCAGGCGGCCTTGATCGTCCAGCTTCTCGGGAACGTCGGCGATGAAGACGCGCTCGGGATAGATGTGCGCATTGCGGTAGCTGAAGATGGCCTGCAAGTGCTCGACGGCCCGCAGGGCGCCGAACATCCCGTGCGCTTCACCCACCAGGGCGACGGGCTTGCGGTCGAAGCTTTCGGGGAACTTGAGCATGTCGATGAAGTATTTCAGCACGCCGGGGAACGAGCCGTTGTATTCCGGGCAGATGATGTGCAACCCCGGCGCGGCCAGGACGCGCTGCTGCAGCTTGACCATGGCCGGCGGCTTGGTCGCGTAGGAAGCGGGGTCGAAGATTTCCGGGGTCAGTTCCTCCAGGGAGAGCAGTTCCGCCGGGATCTTCGCCGCCCGGTAGTGGCCCAGAACGATTTGGGAGATCTTCCGCGCGTTGGAGCCGGGGCGATTGGTTCCGCAAACGATCAGGATCGGTGCCATGTCCATGCGGGTTTCCCGACGCCGGGGGCTTAAGCGTCGCCCGGCAGGCGCCGCCGGCGGTGGGCGGTCATTTGCCGTTCATGGCGCTGCGGGCCTGCTCGTAGATGTTCAAGCAGGCGCGGGCGGCGTCGCTCCAGTGCAGGCGTCGGACCTCGAAGCTGCCGTGCTGCCGCAGCGTGCTGGCCAGCGGCGGGTGGCGAAGCACCGCGATGATCTTGTTGGCCATCTCGTTGATGTCCCAGAAATCCACCTTCAAGGCGTGCGTCAGGACCTCGGAGACGCCCGATTGCTTGGAAATGATGACCGGCACGTCATGGCTCATGGCCTCCAGGGGCGCGATGCCGAACGGCTCGGAAACGCTGGGCATGACGTACAGGTCCGCCATCTTGAAGACCTTTTCCACGTCGTTGCCGCGCAAAAAACCGGTGAACAGGACTTTCTGCCCGATGCCCATGCCCGCCGCCATTTCGATGGTGCGGCGGATCATGTCGCCGGAGCCGGCCATCACGAACTTCACGTTGTCCATGACTTCCAGCACTTTTTTGGCCGCGGCCAAAAAATATTCCGGCCCTTTTTGCATGGTGATCCGGCCCAAAAACAGCACGATCTTCTCATCCTTATGGATGTTGTACTCCTCGACGTCCATGCCGTTGCCGTTGGGCTCGATGGCGTTGTACACCACCTCCACCTTGGCCGGATCCACCCCGTAGTGATGCGTGATCAGGTTCTTGGTCAGATGGCTCACGGCGATGATGCGGATGGCGCCGTGCATGCCGCGCCGCTCGATCTCGTAGATGCGCTGATTGACGTGCAGACCCGAGCGGTCGAATTCCGTGCTGTGAACGTGCACGATCAGCGGCACGCCCTTCAGCGCCGCCACCGCCAGCCCCGCGGGAAACGTCATCCAGTCGTGCGCGTGAACGATGTCCAAACTCTCGTTGCGCGAGATCTCCGCCGCCAACGCCGCGTAACGCTGGATCTCCGAAAACAAATCGCCGGCGTAATGGGCGCCTCCGCCGACGGCACCGGCGCCGATGAACCCGCCCGTGGCGCCCTTTCGCGCCGCAACGGCGGCCGGCTCCTCCTCCGCGGAGACCACCGTGGCCTTGAGCTGGCGCTCCTTCTCCTGCTGGGCGGCATGCTGCCCCGCCGTCTGGTACGGATCGGTCAGTTGCGCGTTGACGGTGCGGAACGTGACGTGATCGAACTCATCCAGCCGGAACTCCGTGCTGGGCGAAGCCAGCGGGGACCCCGGCCGCGGGCTCACTAATCTCACGTGTGTACTAAAAGGAGTCGAGACAGGACGGGGCAGGACAAACATGATGTCCGCGCCAATGTTGCCCATCGCCTTGGTCAATCCATAGCAGGCGGTACCCAACCCGCCGCTGATGAATGGCGGGAATTCCCAGCCAAGCATGAAGACGCGCATAATCGCTCAAACACTTTCCGGTTCGGTGGCTCACGGTCGCCCAAGCCATCCCGCACATGACCCGCGGGCCGTGTATCCACCCTCTCCTGTGCACGATGAATGGTCAGACGGCGCGGCAGCATAGCGCCAAGGCATTCCGCCACGCCGACGGTCCTCTTGCCCGCGATCAGACGTTACGACAACCGCGAGCGATGCGGCTCGGGGCCCACGCACCCGATGAACGGTTGGAACTTTATCAGGGTTCGCACGTTCATCTGAATCAGATGCACGGCCCAACCACCGAATAGTTTAGGCTATTAGAACTCTTCCGCGATCAAACGTCAATGAGCAAAATCCCTCTCTCTTGCCCAGCTTGCGCAGACCTATCGCTGATGGCCGGAAAAGAAGAAATCTGCTCTGCATCTTTCCCTTTCCGCATATTCAATGTCTTTTGCGCCGTCCACGGCGCCTCGTACGGCAATCATCGGTTCCCCCCCCCACGGGGATAAGTCGCAACACGCGTAGAATTGCACATCCACTAGGCACCGACCCGTCGCCTGGCTGCCACGCCGGTTTGCACCCGGGCAAAGAGGCGATTAGATTGGCCCGCCATGCCCGAGATTCCCGCGATTTACTCGCCCCGCCTGGAAAAAACCGTCGTATCCGCCGGGGGGCGACTCTTGGCCCTGCTGCTCAGCGTGGCATGCCTGGGGTTGCTGGTGACGGCAGCGCAACTGCCCCCCAGCCCCAACGGGATGGGAACGCACACGCGCCTGGGGCTGGCTGAATGCCAATTCGCCGAACGCACCGGAATTCCCTGCCCCACCTGCGGTATGACCACCAGTTTTGCCTGGTTCGCACGCGGAAATCTGGCCGCCAGCTTCTACGTCCAGCCCATGGGCGGCCTCCTGGCAGTGCTCACCGTCGGGGCCTTCTGGGCCGGGTTGTACATCGCGCTAACCGGGCGGCCGGTCCATCGGTTGATTCGCTTCCTCCCGGGCCGATATTATGTGGCCCTGCTGCTGAGTTGGGCCATCTTCGCCTGGGCATGGAAAATCTTCATCCACCTCAGCGGAATTGACGGCTGGCATGCGTGAGAATCCCGCCGACGACCTGCGCCTTCGAGGGATGTGGTTATGTCATTGAATCGGTGGCTTGGCCGCCGCTGGCCTGCGACGATCCTGCTCGCCTGCCTCTGCGCGGCCCTGAGCGGGTGCCAGGCGCTGGGCGTGGCCGCCAACGCCATACCGCAAGAGGTCAAGGCCGCCTATCCCGGCTTGCGGGGCCAGCGCATCGGCATCATGGTCTGGGCCGACCGCGCCATCGTTACCGATAATCCCACCCTTCAGCCCGACCTAGCCAAGGCCCTGCAAAGCAAGCTCCAGGAGGCCGCCGACGCCAAAATCGACGAAGTCCGCAATATCCAGTTCGTCCGCACGGACGACATCCTGCGCTTCCAGGAGGATCATCCGGAACTGCAAACCGAGTCCGCCCAAGCCATCGCCACACGCTTGCCCGTCCCGGTCACCCGATTGATCTACCTCGAGGTGGCCGATCTTTCCCTGCACCCCAACGAAGCGGTGGACCTGTCGCGCGGCTCGGCGGCGGTCGACCTCAAGGTCGTGGAGATTGCCGGCTCCAGCGCCAAAGTCGCCTACGAGGAGCAGAACATCTCCGCCGTCTATCCCCCCAATTCACCGCCCGAAGGCCTGCCGGGGTTGCAGGATGCCCAGGTCTATCACCACCTGATCGACCTCCTGAGCACGGCGCTGGCGACGCGATTCGTCACTCACGAGGCGGAGGCGCAATGACCGGGCTGCTGCGAACCTGTCTGGCCGCCGCCGTTTTCGCGACGCTCATGGCCGCCGGCGGGTGCAACGCCGTGGGGGCTGCCGCCTACGCCGCCCACGGCCCCACCAAGATCAAACCCCAGTACGTCTTTGGCAAACAACCCGTGCTGGTCCTGGCCGAGAGCTGGGGCAACGCCGGCGACGTCAGCGCCGACGCCGCGCAGTTGGGCGATCTACTTCCCAAGACGCTGACCGACCATGAGGCGGCCAAGCCCATCGATCCGCAGAAACTGGAACGCCTGCGCGATCAGAACCCCGACAAGTACGCCCGCATGACCATCGACGGCATCGGCCGCGCCACGGGCGCCAAGCAGGTGCTGTACATCAACGTCCGCAACGTCCAGGTGGATGCCCCCGGCGGCGGCCAGACCATGCGCGGCCAGATAGTGGCCCTGGTCCGCGTCGTCGATTCCAACAGCGCTGAGACCCTCTGGCCCCCCGATGCCCAGGCCGGCGCCCTCGTGCAAACCCAAACCCCCTGGATGCAGAGAGCCGACAACCCCGCCACCGCCCAAAGACAGATGCATCGCCAGATGGTCGAGCAGATGGCCGACGAGATCGCCAAACTCTTCTACGAGTGGCAGCCGGAGCACGAAACCCCGCCCCAGTAACGCAACGCCCTACGCCGGATGAGAGATGCCCCGCCCGGCCGACGGCTCTTCGCCTTTGCCCGGCCGCGCGATTCCCCCGTACAGGTCCAGGTAGAAGTACATCAGCTCCTTGCCGCTGACGATGCGCGATCGCTCGTGGCGGAAATGGAATTTCTTGCACAGCCGGATGGCCGCTTCCCGATCCACGAACGTATCCAGCGTCACTTTGAGGTATTGATTCTCCTGGCAGAATTTCAGCGCCGCCTCGAGCAGCGCGCTGCCGATCCCGCGGCGGCGATGGTCCTTCGCCACCCGCAGTCGCCGGATTTGTCCCGCCCGCTCCTGGCCGTAACGCTGCACCCCGACCATCCCCACCACATCGCCCCGCTGGTTCTCGGCCACCCAGAAATGGTTCCCCGAGCGGTTCATATAAACCGCTTCGATATCGTCGATGTCCAGGCCAGTATCATTCTCCGATAGCGCCCCACCCAGCAACCCCTCCCTGTACAACCTAGTGCACACCGGCAGATCCTGTCCAGAGAAGCTGCGGATCTTCCATTGCCCAGCCGTTGCCATAGCGCCATTCTAGCACCACAAGCCTCCCCGCGAAGCGCCCCCCGCGCAGCGGGATTTGGCGGCGGTGCGCAGCACCGCGGGTTCGCCCCGCCTACACGGCGACGATCAAATGTTCCACGCGGTCGCCCCGAACATCCAGCAGCGCCACCGTTTTTTTCGTCGTCCGGCACAGTGCTCCCGGATTGACGATCCGCACTCGTCCAACTCGCTCATCGCGCGCGACGTGCGTATGTCCATGCAACAGATAATCATGCTGCCCCCCGCCGACGATTCTGTCCATGAGCCGACGGTCATGCCCATGGGTCACCGCGATCCTCTTGCCATCCACCTCAAATTCAGCCAGCAGCCCCCGCCCCTCGATCCCCAGCGCCGCCGCGTAGCGGCTCAACCCCGCCTGATCGAAATCCGAATTTCCCCACACCACGACGCTTTTCAGTCCGCACAGCAGATCCAGCACGCGTTGCCCGCCGACGTCCCCGCAGTGGACGAACATTTCCGCCCCGCGGTCCCGCAGCAGCGCCATCCCCGCCGCCATCGCATCGACCCGATCGTGCGTATCGCTGAGGATGCCGACGAGCATGATTCAAGTGTACCGCCCCCACCCACACCTATCCCCATCGACCCGCCGATGATCGACTGACGCTCTACTCACTCCTTTCTCCCGCTCTCCTTTCTCGCGCAGCGCCCCCCTTTCCCGGCTCCTATGAAAGATTCGCGCCTGTTACTCATACGACAATCAAGTTGCCATCGTCACCGGCTCGCCGGACGGGCCATATTTCGAAGAATTCAACGCCCGCTTTTGCATGTTCGTCGCGCTCACGCCAAGCACGACGATCCCGACTGACCATATCAGGACGTGGATGAGATGAACGACAGGCACATCGATCGAGCGGATCGGAAACCATAAAGTGATTCCCACGAGCAATGTCACCGCCCCAACCGTGCGGCTCCTCGTGCGAATCCAGACATCCGCCAGCGCCACGAGCAGGAATACGAGCATGAAATTGTCGTAAACGCGATGGTATGTCCATAACCGGCCAAACCCTGCCGCCAGACCGAAAGATGCGAGCATCGGCAATCTTCTCCACGCGGCCATCGCAATGACCGCAAGCGCCAGAACGCCAACCGCGCAGACACGCGCGGCAACGCCAGTCGACACTCCCACGCCGACGAGCAGGCTGGCCGGGCCATACGGGGTGCCACTAAATCTCTCAGCGGCCGCAATCCACAATCGCATCATTTCCAACAGGCCTGAGTGACACCAGCCGCCCAGCGCCAGCGTGGCAACGACGATGTAGGCGCCGGCCGCGGCCAATACCTTCGCGTCTCTGCGGAACAAAAAGGGAAGGGCGAATGGCAATGCGATGTTGATTTTGGACAACGCGATGCCGAGCAGAACGCCACAAAGCAATCGCTGCCGGCGCTCATATAAAACAAGAACGCCCGCCAGGAGAGTTGTGTAGATGATCGAGTTTTGCCCGAGGCCCACGGTGGTGGCGATGGAGCTGATCGCAGTCACCGACGTAGCCAATACGATCGAATAGCGCTCATCGCCGCCAGCGCCGACGTGATAAGCCCACGTCGCTACCAACAACAAACATACGAGATTGATGAATGCAAAATACCCTTTGGCCACTGCCCACGGAGGCCAATAGAAAATCACATTCGCCGGAAATGTCCAAGGTGGATACGGCGAAGAAGGCGCGTTTTCAACGCCGTTATAGGGGCTTTGCCGATGAAAAACCAACCGCAATTCGTCCCAATTCGTGCGCAGGTCTTTGGCTTGTGTTAGGCTGTTGGCCGGCAAGAGTTGTTGCAATCCGCGCGCCATGAATGCCAGGGATAGAAATAGGAATAATCCTGCGGCAACCAACGGCAAATAGGATCTTTGACGCCGGAAGATCGGCATATTCCCTCCCGTGGTTTTGTCGCCTTCACTCATGGTGATCACCTACACCCGATCGGCAAACGTCTCTTCCATCCGGCCGATGATCCAAGCAATACGCTTCCATGCCACAGCTCCGTTCCCATCATATCATGCCGGCCCGGCCGTCGTCGATTAACCAACAGGTTCGCCAACTCCTCAGGCGTCGCCCTCAGCAGCCACCGAACCGTGTCGATGAAGCCGATCCTGTTCGCCGTCCTACCGCACCGCTGCGTTGCCTCCAGCCCGAACCCGCTCCGCCCCGACACCTTGAACATCCCTCCGCATTGAGCGGCGGTGCGACCCGCGCTGCGCCCCCCGCTCGACGCGGCAAGGCTCGACTGATCCTCTACTCACTCCTTTCTCCCGCTCTCCTTTCTCGCGCAGCGCCCCTCTTCTGGGTCCCATTTTTTCCCCCCTTGAGATCCTAATCTTAACTCCTAATCCTGCTCTTAATCCTCTTCCTAATCGTAATCTTAATCCTGCTCTTACTCACCGATTGTTTACGAACCGCGCTCGGTTTGGGACAGGCAACAGACGAGCAAGATTAAGATGAAGAGTAAGATTACGAACAGGATTAAGAGCAGGAGCAAGAGAAAGAGTAGGACAAACGCACTTTGAATGCCTGAACTCCGCCAATCGGTTTGACCCCAGTCCCCGTCTTGCCATCACCCCGGAGCTCGACACTGACCCGGCAATGATCGCCTGAAACGGGTCTCCTTTCTACTTTCCACTTTCTCCTTTCTCGCGCAGCGCGGCTCCACTTTCTCGCGCAGCGCCCCCCTTCCGGCTTGATCCCTCGCGTCAAGCGCAAATAGCTACGTCCCCTTGAATCGATCCCCCCTTAAATCGATCTGACGCGTCCAAATGAATGTGGTGAACTCCCTTCCCACTGGCGGCGAGAGGATTGTGATTAGAGCGTGTTTCAGGTCAGTGT
>DBZL01000023.1 GCA_002311745.1 Phycisphaerales bacterium UBA1161 | reverse complement strand
TTAAGTTGATGCCATTAGGGACGTAGCTAGTATTGACTGCTATTTGCTGGTTGAAGACCTACGGCAGCGGCGAATGATGCCGTCGATGGAATAGCGGCCGGGGCCGAAGACCAGGATCAGGATCGCGGCGGCGAAAAAGGGGAAGGCTGTGTCCTGCAAATGGGGGTTTGGTGGTTCCAGATGGCCGCGTCCAAACGCCGCCAGGAAAAACCGTAGTTCGACAGTTCGACGCTCAGGATCGCTACCAGAAAGTTGAAGGCCATCACCAGGGCGACGGGGCGGGAACATAGGCCAAGCAAGAGCAGGATGCCGCCGACCAGTTCGGTCGAGGCGGATATGGCCACACTGATTTTCGGCAGCGGGATGTGCAGGCTGGCGAAGTACGCGGCGGTTTTGTCGAAATGCGTCCATTGCCCCCAGCCGGAGACGGCGGATTGATAGCCGATGTACAGCCGAATCAGCAGAAGCAAAAGCGACTGCGCTTCGTCCGCTTTTTTGGCAAAGCGATCGTAGGCGGATGTGATTCCCATGATTGCTCCAATCGTCATTGCGGGTCGGTTTTCATGATTTCGCCCAGCAGTACGGTGGCGAACGAGCCGGCGGGGAGGGTGAAGGCGATGGTGATGTGTGGCCCATACTCATCAGCGCCGCTGGAAAGTTCCACATCGGTGGGGCGGACGCGCAGGCTGCGGCGTGCGCCTTTGATCTTGTGGCGGCCGGCAAGGCGGAAATCGGCGGGTTTTAGGCCGTAGGAAGCGAAAATTTCCTGCTCGATCTCCAGGGGTTGATGCTCCGGCAGCGTCATGCGATAGCCGACCATCGGACCTGTGGGACTGATTACAAAGGCGTCGCAGCGCGGCTGCTCGGCGGCCGGGTCCTGCACGCGAAAGACCGCGCCGTTGTCGTGCTTCTGGGCGAGGTCGCCGAGCATCACGCGGTCCAGCGAATCGATCCGACGAGCGACGGTCTGGTTGAATAGCTGGGATTGCAGGGCGGATACCCACAATCGGCGGATGCGCTGGTCGACGGCGCGGACGGCGGCAGGCGGTGCGCCGGTTTTGATCAGGCGGGCCAGAACGCGCCGCTCCATGCCGCTGGAGCGCGGCCAGGATTTCATCGAGGCGTCCAGATTGTTGAGATCGAATTGTTCGCGGGCTTGGCGCTGGCGCGGGTCGTCGAGGGCCGGCTGCGGCGAGCCCAGGAGCAGCTTGAGCACGGCGGCGTCGTCGCCGCGGATCAGGGCGGCGCCCAGCAGGTGGTTATCGCCGCGGCGGCCGAAGCGCTGCTCGCCGAAATAGTTGGGCATGCCGCGATGCTGCAGTTGCTCGATCAGCGGCGTGAGCTTGACGACGTCGGTGGGATTGACCTGGCGGATTTTGACGGCGAAGCGGTTGGCCTTGAGGTGTCCCAGTCGCAGCTTGTTGCCGTGGCGGGCGGCCCACAGGACGCGCATGCGATCCAGGTGCAGATTCATGACGGCCGATTCGCTTGTTCCGGCGATAGAGAAGACCTGCTGCGTGACGGCGTTGGCGTCTTTCATGCCGGCGTAGCCGATGTCGCGCGGATTGACGCCCAGCGCTTGGGCGAGGCGGTCCACGGCCTCGAAGGTGCTCAAAGCCACTTTTTCGATTTGGCAGTAGACATGCTCGCCCTGGCCGCTGGGCTCGTAGAGGGGGATTTCCTGGACGAAAAAATCCTCGGGTCGCTGCTTGAGAATGCCGCCGATGCCGGGGAAATCGGGCGTCAAATAGGGAAGATCGGGCATGGGGCGGGTTGTCTGGGCGCGCCGGGATCGCTCATCAAGCGTCAATTTCCGGACTCATTGGGACAAGGGGCGGTATCCGAAGTTTTGTCCGCCGATGGAGGCTTCGTACATCAGGCCGCTTTGGGATCGGACAAAGACGGCTACGCCGTTGTCGAATTTGGCGGTGGCGGCAGCGCCGCTGGCGGCGGCGACGGCGGAGGCCTGGGCCGAGAGGGCGAAATCGCCGCTCTTGAAATTATCGATGGCGGTTTTGTTCTGGAAGACGATCAATTCACTGTAGGTTTGGCCGCCGAGTTGCAAGCCGATGGTGCCCTGGGTCATGTCGGTCCAGCCGACGCGCTGACCCTGCTCATAGACTTCGCCGTGGCCGTAGGCCCCGCCGATGCCGATGGCGCCTTTGCCAATGGAGGGGAAAATGGCGTAGCCCCAGGCGCCCTTGAGGAAAGCGGCCAGGGAGGGGTCGGCGGCCTTGAAGTCATTGAAGGCGGCGACGGATTCCGAATGGAGCTGGTCCTTGTCGGATTGTGAGGATGGAACGGTTGAGCATCCGGCGAACCAAAGGGCGGCGGCCGGCAACGCCGCCAGGTAGATGAGCAAATTTCGCATGACAAACCTCCGCGGGCGACCGATCGGTGCCGACCGGTCTTTTCCGGCAGGATAGCACGAATGCAGATACGGCGATACGTCCAAAATGATCAACTGATCAGTTGCTGGCCTGGAGGAACTTGGTGATTTCCCGTTCCTCCTCGCCGGTCAGGTCGGCGCGCAGGCGCATGTGGTGGACGATGGTTCTCCATTGGTCGTCGCTGTAGCGTTCCGACGGCGGTAGGTTATGGCAACGGGCGCAGTTGTCGGCCCACAGTTGTGCGCCGCCCTTTTTGCCGGAGGCGACGGTGGGACGGGTGGTCGATCCGGCGGCGGAGGCCGATTGCTCCTTGCCGGAGCTGCAACCGCCAAGTGCCAGCGACGCCGCGATGGCCGCAACCATCGCCGCGGCCGCCCATCGAGTTTGCTTGTTGGTTATGCGTAACATGATATGGCCTTTCGCTAGGCGCCGTTTACAGTTGGAACCCCAATTGCAACAGGATGGCGTTCTGGTCGGGACCGGGGTTCCGGTGATCGATTTCGTAAGCGGTCTTGAAGACGACGGTGGGCGTGACCCAGTAATCCACGCCGAAGGTCCAGCGTTGCTCGTGGACGCCGGCGGGCGATACCAGGGGCGTTTGCAGCAGCTCGAACCGGCTGACCAGTTCGAGGTTGCGTAGAAACGAATTGCTCACGCGGGTCGGCCGGTAGCAGGCCTGGACGTAGCCGCCGTTGGAGTAGCTGGCGAAGGTCAGGGGACCGACGCCCAATCCTCCGGTGGAATCGTAGGTTGCCATGTCGGTGTTGGACCAGACCCACTCGGCGCGCAAGTCCAGGGTGCCTTCGATGGCGTCGACTTTCGGGCGGTAATTGAAGTCGACCGCTTGGAGCAGGGCGTTGACGTTCTCGAAGCCGTCGGGATTCACGCGCGCGAACATGAGGGAATAGCCCAGTTCCATGTTGGGGACCGGCAGGAAGCCGATGCGGCCGCCGACGGCCTTGTCATCGTTGAGATCGGCGGAGTCGGTGAAGTTGAGGCTTCCCAGGGCGGTGGCATCCGTGGTGACGAGATTGGGACCGTTGACGACGTAAACGTCGTAGGTGAGCTTGGAATCATCGCCGACGGCCACGGCGCCGCGGCCGAAAACGCCGACCTCGGAACCCGGCGCCAGCCCGCCGTCGCCGAAGACCAGCGGATCATCGGGGAACTTGTTGATCCACGGCGGATCGAAGTGGTTGTGATACTGGCCGAACGGCACGGCGAACAACCCGCCGCCGATGATGAAATGATCGCACACCTCGTAGGAGATGTCGGCCAGGGTGAGATCGATGTCGGTGCCGGAATTGTCGCTGCGCAGCCCCAGGTCGAAGGCGCCTTCAATCAGGATGCGGTCGGTAGGCGACCAGAGGATCAGGGGGCTGAGGCCAGCGTCGAACGTGGAATCAGTGTGGTTGACGCGGGTGTAGCCGACCTCGCCGTCGCCGGCGATGACCACCGATTCCAGGCCCGGGCGATAGCGGTCGACCGCGTCCTTGAGCTGCTGCATTTCCTTGTCGAGTTCGTCGTTGGCGGCCTGGTCGTTGCCCGGCGGGTCATGGGCGCGCTGGTTGTTGAGCTGGTCGAGCTGCTTCTGCATGGCGGCCTGGTTCTGCAGGACGCGCTCGTACTCGGCCCGGGAGACGTAATCGCCGGGCGCCATGGAAGCGGATGGTTGAGTGGCAGGAGCGGGATCGGCAAACGCAGCAGCGCCCACAAGCACGGAAATCGCGGCCGAGGCCGCGGCAAACAGCCGTTTGTTCATGGTTTGTCTCCGTCTGATGGTTTGCTGGATGAGTCCGAGGGTTGCGTCGCTGGCGGCGGCGCGAGAGTGCGGATGTAGTTGACCACGTTCCAGCGGTCCTCCTCGGGCAACAGTTGGGAGAAGCTGGGCATCGGTTTTCTGCCTTCGGAAATTTTCCAAAAGAGGGTGCCGTCCGTCTGGGAAGTGACCGCGGGGTCGGACAGATCGCGCGGCTTGGTGGTGAGGTCCTTGGCGGCGGAGCCGTCCCCCTTGCCGGCATCGCCGTGACAGGACAGGCACTGCTTGACGTAGACGTCCTTGCCGGCGGCGATGGACTGGTCGCTGGGAGGGATGGGATTTTTCTTGCGGCTGGCGCGCGCGGGGGCTTTCCACTCGCTGGGCGCAGCTTCATCGGCCAGGGCGCTGACAACGAGTGAAGAGAAGGCCAGTCCCAAGACCGCCAAAATCAGCGCCATCCACTGCGGGGGCCGTCGCATCACGCGACTCCTTTGCGAATTGCCACAACCTGCCAAATCACAGAGGCCTAACTCGACCAGGCGCCAGCGAGCAGAGCCGTCATCCAACATCCGGTCCTCGCTGAGCTTAAATATACCGAAAGTTCTCTGAATGCCGAAAGCAACAGTCGCGTTTTCAACAGGCGTGCCGCCGGCCATGACGGTCGGAAGCCGCCCCAGGTCATATCCGGACTAGATCTTCCGTTGTAGGTGCCTGTGCCGCCGCTAAACGTGCAGTTCCCGCCCGGCGACGAAGACGTGCTCGATCTGGGCGGGCGTGAGCGTGTACAGCAGGGCCGAGACCTGCTGGTCCTCGGATAGTCCGGCGATCCAAGGCTCGGGGCGGACCACCAGGCAGTCGGCCTCGTAGCCGGCGGCGATGGAGCCGATGCGGTCGGACAGGCCCAGGGCCTCGGCGGCGCGCTTGGTCAGGGTGTACCAGGCCTCGGCGGGCGTGGGAACCTGATATGCCAGGCGCGGCAGCGTGTGCACCTTGATCGCCTTGGCGGTGTTGAGGCCCTGGACGGCCACGCGCGGCATGAAGGGGTCGGGTCCGCCGGCGATACTGCTGCCCAAGGCGATGCGGATGCCATCGGCACGGTGGGCCACGTAGTCCATCAGGCCGCTGGCGCGGAAGAAATTGGCCGTCGGGCAGTGGATGATGGCGCAGCCCTTTTTGGCGACTTGGCGGCGCTCCTGATGGTCGAGGAAGACGCCGTGCGCCAGCAGGGTGCGCGGGGTGAGCAGGCCGGCGTCGTCGAAGACCTCGATCTCGTCCACGGCCGGGGAATACATCTGCCGGACTTCGGACAGTTCCTCCAGCGATTCGGCGACATGGGTCTGGAGATAGCAGTGGAGCATGTCGGCCAGGGCGGCGGCGCCGCGCATCAGGCGCTCGCTGCAACGGATCGATGCCCGCGGGCTGAGGGCATACAGCAGGCGGCCGTTCTCGGCGCCGTGCCACTTGGCACACAGGGCGCGCGAATCGTCCAGGGCGGCGTCGGCCGAGTGGGTGAGTTCCGCGGGCATTCCGATGTCCGAGAGGGTCATGCCGTAGATGGCGCGCAGGCCGCGCTTGGCTAGAACATCGAAGGTGCCGTCCACTTCCTGGGAAAAGGGGCTGCCGAAGGCGGCGATGGTGGTGGTCCCGTTGGCGATCATGCCGCTGACGAACTGCTCGGCCAAGTCGCGGGCCACGCGGGGATCGCGGAGCCGCGCTTCGGCGGGATAGCCGACGGTCTGCTGCCACTGGCCCAGGGGAAGGCCGTCGATGCCGCGGCGATCCCATTGCGGCATGTGGAGGTGGGCGTCGATGAAGCCGGGCAGGATCCAACATCCCTCATCGCCGATGGTTTTGCCGTTCGGCTTGCGCCCGGAGAGCACTTCCTGAATACGGCCGTCGTCTCCGATGACCACCGAGGCGTTGTCAATGAGGCGGCACTGGGATGCGGAAACCGGCTCGAGGACTTTTCCCTGAAGAATGTGCACGGGCGTTTGGCTTCGAAGCGAAGTGCGGCCCACTGTAACGCCCGTGCGCGGGTGGAGTCAATGAATGGACCGGGTCGAGGACGACCCAGCTCAATTGATGGAGGCGGGTCGTCCTCGATCCGGATAACTTCACGCTATTGACTCTGGATTGAAGCGGAATTAACTATCCGCTGGATTTGATTCCTCGGATGTTTCTAAGCAAGGAGAAGGTTCCTTGGCCTACGACTCCATCGTTTGCGTCAAGCAAGTGCCGGATACCGCCAACATCACCGGCGATGCCATGAAGGACGACGGGACTGTCAACCGCTCGGCCCTGCCGGCGATTTTCAACCCCGATGACCTGCACGCGCTGGAAGCGGCGTTGCAGGTGCGCGACCGCTTCGGCGGCACGGTGACGGCCATCACCATGGGCCCATTGAGCGCCTGCGAGGTGCTTCGCGACTGCCTCTACCGCGGCGCCGACCGCGTCATTTTGGTCAACGACCGCCGCGCCGCCGCCAGCGATACGCTGGCCACCGGCTACATCCTCGCCCAGGCCGTGCGAAAGATCGGGAACTGCGATCTGATCTGGGCCGGACGGCAGGCGATCGACGGAGACACGGCCCAGGTCGGTCCGCAAATGGCCGAGAAGCTGGGCATCCCGCAGGTGACCTATTTCGAGGCGCTGGTGGATTTGTCGGGCCGCACGATCCGCGTGCGCCGCAACGTGGGCAACGGCTACGAGGTGCTGGAGGCACGGCTGCCGATCCTGCTGACGGTGTTGGACAGCGCCAACGAGACGCGTCCGGCCGCGGCCAAGCGCGTCATGCGTTTCAAGCATGCCCGCTCGGCTGGAGAGATCACGAACGAGGTCGCCGCCAACATGCCCGCCGCCTCTTCCGCGGAAAAGGAGGCGGAGGCGGCCAGGCTCCTGGAGAAGTTGCGCGCGGCCGGCCTGCGGATCGAGCAGTGGAGCCTCGACGACGTCGCCGCCGACCTGCGGCGGTGCGGCATGTCCGGCTCGCCCACCAAGGTGCACCGCGTGCAGTCCATCGTGCTGACCAAGGAAGGGTATACCGAGATTCCTCCCAGCGAGGAGGGCGTCGGGCGCATGATCCACGAACTCGTCGTGGACCACACACTGGGATAAAGCGGATTCACCACGGAGGCACGGAGACACGGAGGCGCTTTCGTTAATCGGAGATTAATTGAGCATTGCTAATCAAATTCCTAGGAGTTGGAATTAAGCGAATGGTGTTATGAGACAAGTTGGCCTCCGTGTCTCCGTGTCTCCGTGGTTAATTTTGAGTCTTTAGGAAACAAATGATCGAACCCAATCCCAAAGGCGAGGTCTGGATTTTCGCGGAGCAGGAAGACGAACACCTCAGCGAAACCTCGCTGGAACTGTGCTCCAAGGCCAGGGAGCTGGCCGATCGCCTGGGCGTCAAGGTGGGCGCCGTGCTGGCGGGATGGAACGTCCGCGAGCTGTCCTACCGCCTGATCGCGCACGGCGTGGACAAGGTCTACTACGTGTACGACACGCTGCTGGAATACTACCGCACGCTGCCGTATGCCCGCGTGGTGTGCCAGCTCATCACCAGGCACAAGCCGCAGATCGTGCTGTTCGGCGCCACCCCGCTGGGGCGGGACCTGGCGCCGCGCATCGCCTCGGAGATGCGCTCCGGTCTGACCGCCGACTGCACCGACCTGGAGATCGGCGACTACACGGAGCCCAAGACCAAGGCCGTGCACAAGGACCTGCTCATGCAGATCCGCCCGGCCTTCGGGGGCAACATCATCGCCACGATCGTCAACTTCGACCGCTGGCCGCAGATGGCCACGGTGCGCGAGGGGGTCATGCCCTTGGGCGACGGCGACCCGCGCCGCTCCGGGCAGATCATCGAAGAGAAGATCGAGTTCAGCGACTTCGAGCAGTCGGTCCGGCTGATCGAGCGCGTGCGCGAGAAGCGCAAGGTGAACCTCAAGGGCGCGCGGATCATCGTGGCTGGCGGCGGCGGGGTCGGCTCGAAGGAGAACTTCAAGCTGATTCACGACCTGGCCGGCGTGCTCGGCGGCGCCGTGGGCGCCAGCCGCGCGGCCGTCGACGGCGGCTTCATCTCCAAGGAGCACCAAGTGGGCCAGACCGGCACCACCGTCCGCCCCGCCCTCTACATCGCCTGCGGCATCAGCGGCGCCGTGCAGCACCGCGCCGGCATGGAGGAATCCGCCAAGATCATCGCCATCAACTGGGACAAGGAAGCGCCGATCTTCGGCGTGGCCCATTACGGCATCGTCGGCGACCTCACCAAGGTCATCCCCATGATGATCCGGGCCATCCGGGAAAAAGAATAGGAAATTCACCACGGAGACACGGAGACACGGAGGCGCTGATTCGGATTATCGATCAATATCAACGTTCAGGCCCTGAGACTTGGAATCAAGCGAATGGCGTTATGAAACAAGTTGGCCTCCGTGCCTCCGTGCCTCCGTGGTTAAAACGAGATTTCCATCATGGCTAATTTTTTTACCGACAACGAAGACATCCGGTTCCTGTTCGGCCACCTCGATCTGGCGGAAATCGCCACGGTTCAGGAGGACCACTTCGTCCACGCGGATGCCAACGCCCTGGACGGCGCGCCCCTGGACGCTGGTGACGCCCTCGACAACTACCGGCGCATCCTGAGCATCGTCGGCGACGTCGCCGCCAATCACGTCGCCCCCCGCGCCGACGCCGTCGACGAGGAGGGCAACACCCTCAACCCCGACGGCACCGTCACCTTGGGAGAAAAGGTGCGCCAGAACCTCAAGGTCCTGGCCCAGGCCGAGCTCATGGGCTTCACCTTGCCGCGGAAGTACGGCGGGCTGAACTGCCCCAACGTCATCTACACCATGGCCAACGAGATCATCAGCCGTGCCGATGCCTCGCTGATGAACCTGTTCGGTCTGCAAGGGATTGCCGAGACGATCAACGCCTTCGCCGATGAGCAGATCAAGAACCAGTACCTGCCGGACTTCGCCCGCGGCCTGCTGACCGGGGCGATGGTGTTGACGGAGCCGGATGCCGGCTCCGACCTCCAGGCCGTCTCCCTGCGGGCCTGGCAGGACAGCGACGGGCAGTGGCGGCTGACGGGTGTAAAGCGTTTCATCACCAACGGCTGTGGCGAAATCCTGCTGACGCTGGCGCGCTCCGAGCCCCAGAGCCGCGACGGCCGGGGCTTGAGCCTCTTTTTGGCCGAGCGCTCGGCTCGCATCCGCGTGCGACACCTGGAAGAGAAGCTGGGCATCCACGGCTCGCCCACCTGCGAGTTGGTCTACGACGACGCCCCGGCCAAGCTGATCGGCGAACGCCAACGCGGCCTGGTGCCGTATGTGATGAGCCTCATGAACGGCGCACGCGTGGGGATCGCGGCGCAGTCGCTGGGCATCGCCGAGGCCGCCTTCCGCGTCGCCCGCCGATATGCGCAGACGCGCAAGCAGTTTGGCGTCGCCATCGAGAAGCTGCCGGCCGTGGCCGAGATGGTCACGGACATGAAGATCGCCATCGAGGCCGCCCGCGCCCTGACCTACGAGACCAGCCGTGTCTGCGACCTGGAGAACAACAACCTGCGCATCCTGGAGACCAATCCCCCATCCGACGCGGAAGAACTGAAGCGCCGCAAGGGCGACGCCCGCGTGTGGAAGCGGCTGGCCGGCATGCTCACGCCGATGAGCAAGTATTACGCCTCGGAGATGTGCGTGAAGGTGGCCAGCGACGCCATCCAGGTGCTGGGCGGCTCGGGCTACATGAAGGATTACCCCGCCGAACGCCACCTGCGCGACGCCCGCATCACCACCATCTACGAAGGCACCAGCCAGTTGCAGATCGTGGCCGCGGTGCGCGGCGTCTGCTCGGGCGCCTTCGAGAAAGCCGTCGACGCTTACGAGCAGTTCCAGGTCAACGACGAGCCATTGTCCGCCCTGCGGCAGAAGCTAACCGAGGGCAAGCAGCTCGTGCTCAAGGCGGTGCAGTTCGTCAAGGATCGCGGCCCCGACTACATGGACCTGCACGGCCGGCGCCTGGTGGACAGCGCCATCGCCGTGATGGTGGGGCATCTGTTCGTCAAGCAGGCCACCGCCAGCCAGCGCAAGCGCGCCGTGGCCCGGCGTTTCATCGAGACGCAATTGTCCGCCGTTCGCCGCGACGTGGACCTGGTGCTGAGCGGCGACCGCTCGCCCCTGGACGATTACGTCACGTTGGCCGGCGCGGCGCCGACGGCCTAAGCGGTTGTCGTGCGTTGCCCAGGGAAGTGCGCAGAGTAGAATGACGCGAAGCCGCGAGTTTTCCGATGGGAAAATCGCGCACGGCCTCTTGGCGGAATTGGCAGACGCGATGGACTCAAAATCCATTTCCGCGAAAACCCAAGACTCCAATCCACAAGCATTTACGCCGACCCGGCCGGAAACCTTGTCACTTGGCTTGCCGCTAAACCTGCAAAATGACCCCGACCTGAAGGCCGTTGTAGAAGCCTGGCCGGAGCTACCGCAAGCATTGCGCATCGGCATCATGGCGATGGTCGAGGCCAGCACCAAGACATAGGGAATTCCCTAAAGGCGGCTCAACGGAAGCCGCTGTTCGCGCTTTCAATTCACGGCGCAACGGCGATTGAACCATTGAGGGCGTCAGTCTCGAGGCCCAGCGGCGGGCCGCAGAATTGTTTGCGAAAATAGATGAATTCGATCGGCGCTGCAGCCGCATCTCAGCGATTTTTCGCTTGCATAGCAAGGTCGCATTTGTAGAGTGATTTGCGGAGGTCGGTGACACCGTTTTGCCAAGGGCGGTTGTAAAAACGGTCTATAAAGGGACTGCGGGGCGGGGTTGTTTACACGTCTGACGTATTCTTTTCCGCTTTCCCAGAACTAAATCAATGTCTCCTGCTAAGGAGCGTTCATGTCTATCGTTCAAAGCGAGCGAAGTCGTCCAAGCGGCTTTCGAATGGCCAAGCGGTCAAAGCAGCGTTCTTGCATTGCGCAGCACAGGCTGACCAAGGCAGTCGTTGAGGCGCTGGAACAACGGTTTTTGTTGTCAGTCGTGAATTGGACCGGCGATGCGGGCGACGGCCTCTGGAGCACGCCGGGCAACTGGTCAACGAAGACCAGCCTTCCCGGCGCTGGCGACAGTGTGGTAATCAACGCGCTCGCGGGCACAACCATAGAGCTGACATCATCCCTAACCGCGTCAGCTCAGAGCGTGTCCACAAACGCAACGCTGCAAATCGACAGCGGCGCGACGCTCGCGGCAAATACCATTCAAGCCTCCGCGAATATCGTGTTGTCCGGGGGAACGATACAGGGTGCGACAGTAGCCGAATCCGGCGGTTCCGAGTTGGTTCTGCTATCCGGCGGCACGTTGAACAACGTGACGGTCAGTGCCGGCACGGTGCTGGACGCGACGCAGCAGTGGGACGCGCAGATCACCATCCTGAACGGGCTGACGCTGAACGGGACGCTGGAGGTGGGTGGAGCGGACGGGAGCACGTTCGCGTATTTTCTCTTCAACGGCACACAAATGCTGGGCGGCACGGGCAGCGTGGTGTTCGGCAACTACTACTACTACTACTACTATACCAATGGTCTATACGCCCAGGGTGACAATGGGGCCAACCCCGCGACACTGACGGTCGGCAGCGGGATCACGATCGACGGCGGCAACGGAGACGTGAGCGGTTACTACAGCGGCGATGCGATTGTGAACCAGGGGACGATCGACGCCGACGTGGCCGGCGGGACGATCTATGTCGCAAACAATGGGAGTGGACTCTCCAACAGCGGCACGCTGGAGGCAACTGCGGGAACGCTGAATGTGGGTGGGGGTTCCACGCCGTGGAGCAATGGTGGCAACCTAATTGTCAGTGGTACGGGCGTGTTGGATCTGGGCGGCGTGTTTACGCAGGCGGGTCTGGGGACGTTTACCCGGACGGGCGGGACGGTGAACCTCACGGGAACGCTGACGGGGAACCTGGCGCTTTCATCGGCAACGGGAAGCTGGAACCTGGCCGGGGGAACGATCGCCGGGGGCACGGTGACGGCGACGGGCGGTGCAGAATTGGTGCTGACGGGCAGCGGCGGGACGCTGGATGGGGTGACGATCGGGTCGGGGACGGTCCTGGATGGGACACAACAATGGGACGCCAACGCGACGATCCTGGACGGTCTGACGCTCAATGGCACGGTGGAACTGGGTGGCAGCACGTACTTCTACGGGTCCTTGTACTTCCAAGGGACACAAACGCTGGGTGGCACGGGCAGTGTGGTGTTCGGCACGAGTTGGTATGCGAACAGCGGTCTGTACGTATACGACGTGTCCACCCCCGCGACATTGACGATCGGCAGCGGGATCACGGTGCACGGAGGCAACGGGCAGGTCTCGGCACAGAGCGGGGACGCGTCGATCATCAACGACGGCACGATCAACGCGGACACCAGCGGGGAGACGATCAGCGTCTCCGGGGACGGGAATCCGGGAACTTTCACCAACGACGGAACGCTGGAGGCGACCAGCGGTGGAAGCCTGAGCGTCAGCGACCTGGCCGGGAACATCGGCGTGGCGACGGTGAGCGGTTCGGGCAGCAGCCTGACGCTGAACGGCACGAATTACGTCAACAATCTGGGTCTGACGGCTCCTGCGGGCACGACGCTGGCACTGAACGGTACGTGGATCAATCCAGCCGGCCAGACGATCACGGCGACGGGAGCGACGTTGGATCTGGGAGACCAGTCCAGCAGCAGCACCAATGCCTGGTTTAACGCGGGGACGATCAGCGCCACCAACTCGACGGTCAACCTGGGCGGGAGTTTCACGCTGGCGAGCTTGGGGACGTTCAACCGCAGTGGTGGGACGGTGAACCTCACGGGAACGCTGACGGGGAACCTGGCGTTTTCATCGGCGACGGGAAGCTGGAACCTGGCGGGCGGGACGATCGCCGGGGGCACGATCAGCGGGACGGACGGCGCGGAATTGGTATTGACCGTCAGGGTCGGGACGCTGGATGGCGTGACGATCGATCAGGGTACGGTGGTGGATGGGACGCAAGAGAATTGCGCCGCGATCATCCTGCACGGTCTGACGCTGGACGGGACGCTGAACCTGGGAGCGCCCGATGGCAGCACGAGCGGCCAACTGGGATTCACCGGAATGCAGACACTGGATGGCACGGGCAGCGTGGTGTTCGGCGGCTCGAGTCAGAATTTCCTTATGGTGGAGGACATTGGCATTCCGGCGACGTTGACCATCGGGAGCGGGATCACCATAGAGGGTAAGCGGGGAGGAGTGGCTGGCTCCTACAATTACAACTCGATCGTCAACGAGGGGATCATCGATGCCGACACCAGCGGGGGGACGATCAGCGTCTCTGGGGGCGGGAATCCGGGGAACTTCACCAACGATGGGACGCTTGAAGCGAGCAACGGTGGGAGCCTGAGCGTCAGCAACCTGGCCGGGAACATCGGCGTGGCGACGGTGAGCGATTCGGGCAGCAGCCTGACGCTGAACGGCACGAATTACGTCAACAATCTGGGTCTGTCGGCTCCTGCGGGCACGGCACTGCAACTGGACGGTACGTGGATCAATCCAGCCGGCCAGACGATCACGGCGACAGGAGCGACGTTGGATCTGGGAGATCAGCCCAGCAGCAGCACTAACGCTTGGTTTAACGCGGGGACGATCACGGCGACCAACTCGACGGTGAATCTGGGCGGCGAGTTCACGCTGACGGACCTGGGAACGCTGAACCGCAGCGGTGGAACGGTGAATATTACCGGGACGCTGGACCTGCTGCCGGTTGCCCCGTCGGCATTGTCGGTTGCGAGCGGCGAGAACTACACGGTCCTGAGCTGGTCGGACAACTCCACCGTGGAAAGCGGGTACGCGATCGAGCGGAGCACCGACGGGGTTCACTTCAGCCAGGTCGGGACGGTCGGGGCGAATGTGACTGAGTATTACGACACGGGGCTGACGGCCGGCACGACCTACACCTATCGGGTACGGGCGTACAACACGGTGGGCAACTCGCTCTACAGCAACACGGCATCAGCGAAGGTGGGAACGCTGGGAGCAGGGCTAGGGCTGCTGGCCCAATTCTACAATGACACGGACCTCAGCGGCACGCCGGTGCTAACGCAGGTGTATGGCAACGTCGACACGAACTGGAACTACGGCGGCGGGCCGGGGTCGGGAGTCAACGGGGCGGGCAACTTCTCCGGCCGGTGGACAGGACAACTGAAGGCTCCAACCAGCGAGACCTACACGTTCAATGCTCAAATGGACTATGGGTCGGCCGCGCGAGTGTGGATCAACGACCAACTCGTGTACGACAACTGGGACTCGGGGGCGACGGTCAATAATGAAGTGGCATTGACGGCGGGCCAGACGTACGACTTCAAGGTCGAGTACGACTCGAACTACTATTACTACCCGGGCGTGCATGTGTATTGGTCCAGCCCATCGGTATCGAATGAGGTGATTCCGGCGTCGGCGTTCACGCTGCCGGCGGGAGCGGGAGCGGAGTTGCCTGGCAATACTCCGGGCCCGGTGGTGACGGTAGTTCCCGGCGGGGACACTCTGGCGCTGGACGACACGACGGGAAGCTGGAACCTGGCCGGGGGAACGATCGCCGGGGGCACGATCAGCGCGACGGACGGCGCGGAACTGGTCCTGACGGGCAGCGGCGGGACGTTGGACGGGGTGACGATCGGTTCGGGCACGCCGGTGGATGGGACGCAGAACTATTCCAGGGCGACGATTCTGGACGGCCTGACGCTGGACGGGACGCTGAACCTGGGAGCGTCCGATGGCAGCACGTACGGCCAGCTGTACTTCACCGGAACGCAGACGTTGGATGGAACGGGCAGCGTGGTGTTCGGCGGATCGGGTGGGAATGGCCTGTTTGTGCAGGACAATGGCAGCGCGGCGACGCTGACCATCGGGAGCGGGATCACCATACAGGGCAACAGCGGATTAGTCGCGGCCTATTACTACGGTGACGCCTCGATCGTCAACGAGGGGATCATCGACGCGGACACCAGTGGCGGGACGATGAGCGTCTCCGGCGGCGGGGATCCGGGGACCTTCACCAACGACGGAATGCTGGAAGCCCAGGGTGGGACACTGTACTTGAATGGGACCGTCTTATTCACGGGACAAGGGGTCATCAGCAGTTCGCCCACGGGTTCCATTCAGTGTAATGGCAGTCTGCTCGGCAGTACGACCAACGCCGCAGGATGGACTCCGCAGGGGCCGGTTACATTTGACGGGTCAGGAAATGCTTCTTCGCCGCAGTTGTTGGAGGCGATGAGCGATGACCTGGGCGCGAATGCCATTGGTTTCCAGGGGAATTTTGCGTATGCACGACTCTCCCTTTCCGGCAACACTTACGTCCAATTGGTGGATCAATCTCAGAATGCCGGAGGAAGCGGCGCCAACGCGGTCTATGCTGCCTCTCTATCTGTGCCCGCCGGGGCAACCCTCGACCTGAATGGGCTGAATCTTTATACCCTGGCAGCAGATGTCACCGGCACAGTCCTGAACGGATCGGTCACCGTCTTGCCGGGCGGCGGCTTCCCAGACCTCAGCCCGCAAAGCGCTGCGGCATCCACTTCCAACGGCATCGTCACCGTCGTGTGGAACGACATCAACAACGGCGGCGGGAACGTCATCGACTCCTTCTACGACCAGGTGCAACTGATCGACGTTACGGCCGGCAACACGGTGCTGGACACGCAAACGCCTTACTACAACGAAGGCTACCTTGGGCCAATCACGTACAACGGCGGAACTGCGCCGGAGCAGGTGACGTTTAACCTGGCCGGATATTCTCAGTTCCATGTTGGCGACACGCTTGAGGCGGTGATCACGACGGATGTCAATGACAACGTATTCGAAACCAACAAAGCCAACAATCAAGCAACGACATCAGTGACGCAGGCACCGGTCCCGGATCTTCAAGTGAACGGCCTCAGCGTTACCGGCGATTCCACCGGGCAAGTCAATATCAATTGGAACGACGGCAACAACGGCCCAGGAACCGTCGCGGAGAGCTTCTTCGACAGCGTGGTCGTCACGGACAACGTCACGGGAGCAACGGTTTTCAGTGGCACAGTGTATGTCAACGCCGGACAGAATCCTATCAGTTCCGGCGCATCTGTCGCGCAGAGCGACAGTTTTCAACTGCCTACCGGCTTTGACGTCACACACGCGCTGAACGTTTCGGTGACGACGGACGCGTACAACAACGTCTTTGAGACCAACGAAAACAACAATACCGCGACCTTGGCCACAACCGCACCTCTGGCGCAGTATCCGGATCTGCAGGTGCAGGACCTGTCGGTAAGCCCAACCAATCCTTTTGCCGGTCAGCAAATCACGATTAGCTGGAACGATGCCAACACCGGCGCCGCCACGGCTGCCGGCCCGTGGTATGACCAGATCCAGGTCATCAACACGACCACGGGCCAATCGCTCCTGGATACGACTCAGTATTACGCTTCCAACTCCATGGCAGCGGGCGGAAATGCCGCGCGTTCCTATGCACTCACGCTGCCTAACGGTTCTGCGGGCGCGGGCGTTCTGCAAGTGACCGTAACCGTGAATTCGAACAACGATGTCTTTGAATACAATTCGTCGTTGACTGCTCAAAGCAACAATAGCAGTTCCATGAACGTCACTTCCGCGGCCGTGTCCTACCCCGATTTGACGGTTGCTAATCTGACGGCCGCGGAAGATTCGACAGGCAAAGTGACCATCTCATGGCTGGATTCCAATATTGGAATCGCCTCAGCGGCCTCCGCGTTCGACGATTCCATTACGCTGACGGATGTTACGACCGGCCTCCAGATTAACGCAACGACGCTTCGGTACGATCCCAGTCAGAGCGGCGATATTTCCGCGGGATCCTCCTCTGGAACGCGAACAGTTGCGTTCCAGCTCCCACAAGGCTTCAGCGCCACAGACGCGCTTGAGGCTACTGTGCAAACCGATTCCGATGGAGGCGTCTACGACAGTAATCCTGACAACAATACGTCGAGCGCAAATGTCAGCACCGTGGCTTCCGCCGATCTTTCAGTGACAAACCTTTCGGGATCAGGCGATGCGACGGGCAAGGTGACAGTGAGTTGGCAGGACGCCAACGCGGCGGGCGGCGCAGCAGTGGCTTCTGCATTCTACGACTCGATCACGCTGATCGACACGACCACCGGCCAGACGATCAACTCGACGAGCTTGCGGTATGACCCGACGTCCAGTGGGAGCATCGCCGCCGGCTCAGCTTCAGCGGTGCGGACGGTGAGCTTCCAACTTCCGCAGGGCTTCAGTGCCACCGACGCCCTGCAGGTGACGGTGCAGACCGACACCGACAACGGGGTTTACCAAAGCAATCTATCGAACGACACCAGCACGCAGTCGGTGAGCAGAACTCCGACAGCCGACCTTTCCGTTGCAAATTTGTCGGCAGGAGCTGATGCCACGGGCCTAGTGACCGTCAGTTGGGAGGATGCCAACGCGGCGGGCGCGGCTTCGGTGACCGGAAGTTTCACTGACTACGTCACGCTGATCGACACCACCACGAACCAGGTGCTTGGCAGCGGTGGCGTGCCCTATAGCGTTTCTTCTTTGGGCCCAATCAGCGGTGGATCGATGTCCGTGGCACGCACGACGACTTTCCAACTGCCCCAGGGATTGAGCGCAAGCGATGTGCTGCAGGCCCAGGTCGTGACCAACGGCGATGCCGGGGTCTACGAAGCCAATACCGCCAATGACACCGCGACCACCTCTGTAACCACGACACCAACCGCGGATCTGTCGGTAGCCGATGTGCAGATCACCACTGCAACGCCGCTCTCGGGCCAGCCAGTCGGTGTAAGCTGGCAGGACAGCAACACCGGCCCGGCAGCCACGGGCACTTCGTGGCTGGACCAGGTTGTTGTCCGCGATTTCAGCAACAACATCGTCGCCAGCGATACCGTTGCCGCCGCCGCCCTCGCGGCGGGACAGTCTGAGACCTGTACGTTTCAGTTCACCCTGCCGCACGGCAATCCAGGGGTTGGCAGCTTCACCGTGGTTGTGACCACCAACTCCAACGCCGCGGTGTTCGAGAACAACACCGCCAACAATGTTTCAGCGCCGGTGACATTTACCTCGACTCGTTCTTCCACGGATTACCCGGACCTGGCCGTATCCAGCGTGACCGGGCCGGGCTTTGAATTTGTGGGTCAGCAGACCCAGGTCAGTTGGACGGTTGTCAACAACGGCCCCGTTGAAGCGGACGGTTCCTGGACCGATCAACTGCAAATGATTTCCGTCAGCACCGGCGCCGTCACCACGCTGGCCAACGTAGACCAGACCGGCCCGCTTGCACCCGGAACCTCCTATACGACCACGCAAACGATTACGCTGCCGACGACGCCGGGACAATATTTCTTCCAGGTGACAACCGACGTTGGCAATACGGTTGTTGAAACCAACGAGGGGAACAACACCGCCGCATCGGTGAACAACACGGTGAGCGCGCTCTATGATGCGACGATTACTTTCGTGACAAACGCCGACGGGGTTGATGTGGCCGCAGGCGACGCGGGCCACGCCTATATCGCGCCGGGCGCGCCGGTTTTGATCTATGGTGTCGCCACCTACACGGGCAGCGGTGAAACGGGCATGCCGGCGGCAGGCATGGGCGTGACTGTGGATGTCATGGTTCAGGGAACCGTTCGAACCCTGAATGCAACCACGGCTTCGGACGGGACCTTCGGCGTTGAGTTCTATCCAGTCGGGACCGAGGCCGGGCACTATCAGCTCGCCGCCGACCATATCTCCACCGGCGCCGTTGCAGGCAGCATGGTGCCACAGGCGGCATTCGATATCGTTGGTCTGACGTCAAATCCGTTTGGCATCTCTCAAACGCTGGTGGTCAATCAGCCGGTCACCGGAACGATCACGTTGTCCGCATTGGGGGTGGTCAACTTGACGGGCTTGACCTTCAACGCCGTGTCGATCGCGCCCAATATTCAGCTCGTGCTGACCGGTGCACCGACCACGATCGCAGCAGGCGGAACCGCGACGATCACCTTCACGTTACAGGCGAGCGATGACAGCTATGTGTCGGATAGCGCGGAGCTGCACGTGAGCAGCGATCAGGGTGTGGCTCTGGATATCGGATTTGATCTGAACGTACTGGTGCTTAAACCGCAACTGGTCTCCAGCACCGGCGCGCTCGACGTTGGCATGATCGTGCCTGCCGCCGGGCAGCAGGTCCAGGAACAGGTCAGTTTTGTGGTGACCAACATTGGCGGCGCCGATTCCGGCGATTTGACCGTGCAAGTGCCCGACACATCGGTCGACGGCCTGGCGCCGTTCATGACGCTGGTGACGCAACCGACCATCAGCTCGCTGGCGCCGGGTCAATCCGCGACGGTGACCATCCAGCTCAGTGCCGACCCGTCGCTGCCTCTGAACGAGCTGTACACCGGAACCATCGCCATCGGCAATACTCAGGTGAGCCTGTCCGAAGGCTATAGCTTCCGGCCAATCGCGACGACCACCGGCGATGTGGTCGTGCAGGTGAGTGACGACTACACCCAGTACGCCGCCAACCACCCCTACGTATCCGGCGCTCTGGTCCAGCTTCTCAATGCCTTCGACAATTCCCAGGTGGTCGCGACCGGCACAACCGACGCCACCGGCACCGTCGCGTTTGCCTCTATACCGGCCGGTCCTTACGTGATGTCGGTCAGCGATTCAGGTCATTCCAGTTACCTGGCCACGATCAACGTGAATCCGGGCGTGACCAACAATGAGACGGCGTTTCTTCCGGTCAACACGGTCAGTTACACATGGGTCGTCGTTCCCACCCAGATTCAGGATCAGTATCAGGTCAGCCTGGTTGCGACATTCGATACCCAGGTGCCTGCGCCTGTCGTCACCATGACTGCCGACCCGCACCCGTTACTCCCATTAATCGCTCCGGGCGGCAGGGGGCAGCTGAACCTCACGCTGACCAACCAGGGGCTTATCGCCGCGAACGACGTTACTCTGATTGTTCCGACCGATCCGGAATACACCTTCACGCCGCTGACCACTGACATCGGCATCATCGGGGCCAATCAATCCGTGACGATCCCGGTCGCTGTCACGCGGAATACGGGTGGTCCGGACGGAGGTGCCAGTTATGTCTACTTTTCAGCTCCATACGATTACGTGCCGTTCGATGATCCGAACCAGACGGTTGTTCACGCCGCGCTGGCGGCGGTCTTCGTGCGGCCAGGGCCGCCACCCCCACCCCCACAACCGGGTGGACCAAGCGGGCCGGGTGCGGGTACGGGTACGGGTACGGGTGGCTTTTATCCCACGCCTGTTGTCCCCATCCAGACTGAGATTGCGGATGCCAAGGTGACCATCGAGATCGATCAGAGCGCGGTTCTCACCCGCACCGCCTTCGGCGGAACCCTGGATATCTCCAATACCGGCTCGACACCGCTAGCCAACGTTCAGATGAACATCCACATCACCGACGACGCCGGCAATGACGCGACCAGCGACTTCTTCTTTAACCCGCCCACACTCTCCGGCTTCAATGCCTCCGGCGGTATCGACCCCGGGACCGACGGGACCGCAAAGTTCCTGTTCGTTCCCACTGATAACGCCGCGATGACGGCGGCCACGGATTACCATATCGGCGGTTCGTTCAGCTACACCGATGCCGCCGGTGAGGTTGTTACCGTTCCGATTTTCCCGGCGACCATCACCGTTTATCCGCAGGCCCATCTGGTGCTGAACTACTTCCTGCAGCGCGATGTCTATGGCGACAATCCGTTCACACCGCAGGTGGAGCCAGCCGAGCCCTTTGTGCTTGGACTCCTGGTCACCAACGTCGGCGCCGGTGCCGCCGGCGACCTGACCATCACCAGCGATCAACCCAAGATCATCGACAACACCAAGGGACTGCTCATTAACTTCCAGGTCATCGGCACACAGGTGGGAACCCAGACCGAGTCACAGCCCAGCCTGACGGCGGATCTGGGGACCCTGGCGCCTGGGCAGACCAACTCTGCCGAATTCAACCTGATCTGCAGCCTCCAGGGTCACTTCGAGAATTACTCCGCCTCGTTCACCCACACCGGCGCCTTGGGCGGTCTGCAAACTTCATTGATTGACTCCGTCACGCTCCATGAACTGATTCACGCGGTCAACCTGGACGATCCCGGGGACCCGGCTTCTGACGGTAAGCCCGATTTCCTCGCCCATGATTCGGCGTCCGGGAAGGGAGCCACGCGCGACTACGGTCAGGCCCAGGGTCCGACCGGTATGCTCGATGTGGTTACGGATCTGCCGGAAGTTCTGTACAAGTCTGATGGTTCCAAGTCAGCGGTCAATGATCTGGCGGTTGGAGATGCCAGCATTACCTCGACGGTCCAGTCCGGCCAGTCGCTTACCTACACCCTGACCGCTTCCGAGGCGGCAGGATGGGACTACCTCGAAATCCCCGATCCGACCGGCAGCCATTCAGGCTATACGCTTACTTCGGTCGTGGGCCCCGACGGGCGCGTCATCCAGGTCGGTCCCAACGCCTGGACCACCGATCAGCTCTTCACCGACGGCGCGTTCATCAACTTCAAGCTTTTCCATATGCTGGACTACAGCAGCACGGGCCAGGACGTGCAATACACGCTGGTCTACACCACCACCGCGACTCCGCCCACCGTGGTCGCACTGCAGGCGGTCTCTCCGAAGATCGACAGTCCGTTTGACAGCCTGCAGGTTACACTCTCCGAGCCAATCGACCTGACCAGTTTCGATCCATCGCAGGTGGTCATCCTGTACAACGGCTCACCCATCTCGACCGCTGGAATGACGCTGAAATCCGACGGCGGGGATGTTTACGAAATCGACGGATTGTCCTCCCTTACCAACAAGCTGGGAAGCTATGCCCTGGATTTCAATGCCACAGCCGTGAGGGATTTCAACGGACTCGCCGGCACCGGCGTGCTCAGTGATCTTTGGCAGCTTCTGGCAGTACCGACGCTGACTCTGCCCGCAGCCCCAGCGCTTACGTTCGATGGTACGAGCGACGTAGTTGAGTGGGTGACTGCGACCTTGAGCGGCGTCAACGGGGTGGCAGCGCCCACGGGCACACCCTCCATCGCCTACTACTCGGGCACCGACACTTCCGGCACACCGCTTTCTTCTCCGCCGGTCAACGCGGGCAAGTACACCGCCGTGGCCAGCTATGCCGGCGATGCCAACTACTTCGGCGTTCAGACCTCGGTGACGTTCACCGTCAACCCGGCGCCAGCCACCGTCACTTTGCCCGCGCCTCCGGCTTCCATCGTTTACGACGGCACCAATGACGTGACCAGTTGGGTCCAGGCGACGGTAACAGGTGTGAGTGGGGCGCCGACACCGACCGGCGAGATCACATACGTGTATTATGCCGGTGCTGCGGCAACAGGGACGCCGTTGGCTTCGCCGCCGATCAATCCCGGCACCTACACCGTCGTTGCCAATTACCCTGGGGATGCCAATTACAACGCCGCTCAGAGCGATGCTGTCACCTTCTCCATCGTCGCTCCCCCGCAGGTCACCAATGTCACGGTCGACGGCAGCGCTTGGAGCGGCAGCTTCCTCAGTTATCTTGCCGGCCTGAGTGTCGCCAATGTCGGCGGCTATTCCATCCCCACGGGATCGTCCCAGTTGAAGACGTTGCCCTGGACGAATCTCAACCAGATCAACATCGTCTTCAATCAAAACGTCAACGTGCAAGAAAGTTCGCTGCAACTGTTGGGCGTCAACGTCCCCAGCTATTCCTTCATCGCCTTCAGCTACAACTCCAGCACTGACACGGCGACCTGGACGCTGAATGCTCCGATCAGCGACGACAAGCTGCTGATCGATCTGAGCGACTCGGTGACCAACACTTCGGGGGTCGCCCTGGACGGGGAATGGACCGACGGGGTCAGCAGTTATCCCTCGGGCAACGGCACTCCTGGCGGAGCGTTCATGTTCAGTTTGAACGTTTTGCCGGGGGATGAGAATCAGTCCGGCGGGGTCAACATTCTGGACACGGTATCGGTGGCTCACCTTCAGGGCAGCACCACTTTGACGCCCGCGACGTATTCAATCTTCGCGGACGTGAACGGCAGCGGTGGGATCAACATACTGGACACGCTTGCGACCAACAGCCGGCAGGCCTCGACATTGCCCAGCGGCACTCCGGCAGTCCCGGCCGTGGTGACTTCAATGGTTGCGGCACCCACCAGAAAAATGAACACAACCGCCTCGACAGCGTTGGTGCCGAATGTATCTCCGATGGTTTTTTCCACGACGCCGATCACGAGCAGCCTCTTGCTGCCCAATCACCACAAGCGGGGCGTGCTGGCGATGGTGTGAAGTCGAAGAAGGAGGTGCAATTCGCCTGAGCCAAGGCGCGCCGCCGCGCGTGCTTTCGATCACGTTGGTTGCCGCTAGGGTTCGACATTGCCCAGCGGCACTGCGGCTGTCCCGGCTGTCGTGGCTTCAATGGTTGCGGCACCAACCAGCAAAATGAACGCGGCTGCGGTGACAGCGTTGGTGCCGGCCGCAAGCCGGCGATTTGATCTTCGATCAAAGACCTCCCTGTCTGGCGGTGGTGTTACCACAGAAGGAAGGTCAGCGTTGAGCGGATATATAGCGCTGGAGTGCTAAATAGGGAGTGAGAATGACCGGCTGGCAAGTCGGCAGTGCCGTCTCAGCCAATGGGTTGAGGCAGACGGGGACTACTAGGCAATCCCTGGAAAAGGATTCCCCGCCGTCCGCTGTGGAGCCAGCGGCAACACCGCCGCTTCGCAGTATTCACACCACGACGTTTCCGCAAATTCTTCAGCGCCTTGGCGCATCGCTGGCCGTCACCACTTATCAGGCCGGCAAGCTGGTGTTACTGCGGTCTGAGCCGCGGTCCGATGGTACGGTGCTCAACACACACTTTCGCGGCTTCAATAAACCAATGGGCTTCGCCTGGGAGCCCGGCCGCTTTGCTTTGGGTACCAACACCGAGATTTGGGAATTCCACGACTTGCCGGCGGTAGCACGCAAGCTGGACACGGCCGAGTCTCCCGCTCACCACGACGCCGCATTCCTGCCGCGCTGTGCTCACGTCACCGGTGACGTTCAGATCCATGAGATGGTTTGGGCGCCGCCACGCAAAATTCCCGGCAGCTCGGAGCCAGCACATCGTTCGGATCTCTGTTTCGTCAATACCCGATTCTCCTGCCTGGCGACGCGCAGCGACACATATAACTTCGTACCGCGCTGGAGACCGCCGTTCATTTCGGCTCTGGCCCCGGAAGACCGCTGCCACCTGAACGGTGTGTGTCTGCGCGACGGCAAGCTCCGCTATGTTACCGCCTTGGGCGAGACGGACACTCCCAGCGGCTGACGCGAGAACAAGCAGTCCGGCGGAATCCTGATGGATATCCCCGCGAATGAAATTATGACCCGCGGCTTGTCTATGCCGCACTCGCCGCGGTGGCATGAAGACCGGCTGTGGGTGCTGGAGAGCGGTAACGGCGGCGTGGGTGTCGTGGACGAGCGCAGCGGAAAATACCAGGAGGTTTGCCGCCTGCCCGGCTTCACACGCGGGCTGGACTTCGCTGGGCCGTACGCCTTTGTCGGACTGTCGCAGGTACGCGAGTCGGCAGTCTTCAGCGGCATCGCTATCGCCCAGATGAAGCAAGAAGACCGCTGCTGCGGTGTATGGATCATCGACACGCGCAGCGGACAGACCGTTGGATTCGTGAAATTCACGGACGCGGCGCAGGAAATCTTCGCCGTCCAAGCGCTGCACGGTTTGTCCTGGCCTGATGTGCTGAATGAAGACCCCAAGCGTATCGCCGAGTCGTTTGAGTTGTCTGACGAAGCAATTCAACAGGTTCCACCGGAGTCGCGCCAGCCGGCGGCGGACAAGAGTTAGCCTTCGACTGGAAGGGAGAGGAACCGCTATGTCTTCACATCATCGAGTAAAGTTTCATTCGTCGCGTCGGCGTCGCTCGGATGCGTTCCTTCGCTCGGCCGTGGCTGAGGCTCTGGAACGCCGGAGGTTGCTCAGCACCTTCACAGTCACCACCTTGGTCGACTCTGGGGCAGGCACTCTGCGCCAGGCCATCATCGATGCCGATGCGGCTGGCGGCACGGATATCATTAACTTCGCCAGCGGTCTTACCGGCACGGTCGACCTCGCCAGCACACTTCCTAACCTCACCGCCAACATCACCATCAATGGTTTCGGCGCTGGTCTTCTCACCGTCAATGGCCACGGTCACGGCACTGTTTTTTCGGTTAACAGCGGCGTCACCGCCCAAATCCAGAATCTCGCGATCACCGGCGGCATCGCCGCCAGCGGCGGCGGCATCGCCAATCATGGCACGCTTACGCTCGCCAACTCCACGATCAGCGGAAACAGTGCAAGCGACGCCGGCGGCGGTATTTTCAACGACCGAAACCACACGCTCACAATAACGAATTCAACCGTGAGCGGAAACTTCGCCAGCTATCTCGGCGGCGGCATCAACAACGATGGTCTCCTCACCATCACTAACTCGACCGTCAGCGCGAACTCTTGCCCGAACGGCGGCGGCATCCTCAACAACGCCACTGTCACAGTCAACAACTCCACCATCAGCGGAAATACTGCCGAGTTCCACGGCGGCGGCATCGACAACGGCGGATCCACCGCCGTCGGTCTCATCCTGCCCCTATCCGTGTCCTCCCCCAATCCATCGGCGCCGCAAGTTACACGGCTGACTACTGGTCCTTCACCACCAGCGGCGGGTATGCCATCATCACGGTCAACTGTGGCGCTCGACGATCATGAAGGGAATTGCCGATCCGGGGGGCGACATTGAATGCCACCCTCGAGATTTTGGACTCCAGCGGAAAACCCGTGGTCGCCGCAACGTTGTTTTTTCCTAGACAAATAGAGGCATGAGTGTTACGTATGTAATTTGGCGGGTGAAAATGCGGCATCCCTTATCCTTGGTTTCGATAGCAATGGGCGGCGGCGGCGCTAGGCTACTGGCGACCCTGCCGATGTGATTTGAGGGGGCAGTTCACGGATCTTCGCCGCACGTCTTCTGGGGAATGCCGAGTGGTCGTAAGACGGAATCCCAGATGGACGCAACGGCGAGAGGAGCCCGTCTCGCAACAACAGATCGGCATCCAAACCGCGGGCACGGCGCCGACGGAATCAAGACGCCAAACACCGAGATTCCCGGAGGAATCATGTCCCACCTAATGCTGGAATTGTTGGAGAAACGGGTCTTGTTCAGCACGGTTTCCGATTTGTGCGAGGTGCCCTTCTTCAACGCCGAGGAGTCAGACCCCAGCGGCATTCTGAATCGTTTTGGCGGTCCCGAAATTCCCGGAATCCACGCCACAGTGGCGTGGACCAGCGCAGTGGTCCATTCGGGTAATAGATCGTTGGTTTGCTCCACCAACCAGCCGATTGCTCCAGGCGGGTTCGATTTCTACGGATTTGGGCTGACGGGATTTGGCTCTGTACGCGGCTCTGCCGCGTACATTGACACCCGCGATATCTCACATTACGGATCCTTTCAGTTTTGGTTGCGCAATGCGACGGGTGCTTCCTTCACGCTCAATTTCGAGATCAAGGATTATCGCGGTGACGACGGGGAAAAAGGGGTGTATTCCACGATTGTCTCAGCGGACGACGTGTGGTCGAAGGTGACGGTTCCTCTGGATGGCCTAACGCTTATCGGCCAACCCGATTTGTCCCGGGCCAAGGTCATGGCTTTCGTCTTTCTGGCCAGCGAAGGATCGCCGGTCAATGGGAACATTTATTTCGACGACATGTGCTTCCAAGAACCCGGGCCAGCAATCGATGCGGCGACGGCCCCGCTGGAAACGATTGCCGCCGATCTTGCACGGCGGCAGTTTCTGGCGCTATACGGAGCACGAGACCGAACGAACGGGCTGCTACCGAACATATCGGCCCACGCCGACATTTTGGCGTTGAACGTAACTGCTGGCGTGGTTGCCGCGACACCGACCGCCATTGATCGAGGTTGGATCACGGCTGCGGAAGCGAACGACTGGGTCGCACAATTGACGGGGTCATTGAACGCGATCCTCGATCACGCGACCTATTTGCCGCCCCGCTACTATGATCGCGTCACTCTTGCCCCAGCGCTAGTGCATGAGGAATCTCCTGAGGACGCGGCATTCATGTTTTTGGCGCTGTATCGGTACGCCGGGCTTTCCAGCACGTCAGCGTCACTCACGGCGGCAATCGAGAGCGTCCTCGCTCGTTTCAATTTCGAAGCGTTCTCCACGGCTCAAGGTTGGAAATTGGCGTACGAGATCGATACCCAGCAGTTCACCGCCGGGACCTACGACGGTTATAGCGGCGAGATTCCGGTATTGTCGCTGGCCGCGGATCTTAGTACGACCTACCACGTCGACATGGGGACGAACTACAACAGCGGCGTCAGCCGCGTTCAGACAAGCCTTCCCGGCGAGACGGCGCAATTCCTGGTGCACAGCAGCGCTGATCTTCGCGCCCCATTCATGCAGTGGCTGCCCGATTTGTTCTTCAAGACGGCGGATCGGGATCTCGATACGTATCCGGACCCGGCATTGCGCGCCAATCCGCACGACAATGCCGTGACATACCAGGCGCAAGTGGATGCCGCGTTGGCTGAAGCGGGTCGCGCCGGGATGCTGCAGCCCGATGCGGGCGATGACGGTTCCGGCGAATCCTATCACGAGTTTTCGATATGGAGCGACTTCGGGCAGCCGGCCTTGTACATGCCATGGTCCGCCACCCTGGCCCTGCTGGGAGATCCCCTTGCCGCCGACCAATCCATCCGTCAGTCCATAGAGCACGGATTGACGGGTCCGTTCGGGTTGACGGATTCGGCGATCTGGTTGACGGGGCAGAGCGATCCCGCGACGTTTACGGCGCGCAACGATCTTTGGAACACGACGCTGTCGACCTTGGCGCTTGTGCAGTGGCTTTATTCCAATGACAGCGCATTGGCCGCGATGCCGGCGGTGCAGGGCGCGTTGAACCAGGTATTCCAGCCGAACGATCGCCCGTCCGTATCGATCGGCGACAGCTATATTTATGAGAGCGCTCCTGGCAAGATTTTTGCGGCGGTACCGATCGTCCTCTCCGCCCCGGCGGCGCAAAACGTCGTCGTGCAGTACACGACCGTTGCGGACACGGCGCAATCGAACGTGGATTACACGTCGCTTCTGAGCAGCCTCACGATATTGGCGGGTCAAACGCAAGGGACAATCCTGGTCCCGATTTCCAGCAGCCCCGATTCCGAGTCCAAACAATTCTTCGTGCGGCTCATCACGGCGGACAACACCAGGCTAGGCAAAGACATCGCCACGGTGAAGATCAATGTCACCATGGCAGCACCCCAGGTGACAGGCGTGAGCGTGGACTCGACCGCATGGTCTTCGAGCTTCCCGTACCAGGCAGCGGGTTACGCAATTCCTGCTGGATCGGCCCAACTGACCGACCTGCCCTGGATCAACCTGAATCAGATCAACATCGTCTTCAGCCAAAACGTCAACGTGGCGGAGAGTTCGCTACAGTTGCTGGGCGTCAACACCCCAAGCTACAGTTTCAGCGGGTTCAGCTACAACGCCACGACCGATACGGCGACCTGGACGCTGACTCAGCCGATCGGAGCCGACAAGCTATTGATCGATCTGAGCGACTCGGTGACCAATACCTCGGGGGTCGCCCTGGACGGGGAATGGAGCGATGGGGTCAGCACTTATCCCTCGGGCAACGGCACGCCCGGCGGAGCGTTCCTGTTCAGCTTGAACGTATTGCCGGGGGATGAGAATCAATCCGGCGGGGTCAACATTCTGGACACGGTGTCGGTGGCGCACCTTCAGGGCAGCACCACTTTGACGCCCGCGACCTATTCGATCTTCGCGGATGTGAACGGCAGCGGCGGCATCAACGTGCTGGACACCCTTGCGACCAATAGCCGCCAGGGCTCAGTCTTGCCATCAGGAAGCCCCGCCGCGGCGGTGCTGTCGGTTGCGGTAACCGATTGGAGCTTGACGCCGACGGCCACGGTATCTCCAGGCGATATCGCCGGTGGTCAGTGGTTGGCCACAATGGTGCTGCACGAAAAGCAACGCCATTTGGTCAGAACGCTGAAGATTTTGTGAATTGACGGATTCCACGGGGTATATTAAAGGCGTAAGTCTTGGCCGGTGGGTAGGTAGTTGCGGAGGCGGCTAGGCGAACGCCGATGACATCGAAGCCAAAGCAAATATTCGAGGCGCTGGAGCCGCGCCTGCTGTTGTCGGCCCTGTTTTCCGACGATTTCAACGGAACGGTGGGTGCCGGCCCGTCTTCCGCGTGGACAGCTTTTGAAACTAGCGACCCCAACAATCCGGCGGTTCATTACACCAACACGACGGCCGCGCAAGCCAGCGCCAGCGACCCCGCGACGCTGCAGATCGTCAGCGATGCTCAAGCGAATGATGGCAAGGCATTGGCTATGACGCTGCTGCCGGACCCCAGCGGTAATGGAACGTACGATTCCGCGGAAATCTGCACCGAGGTTGATCCAGCTGGCAGCAGCCTCGAATACGGCCACATCGAGGCCCGGATAAAGTTACCGGGCGGTCCTAATAGCGGCGCCATCTGGCCGGCGTTCTGGATCCTCGGCGACAACATCAGCACGATCAACTGGCCCGCGTGCGGCGAAGTCGACATCATGGAGAACAAGGGCACTGAGTCCGGAACCAACCACTCCACGCTGCATGGCCCAATGTCCGATGGCAGCGACTTTAATGGGGGGGCCGGAGTGAGCGCTGCCTATACCCTGTCCGGCAACCAGAACTTTTACTCCAACTACCACGTATTCGCGATGGATTGGAAACCCAACTCCATCACGTTTTCGGTCGACGGCACCGTGTTCCGCACCTTCACCCCCGCCGACCTCCCCGCAGGGGGTAGCTGGGTATTCAATGGCCATCCGTTCTTCATAATCCTTGACGTCTGCGAGGGAGCACCATTCGCGCCGGGAACAATCACCAGCCCACAGACCATGTACGTGGATTACGTCCACGTCACCGCGCCTCAAGTTATGAACGTCACAGTTGACGGGACCGCCTGGAGCTCCGGTTTCCTCAGCTACCTGGGCAGCCTGAACGCGGCCAACGTCGGCGGATATTCCATCCCCACCGGCTCGGCGCAGCTCAAGACGTTGCCCTGGAGCAACCTGAATCAGATCAACATCGTCTTCAGCCAGAACGTGAATGTGACGCAGAGTTCTTTGCAGCTCGTCGGCCTCAATGTGCCAAGCTACACCTTCAGCAACTTCAGCTATAACTCCGCCACTGACACCGCGAGCTGGACGCTCAATGCTCCGATCGGCGACGACAAGCTGCTGATCGACTTAAGCGGCTCGGTGGCCAATACCTCTGGGACCGCCCTGGACGGGTCATGGACGGATGGGGTCAGCAGCTATCCTTCGGGCAACGGGACGGCGGGGACGCCGTTCATGTTCAGTTTGAACGTGTTACCGGGGGATGAGAATCAGTCCGGCGGGGTGAACGTGCTGGACACGGTCGCGGTGGCACATCTTCAGGGAAGCAGCACGTCGACGCCTGCGACGTATTCGATCTTTGCGGACGTGAACGGCAGCGGGGGCATCAACGTGCTGGACACACTGGCGACCAACAGCCGCCAAGGCTCAGTTTTGCCCGCAGGAAGCCCGATTGTGCCGTCCAGTAGCGGCGTTGCCGCAACGGCGGCGGCGCTGCTGACCGCATCTTCGGGGCAGGCACAACAGTTCTCTACAGTGCCGATTGCAGCCGATTCGCTGCTAAAGCGCGAGCGGTTCGGCGTCCGCGGCGTGCTGGCAAGCACCTGAAAGACTTACGCAATAGACGAATGCATTGTCGCAAAACAGGAAATGAATTTCATGCCCCTTTGCCAATATTAATCGCTGATTTTCCGGGCCTCCCAATCTCGTTGTCGCAAATCCATAAAAAAGTGATTGCAGTTTTGCGTCCCTTATGTATCATTCCCCAGGTCTTGTACCTGCCGGAGTCTGTGGGCTTGGAGGTAGGGGACGCAATTCTACGAGAGGGAGAGGATCATGAAGACGAGTGTCCGTGTCTTGGGTGTGGGCGCGATTCTCGCGGCAGTTTCTGCTGCGCGCGCGGCTGTCAGCGTTGCAGTGCAGAGCGAAACAATTCCCTGGTCTTCCAGTGGCTTTTTCGACGTTTACGTCGAAGTGACGGGAACCGGCAATCCCAGCCTCGCAGGCTGGCAGTCACTGGTGGACCTGAACACCTCGGCCGGACAGCCGACGGGGATGTCATTCGGTACGCCGACGGTTACTGACGTATCACCGTCGGTGCGAACGATGGCATTGGGAGTCGATTCCAACTTCACCACCCCCAATGGCGTTTTGACGAATACGTCTTCAGAGGTTTCTGCGACACAATACCTCTCCAGTGGTTCCGAGCCTTTGGATAGCGAGAATCTCGACGGCCTGATGCGCGTTCCCTTCACCCTGGCTCCTGGTGCTAATGGGACATTCCTGATCACCCTGTCCACCGATGTGAACACCGGCACGGTATTGTCCGATAGTCAGGGGAGCCCAATCACCTATGCGCCGGTGAATGGCTCAATCACGGTGGTGCCAGAGCCGACCGGACTGTCGCTCTTGTTGCTAGCATCTGTCGGTTTGGCGCACCGCGGGCGGCGCGCCTTAGCAGCCTAGATCGCGATTTCAGACTGACCAGCGGCCGGAGAGAGGGCGCTGGTTAACGTGATCGATCTGCCGCGGCGCTGGAGATTACCTTTTGAATCGGAGAGCATGGCCGTGATGGCCGTGTGACGCCCGGGCACAAGCCTCGCGGCAGCGTCGTTTCTGATGCGAGATGGAAAACGAGAATCTACATGGCTGGCCCGTCGGGATTTTCGGAAATAGGTAGGGAGTTCTAATCTCGCCTGCCCGCCCAGCCACCTGGCGATGCCGCCCATCGCCGAGGTTCAGGATCGCCAGCGACCGCCTGCGCCTGTAGCTGCCGCGATAAGTGTCCACCCTTCCAGCCATCGTGATCGCCTGCGGCTTGGCTCCAAATCCATGGCCACGAAATACATGATTGGCGTCGATGTCGAACTTGTCGAGACATCGACCCATTGCAGCATTTCAAAATGCTGTTGCAAATACCTTGACTTTTCGCTTCGCGATGCACGACAATGCCGACCAGCTTTGAGGTGATGTTCGCGAAGTTCTGCGGTTGGGGAAGAATCGCGGGCTGAGGGAAATTCGGGTTCTCAGAGCGGTCCTCCCAAAAATTCAAAGCGCAATGTCGTCGCGCCAACGGCATAGGGCTTCCGTTGAGTCGCGGCGGCTGAGGGAAAACGCCGAGAGCGGAGGTGCTTCATGTTGCGACGGGGACAGCGGCGACGAAAAGTTGCCGTTCGCGGGCGGAGCGTTCACAGACATCCACTGTTTTGCGAAATTCTGGAAAGACGACTGCTTCTCTCCACGGTCAACTGGACCGGTGCGGGGGATGGCGTGAATTGGACGGACCCCAACAACTGGTCCACTCATTCAACGCCAGGCACATCAGACGACGTCATCATCTCCGCTGCGGGCAATCCGACGATTCAACTCGCTTTGGGAACGCAGTCCGTGAATAGCGTCACGAGCAGTGATCCGATCAATGTTGCGGGTGCGACGCTGCAAGTTGCGACGAGATTTCAGTTTTCGGCGAATGTTTTCCTAGGTGCCGCCGGGACGATCAAGGGCGGGACGATCACAGGGACGGGCGGAGCGGAGTTGGTGCCGGGATCCAACTCCGACAACCCCGGGACGCTGGATGGGGTAACGATCGATACGGGGACGGTGGTGGATCGGGCGGCAGCAGATGGGACAGCAGTGACGCCAGCGGATCGAGGGGCAGCAGCGAGGGCAGCGGGGAAGCCAGTGGTTCGAGCGGCAGCGGCGTAGGCGCTGGCGGTGGTGGACCAAGCAGTGGTGGTCCCGGCGGCAGTGGCAGCTCCGGAGGTACAGGCGGCGGTGCCGGTGGACCGGGCAGTTCCGGTGGCGGTGGAAGTTCCAGCGGCGGTGGGAGCAGCACGGGTGGCAGCAGTGGATCCGGCGATTACATCCCGCCGCACGATCCCAACGACATTGTCGGCCCGGTCGGCTATTCCGATGCGAATCTCGTCGGTTATGGACCGTTGGCCTACACCATCGACTTCGAGAACGCCTCGACCGCGGCGGGCCCGGCGGACGATATCATCGTCACCAACCAGCTTGATCCCAACATGGATTGGCGCACGCTGCAGATCACGCAGGTTACCTTTGGTTCCAACGTGATCAACGTGCCTTCCGGTCGAAGCTTCTTCACCGACACGGTTGACCTTCGACCGGAAGGATCGAACCTGCTGGTTCTCATCCAGATCTCGCTGGATACCACCACTGGCATTCTCACAGCCGAGCTGAAGGGCATCGATCCGACCACGGGCGAGATCCCCGTGGATCCGATGCTCGGCATCCTGCCACCCAACGACGCCAACAACGATGGTGAAGGACATATTTCATACACGATCAAGCCCAAGACGGGCCTGCCCAGTGGCACAATCGTGAGCAACTCGGCCTCAGTCGTCTTTGACACGCAGGCCCCGATCTTGACCAACACCGTGACCAATGAGCTTGACGTGACTGCACCCAATAGCCAGGTCGTGTCATTGCCGGCAACCAGCAACGGTCAGTTCACCGTCAGCTGGGCGGGCAGCGACGACGCCGGTGGTTCGGGCGTCGCCGGGTTTGACGTGTATGTCGCCGTGGATGGGGGTGCATTCAATCTTTGGCTGAATGCTACTACTAACACCTCCGCCACCTATACGGGCAGCCCTGGCCATACCTACGAATTCTTCAGCGTTGCCCACGACAACGTAGGCAACCAGCAGCCCACGCCATCGGCCGCACAAGCCACCACTACCGCCGTGGTACCGCCGCAGGTGGTCGACGTGGTGGTGGACGGCTCTGACTGGAGCGGCAGCTTCCTCAGCTACCTGGCCAGCCTAAATGCGGCCAACGTCGGCGGCTATTCCATTTCCACGGGATCGTCCCAATTGAAGACATTGCCCTGGACGAATCTCAACCAGATCGACATCGTCTTCAGCCAAAACGTCAACGTGCAGGAAAGTTCGCTGCAACTGCTGGGCGTAAATGTCCCCAGCTACAGCTTCAGCGGGTTCAGCTACAATGCCGCAACGGACACGGCGACCTGGACGCTGACTCAGCCGATCGCAGCCGACAAGCTGCTGATCGATCTGAGCGACTCGGTGACCAATACATCGGGGCTCGCCCTGGACGGGGAATGGAGCGACGGGGTCACCACTTATCCCTCGGGCAACGGCACGCCCGGCGGAGCGTTCATGTTCAGCTTGAACGTTTTGCCGGGGGACGAGAATCAGTCCGGCGGGGTGAACGTGCTTGACACGGTATCGGTGGCTCACCTTCAAGGCAGCAGCGCTTCGACGCCCGGGACGACCTATTCGATCTTCGCGGACGTGAACGGCAGCGGCGGCATCAACGTGCTGGACACGCTTGCGACCAACAGCCGCCAGGCCTCGACATTGCCCAGCGGCACTCCGGCGGTCCCGGCCGTGGTGACTTTAACGGCCACGCCAGCGACCAGGACAGTGAAAGTGGCTGCGTCGATGGTATCGGCGCCAACGGCGTCCCCGACGGTTTTTTCCACGACGCCGATTACCAGCAGCTTATTGCTACCCAATCACCACAAGCGGGGCGTGCTGGCGGAGGCATGAGGTTGAAGAGGGAGGTCCAATTCGTCTGCGCTAGAGCATCTTCACTTCAGCTCAAGCGCCCGCAGCATCCGCGACGCAATGGCACGTTCATGGCGAGTTCCTTTGCCGCCCCGGAGGCCGCATTTTCCCACTCGGCCAGCTGCCCCTCAAGAAAAAGTACATGACCGGCCGAGCCGCCGATGTTCAATCGACTTTTGCGACGTAACCACCGCGTCCCCAATCACTTGGGACGATTTTTCGGCAAAAATGAAAAAGAATCCTTAGCCCCCAGGGCGCGATTCGAACTGTAATTACACGTTTTGGCAGTCCATCGCCAACCGCTTTAGGGAAGCGGAGCTACGCTCCGCCCGCCCCCAAAAACTCGACAGTTCCAGCTTCTCCGGGGCTGCTTTGAGCCTCGGAATTCGCAGTGTCTTTGTTCGATCTTCACTGATCTTCGCGTATTTCAGGGGATATTGACGGAAATCTTGGGAAAGCTGCGGATTGTGGAACCACTCATTTAACGGCGGAGCATGAAGCGATTGAACCGCCAAGCCGCGAAGGGCGCGAAGACAAATACGCCGACTCGAGTGGGCCTGCGGCTCGCATCATCCGGTTTCATTCGCCCGGGGTACTTCCTAATCTTGCTCTTACTCTTGCTCTTAATCCTGTTCCTAATCTTACTCTTCATCTTAATCTTAATCCTCCGCTTCTGCCCGGCCAGGACACGGCTGAGCCTCCTAAAAGATCGGGGAGAAGGAGCAAGATTAAGATTACGATTAGGAAGAGGATTAAGAGCAGGATAAAGAGTTAAGAGTAGGAGCAGCTGGTCAGGTCGGATAGCGGGCTAAAAATTCGGGAAGAGGGGCCGAGAAACCCGGCTGTTGGGGCTTTGCGCGCGGGCTGCTGCGGGGCGGCTCAAGGGTCGTTGAACCTGTCGAACGGATCAGGCATCAGGAGGCGAACTTCGGTTATCGCCGAGCTGCTTGCGTTTCTTGGACTCCAGTTTCTTGATGCTTTCCGGCGCCGGCAGATTCTCCGGCATGGTCCCGCCAAGTTCGCGGATCGTCTGGCGAACTTTCGCGCCGACCTCGTAATGCGTCCGATTGGCCCTGGCTTTGCCAACGATCTTGTCTCGCCGCAGCTTTTCCTCCGTCTGGGTGGCTCGGAAGAGATTCGCAGCCAATTCCGTGCTCGCCATGTGATCGAGAATCTGTTGGCTCTTTTTCAATCCCTTGCGCCGGTGGATGTCCTGAGCCCCGAGGCCACCGTACAGGCCCATGTAGCCGTGATTCTGAAAAATGGCATAGTCGACGGGTTCGACGACACCGGCACTCTTTGCCGCTGCCGCCAGCTTGGCGTTATGCCGCCGTATCTCCTCTCGCAGCAGAAGGCGGCGTTGTTCCTCCGTGGTGCGATCCGTGATTTCCTGACGGCGGGTCTGGATGGCGAAATAGGTCTGTCCCAGTGCGACTATTTGTTTGCCGGGATCGGCGTTTTGGATGATTAAATAGCAGGCATAGCGAGACAACAGCGTGGTGCGTACGGGCCGCTCTGCGCCGCTGCCGATCTCGACCATTTCGGTGACATCAACGAAATGGTCCTCGATACGCTGCCCACTGTTGAAACAAGCGACGCGGGCCTTTTGGATGACCTGTTCGAAATTGCGGTAATCGCTGTAACCGAGGACTCGGGCGAAATCGCGGCCGGACCAGTGCTCGTGCCCCGCGTCGCTGACCCGCCGAATCCGCTCAAAGGGCGACTGATGCCCATCGCTTGGCTTCTTTTCGATCTCGCCAGCCATATTCGATGCTCCTTGCCTCGGTGCGGCTCAACAGCCGTTTGGGACATGCCGCGAAATCGTCGGCATCAAACGGAGGTCTTGGAAACGCTGCCCCAATCGAACGCGGCGGCCTTTACGTTGCGGTAATTTTCATCGAGTTTGGGTTGTAACAGGATGATGGCCGCGATGCGGCGCGCCATATTGGTCACTTCGCGGGCCTCTTCGGGCTTGAGCGCCCGGCCCAGCAATTCCAGTTCCCGATAGCTGAGCCATTTTTTGATGACCTGATATCCGCCGATGTGATACTCCCAGACGTTCAGCGGGATGTTGCGCCAATAGGCGGCCGCGTTCAAGTACACATCGCAGGTCTTTTCGGCCACCAGTTGCATTACTTGGTTGGCCGGCATCCCGCGCGCTGCCGCTTCCGCCTCAGTCGCCTTGGCTTCGCCTTCATCGTATGGGCGTTCGGTGAGCTTGCCCTTGCCGGGCATGGTGACACCCTCTTTGCCCGCGTAACCCCAGCCGGCTTCTACCGCCAAGTCGCGGCCGGCCGCGTCAAGCTGCCCGCCGCCAGTCTTGGTTATCAAGCCGATTGTCTTGAAGATCGGGGCAACCTTTCCGGCCGTTACGCCGGCCACGTCGGCTTCGGTGTCCAATAGGGCTGCGACTTGTTCGCCCAGCGCCGCCGACGCTTCCAGAGCCTTGCGATCTGCCGGCAGAGGGATGCGCGGCCAATCACGCCGAATGCCGTCGGCATTCTGAGTCAGATACGCAGGGCTGTAGGCGGTAGCCAAGGCGTGCATCCATAACAGGCCCGCGGTCTTCGCGTCGGCGTCGGGCTCTTTGATGCCGAGCTTGGCCAGATAAGCGCGAGCGGGCGTAGAAAGATTCGCGTGGGGCTGAGCAGTCCCGTATAACGCGCCATTCTCACGCGAGCTATACCCGGAACGCAGGGGGATGTAGTAGGCGTCTTTGTGGAAGGCATGCTGCATCCCGATGTTCCGGGTTAGGAACATGGGCAGTCCCTCGACCATGCCGGCCGCCTTGTTTCTTGCGACAAGGAACAGATTGCCAGGCCAACACTCCCGAACTAGTGCGGGCCGAGTCTCAATCCAGACCGGGCGGACGGATGTGTAGTAGCACCATCGGTCATCCATCGGTCGCATCATCAACCGACGGATGTTCTCCGACAAAAAAGCTTCGGTGCGCAGGATGTGATCCCGCGCGTCGCGGGCGTCGAACCTTGCGTAATTGCGGGTCAACTCGGGAACGGTATTAGCAGCCGCCTCGAACGATATGCTCGGATCAAGATAGGCTCTGGCCCTCTTGTCAACATCCTCTCGGTCGATGCATATCAACGCCTCTTGGCGATTATCCAGAACCCCTAACGTGGGAGGGATGCCGCATAGGTCCGCAAGGTTGGGCCAACACCGAAAGCCCTTCGACACCTCTTCTGGCCGGAAGGAGGAGCGGTTCTCGGAGCGCGGATCGGCAACTGTGTAAGCTGCATCAAAATTCTTGGCGCTCAGACTCGCCAACAGATCAGCCCGTTTGGTCGTGCCCCAAAATTGGCGAAAGTGGACATTTGGCTTTTCGCGGCGCGTGGGCTTGCGGACGATGACGCAGACGGCCGTGCCTACTCGGATTCCTTCACGGTTGTGGTCAGTGGAGAAGACGGAGGGATCGGGCTTGCCTTCGGGTGTCAGCTTGCCGGTTTCGCGGCTGTCACCATTCATGCAGTCCAGCCACAGCTTGTCAAACTCGGCAAGAAAGCGTTGGCGCATCACCACGAAAGACGGATCGCCAAGGTAGGAGAAATTGGAGATAAACGAGACGACGCCCTTGCCACTCATCTCCGCAATGCGCCGTTCGGCAAGGCGGAAGAAACGAACATACAAATCGTCAAGGTTGAACTTTTTGATGCCCCAACCCCCGGCACTGGTAGGCTTGTTCAGCCCTTGCTTGTACGGCTCAACCAGCCCTTGCTCTTCTTGCGGACTAACGCCGGCGAATGCGTTGTAGGGCGGATTGCCCAAAACCACCAATATTTTCTTGTCGCGTTTGACGTGTTCGGCGGCGTCTCGTTCTTCCTGCAATTCGGCCCAGGCCATCACCTGTTGCTTGGGACCGTTGGGCGGCTCCCAGCCGGTCAAGGCGTTAGTCAGGTATACGCCGACACGCTCGCCCTTTCTCTGAGACAGGGGCGCGCCTTCGGCTTGGAGAAGCAGGCCCAATTGCAAGTGCGACACGACAAACGGGGCGGGCAGAATTTCAAAACCGAACACGCGGTTCATCGCCGCCTGCTTCAGGTCCGATGCCACCAGGGCATCGCCGCCCTTGTCGCGCAGGGTGTCCGCGATGCTACGCAACGCTTCGACCAGATACGCGCCGGTGCCGCAACAGGGGTCCAGAACGATCACGTTGGGATCGGCCAGGCCGTCAGGGAGGTTCAGTTCTTCGCGTAGCACGGTATCCACGCGCGCCACTTGATACTTGACGATTTCGCGCGGCGTGTACCAGACACCTAATTCCTTGCGGAGGTCCGGGTCGTAGGCGTGCAGGAAGGGCTCGTAGAAATATTGAACGGCGTGCTCATCCTCAAATCGTTTGAAAAACTCGGCGCGATCCACGCGATTCAAGACGCCGGAGGACCAATCCAGCGTTTCCACGAGTCCCAGCGGCCCAAGACGGCTCGGCTTGGCGATTTCCTCATACAAAGTTCGGATGAATGGAACATGCAGGGACCATTCGGCGGTCCGCCAATCAAATTTCGCCTTGGGACCGGGATTGTCTTTGTGCCAGCGGACCCACGCGGAAAAGACGCCATAGAAGAGGGTTTGCACCAGCGTTGAGCGAAAGAAATGCTCGCCTTTGTCGCCGGTGAATTTCATGCCAAGCGCCTCTTCCAAGGCGGATCGGACGGTTTGCAGGGCGGGCAGTTCCTTTTTCTGCTCGACGCGAAAGAGAGCATCGCGCGCGTAGGACGCAAGGAACCACGCCACGTCCTTGGGGTTGGTCAGCGGAGTATTGTGCAGGCATGCGCGCTTGACGAATTCGATGAATTGGTCGCCTTTGAGTTGTGCCGCTGCGCGCGGATGCGCCGCAACACGATTCCAGAAATCATGCTCGTTCTCGGCTAGGGCAAAGGACTCCCTGGGGTCCGGCCCGCCGTTTGGGTCGGCAGTCAGGATCGCAAAGGAGCGAAGATTGGTCGTGATGACGATGCCATAGCGGGCCAGGTAATCCCGGACCTGCTGGCTCAGAGCGATTGCAGGTAATTCCTTGGAGGCGCCCTTGGCTTCAATCGCGCCGCGCGACGGAACTTGTCCCTTTTTCAAATCGCCGGCGAATTGGTCGGCGGTGAACAGCCCGCCATCAGGCATTCCGGCCCCAAGGTTCCGGAGATTCATCACACAGCGGACCTTGGGCTTGAGGGTCTTTGCAATGGCGTTGAACAGGTTGGACAGGGCGGGATAGTAGGACGTTTCCGGCACGCCCGCGCCGGACGCGCGGATTGCCTTCAATTCAGCGAGATATTCCTCAACGATGCGATGGTCTGGCTTGCCGTGGGTTTCTTCGTCGACAGGTGCGGTCTCGTTTGAATTTGCTAGCCGCGCCATGAATCGGCTCCCCGAATGAATCGGCCAGTAGGATAACGCATTGTGGGGCAGGAGGCACGCTGCGCAGTTTGACGCGTGCCAGCTTCCACCTTGGCTACGGGGACGAATGGCGGGGAAATTTCCTTGTCACCCAGGTTGTCACCCAGCAGCGCAATTCAGCGCTACGCGGCGCAATCTGGCGGAATTGAAACGGACATTGTAGGATCGCACGAATCGTTCGGTAACACCGATGAAAACAACGGTTTTTCCGAAGTGAATTTGAATACAGGCCTCTTGGCGGAATTGGCAGACGCGATGGACTCAAAATCCATTGTCCGAAAGGACATATCGGTTCGACTCCGATAGAGGCCATGATGGTGGGTGATTGATGAGCGATGATCGCCAAATCGCGGGGAAAGTCCGAAACTCGAAATCCGAAATCCGAATCAAATCCGAATGACGAAACCCGCAACCCGAATCCGCGGATAAGATACGCATCATGTGCGGACGGTATACGCTCAGACGGGTGAATCTCATTCGGGCGGCGCTGAGCGCCATGCCGATGCTGCCGTTCGAGGAATTCTCGCAACGGCCACGGTTCAACGTGGCGCCGTCGCAGCAGGTGCCGATCGTACGCTGGGAGGAATCCGCGGCGAAAATCGACTTGGCGAGGTGGGGGTTGATCCCGCCGTGGGCGAAGGATGCTTCGGCGGGATACAAATTGATCAACGCGCGGTCGGAGACAGTGGGACAGACGCCGGCGTTTCGGGGGGCGTTTGGCAGCCGGCGGTGTCTCGTGCCGGCGGATGGGTTTTATGAATGGCAAAGCGTCGGGGGCAAGCGTCAGCCGATCTTCGTGCATCGCCGGGATGATGGGGTTTTTTGTTTTGCCGGGTTGTGGGAGCGGTGGAAGCCGGCGGAGGCGGATCGGGCGGTGGATTCCGTGACGATTTTGACGACGCGGCCCAACCGGCTCCTGGAGCCGATCCACGACCGGATGCCGGTGATTCTGCGGCAAGATGATTACCGCAGGTGGCTCGATCCGGCGACGCCGCGCGATGTCTTGAAAGCGCTGCTTGGGCCGTGCCCGGAGGGCGAGCTGGAGGCGTATCCGGTCTCGCCGATGGTCAACAATCCCAAAAATGACGATCCGCAGTGCGTGGAACCGAATCAGGTGAAATAACACGGCGTCGTCCAGGTCTAATAGATGTGGTGGCCTGCAACCGGCGGTACGATGGCGGATGTTACATGGGCGGCCTGAACCGGCGGCAGCGCGTGGCTCGTCGCCCGGAGCGGCGTAAAGGTGGGATGCATCTATGACAATGCGAAGCATGTTCAGAAAGCTGGGCGCTGTAACGCTGTTGGGGGGATTGGCGACGCTAGCGCTGACGCAGGCGAGCTGGGGCGGCGCAACGATGCCGGCGACGGCCCCGTCGGCCGGTGGAGGGCAGACATCGGTCGTACGCCGCGGGACGCTGGTCTTGTCCCTCGATTTTGACGGAACGTTCGAGCCGTCGGCGCCGTTCGAAGCACGCATTCGCACGCGCAGCTACCAGGGCGATTTCATCGTCGCCAGGGCCGTGACCACCGGGGCCACGGTGGCCAAGGGGGATGTGCTGCTGGAATTGGAGTCGGACAGGATCGACGACCAGATCGCGGCGGCGCAGAACGATCTGAAGCTGGCCGATGCCAACCTGGCCAAGGCCCAGGGGGACGTGGACCTGGGGCAGGAGTCCGATGTCCTGGCGATGGCCAACGCCAAGATCAGCCTGGCCAACGGGCAGACTGATCTGAAGCGATGGGATGAAAAGGACGGCCCGGCCTTCCTTGTGGCGGCGGGATTGAACGCAAAGATCGGCGACTTCGAGGTCGAAAGCGCCAGCGACGAGCTGGATCAGCTTCGCAAGATGTACAAGTCGGAGGACCTGACCAGCGAGACGGCCGACATCGTCATGAAGCGGGCCGTGCGCATCCTCGACCTCGAGAAGCTCATGTCGCAGGTGGCGCACGCGATCCAGAACCGCATGGCCGAGTTCGAGGCGGGGATTCGGCGCCAGTCGCTGTCGATGGTGGTGGATCAGCAGACGCTGAGCATCGCCCAGCTCGACGCGTCGCAGGCGCAGGGGCGCGTGACGCGGGAAACGAGCCTGTTCAGCGCCCGCGCCGCCGTGGATCAGGCCCGCAGGAAACTGACCGAGCTGAAAAACGACCGCAAGAATTTTTCCGTCATATCACCGATCGATGGCGTGGTGGTGTACGGCTCGTTCGAGCACGGCGCCTGGCATGAAATCGAGCCGTCGCAACTGGCCAGCGGTGAAAAAGTGAAGGCCGACCAGGTGCTCTTGACCGTCTATCAACCCGGAAATCTGCGTCTGCGGGCGGGGTGTCCGGAGGGCCAAATCGCGCTGGTTTCCGCCGGGTCGAAGGTGACGGTCAGGCCGGACGCTTTGCCCGGCCAGAGCTACCAGGGCGGTTGCGAGCCGATGCGGCTGATCGGGCAAGCCGGCAAGGCGCAGCAGCACTTCGACGTGATCGTGGACCTTCCATCGGTGGACGAGCGGTTGGCCCCCGGCTTCAAGGCGGAGGTGAAATTCGACGCGGGGAAACTGCAAAACGTGCTGCTGGTTCCGGCGACGGCGGTGTGGCGGGGCAAGGTGTGGATCAGCAAGCCTGGCGCGGCCGCGGGAAGCGAAGAGCCGCGAAACGTCGTCGTCGGCTATTCCAACGGGCAGGATATCCAGATCAAGAGCGGGCTGGAGGAAGGCGAGACGGTTCTGACGCAGGCCAAACACCCCGGGGCGTCCTCATCATGAGATGGCGGCTGCATGGTGTTTTGACTTTGGCGGCCATCGCGCTGGCGGGGTGCGCGGGGCCAAACCGCGCCGCCAGTGCGCCGGCAACGCGGCCAGCGGAGATCGAAGTGCCTGAGGCGCAGGTGCACGCGCGTCCGATCGACCAGGCGATCAAGGACGGCGTGGCGTTTCTGGTTGCCGACCAGAATCGCGACGGCTCGTGGGGCACGGGGACGGTGTCGCACGGCAACGAGCCGGGGGTGAGCGTGCCGGGGTCGCATCAGGCGTTTCGCGTGGCGGTGACGTCGCTGTGCGTGATGGCCCTGCGCGAGGCGGGCGAACGTGCCGCCCATGACCGCGGCGTGGAATGGCTCCTGACCCATCCGGACGTGCGCCGGGCCACGGCGGAATTGATCTACAACGTGTGGGCGCACACGTACATCATCCAGGCCCTGGCGGCCGAGTCGCGCACGAATCACGATCCGCGCATCGCCCAGGCGATCCATTTTCACCTGGACCGCATGGCGCGGTACGAAACGTACATCGGGGGATGGAATTACTACGATTTCAACGGTGGGACGGAGCAACCGGCGGGCGGGCCGACCAGCTTCGGCACGGCGGCCGGCCTGGCGGCGCTGTACGAAGCGCAGCAGGCGGGCTACGCGGTTTCGCCGGACATGGTTCGCCGCTGCATTCACCGGCTGGAGCTGATGCGTCTGCCCAACGGCGCCTTCCTGTACGGGTCCGACCTGAAATATTACCCGACGCTGCCGGCGCATCTTCCGCGCGGCAGCATTGGTCGGGCGGTGGCGTCGGAGTTTGCCCTGCATCTGTGGGGTTCCAAGCAAGCGGATGCGTCGGCGTGCCGTGCCGGCCTGGACATGTTTTTCCGCGAGCACGCCGCGCTGGAGATGGGCCGCAAGCGGCCGTATCCGCACGAATCCTGGTACCAGGTCTCGGGGTATTACTATTACTTCGATCATTACTACGCCGCGCGTCTGATCGAGCAACTCGGTTCGGACGACAAGCGCCAATACGGCCAGCAACTGATCGACACGATCCTGCCGCATCAGGAGCCGGACGGTTCGTGGTGGGACTACCCCATGTGGGACTATCACAAGCCCTACGGCACCGCCTTTGCGCTGATGACGTTGCTGCGGTGCCAGTGAGTTTTGGCCGACCCAAGTTGGCAAGTGGCCCCTTGACGTCGGGTGCGTATACTTTCCGACCTTCTAGTTGTTAAGAAAGCACCGCACATGAGCAGTGTCTGCGAAAATTGTGCATCGTCGGCGGATCGGTCCGCGCCTGCGGCCCAGCGGGGCGCGGACGTTGCCGAGCAAAATCATCTGGGGTCTTCGCGGTCGAGCCGACTGGATCGGCGGGCGGTGGTCGCGGCCATGATGCTGGTGATGGTCCTGGCATCCATGGAGCAGACGGTCACCAGCACGGCCATGCCGACCATCATCGGCGCGCTGCATGGGCTGGAACATTATTCGTGGGTGGCGTCGATCTACCTGCTGGCGTGCACGATCAGCATGCCGATGTACGGACGATTGGCCGATGCCCTGGGACGCAAGCGGGTGATCCTTTTCGCCATCGCCCTGTTTGTGGTCAGCTCGATCTTGGCGGCGTCGGCGCGATCGATGCCGCAGTTGATCGCGTATCGCGCGATGCAGGGGGTGGGGGCGGGCGGAATCATGCCGGTGGTGCTCACGATCATCGGCGACATCTTCACGATCGAGGAGCGCGCCCGCGTGCAGGGATTCTTCAGCGCCGTGTGGGGCACAAGCTCGCTGGCCGGGCCGGCGCTGGGGTGGTTCCTGGTCGCGACCCTGGGATGGAGATCGATCTTTTTTGTGAATCTGCCGTTCGGGTTGATCGGTTGGCTGGTGCTGTGGCGCTTTTATCACGATCACGAGAAACCGCACGCGGTCAAGCTGGACTTGGTGGGATTCGCGGCGGTGGCGGTTGGTTTTGGGGCGCTGCTCACGCTGGTGTCGAGCCTGGGGAGCGGGGGCCAGTGGTCGTGGAAAATCTCGCTGATGCTGGCGGCGGCCGCGGGCGGCTCGATTGTTTTCTACATCGTGCACGAGCGCGGTGAGGAACATCCGATATTGCCGCTGGATTTGCTGGCGGACCGGTGGATCGGCCCGTCGCTGATCGCCAGCGGGCTTATGGGCGTGGGGTTTTTGAGCCTGGACACGTTCGTGCCGCTGTACGTGCAGGGCGGGCGCGGCGGGGGCGTGGGGGCGGCGGCGTGGGTGGTCTCGCCGGTGATGCTCACATGGGCGGCGTCCGGCGTGGTGGCCGCTCCGCTGATGGTGCGCTGGGGATTTCGCAAAACCTCGGCCATGGGATCGATCCTGATTATGACGGGCTTTGCCGGATTGCTGCTGTGCGCGATTTTAGGCGCGCCGCGAAGCGTGCTGGCCGGCGTGCTGGCCATCTCGGGACTCGGATTCGGGCACTCATCGATGGGATATTTGCTGGCAGCGCAGAACGCGGTGAGCTGGCAGCGGCGCGGGATGGTCACCAGCGGGATTCATTTTTGCCGCACGGTGGGGGGATCGCTGGGCATCGGAATTCTGGGGGCGCTGTTCAACGTATTGACGCAGCCGCACCTGCGGCAATTGCAAGCCGGCGGGATCAAGCCTGCGGCGCTACTGGACCCGCATCTGCGCGGGCAGCTTCCGGCCGGCGTGCTGGCGGCGGCGGGACATACGATTGCCGGCGCCTTGCACTGGGTGTTTTTGGTGATGCTGGCGGTGGCGGTGGGGCAGTTGATCGTGACCGGCTGGCTGCCGCGGCGTAAGGCGGATCATCGGCTCAGCGCCCTGGAGGCGGCGGAGGCGATGGGGGGGTAGCGGACGCGCGTCGCCAACGACGCTGACCACCGAACAAGCAGGCGGCCCCGATGTGCTGAGACTCGCCAACGCGATTTCCGGCCTGTATCCTATAGACTGCGACAAGAAGCGGCTGCTGGACGCGATGTTGTAGACCGTTCCTCGTTGAACGATATGAACTCCGTGATCAAAAGCATGGTTCTGAAGAGGTTTCGCAGCCTCCCGGCGGATAGTGTGGACTTCGACAACCCGACTTTTCTGGTAGGCCGCAACGGTTCGGGTAAGAGCAATTTCGTGGACGCATTCGCGTTCCTTGCCGAGGCGATGGCGTCTCCGCTACAGGCTGTGTTCGACAGGCGAGGAGGGATTTCTGTCGTGCGCAATCGCACCTCTGGACCGAGTTATCCTCCCAATCTCGGCTTGGGAGTTGTGTTTGGCCCATTGAATGGCGACATAAAACGTGGCCGGTACGCGTTCGAGATTCGAGCGCTGCCAAACTATGGTTTCGAGGTCGTCCACGAGCAATGTCTTGTTGAAACAAGCAAGCCTGATCGGCTTTGGTTTGACCGCAGCAAGGGGAATTTCAATTCCAACGTATCCGGGCTTGGCCCGTCTTTGGATCCCGCGCTCTTGGCGTTGCCTTTGGTCGGTGGTGAGGCGCGATTCGCTCCCATACTGAAAACGCTGGCCGCGCTACGAACATATCGGATCGAGCCCGGGAAGTTACGGGAAATGCAGGATCCCGACAGCGGCGTGACGCTCCGGCCAGACGGGAGCAACGCCGCAAGTGTACTGCAGGAGATCCAACGGCATTCGGGCAAAGACTTAGCAAGGATCGGAGAAATCCTGGCGACGATTGTCCCAAACACCAAGAAGGTGCAGACAACCAAACACGGCAACAAGCTCTCACTCAAATTCACTCAAAAGTGGGGTGTGAACAAGCGGCTGAACTTCGAGGCATTCAATATGTCCGACGGCACCCTGCGGGCCCTTGGGTTGCTGTTGGCAGTTTATCAACGTCCGACTCCTTCGCTCATGGTGGTTGAAGAGCCGGAAGCAACGATTCATCCCGGCGCGCTTGGAGCCATTCTCGATGTTCTTCGTCATGCCAGCCGGAGAATGCAGATTGTGGTGACCACGCACAGTCCCGAAGTCCTCGATGCTGAATGGATCGAGGACCGGCATCTGCGAGTGGTGACCTGGCAGGAAGGTGCGACTCATGTTGCCGCAATCTCCGACGCTTCTCGCAAGGCGATCCAGCGGCACTTGATGGGAGCCGGCGAACTGTTGCGATCAAATGCTCTAGATGCTGCCCCACTCTTCTTCGAGGATGTGGCACAAGCGGGCCTTTTTGAGGAAGTGGCGTGAACATTCAGCCAATCGTCGAAGGTCACGGCGAGGTGGCTGCGGTGCCGGTGTTAGTGCGAAGGTTGCGCGATGAGGCGGGTACATTCGACCTGGATGTAAACCGCCCAATTCGTCGCAAACGATCCGAGTTCGTCAATGAGCAGGCGGTCCGCAAAGCCGTGCGTTTGGCTTTACTCCAGGCCGATTGCGCAGCGATTCTGATGATATTTGATGCGGACGACGATTGCCCTAAGGATCTTGCACCGAAAGTTGAGGCTTGGGCGAAGGCCGAAGCGGGAACAGTCCCTTGTGCTTTGGTAATGGCCAATCGTGAGTACGAAGCGTGGTTTCTCGCTACAGTGGAATCGCTCCGGGGACAATCGGGCGTCCGAAACGATGCCACATCACACCCCGAGCCTGAATCGCCGCGTGACGCTAAGGGTGAATTGGAGCAACGGATGCACGTTGGCCTGAGCTACGCTGCAATGGCGGATCAACCGGCAATGACGGCAAAGTTCGACATGACGACGGCGTATGCGAGATGTCGGTCATTTCGACGAATGGTCAAAGCATTTGGCGAAATAGCGAGGGGTGCGGGTGTGGCGATGCCGAATTGGCCGCCGCTTCGATGGCAAGGAGCCTGAGAGGAAATGGAACCTCGTTATTAGAGCGGTCACGTCGAGGTCATTCTGACGAGTTGGCTGCCGCAGCGAAGGGCGGATCATCGGCTCAGCGCCCTGGAGGCGGCCGAAGCGATGGGGGATAGGGATCGAAGAACCGAGGGGCTGCGCGAGCGAGTTGAGCCGGTCGTCCGCGAGCCGGGGGACCGGCCCGAGGACGGGCCGGCTCAATAACGAAGCGGGAGTGGTTCGTCGATCGGTCGTCGCTGAGGCTCAATGCAGAATGACGAGGACGGGCCGGCTCAATAACGAAGCGGGAGTGGTTCGTCGATCCGTCGTCGCTGGGGCTCAATGCAGAATGACGAGGACGGGCCGGCTCAATCGCGCGGCGAGACCCATTTGTCGATCCGTCGTCGCTGGGACTTAATGCAGGAGGCCGGCTTCCTCGTCGTGGGGTGTTTCCTCTTCCAGTAGCACGTTGTTGTAACGCAGGAGCGTGCCCTTGGCGCGCTCGAGCTGGGACAGGGCGATGTTGTAATTGGCGATCGCCTGCACCTCGGCCTGCATGGACTGGGAGAGGGTGTCCTGCGTATCCAGTTTGAGCTTGACGAACTCCGGGGTCAGCGGCTCGTTGGCGCGCTCGCGCTCGTTGATGGCGCGCAGGGCATCCTGGGCGCTGAAACGCGCACGGCGATTGGCGCCGACCAGTTCCCAGGCGGTGGCCACGGCGCGGGCGCTGGTCTTGACATCGACGGCCACCTGTTCCACCAGTGAGCGATACTGCTCGATGGCCTGCATGCGCTGCAGAAGGGTGCGTTTCCAGATGGCGCGGGCCTCGCGGTTGCCCAGGGGGACTTGGAGCTTGAAGCCGACGGTGTAGTCGAGGTGATCGAATTGGGCGTTGGTGCCCATGGCGGTGCCTTCGCTGCCGCCGGCGCCTTGCGGCCCGACCGAACCGATGAAGTCCAGCTCGGGCAGCAGGTTGTTCTTGGCGACGCGGATCGTCACCGTGGCGGCCTCGATCTTGAGCTGCTGTTCGCCCAGCTCGAAGCGGTTTTGCATGGCGGTGTCGATCTCGTCTTGCAGGTTGAAGTTCATCGGCGCTTCGACCGGGGCGTCGGCGGGGAGGATCAGCACCGACGAGGTGACGGGAAATTCCGGATCGCTCATGAGGGCCTTGAGCTGATCGGACAGGTCGCGCGCCTGGGATTTGAATTGCAGGAGCTGTCCGCGTCGGCTTTCCAGCACCGTCTGGGCCTGGGCGACCTGGAGCTGGCTGACGTCCAGGCCGCGCTTCATGCGGGTTTCCAGAATTTGATAGGTGATCTCCGTCTGGTTGACCAGGTCCTGCTCGATGGTGATGTCGCGTTCGGCCTGCACGAGCTGCCAGTAGGCCTTCTCGATGTCGGCGGCGTTCTGCTCGACGGCCTTGCGGAATTCCAGGAGGCTTTCCTTTTGGGTGAGGCGGCTGATGGTGATCTGCGCTTGGTTGACCTCGTAACCGAAATTGCGCAGCAGCGGCTGGGTGAGTTGGAGCGACAGGTCGCTGGTATAAAACGGATTGAGCAGCTCGCGTTGCGGGCTGAACCAGTTGTAGGTGGTTTCATACTGCAACTGGAGCTGCCCGCCGCTTTGGAGGTTCTGCTGGAAGCCGGTCTGGAGGGTGCCGATGTCCTCGCGGTCGAGGTTGCTTTCGATGGGGATCAAGCCGTTGGTAAAATCGTTGAAGATCTGCCCGCCGGTCAGCTCATCTTTACGCTGATATTGGGCGTTGGTGAAAAAGACGGGGTCGAAATGGCCCTGGGCCTCGATGACGCGCGCGCCTTCGATCGAGGGTTGATAGCCGGCGACCTTGACGTCGTGGTTGTTGGCGACGGCGCGGTGGATCAACTCGCGCAGGCTCAAGCGGACGACGGGGACGACGTCGGCCTTGGAAGAGGCGGTGGGATCGTTGCGCGGCGTCATGGGTCCGCCGCCGATGGGAGCGATGTCCCGCGTCGTGGGCAGGCGCTGCAGCCGGGCCGTCCTGACGGAAGTGGCGCCGGCGCGCTCGCCGTGGGCGATGGCGCGCGGATCGAACGCCTCCGGCGGGCCGAGCCCGCAGCCTACGAATCCCAACCCCCAAACCGTCAAGACCGTTCCCAGCATTATTCGTCGAATCATGAGTCCGCTTTCCCTTGGTAGTTCGCCGGCGGGGGCAAGACGCACTTGCCACTGGTCTTGCGCCGTAGGTGCCGCCGCCGTGTTTTACCGGCGGGGGCGGCGATCCACAACCGGGCGACGCCGGCGGGTTTGGGATTTTTCCGCCCCCGGGCGCGGCTGCGCAAAGCCTGATGCGTCCAAAAATGCCCGCCGGGCGGGACCGGTGCTTGCGTGTCGCCAAAGCTGTGCTAAATTGCAAATATGCCTCCGCCGAGCGAAATCGAGCAGTTTGCGGCGTTGCGACTCTTCGCCGAGGGCGCAGGTGCTTACCCCATCGAGGCTTACGAGTTTGTCCATCGCGGGCTGGCGTTCACGGTGGGGAAGGTGCACGGCTCGGCAACGCCGCCCGCCCGCGACCGGCACGTCACCGGGCAGCAATTGTGTCAGGGCTTGCGCGAATACGCGTTGGGGTTATGGGGCCGCATGGCCAGGACCGTCTTGCAGCACTGGAACATCACCGGGACGATCGATTTCGGGCGCATTGTCTTCGAGTTGATCGAGCACAAAATCCTGGCCGCCACCGAGCAGGACAGGATCGAAGATTTCCGCGACGTTTACGACTTCAAGACGGCGTTGGAAACCGAGTATCGCATCGCGAGCCACAAATGAGCCGCCCGCCAACGGGGGAGCGAACGGACGGGCCTGCGCCGCCCAAGCCGCGGCGAGGATGGTTCGCCGCCCTATGCGTCCTGTTTGCCCTCTGGATGGCCGTGCTGCTGGCGATGTATTACAAAAGCGTGTATCCCCTGCGGCATCCGTCCCCCCCGGCCGCCTCGCCAGCGGCTAGTTCGCCGCCCTGATGGGCAGGTCCTAGGTTTACCGATCAGGCCGCGGGTCAGGTTGCCAACCGGCGAGCTTTCCCCACAATACCGCCTGCCGCCGTACCGGGAGGATTCCATGTCGCGTCGTCGGTATCTCATTTTCGGAGAACTCGTGTTCCTCGCGGTCCTGGGCGTGGTGACCGTGCTGCTGTTTCGACGCCACGCCCCCTCCGCCGACGCCGTGCAGGTGGACGTCAAGCTGCCGGATGCCAGCTCCCGGGTTTACCTCCAGCGTCAATCCGATGGCAGCATGGTCTACCTGGTTCATCATGGCGACGGCAGAGTCGAGAACGTGCCGGTCCAGCAGATGTCCGATCGGCTCTATGAGGCCGGAAAGGCGAGCGGCGCGGCCCTGGGCCTGTCGTCGCCGGTCGTCGCGTTTTGGCTGGGAATCGGGCTCTTCGGTCAAGTGCTGTTCACCGGCCGGATGGTGGTGCAATGGCTGGCCAGCGAACGCCGCGGGAAATCCGTCGTGCCGCCCCTGTTCTGGTGGATGAGCCTCATGGGCTCGCTGCTGCTGCTGTCCTATTTTCTATGGCGGCGAGACCCGATCGGCCTGCTGGGTCAGGCCTTCGGCTCGTTCATCTATCTCAAGAATATCCTGTGGATTCGCAGCGAAGCCCGCCAACCGACGTTGGCCGTCACCGAAGGCTCCTGAAGAATAGAACATACATCCGATTTTCACCCCCGGTGTTTCCGTGGCGGCGGCGGCTTGGTGCCGTGGCGGCGCATCCACGGGCGCATGCGGCGCCGTATCCGCGGTACCAGAGCAATACACAGGTTGAGCAGGCGCAGGAGCCAAAGGGTGCCGATCCACGTGCCGCCGATGGCCATGACGTACAGCGCCGCCGTGGCCGCCACGCCGATGCGCTGCGGGTGAATCAGGGAATGTTGTTGGCGGGCAAAGAGCCAGACCACCAGGGGCGGGAACAAGAGGGCGATGGCCGCCCGCGCCGTGCGCAGGGACGACGAGCAAAGATTCAGCGGGATGCCGCGCAGTATCCCAGCGGTCAGCCGCCGTTTGCCCGGAAACGTGATCAGGGCAAAACCAATCAGGAAAATCGGCGTGCCCAGAGGCACGGGGAAAAATCCGGCCACGGGGAGGGCCAGGAGAATCAGCAGCCAGCCGATCACGTTGCGCAGGATGATCCAGGAATATCGGGCGAAGAATCCGCCCATGCCGGTGGGGATGCGGGGCGGGACCGATGGTGTGGCGTCATCTGGCGGCATCATTGGTTCGAGGCCGCGTGATTGTAACGACTGGCGCGCGTCAAGCGAGTGCGCCCGCGGCGCAGGCGCTCTTGCCCATGGCGCGCAGCGCCAGTTTTGTCACCCCTGATCCGGCCGATGCGACGGCCACCATGAGTTCGGACATCGCCGGCAGGGAAAGCATGATCCCCGCAGTGCGGCAGGCGAGACGGCGGCCGCGCCACAGACCTTGTCGCGCGGGAAGCGCTGCTGCTCGATGAGCAAAACCGCGCGGCCCAGCCGCCGCAGAGCGATCGCCGCCGCACAGCCGGCCGGTCCGGCGCCAATGATGGCGACATCGTGCATCGGTCAAGATTCTAGGCTTCCAAATTAACCGCGAAGGCGCGAAGGGCGCGAAGACAGAAATTACCTTCGCGATCTTCGCGTCTTCGCGGTTAACTTCACGGCCATGGCTCCAGGTTTTCGCGGTGGACCGACCATTTGCCGTCGCGCGGGAAGCCGGGCGGAGCGCTGGGGCGGGACTGCCAGCCGCCGGACCAGGGCGCGGCGATCGATGGAGGGGGACGCGGCGGTCATTGGCCGGGATACGCATAAAACTGGTCGCTGCCGGGGATCAGTTCCAGGTTCTTCCAAGTTGATTGAGCGCGTTTGCGGCCGTTGGGCCACCAGGTGGTCCATTGACTGGTGCCGTCCGGGTTGTAGCGCCACTGCGTGGAAAGTTGGCCCCACATGTACCAATCGCTCTCGGTGCCGATCTCTTGGCCAAGGTGGTATTGCGTTTCGCGCTGCTTGGCGCCATTGGGATAAAACCAGGTTTCCGTGCCTTCGAGCAGGAAGCGTCCGTCGTTGCCGATGCCGGCGCTGTACGTGATGTGGGGCGAGCCGTCCGGGTAATTTTCGGTGTAGGACTGGACATCGCGCACTTCCGTGGCCGTGTTGGCCATCAGATGGGCGTCATCATTCGGCGTCGCCTCGTCGCTCCAGATCCACGCCTCGTTCATCTCGAAATGCAGGGCGGGGTGGGTCAGGGAGGTGACCAGGTGGATCAGCCCGTTGGGGCCTTGGCGTAGGACGCTGTAGCCGAGGGTATCGGAATCGTGATGCCCCTTTTGCGTGCCGGGTAGGGTCTTGATGCGCCAGGTTTTGCCTTCGTCCTGGGAGATGGCGATGTAGCAGCCGCTTTCCTTGATCTCGATGGGCTTGGTGGTGCCCTTGCTGGGCTGGTAATCGCCGCAGCAGATGATGTTGCCGCTCCTCAGGCGGAGGATGCAGGGGCGCTGAGCGCTATTGAGGGCGCAGAAAGGCGTTTTGGAGATTACGTACGATTTTCCGTGGTCGTGGCTGAGGGACTGCGGCATGTAACCGTCGATATTGGACCCGCGACCCAAGGCCAGGAAATCGCCGTTATGCAGGAGGACGAAGGTGCCGTGCCGCCCATCGGTGCGTCCGCCGGTTTCGTGCCAGGTTTTTCCGTCGTCGCTGGTGGCCCAGAGCATGGAATGCGCGCCGGGCGCGTCGCAGGGCAGGTAGATCGTGCCGTCGCGATCGCGCAGGACGGTATTGATCGGCTGGGGGCGCGTGGTGGGGCCGATGGGCCCGATCACCTGGGGGAAGAATTCGCTGCTCCACCTGGCGCCGCTATTGCGGCTGGTGATGTAATTGAAGGGAAAATGCCCCTCCAAATACGGGTTGCCCCAGAAGAGATAAACGACCGGCCCGTCCCGCCAGAGCAGGGGCGCATGGTCGTTGGCCCCGGGCGTATCCACGAACGGGCTGGGCATGCCCCATTGATCGGCGCCGAAGGGCAGGCGGCTGGCCATCAGGCTGACCTGCGGCTCATACTCGTTGTGCGACGTGTACATCACCGTCAGCACGTCGCCGTTGGGCATCACTTCCATGGCGGGGCTGTGGTTGTGATTGCGCAAGGATGGATCGAGCCCAGCGTGGCGGATGGCCTCGTCCGATGCGTCGTCCGGCGGCATCCACAGCATGCGGCGCTTGCGGAAATACGGCTTGTTCGGATCGGGGCCGATGGTGGCCAGTGCCGTGAGTTGGTGAACAGCCCGGAGGGGATAGATTGCCGCAAGCCGCTCGGGTGTCGACGGCAGGTCGGCTTGCACGATGCGGAAGCCAACGCCGTGCAGGCCGTAGGGATGGGCCGGATCAAACCCGTCCCGATAGGGGGCGAAATCGGGCGCCAGCCCCTCGCGGCTGCTGGGCTGCAAATAATCCTCGGGTTTGGAGTACTTCGACGGCTCGTCCAGCGGCCCGCCGCGAACCACCTTGCACAGTCCCTCCGGGCTGCCGACGGGATCGGTTTGATCCCCCAGCAGGTACCGGCTGTACCAGTCATAACACCATTGACGAAAACCCAGCATCTTTTGTGGATCGCGCCGGCAGGCGTATTCCCATTCCGCCTCCGTCGGCAGGCGATACGTCTTGTGTTCCTTGGTCGAGAGCCAGGCGCAGAAAGCCTCGGCGTCGTGCCAGCTCATCCCCGCCGCGTAGGGGGCGTATTGGTCGTTCAGCAGGGCGTCGGACTTGAACTGGCGAAATTGCTCGACGGTCACCGGCGTTTGCGACAGGTAAAACGGATGGGAAATGGTCACGTGATGGACGGGCTGCTCGTCGAAGTTGGCGCTGGGGCGGGTCGAGCCCATGTCGAAGGAACCGGCGGGAATCGGCAGCATCTTCATGCCGATGGAATTGACGAATTCCTGATCGGTCCCGAAGGCCGCGGCGGCGAGGGCGATCGGCCAGGCGGCCAGGCAGGCCAGGAGCATCGCTGCGCATCGGGCGGGCATCGGCCGATGAGCTTACCATCGCGCCGCCGGCGTCAACAACCCTACACCGACCGCGGCGGCATCGCTATGATTTGCGTCAACGGAGGTCAACATGATCGGTGTGCGAGCGCTGAACTGGGCGAGTGTGATCGTGATTGGTGCGCTGGCGGGATCGGCGGCGGCGGATGCGGCCAAGCTGCTGGTGGTGGCGGCGGATGGGACGGGATTCAGCACGGTGCAGGCGGCGATCGATTCGATTCCCGATGGGAGCCAACAGCCGGTGACGATCTACATCAAGCCGGGCACCTACACCGGGCAGATCAAGATCAGCGCGAATAAGCCGCCCATCCGCATGTATGGAGATGATGCGCAGTCCACGATTCTGATTTTCAATCTGGAAGCGAAGCTGCCGGGGCCGGACGGCAAACCTTTGGGGACGACCAAGACGGCCAGCACGTACGTGCAGGCCAACGATTTTGAGGCGGATGACCTGACGTTCTCCAATTCGACGCCGCGGGACGTCGCCCAGGCGTTGGCGTTGGCGGCGCAGGGGGATCGGCAGATTTACCGCCGCTGCCGGTTTGTCGGATGGCAGGACACGCTGTACACCAACGGCGGGCCGCCGCCGGCAAGCGCGCCCTCGACGCGGAGCGGCGGCAACCCGCTCCTTTGGCAAAAGCCGGTTACGCCGGCCAACCGGCTGTATTTTGAGGATTGCCACATCGAAGGCGGCGTCGATTTCATCTTCGGCAACTCCACGGCGGTCTTCCGCAACTGCGAGATTCTCAGCAAGCGCAGGGGGTACCTCACGGCGGCTTCCACGCCTCAGGGCGTCGCCTACGGGTACGTGTTCATGAACTGCAAGCTGACGGCACGCGAGGGCGTCAAGGACGGCAGCGTGTACCTGGGCCGGCCGTGGCGCGAATACGCCAACGTGAT
>DBZL01000073.1 GCA_002311745.1 Phycisphaerales bacterium UBA1161 | reverse complement strand
GCCGTTCCCGTCGCGATGGTCTCCTTGTACGCTTGTCCCGGCTCGCGCAGGTGCACGTGGATGTCGATGAGGCCCGGCGTGACGTAGCAACCGTTCGCGTCGATCGTCTGATCCGCCTTGCCGAGATTTTCGCCCACGGCCGCGATCTGGCCGTCGCGGACGAGCACATCGCCCCGCCGCTCCAACTTCTGCGATGGATCGAGGATCGTGCCGTTTTGGATGAGCAGAGAAGACATTATTTTGAGCCCTGCAACTGCGCCTGAGTGACCAAAAACAGCACCGCCATGCGGACGGCTAGGCCGTTGGTGACCTGGGTCAGGATGCCGCTGTTGGGTCCGTCCGCGATCTCCGATCCGATCTCGATCCCGCGGTTCATCGGCCCGGGGTGCATCACGAACACGTCCTTCTTGCAGCGCGCAAACCGCTCGTGCGTCAGGCCGAAAAACTTGGTGAACTCGCGCACGGACGGGAACTGGCTGGTCTTGATCCGCTCAAACTGCACGCGCAGCATGTTAATGACGTCCACTTCGCCGACGATCGAGTCAAAATCGTTCACGCAGCTTGCCCCCAGCTTCTCGAAGGACTTGGGCAAAAGCGTCGGCGGGCCGACCAGGATCACCTGCGCCCCTAGCTTGCTCAGTCCCCACAAATTCGAGCGTGCCACGCGGCTGTTGGCGATGTCGCCCACGATCGCCACCTTGAGCCCCGCGACTTTCCCAAACCGCTCGCGGATGGTGTACAGGTCCAGCAGTCCCTGCGTGGGATGCTCGTGCGCCCCGTCTCCGGCGTTGACGACGCTGCAACTGACCGCGCGGGAAAGGATCTCGGCCGACCCGGCCGCTGGGTGGCGGACCACCAGGATGTCGATCCCCATCGCCTCGATGTTGCGCGCCGTGTCCACCAGCGTTTCGCCCTTGGAGACGCTGGAGCCTCTTTCGGAAAAGTCGATCACGTCCGCCGAGAGCCGCGACGCCGCCAGGGAAAAACTCGTCCGCGTCCGCGTGCTGTCCTCGAAAAACGCGTTGACCACCACCCGGCCGCGCAGCGCCGGCACTTTCTTCACGCTGCGCGTGGAGACTTCCTTGAACGAGTCGGCCGTGTTAAGCAAAAACTCGATTTCCTCGGCCGAGAGGTCCTGCAACGCCAGAAGGTGCTTGCGCGTCCAGCGCCCGGCTTCGCCCGTTTTGGTTTTTTCCCTTTTCATTCTCGCGGTTCCACGAGAATCTCGTCTCTTGAGTCGATTTCCTGGAGCTTGACGTTGACGCGATGATCGGCCGGCACGTCCGTGAGGGTCAGGCCGACGAAATCCGCCTGGATGGGCAGTTCGCGTGCGCCGCGGTCCACCAGCACCGCCAATCGGATGACGCCCGGCCGGCCAAAATCGCTCAGGGCATCCATCGCCGCGCGGATGGATCGCCCGGTGAACAGCACGTCATCCACCAGAAGCAGGGGCTGATCGTCGATGTTGATGTGGATGTCGGTCGGGCGCACCAGCGGCCGCGGGCCGATCTCCGACAGATCGTCCCGATACATGGTGATGTCCAAAACCCCGCGCCCGATTTTGCCGAATCCGCGGGCGGCCAGAGATTCGGTCAACCGCGCGGCCAGAATCTCCCCGCGGGTGCGGATGCCGATGATGTTCAAAGGAGATGCCGCAGAGAACCCCGCGGCGACCAGGTCCGTCAATTTGCCGATCGTCCGCCGAACGTCCGACTCATCGTAAACGTTCCGCATTAAAGGGACCAGAATACGGCAAACGCGCCCCAAAGACAAATCCAGCCGAAACTCACAGCGGGAATTGCCGATGATACCAGGCGGGTAGCGGCACCATCGGCCGTCAAACTCTTATGGGGCTTTTGGATCGAATTCACAACTTCCTGGCCAGGCGGCAGATCAGGCGGCTTCGCTCCGCCGGCCTGGCCATCGGCCAAAACGTGCACATCGGCCCGATGGTTTTTATTGACCCGACGTGTTGCTGGCTGATTTCCATCGGCGACGGCTCGACCCTGGGCCCGCGCGTGACCATCCTGGCCCACGACGCCAGCACCAAGAAACATCTGGGTTACACCAAGGTGGGCCGCGTGGCCATTGGCCGGGACGTTTTTCTAGGCGCCGGCGCGATCATTCTGCCGGGCGTGAGCATCGGCGACGGCGCCATCGTCGGCGCCGGCAGCGTCGTCACCAAAGACATCCCCGCCGGCGCCGTCGCCGTCGGCAACCCCGCGACAATCGTCGCCTCGGTCAGCGAACTCATCGAAAAGCACAAATCCCGCCTGGCAGCCTCCGGCGTCTACGGCGAGGAATCGCTGCCAATTTCTCGCGGCCTGAACCAAGGCCAAAAAGAAACCCTGCGTGCGGAGCTGGCCGATCGCATGGGCTACGTCGCGTAAGCGCCCGACGAATCGCTCGCCAACTCAGGCCGAGCGGCGATCTAGTCGGCTGAACTGGCTGAGGACGACGCGACCGGTGGGAAGATTAGCGATGATCTCCAGGTCACCGCCAAGGGCCTCGACGATGCGCTGAAGCGTGCTGATTTGCATGTCGTCCTGGGATTCGAGCCGGGAAAGCGTGGGCTGCTTGACGCGCATCGATTTGGCGAGATCGACTTGCGTTTTCCCGGCCAGTCGCCGCAACTCGGACAGAAGCATGCACTGCAACTCCTGGCGCACAGCCTGCTCGTTGCGGGCTCGCCGCTTGGCCGACATGCCCTTGCGAAGTTCATTAAAAGAGTGGTGGCCAGCCATCAGATCAGTCCCTCCATTCTGAGTTCGGTCAAATAGACATCGTACAGCGTGTCGGCCACTGGAATCAGGCGGTCGTAGAACCGCTTATCACCGGCCTTGCATCCGCCGATGAGCAGGATCGCGTGTCGTCTCGGATCGAAAGCGAAGAAAACCCGATAGGGCTTGCCTCTCCACTCCACTGGATTCGCAATTCCTTCATATTGGCGTGGCGTGATCTTTTTATGCTGTCCACATGCGGGCGGCCCAGCGCCGGCCCCAGCCGTTGGAGCAACCCAATGGAGCGGTCAATCGCGTCCTGTTGCTTCTCCTTCAGACCCTCCCACCATCTGCCGAATTCATCGGTATACTCGACGTTCCACATTATAGCATATCACCAATATAGGTTAAATGCAATATCCGTTTCCCTTTTCATGGCGCCTTTGGCTCCCGGGCGCGCTCCACCTTGAACACGGTGATTTCCGGCCGGCACCAATCGTGGGTGCGTTGGCCGTAGCTCAGTCCGCGGTTGACGTAGAGGTGGCGGCCGTTGACGGAATAATACCCGTGCGTGTAGTGGCGGAAGCGCTTGGGATACAGGGCCAGGCCGATGCGACCGGTGGCGACTTGCCGGCCGTGCGTGTGGCCGCTGAGCATCCATTGCCACGGGAAATCCATCAAGGCGGGCAGGTTGGCGGGGTTGTGATTCAGGCAGATGATCGGCGCGGCCGGATCGACCCCGGCGAAGGCCGCACGCGGGTCCATGTTGCCCGACCATTCATCGTCCAGGCCGACGATCACCAGGGGCGTTTTGGCGCCGCCGGGCTTCAGGCGCAGCGTCTGGTTGCGCAGAACGATCAGGCCGCGTTTTTTTAAGCAGGCCTCGAGGTAATCCCCGCGGCGTTGGCCTTCGCCGTTGACCCGTTTGCCGTAGATGCTGTAGTCGTGATTGCCGAAGGTGCAGACCACGCCGTGAGTGGCGCGCAGGTGCGACAGCAGCGTGGCCACGCGGTCGGCGAAGCGATATCCGCCGGTGATCAGATCGCCGGTGACCACCACCAGGTGCGGTTTGAGCTCGTTGACCCAGCGCAGATACTGGATGAGGTACCGCTGCCAGACCACCGGGCTGTAGTGCAGGTCGGAAATCTGCACGATTTTCATTCCCGCCAGGGCCGGGTCGAGGTTTTTCAGGGGCATGGGCCGGCGATGGATCTCCACCCAACTATGGTTGAGCGGCAGGGCGTGCATGCCGCTCAGGCCCAGGCGCGACATGTTTTTCCAAATCGCGTGGCGCCAGCGGTGCTGGCAGTGCCACTTTGGCCTGTTCAGAAAACGAAACAGATGATCAATCATGGCCGGCCATGGTGGAACTCATTCGATCATCGCCAGCGTCGCGGCGATCTCCTCTTTGGCGTGGTGGTCGGCCTTTCGCGTCGCGGCCTCGATCCCCTGCCGATACGCCGCCTTGGCCCCCGCCAGATCGCCAGCGCCTTCCAACGTCAAGCCTTTCTGGTGATACGCGTAGCAATATCCCCAATCCAACTGGATGACCTTGTCGAAATACTCCACGGCCGCCGCCGCTTCGCCGGCCTTCTTGTGCTCTATCGCGATGGCGTAAAGCACGAACGTATCGCCGGGAGATTTGTCCAGCAATTGCTGAAGCTTTTGCAGACGGTCCTCGTGCGCACTCATCGATTGGCCATCCTACACCTTGGGCTTCAGCGGCTGGTACGGCATGTGCAGAGATTCGGCAACGGCGGCGTTGGTGATCCGCCCGCCGGCCAGGTTCACGCCCTCGGCCAGGCCCGCATCATCCGCCGCGGCCTTCTCGTAACCCTGCGCCGCGATCTTCACGGCATAGGGCAGCGTAGCATTGCACAGGGCGATGGTGCTGGTGCGTCCCACCGCGCCGGGCATGTTGGTGACGCAGTAATGCACGACGTTTTCAACGATGAACGTCGGCTGCTGGTGCGTGGTCGGCCGGCTGGTCTCGACGCACCCGCCCTGGTCGATGGCCACGTCCACGATCACGCTGCCGTTGCGCATGTCGATCAAATCCTTGCGGCTCACCAGCCGCGGCGCCTTGGCCCCGGGGATCAGCACCGCCCCGACGATCAGGTCCGCGTGCCGCAAATACTCACGGATCGTGTGCGCATCGCTGAAAATCGTCTTGACGTTGGCCGGCATCACTTCCGACAGATACCGCAGGCGGTCCAGGTTCACGTCCATCAGCGCGACGTTGGCGCCCAGCCCCGCCGCCACTCGGGCGGCGTGCGTCCCCACCACTCCCGCCCCCAGCACCAGCACGTTTGCCGGCGCCACCCCGGGCACCCCGCCCAGCAGAATCCCCCGCCCCATCATCGGCTTCTCCAGATACTTGGCCCCCTCCTGAATGCTCATCTTGCCGGCGATCTCGCTCATGGGCGTCAGGCACGGCAGCCGGCCGGAACGGTCCCGGATCGTCTCGTACGCGATCGCCACAATTTCGCTCTCCAGGCACGCCTGCGTCAGTTCCGGCGACGCGGCAAAATGGAAATACGTGAACACCACCTGCCCCGGGCGAAACAGGCTCAATTCGCACGGCTGCGGCTCCTTGACCTTGATGACCATGTCCGTGCCGCTGATCGCCTCGGCAGGACTGGGCACGATGCTGGCCCCGGCCTGCTTGTAATCGGCGTCGCTGAACCCGCTGGCCAGGCCGGCCGTGGTCTCGATCAGCACCTGATGCCCGCTCTTGACCAGCGTCTCCACCCCCACGGGGATGATCCCAACGCGATACTCATCCGCCTTGATCTCCTTGGGAACTCCAATACGCATAAAGCGAACCTCTCCCGCTCAGGTGGGTTGGTATCCGATCATAGGTAGTATGCAGATCAACGGGAAAAATGCACGGGCCATGGCGTCCTGGGTATCTCCATCCCCAAAAAACAAATGCAACCGCGGAGACGCCGAGGACCACAGAGTGCCGCAGAGAAAACAATTTAAATGATTTTTGATTTCATCTCTGCGGCTGAAACTATGC
>DBZL01000009.1:29733-38090 GCA_002311745.1 Phycisphaerales bacterium UBA1161 | reverse complement strand
AATGCTTAAATTGATGCCATTAATCTCCGTCCCGCTTTGAGCTGATAGGCCGCCTTACACTTGGGACAGCAAAAATCGACAGCTGGCAAGTTACAGCGGGTAGGACTTACACGTTCGCTATCGCACGAGACGCAGTAAAGTTGCTCAGCCGCCCATGACTCAGTGATGCGTCGGGCGATCTGGCAGCAACTCTTATAGCCCGACCCCGCTTCTTGACTCATCTGAAGGCTCAACATTGGGCGTTTTCGTCCGCATGGGCATGCTTGAAGCGGTGGAAGAGCTGCGCCGTGTCCGAGGGCATGCCGCGAAGTGGCACGCGACCAAAGTCACCGACACCCGAGGCACCATCGTTGATTTCATCCCAGTCGACCAAAATGATCCGCAAATCGCGACGAGCGGAATATACCTCCACCAACACCCCGCCTCGCACTTCGATAACTACATCCGTCATGGTTGTACCCTCCACGAATCTGCGGATGGCCCGCAATCCCACGCTTATCAAATATTAATGACTAACCACGTCCCGCTCCCGTTTTTTTGACTTGGCCGGCATACTGCCGATCTGCGGCGCGCTCGCGATTGGCCAGCAATTGCGGCATCTGGGGCCTGAGCAGCTCCAGCATTTCTTCCAGCCAAGCGAAACGCTGGGCCATCGTCGTGTGCGTGGCGGTGTAAATGATCTCGTGCCGCCGGTGCGAATCCCAACCGCAAGGCCATGGCTCAGATTCATCCTGCGCTTTTTCCACAACCAAAGCGTTCCCCCTACGCTGGCGGCGGCGCTGGAGGCGGCGGGGCCAGGAGCTTCTCGGCGGTGGAGATCAGCTTCTCCATCTTCACGGGCTTGGTGAAATACTCGTTCACGCCCTGGCTCTCGGCGTACATCTTGTGACGCGCCCCCGTGTTGGCCGTGATCATGATGACAAAGGGCTTGGCGTTCTTGGGTTTGCGGGCCTTGATCCTCTCCAACACCAAGAACCCGCTGCGGCCGGGAAGCATCATGTCCAAAATGACCAGGTCGGGCTGGCCCTTCTCGGCCATCTCGACGGCCTTGTTGCCGTTGGCGGCCGTCTCGATGACCGCGCCGGTCGGCTCGAACGCCGCCTGCATGCTGATCAGAATGTCGTTGTCATCGTCCACCAGCAGAATCTTTTTGCCGGCCAAGGTTTCGCTCATGATTGCCTCCGGGGCTCGAACGATCAAATTCGGCTTATCGCCGGGAATTGTCAAGGAAAAACGGCATCAGGTCCGATAACTCCATGGGACCAAGAGAATTGTAGCCGCCGCCAGCGCGGCGGTCATGCACCATGATGCCCACGGGGCCGATCGCCGTGCTTGATAGTGGACTGGGCGGATTGACCGTCGTCGATGCCCTGCGCAAAGTCCTGGTCGGCGAAGACATCATCTACTTCGGCGACACCGCTCACCTGCCCTACGGCAACAAATCCGCAGCCACCGTCACCGGCTTTGTCCGCCAGATCATCCAGTTCCTGAGGCCGATGCACCCCAAACACATCGTGATCGCGTGCAACACGGCGACGGCGCTGGCCCTGCCAGCGATCAGTCAGGAGCATCCAACGTTGTCGATGAGCGGCGTGATCGAGCCTGGCGCGCGGGCGGCGGTCGCGGCGGCGGGACCCAAACCCATTCCCGTCATCGGCGTCATCGCCACCGAAGCCACCGTCCGCTCCCGGGCCTACGGTCAGGCGATCCTGCGCCGCCGAAGCATGGCCCAGGTCCTGCTTCGCGCCACGCCCCTGCTGGTGCCCATGATCGAGGAAGGCCGCAGCAGCGAAGACCCGGTGGTGGAGTTGGCCCTGCGGCAATACCTGCAGGGAATGATCCAGCGCAAAATCGACGTGCTGGTGCTGGGTTGCACGCATTACCCCCTGATCAAGCGGGCCATTGCCCGGGTGGTCGGGCCGAAGGTCAAGCTGATTGACTCGGCCGAGCAATGCGCCCAAGATGTCGCGCGGCGGTTGCGACGCAAAGGACTGCTGCGCAGCGCGGAAAGCGGGATGCCGGGCGGCGGCGGACGGTTCAGCAGTTTTGTGACGGACGATCCGGCGCGGTTTGCGATGCTGGCGTCGCGATTTTTACGCCTGCGGATTGATCCACCGGTGCTGGTGGAACCGCGGGAGCTGTACTCCGCCCCGCCTCCATTGCCGTTGCGCGCCACCGCGTGAATCGGCCACGCCGAGCTGCTGCGCAGCTCGGTAACCCCGCATGTACATGCGGGGCTTCGATACGCCATGCGAACATTCATCCCTTCCATCATGATCGGTCTGTTGACTGTCGCCGGCTGCGGCAGCGCCATCCACGACCATTATCCCGAGGGATGGATCGACAAAGACCTTTACAAAGAGGCCGTGATGGACAACCAGCAGTGTCTGGCCGGTGAGGACCATCGCATCCAGCCGCTGTATCGCACGCCGACGCAGGCCGTGGGCGCCGGCTTCCATGATCTCTTCATCCACCCGATGGATTCGTTTTTTGATTGGCTGGGTCATGCCACGCCCGGCGTGGCGGTGCGCAAGATGCTCGATCCCGACTCCGCCGACAATCGCCGCGAAGGAACCTTGCGGATGACCGATTTCGCCTACGCGCGCACGGGCGCCACGGTCAAGTTTTACGCGCGTGTGGCGGACGACCGCGATTACGTCGTTCGCGCCGCGGGCTTGCGGGCCCTGAACCGCTGCCGCGCCCGGGGGCACAGCGGCTTGTTCCTGAAATACCTGGACGATGACGAGCCCTTGGTGCGCCTGCAGGCGGCCGACGCACTGAGCAACATCCCCGATCCCTCAACCGTTCATGCCCTGATCGAACACATGCGCAGCGACATCAGCGGCGACGTCAAAATCGCCTGCGCCGAGGCGCTGCGGAACTTCAAGGACGCCCAGGTCGCCAGCGCCCTGGTCGACGTGCTGGACGACAAGAATTTCGCCGTCGCCTGGCAGGCACGGCAAAGCCTCGCCCTGATCACCGGTCAGGATTTCCGTTACGACAAGAAAGCCTGGCTGAACTATTTTTCCGCCCACCCCGCAGGCTGAGGCAGACGATGCGAGCCATCGTGTTGGATCAGTCCGTGTCCTTTCGTCCGCGGCATCCGGACCCCGCCGCCGCCGACGGCGATGCCCTGCTGCGCGTCCGCCAGGCCGGGATTTGCGCCACCGATCTGGAGATCACCCGCGGCTACATGGGTTTCAGCGGTGTGCTGGGCCACGAATTCGTCGCTGAAGTGATCTCGGCGGCCAACCGCGACCTGGTCGGCCAGCGCGTCGTGGGGGAAATCAACGTCGTCTGCGGGCGCTGCGACCTGTGCCTTTCGGGGCTGTCCTCCCATTGCCGAAATCGCTCGGTCCTGGGGCTGCTCAAGCACGATGGGGTCTTTGCCGACTACGCGCGTCTGCCGTCGGCCAATCTGCACGTCGTACCGCCCTCGGTGGACGATGACACGGCGGTCTTCGTCGAGCCGTTGGCGGCGGCATTCCAGATCCTCAAGCAGATCAAGCTCGACGGCAAAACCGACGGCTCCCGGGCGCGAAAATGGGTGACCGTTTTGGGCGACGGCCGGCTGGGACTGCTGGTGGCGCAGGTGCTGCGCAACGCCGGCTCGCCCGTGCGCGTCATCGGGCGCCATCCGGAAAAGCTGGCGCTATGCGAGAAATGGCAGATTCGCAGCCGCCCCGTCGCCGACATCGTGCCGCGACACGACCAGGACGTGGTCGTCGATTGCACCGGCAACCCGGCGGGGTTTGAGCTGGCCATGCAGATGGTCCGCCCGCGCGGAACCATCGTGCTCAAGAGCACCGTGGCCGCCTCCAAGCCGATGAACCTGGCCCCCCTGGTGGTGGACGAGATCAGCGTCATCGGCAGCCGCTGCGGACCGTTCCGCGAAGCGATCCGAGCCCTGGCGGAAAAGGAGATCGACGTCGCCAGCCTCATCCATCGCCGCATGCGCCTCGAACAGGGCGTCGAAGCGCTGGACCTTGCCGCTCGCCCGGGAATTCTGAAGGTATTGCTCACCATGGATTGAAGGAGACAAGATCGTGGCCAAGGACCTTGCCATCGTGCTCAACAACGGAAGCATCAACAGCGCCGTGGTGACGGCGATGGCCGCGCAGCGATTTCGGCCGATCATGGTGTTCGTGGACACCTCGGCCGATCCGGGGGGACGGCGCCGCGCGGCCTTCGAGCACCAAGTGGCGCATTTCAAGCCGTACCGCGAGTATGCCGTGCCCATGGCCTACGCGACGACGCCGGCGCCGTCCGCCGCCGCCGTGGTCGATCCGCGCCTGGGCACGTCCCTGGGTCCGCAGATGCTGGAGCTCTTGCCCATGATCGCCGTCGCCGTGCGCCTGGCGGTGCAGCACCAGGCGGCCGCCGTTTATTGCGGGTCGCGCTTCGGCGGCGCGGCGGACGAACTGGCGCAGCTCACCGAGTATTTCCAGATCTGGAATGAACTGGTTCAACTTCCCTGCGGTCAAACCGAATTGGAAATTCTCACGCCGCTGCTGGAGCTGGAGCCGTGGCAGGTGGTGGACGTGGGATTCCAGGTGGCAGCGCCGCTGGATCGCACGTGGAGCTGCGTCGAGAACACGGCCGATCCGTGCTGGATCTGCCGCGGCTGCAAGGGACGCGAGGCGGCGTTCCAACAAGCCGGAAAAGCCGATCCCCTGCGCAGCACCCGCAAGACATGATCCCCGGCCTGTGGCGCAATTGACGCAGGATCGGGTTGAGGATGCGGCCGGGGAAATGACGAAATTCGAATGACGAATGACGAATGAAAAGCGGCATATGCTCGTCATTCGGTCATTCGGTCATTGATTCGTCATTCGTCATTCGTCATTCGAATTTTCCAACGCCTCTTTCAGCACGCGGCTTTATTCTTGTCCGCATCCTCGGTATAGTGACTGGGTCGCTGGACGGAGCCGGCGAAGTCTTTTTCGGTATATCGCATGGACGCGAAGCACTCCCCGGGCGAACCCCGCTGTTTTATCTCCCGCTCGGCCATCCTGCACAACGTCGGTTTGATCCGAAAGACCATCGGACCCAACGTGAAAATTTGCGCGGTGGTGAAGGCCGACGCTTACGGCCATGACGCTCAGATTGTCGTGGACACGCTCTGCAACTTCACCGACGGCGACGCCGAGCCGCCGATGGTCGATGCCCTGGCCGTGGCGGACATCGAAGAGGCGGCGGCGCTGCCGGCGTCCGATCTGCCCCTGTTCGTGCTTCGCCCCGTGGAGAACGCCTACCTGGGCGGTCAGCGGTCGCGCCTGGAAGCCGCGACGCAGCACGGCTGGGTGCTGACGCTGGCCTCGGCCGCAGCGGCGGATGACCTGAACCGCATCGCCCTTTCGCGACACCAGCGCGCCAGCGTCCAGATCATGCTCAACACCGGCATGAACCGCGCGGGCGTCGACATCGAGGAATTTGGCGATCTGGCCCGCAAGGTCCTGGCTCTGCCGGCGCTGCGGTTGGTCGGGGTGGCGACGCATTTTGCCTCCTCCGATGAGCCGCGCAATCCGTTCAACGATGAACAACTGTCGCGCTTCCTGCGTGCGACGCAGGAGCTGTGCAACCCGCAGCGCCCCGGTCGGCCGCATCGCAGCGCCGCCAATTCCGCCGGGGTTTTTTTCCAGCCGCAGGCCTGGCTGGATATGGTGCGTCCCGGAATCAGCGTCTACGGAATTGATCCAACCTGCCGGCCATCCATGGACCGACATCTGCGTCCGGCGATGCGATGGACGGCGCCGCTGATCGGCATCCGCGACGTGCCGGCCGGCGCGGCCGTCGGCTACGGACAGACGTGGATCGCCGATCGACCGACGCGACTGGGACTGATCCCCGTCGGCTACGCCGATGGTTATCCGCGCAGCCTCTCCAACCGCGGGATCATGATGATCCGCGGCCAGCCCGCCAAAGTCGCCGGTCGCGTCAGCATGGACCTGACCGTGATCGACCTGAGCAACGCCACCCAGGCGGCCCTTGGCGATGAGGTAACCGTGCTGGACAACGATCCGCTGTCTCCAGCCAGCGTCTACCGGATTGCCGAGATGGATGGAACGGTCCCCTATGAGACTTTCTGCCGGATCGGCCGCCGCGTGAAGCGCGTGGCGGTGGATGATTTTTCCTCCCGGGCGCGGTCCCGACCTGTCGGGACGCTCAGCGGCGAAGATTCGCCTACCGCCGACGATTCCCCATGATCTGAACCAGGAACAAGAACAGGTTCAAAAAATCCAGGTAGAGCATGAGCGCCCCCACGACGGACATGCGCGCCGCCAAAGCCCCGTCGCCGGCCGTGGAATACGCGATCTGCCGCAGACGCTGCGTGTCGTAGGCCGTCAGCCCCACGAAAATCGCCACTCCCGCGTACGACACGATCCACGAGAGCGTGCTGTTGGCCAGGAACATGTTGACCACCGAGGCGATGATGATTCCGATCAGCCCCATGAACAGCAATTTGCCCCACCCGGACAGGTCCGTGCGCGTGAACATGCCGTAGACGCTCATGGCCCCGAACATCGCCGCCGAGGCGATAAACGCCCCGGCGATGCTGGAGAGCGTGTAAACCCAAAAAAGCCCCGCAAGAGTCAAGCCGTTGAGGGCCGCGTAAAGCAGAAACAGCGCCGTGGCCGCGGTGGCGCCGATGCGCTGCACGGCCATGGAGATCACCACCACCAGCACGATCTGCGCCACGAAGATCAGGATCAGCGATCCGCCCGTAAACACGCGCTGCATGACCGCCGCATGGCTCGACACCCACCAGGCGACCACCGCCGTCAACGCCAGCCCCGCCGCCATCCAGGCGTAGACGGCGTTGAAGAACGAGATGACCGTCGGCGATCCCGCCTGGGCCTCATAGTCCAGCGGATAGGGGCGACGCCCTTGCGAAAAGGGTGGGGGTCCGAACATGCTCATAAAATTGCTCCTGCCCTTAAGGGCATAGGTATCTTAGGAATTAGGCAGCCCCGCTGTCCATGGCGCAAGAGTCATTTACGTCGCCGCATCGCCGCCGGCCGTCTGCCCCGCCCCACATCGCGGCGGGCAGTTCAATACCGATAGTGCTCGCTCTTGTACGGCCCGTCGATGGGGACGCCGATGTATTCCGCCTGCTCCTTGGTCAGCTTTGTCAGCTTGGCGCCGACCTTGGCCAGGTGCAATCGCGCCACCTTCTCGTCCAGGTGCTTGGGCAACACGTAGACCTTCTTCTCGTACTTGTCGCGATTCGTGGCTAACTCGATCTGGGCAATCGTCTGATTCGTGAAACTGTTGCTCATCACGAAGCTCGGATGGCCGGTGGCGCAGCCGAGATTCAGCAGCCGGCCCTCGGCCAGAATCAGTACGCTGTGCCCAGACCTGCGGTCGGCGGTTGGGGGAAACGTCCACATGTCGTACTGCGGCTTGATGTTGGTCTTCTTGATCCCTTTGACCTTCTTCAAGCCCGCCATGTCGATTTCATTGTCGAAGTGGCCGATGTTCCCGACGATGGCCTTGTCTTTCATCTTGGCCATGTGCTCGGCAGTGATGATGCGCTGATTGCCCGTGGCGGTGATGAAGATGTCCGCCGTTTGCACCACGTCATCAACGGTGAGCACCTGATACCCTTCCATGGCGGCCTGGAGGGCGCAGATGGGATCGATCTCGGTAATGATCACGCGCGCTCCCTGTCCGCGGAGGGATTGGGCGCAGCCCTTGCCCACGTCGCCGTAGCCGCAGACCACGGCCACCTTGCCGCTGAGCATCACGTCCGTCGCCCGCATCAGCCCGTCCACCAGCGAGTGCCGGCAGCCGTACAGATTGTCGAACTTGCTCTTGGTGACCGAGTCATTGACGTTGATCGCGGGAAAGAGAAGCGTGCCGGCTTTCTGCATTTCGTACAGGCGATGCACGCCGGTGGTGGTCTCTTCGCTGACGCCGCGGACCTCGGCCGCCACCTTGTGCCAGCGCTGCCCGTCCTGCTTGAAGCACTTGGCCAGCACCTTGAGAACCTCCTTGAATTCCTCGTTGTCGCTTGAATCGGGGGATGGGACCTTGCCGGCGGTTTCGTACTCGTAGCCCTTGTGGATCAGCAGCGTCGCGTCGCCGCCGTCATCGACGATCTGATTGGGCCCGCGTCCATCGCCGAAATCCATCGCACGCTCCGTGCACCACCAATACTCTTGGAGTGTCTCGCCCTTCCAGGCAAAGACGCTAGTACCCTGCGGTTTTTCGACGCTGCCTTGGGGTCCGACGACGACGGCCGCGGCCGCGTGGTCCTGCGTGCTGAAAATGTTGCACGAGCACCAGCGCACGGTCGCGCCCAGGGCGGTGAGCGTTTCGATCAGCACCGCCGTCTGGATGGTCATGTGCAGCGA
>DBZL01000009.1:21066-29675 GCA_002311745.1 Phycisphaerales bacterium UBA1161 | reverse complement strand
TGGATGGTCATGTGCAGCGAGCCCATGATGCGCAAGCCGGCCAGGGGCTGCTTGGCCGCGTACTCCTGGCGCACGGCCATCAGGCCCGGCATCTCCTGCTCGGCAAGCAGAATCTCCTTGCCGCCCCAATCGGCCAGGGAAAGGTCCTTCACTTTGAACTCCAAAACCCGCGGAACTTTGTCCGCCTTAGTTGGTTGTGCCGTCACGCGAGTCATGAGCAGCTCCTTGAATTTCCCTGCGGCCGGCCGCCAAAAATAACGCCGGGCCTTTGACCTTCGGTTCCGGGGGAAGCGGTTGGCATATCGTCACATGAAATTGGGCCGCCGTCATCCATCGCCGTAGTTCGTCCAAATCAAAACCCATGCAGCGTTGACCCAACTGTCGGCGGAAGTCATCGCGGTCGTACGGGAGCAGATCGACGATGACCGCGCGGCCGCCGGGTTTGAGAATCCGCGACATTTCCCGGATGACGCCGGCAGCATCAGCGACGTACGTCAATGCCAGCACCAGCAATGCGGCGTCGCAGAAGCCGTCATCTATGGGCAGCGCGGCCAAGTCCCCTCGGCGCAACTCGACGTTTTTCCATTCCGCCAGGCGGCGGACAGCCGCCTTGAGCATCGCCGGCGAGTTGTCCACGCCGATGACCTGCCGCACAAACGGCGCGATCATCGCGGCGATCTGTCCGGTCCCGCAGCCCAGGTCCGCCACCACGTGGCTGTCCGGCAGCATGGCCAGGACGGCGGAGGTGGAGAATGTATGGCCATAGAGTTCGCTTCGGAATCTGTCCCATCGGGCGGCGGCGCCCGCAAAAAAGGCCTGGCCGTCGCGCCCGCGCTGCAACAGCCGCCGTTGCAGCCGCAGTTGATCCTGCCGCACGGTTGGCCAGCGCTCGGTCTGCTGCCGCGCCACCAGCCACAGCCGCCGTGCGGCGGGGTCCAATTCTTCGAGAATCGTGCGATAAAAATGGGTTGTGCCCTGCTTGCGGTTGCGTACCCAGCGGGCGTCACTTAACACCTTCAGATGACGGCTAATAGTCGATTGCGGCGACTGCAAGACGTCGCAAAGCTCCACCACGCCAAGCTCGTTTCCTTGTAGTAAGTGCAGTATGCGCAGACGCTTAGGATCAGACAGGCACTCCATCCAGCCACAAATCGCCTCGGGCTGTGCGGTGGTCTTATCCATCCTATTATCCGCATGAAATGATAGTCTATTCTCGTCGCCTGTCAAGTGGGATTTTGTTGGCCCGCGTCTGCGGCACGCCGATTGCCGCAATCGTTCGCAGATTTGTTTCGCCCCCGGCCGCGACAGACGACCCGCAGTCGGTTGTCAAACATCGCGGCTTGTTGGCCGTCTTATTCTTTGGAGCCTTCTGTTCCATGAGCGATCTGCACGTGAGATATCTATTGGTCGGAGGCGGCGTGGCCGCCAGCCATGCGGCCCAGGAAATCCGCCGGCTCGATGCCAACGGCGAGTTGCTCCTTGTCGGTCAGGAAAACACCCGCCCCTACCACCGGCCTCCGCTCAGCAAGGAATTCTTGCTGGGCCGGCGCGGACATGAGGAGCTGTTCACCCATCCGGCGGAATGGTTCGTGGAGCATCGAGTGCGGCTTCGCACGAGTCAGCGCGTCTCGCGCCTCGACATCCATCGCCACAGCGCGACGCTGGCCAATGGCGAGGAGATTTCATTCGATCATTTGCTGATCGCGACGGGCGGCGGGGCCAAGCGCCTGTCCGTGCCGGGAGCGGCATTGCCCAACCTGCTTTACCTTCGAACGCTGGAGGATGCCGAGCGGCTGGGTCACGCGATGGATAAAGCGCGTCGCGAGGGCCGGCCGCACCCGGACAAAGCGGGCCGCGGCCGGGCCGTGGTGATCGGCGCCGGTGTGCTGGGCCTGGAGATCGCCGGGACGCTGAGCACTGCCGGCCTGCACGTCGACCTGGCCGTCGCCGGCGAACATCCGTGGGACCACCTGGCCGGCGAGACCACGGGAAAGGCGCTGGCTCGTTTCCTGGGTTGGCGCGGCGTCGCCGTGCACCTGAACAGCCGCGCCGTGCGGCTGGAGGGAGACGGACGCGTGCAGCGTGTGATCTTGGCTTGCGGCGGCGCCGTTGAATCGCTCGAGTGCGATTTTGCCGTGGCGGCCGTTGGACTGGAGGTGCACAAGGAGATTCTTCGCGGCACGCCGATCATCGCCGAAAAGGCCATTCTGGTGGATCAGCGATGCCGCACGAATATTGGGCACATTTACGCCGCGGGCGATTGCGCCGCCATCTTCGACCCGCTGTTCGGCAAGCACCGGTTGCTGGATCATTGGGATAGCGCCGCCCTGACGGGCCGGATCGCGGGGGCCAATATGGCCGGCATGGAAGCAAGTTTCGACGCGGTCAGCCATTTTGAAAGCCGAGTGGCGGACCTGGAGCTGAACGTTTGGGGCGAGGGAAAAATCGTGGATCGGCGGATCGTTCGCGGCAGCGCCGGCGCCCCGTCGCCGCGGTTTGTGGAGTTCGGCGTCGCCGCCGACGGGCGCGTCGCCCAGATCATCACGGTGGGACCGCCGACGGAGGCGGACATCCTGCCGGAATTCGTCCGTCGCCGGCTGCGGATCGACGGCAATGAGGAAAGATTAAAAGATCCCGCGGTGCCGTTGCGGGAACTTCTGGGCCCCGATGGCTAGGCAACTCGGTTCGGCGCGGCCGCGGTGTCGGCGGCGAGGAATCTGGCGCCGGCAAGCCAAAGCAAACCGCCCAGCGCGGTGACGGCGGTGACAATGCCGAAGGCGGCGTTCCAACCGAACCTTTCCGCAACGTGCCCCAGGATCGGCGGTGACGGCGCATCGCCCAAGGCGTGGATCAGAAAAATATTCATGGCAAAGGCCGTGGCCCGCACCGACGGGTGCGTGACGTTGGCCAGGATGGTGTTGGACGGGCCGGTGTTGAAAAATAGGCAAAATTCCGCGGCAAAACAGGCAACCCACGCCCAGGGAAACGGCAGGTACACCATGAGCTCGATCAGCGGACAACACAGCAGAATGCCGACCGCGGAGACCAGAAAGTAGGAGCCGGGAAACCGGCTGCGCAGCTTGTCGCCGGCAATCCCGCCCAAGAGCGTCGCCGTGATCCCCGCAATCACCGTGGTCGCGCCGAAGATCAGGTTCACATCTGCCAGCGTTCCGGCCCGGCGAACCTCGTGGAAATACGTGGGCAACCAGAAGGCGATTCCACCGACGGCGAAGGTCATCGCCGCCATGCCGGCGGTATCCAGCACATACGATGGCGTGCGAAGCAGAAGCAGATAATCGGCCAGGCGAGCGCCGTTCTGGCGGCATCGGGCATGGTCGGATGCGCCGCGCGGGGGATCTTTCCGCAGAAAACAAAAAATCCCCAGAAGCAGCCCGGGAGGCGTCACCGCGTAAAACGCCGCCCGCCAGCCGAGCCATGAGCCGACCACGCCACCGATGGCGTAGCCTAGCGCGCTGCCGACGGGAATCGCCATGTAAAACCAAGCCAGCACCTGTCCGCGGCGCTGAATGGGGAACAGATCGGAAATGATCGTCGGAGCGGCCGGCCCATAGCCGGCTTCGCCGATGCCCACCATCAGGCGTGTCAGAAGCAAAATGGAAAACGTGGCGGCCAGGCCCGATCCACCAGTCAGCAGGCTCCACACGATGACGCTCAATCCCACCAGCACCCAACGCGACATGCGATCGGCCAGCCAGCCGAAGATGGGGGCGGTCAGCATGTAAGAAACGATGAACGCGGTGGCCAAGGTTCCGGTTAACCCGAGGTCTCCGCTGGGTCCGGCATGGGGAAGCAGCGACTGGCGAATCTTGGGCACCACCGCCGCCAACACGTACCGATCCACGTAATTGAACAGATTGATGGCCAGCAGAAGAACCAGCGAAATCCGCGCTTCGCGCACCCCGGTCCGGTCGCGAACATCGCCGCTGCGAACCGTTGCCGACTCATCCGGCTGATCCATCGGGTTACCATCATGTCCGAATGCCGTTGAACCGCCAAGCTAAAACGCGCCAAGAAACCGGTCATGGCGTGACCCTGAGTGTGATTTTCTGAAGCTCGGCGGAGGAGGGGCCCACCATTACGTCGAAGTCGCCCGGCTCAACCGTGTAGTTCATGTGAATGTCGCGAAACGCCAGGGTCTCTTTGTTGATGGTGAACGCTACGGTGCGCGCTTGCCCGGGGGCAAGCGAGATGCGCGAAAAACCTTCGAGTTGCTTGGTCGGACGCGTGACGGAGCTGAGTTTCTGGTGGATGTAAAGCTGCACGATCTCGTCGCCGCCGAGTTTGCCGGTGTTGGTGACGGTGGTGCTGACGGTGACTTGGCCGTCCGCGGGCATGGCCGCAGCCGAAAGAACGGGAGCGGAATAGGAGAACGTCGTGTAGCTGAGCCCAAAGCCGAAGGGGAAGAGCGGCTGGTTGGATTGGTCGACGTAATCGAACAGCCGCGCGCCGGGCTTGCAGTTGTAATACGCGGGGACCTGGCCGGTGGCTCGCGGGATGGTGATGGTGAGTTTGCCGGAGGGATTCACGTCGCCGAAGAGCACGTCGGCGACGGCCGTGCCGGTTTCCTGGCCCAGATACCACCCTTCGAGCAGTGCGTCGGCCTTCTGGGTCACCCGCGGCACGGCCAGAGGCCGGCCATTCATGAGGTACACCACGACGGGCTTGCCCAATGAGAAGAGGGCATCGGCCAGATCATTTTGCGCCCCGGGCAGTTCCAGCGATGCGCGATCGCCGACGTGGCCGCCCTCCCACGCCTCGCGGCAAAGCGTTTCGTTTTCACCCAGGACCAGGACGATCAGATCGGCCCGCCGCGCCACGGCCAGAGCCTCGGTGATCGACGCGCGGTTCTGCGCCTCCGTGGGGAACTCGGGGGCGACGACTTTTTTCCACGCGTCGTAGGAACTGTCCGGAAGATTCGTGGTGATTTTGCATCCATCAGCCCACAGGACGTTGCCTTTACCCGCGAGCTTCTGTTGCACGCCCTGGAGGATCGAGACCGTGTGCCAAGGCTCGCCGCTGTAGCTGCCGAGGCGCGCCTGCGCCGCGTTGGGCCCGATCACCGCGATCGTCTTGTACTTGTCCCGCGGGATCGGCAGGACGCGGTCGCGATTTTTGAGTAGCACGATGCATTGCCGCGCCGCCTCCAGGGCCAGTTGCGCCGACTCCGGCCGGTGCGTGACCTCGATCGCTTTTTGCGGATCGACGCACGGGTTATCAAACAGTCCCAGTTCGAATTTGAGGCGCAGAACCCGCGCCACGGCCCGGTCGACGGCGGACATCGGCACGCGACCTTGCTCGACGAGTTCTTGGAGATGCGCGAAGGCAATGCCCTTGGGCAGATCGACGTCGACGCCGGCCAGCAGCGCCTTGGCGGCCGCGTCGGCGTGGTCCGCGGTGACGCCGTGCACGTCGTGCAGATATTCCACGCCGCTGTAATCCGAGACGATCAGTCCGTCAAAATGGAATTCCTTTCGCAGCACGTCCTGGAGGAGCCATGCGTTGGCGTGCGAGGGCACGGCATCGACTTCGTTGTAGCTGGGCATGACCGCCGCCGGGTGCCCCTGCGCAATGGCGATGCGGAAAGCCGCCAGGTGCGAGTCGTAGAAATCGCGCAGGCCCACGTCGGCCGGGGCGCGGTTGACGCCGCTTTGCGGCTGACCGTGCCCGGCGAAATGCTTGAGCGTCGCCGCGACGTGGCCGGGCGCGACCGTGCCGTCGTCGCTGCCCTGCAACCCGCGTACGACCGCGGCCGCCAGCACGCCGTTGAGGTACGGGTCCTCGCCCAACGTTTCGTCGGTCCGTCCCCAGCGTGGGTCGCGGCAGATGTCCACGACCGGCGCCAGCGCATGGCCCACGCCGCGGGCGCGCATCTCTCCCGCAACGGTCGCGAAAATCCTTTGCATCAGATCCGGGTTCCACGAGCAGGCCAGGCCGATCGGAACCGGAAATGATGTCACGCCCTGGGCAAGGAAGCCGTGGCAGGCTTCATCGTGGAACATGGCGGGGATGCCAAGGCGGGTTTGCTCCGTCAGATATTTCTGGATGGCGTTGCGCAGGGCGACTTCGCGAGTCGCCTCCCAGCGGATGGGCCCGAGCTGGCCGATGCCGTGGTCCATCAACGGTGCGGCCTTGGCGGGATCGAAGCGCCCATCGGTGGTGATCTGGTCCGCGAATGCCGCGACGCCGCGGAGCTGCTGCACCTTCTCCGCCAGCGTCATGCGATTCAGCAGGTCCTGCACGCGCTGGTTGACGGCGGCGCCGCCGTGGCGATAAAGCGGCCGCCCGGATGCGGAAGCGCCGGCCGAATCGGTGCAACCGATCAGGAGGAAGAGCAAAGGGATCGCCAATGCCGCCGCCGGCCACAGGATGCTCATGCCGCCCGCCTCAGGTTGGATCGATAAAAAGTATCCACGCGCCCCGTGAATTCAAACCCCCAAAAAGAAGCCACCCCCGGGTGCAGTACCCGGGGGTGGATGAACGATCGTGAGAAGGTAAGAACTACCAGACCACTCTTAGCCGCCTTTCAGCAGGGTCAAGGCTTCTTGAGGGGCCGCGTTGGCCTGGGCCAACACCGTGGTGGCTGCCTGCGAGAGGATCTGGTCACGCGTCAGGTTGCTGGTCTCGGACGCAAAGTCCGTGTCCGCGATCGCCGACTGAGCCGCCGAGGCGTTCTCATACGCAACGCCCAGGCTGTTCACCGTCGACCCGATCGTGTACGTCTGGAACGCACCCAGCCGGCCTCGCAAGCTGGCGACCTGGGAAATGGCGCTGCTCAGAATCTGCTGCGCCACCACCAGATTGTTGCTGTTGAGGCTGTTGGTCCCACCGCTGCCCAGCGTGTTGAGGAATCCGACGCTGTTGCTCCCCAGGCTGCCCGTGGACACCGAAGCCACGCCGACGGAGGCCTTGTTGGCTTCGGTGACCTGCGACCCTAACGCGAAGGTCGCTCCGCCGCCGGTGATGTAGAACGTCGCAGTGCCTGGCGTGTCGAACGCCTTGGCCAAGCTCAGGCTGATGTCCAGGTTGGATGCACGGTAGTTCACGTCCAGACCGGAGACTTCCGCCTTGGCACCGTTGATGGTGACGTTCGCATCGGTGCCGAACGCCTCGTTGGTGGCCAGGCCCGTGACTGTGCCGGCCACCGCCTTGACGCTCACAAACTGCGCCGAGCCGTACTGCGTCGAGTTGATCCGCAGGTCCGAACCACTGACCTGGGCCGACAGGCCCGTGGCGTTCTTCACGCCGTTGATCGCCGTGGCGATCGAGCTGATCGTCGTGCCCGAGGCAAACGACAATTGCTGCGTCCCCAGGTTCCCGGCCACTTCCAGCGTGACCGTCGACCCGGTGATTACGCCGCCGGTGTATCCGATCGCCGCCGTGGTGCCTGAGGCGACCACCTGCACTGCCACCGCCACCTTGCTGCCGTCGGGAATCGCGGCGCTGTTGATCTTCACGTCGCTGAGGGTCGACGCCGTCACGCCGCTGGTGGTGTAGTCCAGGTTGCCGTTAAGCAACTGACGACCTTCGAACGTGGTGGACTGGGCAATGCGGTTGATGGTGGACAGAATCGAGTCCACCTGCAACTGATCGGCCGCCACTTCGTCGGCGCTCAGGCCGCCGCTGTTGGCCGCCTGGCCGACCAGGCCTTGGACCTGGGTCAATAGCGAGCTGACTTCGCTGAGACCGCCTTCGGCGGTTCCAATGATGTTGCCGGCTCGGCTGGCGTTGCTGATCGCGGTTTGGATACCGGTCTGCTCGGCCTTGAGGGTCTCGCTGGCAATCAAGCCTGCCGGATCATCCGCACCGCTGTTGATCCGCAAACCTGTGCTCAGACGTTGCAAGCTGGTATTGAGGCTCTGATTGTTTGTCTCCAACGCGCGTTGGGCAATCAGTGAAGGAACGTTGGTGTTAATTCTGCTCATAGTTGTCTCTCCATGACTGTGTCATCGCGAAAGAGCGAATCTGCGGTCCGTCTTTCATGAGTCCCGAGGTACCGGGACTGGCGATGTCCGTCCCCTGATCACGTTCGACCGGCGAATCAGGGGGTTTCGCCGGCCGCCTGCTGGAAGCCCACGAAGGCCCCAGGGTCAAAGCGCCGCTGTATACGACAGGACGCTTGGGTTGGGAGCCTTGGGCTCCCTCATGGTGGTTGCAGTACTCCTTTCTCACGAGGCGTGCCGGGCCGACCCAAATCCAAAACCGTTGGCAAGGGTGCACCGGCTGTTATCCGCCACGTCAGCGGATCGACCGGCGACTTTAGGAATCTTTCAGAAAGTTTTTGACCGCGGAGGGCGGGCGGTTATGGGGCGAGTGTAATGCGGCTCACGCCTTGGAAATGCCTTTGATGAAAAAAACGAAATAAGTACACGCGCAATGGGCACACTTATGGGACGTGGGGATGGGGGAATGAAAATGGCCCCCGGCCGAGGGCCGGGGGCCTTGTGAGAAAAGAAGCCTATGGCTCCGCCACATCAGACGCCGCGTAGAACGGCTGATCAACCGCCTTTCAAGAGTGTCAGCGCCTGATCGGGCATTGTGTTGGCCTGAGCCAACACCGTGGTGGCCGCCTGCGAGAGGATCTGGTCACG
>DBZL01000009.1:0-20858 GCA_002311745.1 Phycisphaerales bacterium UBA1161 | reverse complement strand
GAACGCACCCAGCCGGCCTCGCAGGCTGGCTACCTGAGAAATGGCGCTGCTCAGAATCTGCTGCGCCACCGCCAGGTTGCCGCTGTTGAGGCTGTTGGTCCCACCGCTGCCCAGCGTGTTGAGGAATCCGACGCTGTTGCTCCCCAAGCTGCCCGTGGACACCGACGCCACGCCGATGGAGGCCTTGTTGGCTTCGGTGACCTGCGACCCTAACGCAAAGGTCGCTCCGCCGCCGGTGATGTTGAACGTCTTGGTGCCGGGCTTGTCGAACGCCTTGGCCAGGGTCAGACTGACGTCCAGGTTGGAGGCACGGTAGTTCACGTCCAGACCATTGACTTCAGCCGCGGCACCGTTGATGGTGACGTTCGCATTGGTGCCGAACGCCTCGTTGGTGCTCAGGCCGCTGACCGTACCGGCCACCGCCTTGACGCTCACAAACTGCGCCGAGCCGTACTGCGTCGAGTTGATCCGCAGGTCGCTGCCGCTGACCTGGGCGGACAGACCCGTGGCGTTCTTCACGCCGTTGATCGCCGTCGCGATCGAGCTGACCGTTGTGCCCGAGGCAAACGACAATTGCTGCGTGCCCAGGTTCCCGGCCACTTCCAGCGTGACCGTCGAACCGGTGATCGTGCCGCCGGTGTATCCGACCGCCGCCGTGGTGCCCGAGCTGACCACCTGCACCGCCACTGCCACCGTGCTGCCGTCGGGAATCGCGGCGCTGTTGATCTTCACGTCGGTGAGGGTCGACGCCGTCACGCCGCTGGTGGTGTAGTCCAGGTTGCCGTTAAGCAACTGACGCCCTTCGAACGTGGTGGACTGGGCGATGCGGTTGATGGTGGACAAGATCGAGTCCACCTGCAACTGATCGGCCGACACTTCGTCGGGGCTTAGGCCGCCGCTGTTGGCCGCCTGGCCGACCAGGCCTTGCATCTGGGTCAATAGCGAGCTGACCTCGTTGAGACCGCCTTCGGCGGTTCCAATGATGTTGCCGGCTCGGCTGGCGTTGCTGATCGCGGTTTGGATACCGGTTTGCTCAGCCTTGAGGGTCTCGCTGGCAATCAAGCCCGCCGGATCATCCGCACCGCTGTTGATCTTCAGACCGGTGCTGAGTCGTTGCAAGCTGGTCGAAAGACTGTTGTTGTTCTGGACAAGGGCTCGCTGTGCGATGAGCGAGCTGACGTTAGTGTTGATGACGCTCATGGGAGTATCGCTCCGTGACGAAAGAAGCACTTCCCTGTTGTGGCTGAAACCGGCAGGTCAGGGGACACCTTCGGTAGCTCGGGGCCGCCTGCGGGCCTTGACGCATCGCGTCGGCCCGCCGATCCACGAATCGCGCCCCTCCTCGCGCGGCGCCATGCAGCGAAGTGACCAATCCGGTCCACGGCGTCATCCGGCGTATCGACGACGACCGGGGGCCACTTTAGATGCGCAGTAAATGATGAAAAAAATGCGCCGGCGCGCCGACCACAGCGCACGGCGGCGATGGAGAAATTGGAGCACCGCAGTAATCGGCGCGCGGGCACGCTCAGTTTAATCGAGCAACCAAGAAACAGCGGCGCTTATTGGCACAAAAAAAGCGGCCCGATGGCGGGCCGCTCGTCGCGACACAAAATTCATCCCCAGCGAAAATCAACGGCCTGTCAGCAGGGTCAGGACCGTCTGAGGCGTGCTGTTGGCGGTGGCCAAGACGCTGGTGCCGGCCTGAGTGAGGACCTGCTCGCGCGTCAGGTTGCTGGTTTCGGCGGCAAAATCCGCATCCGTGATGGTGCTCTCGCTGCTGGTCACGTTCTGCAGCGCCACTTGCAGGCTGTCGGAATTGGTCTGCAGGGTGTTCTCTTCGAACGCGCCCAATCGCCCGCGGAGGGTGGCAACCTGCGAGATGGCGGCGTCGACGATCTGGCTGGCCTGCTCGGACTTGCCGCCCACCAACGTGTTGGCGCCGCCGGTAACGATGTCATTGAGGAACCCGACGGCGTTGTTGCCAAGTCGGCTGGCAGCGACGGAGCCGATGCCGATGCTCACCTGCTGATTGCTGGCAACCTGGGCGCCCAACTGGAACAGGGCCCCACCGCCGGTGATGGCAAAGCTGGTCTGGCCGGCGTTGAAGTTGGCGTTGAGCGTGAGGTCCAGGTCGAGGGTGGAAGTGTTGAGCTTGAGGCTCAGCCCGTCGCCGACGGTGACGGCGCCGTTGATGGTGGCGACGGCGTCGGCGCCTTCAGCGCGCGTCTTGTTGGCGCCGGTGGTGTCGGTGGTGGTGAACGAGCCGGATTGGGCCTGAATGGAGACAAAGCTCTTGGACCCAAAGTCAGTGCTGGTGAAGTTGATCCCGGAGGCGGCGTTGGAGGCGGTGATGAGGGCGGCCTTGACGCCGGTGCTGTCGGAGATGTTGTTGATGGCAAAGGCGATGGCGGAGGCCGCGGTTCCGCTCACGAAGGAGAGTGTTTGCACGCCGGTATTGCCGGCGATCTCCAGGGTGGTGCTCTGCGCGATGGCGCTGCCGCGGAACTGCAAGTCCGCAACCTTGGCGCTGGAGATGACGTTGACGTTTACAGGCATGCTGGCCTGTTGGCCGAGGTTGGCCTGGGAAATGTTCAGCGAAGTGACGGCGCTGGAGACGCCGCTGGTGATGTAATCCAGGCTTCCATCCAGCAAGTGCAAGCCGGCGAAACTGGTGGTGCCGGCGATGCGCGTGATGCTCTGAACGGCCGAGTCGACTTGAAGCTGATTGGCCTGGATTTCCTCCGGCGAGAGGGCGCCGCTGTTGGCGGACTGGACGACCAGAGCCTTGATGTCCTGCAGGAGCGAGGAGACCTCGGTTAGGGCGCCGTCGGCGGTGGAGATGACGTTGGTCGCTTGGGAGCTGTTGCTGATGGCCTGCTGGATGCCGGCCATCTCGCTCTTGAGGCTCTCGCTGGCGATCAAACCGGCGGGATCATCCGCGCCGCTGTTGATGCGCAGACCGGTGCTGAGGCGTTGAAGCGTCTGATTGAGGGCTTTCTGGGAGTTGGCCAGACCGTTCTGGGCAATCAGCGACGCGACGTTTGTGTTAATGCGGGCCATGTCAATCCTCCATGATTGTTGATGGCGAAGGGAATGGTTTTGGGCCGAGCGTTTTGCCCGGGCGACTTAGCGTCGCGGCGGGCAAGGCGCCGTCCCATCACTTGTTGGATTCCTTGTCGGGACTCTTGGGACCGATCTTTCCTATACCCGAAAGATCCTCGGGCTTGACCTGCGCCGCCGCTTTATTTTCGCGGCGGATGGCGTCATACACTTCCTTGCGATGGACGGCGATCTCCTTGGGGGCATTGATGCCCAGACGCACCTTGTCGCCGCGGATGTCTACCACGGTGACCTCGACGTCATCGCCGATCATGATCGTCTCATCGCGCTGTCGGGAAAGGACCAGCATGTTTCAGGCTCCTTCCTGGGGCGGGCAAACGCCTCCGCCCGATCCGGCCGCATGGCGCGGCCGCTCATGACATCCGTGTCACCAAAAAATTCGCTGCATCCGCGCGGCCTATTCAGGCCGCCCGAAGCAGCCGCTTCACGCCGATTTGGCCAAGGCCACTTCGGCCTGGAGCCTGAGCAGCGGCTGACGGGTGGTCCATTTCTTTTCGGTCAAGACCACCTGCTGCGCCAGCCGGTTGGCTGCGTTGACCACGATCGGCCCCAGCAGGTTGCCGGTAAGCCAATCGCCGACCTTGTTGCAGATCACGAACACCTGAATGAACTTGAGGTCGCTCAGGTCCAGCTCAGCCACGGTCTCATCCCGCAGGGCGACGTCGTAGTCCTTGAAAAAGGTGGTCGGGTCGGTCACGACGAACGCCAGGTTGGGATCATCCACGCTCTGCAGCCAGAAGAAATAGTTCCCCTGGCCGGTCTGAATGAGCGCGAATCGCGTGTGACTGGGGAACCCCAGCAGCCCGCGTGGGAACGTCATCATGCGTTCCTCGTCGACGGACAGAACTCCAAAGCGAGAAGTCTCGATCTCCATGTGTGCTCCAATCCCGCATGGGCCAGCCGGCGCCTCCGCAGCGTCTGCTGGTTGCGAATCCTTCGCCGCCGGCGACACACCGTCGGCCTTGCGCGGCTCCGCCGCGTCCATCCTGTTGCCGTGGGTCCCCGGGACCGCCGGCCTTCTGCCACGGCGCCGGCTAGGCGTCCCATTGTGTGCGTCTCCGCCGCACACGCACTTTGGCTCCGCCGCGTTGGACGATCGGCTCCGCCGTCATCGGCGATCGGCTCCGCCGCGTTGGCCACCGGCTCCACCGGTTTCGGGTCTGGCTCCGCCCAACCCGATAGGCCAGCTTCTTCCGTTCACCGGCCGCGTCTTCCACCGCGGTCCCCGGCCGGCAATTTCCGCCGCTCCCGGCAGATTTTTCCGCGCCTGGTGCAATCGATTGCTTCTTTTCTCTTTGCAATCTAGATTGCACGTCACATCAAGCAATCCGCGTGCCACGCCCGCCTCACGCAAGGAAATCCAGCAGCGACAGGTTCAGCGACGTGGCCGCCGTCTGCAGACTCGCCTGCAACGCCGTCTGCAACGTCTGATACTGCGTGATGGCGGTGGTCATGTCGGTGTCCTGGAGCTGCGAAATCAGGGATTGCGTTGCGGTGTTTTCCTGCGTGATCTGGTCCGAGCGGTTGGACAGTTCCTGCTCCACCGCACCCGTCTGGCCGCGAACCTGAGTCACCCGGCTGATGTCCGCCTGGATGCCGCTCCCCGCAGTGGTGATCTCGTCCTGATCGTTGGAATTTAGGCCGTTGATCAAAGCCTGTAAATTGCTGAAGATCCCCGTGCTTTGGACGGAGCCAACGTCCTTGCCTGTGAGGACGTTGGCGACAGGGGCGGAGTCCAGGCCGAGGTCGGCGGCGGCGGTGGAATTGTTCAGCGCCGAGACCGACAGCGTGCCGCTGCCGCCGGTGGTGTCCGTCAGCACGATGCCGTTGCCGGTGGTCGAGAAGCTGGCGGTGACGCCCCCGCCGCCGTCGGCCGTGTTGATCGCGTCGATGACATCCTGAACGGTCTTGGCCGACCCCAGCGACACGGTGAACGTCGTTCCATCGGCGCGGGTGATCTGGAAATCGGCCGTGGAGCCGCCAGCCACGTTCACGCCCTTGCCGCCGTTGAGCTGCGTCAGGAGCGTCGAGGGAGAGAAGGTGCGGATGCCCAACTGCGTCGCGGTTTGCCCGCCGTTTTCCGCGATGCTCATCGACGTTCCCTGGGTGGCGTTGAGGATTTGCAGGCCGGCGCCGGAGGCGTCGATCTGGGCCTTGAGGCCCAGGCCGGCGCCGTTGATGTCGTTGAGCACATCCTGAACGGTGGCCGTTGGCGACCAGGTGATGGTTTTGGTGGTGGTGCCGTTGGAAATGACCAGGCCGGCGTTGTCGATGCCGCTGCCGTTGCGAAGATCGGAGATGAGGGTCATGGCGGTGATTCGGGGGTTCATGTCCGCGCCGACCAACGGCGTGCCCACCCCCGCCCCGCCGGAACCGGTGGCGATTCCCAGATCCGCCGCCGCCGTGCCGCCGACGTCCTGAACGCTGATGTTCTCCGAAGCAGAACCGGTGAGCGTCAGCCCCTGGCCGCTGATGGACGCGGTGATCGAACCGACCCCAGCCTGATTGATGAGGCGAACCACGTCGCCGATGCTTTGCGCCGAGGACAGGTCCACGACCTTGGTGACCGAGCCGTCGCTGATTTGGATGGAGCCCAGTCGGATTCCGTCGTTGGAGGTGCCGCTGATGTCCGTCAGGCGGGTTTGCGCGGTCAGTTGCGGTGAGATGTCGGTGTCTCCCGTCACGCCCGTGGCCAGGGAGCCGAAGACCTGAGCGCCGCTGACCTGGTAGGCCAGATAGGTGCTGGCGTCGGCGGCGTTCTTGAGCGTCGTGGCCGAGCCCTGGAAGAGCACCCCGTCGCTGGTGGCGGCGAACGGTGCGGAGGCTCCGGCGTCGCCGGCGAACAGATACATGTTGTTGAACGTCTTATTGCCGATTGATAGCACTTGGTCGTAGATGCTCTGCACGATGGCCGCGGCGCTTTGCCGCTGGTCGGACGTGACGTCGGAGCCAACGTTGGCCGAGGCGATCTCCTGGGCCTGCTGGAGCAGGTTGGTCAGATCGCCCAGGGTGGAATCCGCCTCGCTCAATTGGCTGGTGGCGGCGGTGATATTGTCGGAATAGGTCTTTCGCTGCGTCAGGGTGTTGTTCAACTGCCCAATGGTGGCGGCGGCCGCCGGATCGTCGCTGGGAGTGTTGATGCGCTTTCCCGTGGAAAGCTCGTTTTCCACCTGCAGCATCTGCGATTGCGTGCTGCTGACGGACTGCTGGACAAGCGACGCCTGCAACAGGTTGCTGACGCGGGAAATACCTATGGGAAGAATCGCCATGGGGTGCACCTTCAGGTAATGGCCATCAGCGTTTGCATCATTTGATCGATGGTGGAGATGAGGCGGGAAGCGCCCATGAACGCCTGCTGTTGCGTAATGAGGTTGATCGCCTCATCGTTGATGCTCACGCCGCTGAGCGCGTCGCGCTGGGATTCGAGGGTGTTGCGGATGTCGAGCGTGGCCTGGACGTTGTTCTTGGCGGCGGAGGACGCCGAGGCCACGCCGTTGATCATGGCGTCGTAGGCCGATTGGACACTTTGCCCGCCCAGGGTCGTCTGGACGGCGGTATTCGCCTGCGCCAAAGCCAGGGCGTTTTGGTTGTCGCTGGCGTCTCCGTTCTGCGCCGCGCCCAGATACTGCACGTTGTTGGCCACCAGCGAATTGACGGAAATGGTCTGCGCGTCGCCGCCCTGGAAAAACGTGTTGATGCCCAGAGCCGCCAGGGTGTTGCTGCTGTCCTGGCTGAAGGTGATTTGCTGAGTCGAGTCGGTGGACTGAATTCGCAGCCGCCCGCCGACGATGGAGGCCTGCACCCCCGCGATGGCGTTGAGGCTGCTCACCAGGTCGTTCAGGGTGGTATCCGAGCTTTGGCCGGTGAGGCTGACGGGCACCAGCGTGCTGCTGGACAACCCGGTGGCGGTGTCGGTCACGTGGACGACGAAGCTGCCGTTTTGTGGCGGGAAGGTCAGCCCCGCCGCGGTGCTGTTCAGCGCGGCGTTGGCGTCGAGCACCTGGTTGGTGCCCGTGACGTCGGTGAATCCCTCCGTGCCCTGGCCGCTGGCGTGGAGGTTGTTCACGGCGGTGATGAACCCGGCGGCCACACCGTTGAGCTGTTGTAAGACGGCGGTGGCCTGCGACTGGGCGGATTCCAACGCCCCCAATTGCCCCCCGGTGGCCGAGACGCTCCCGTTGTCGGCCGCGAACACCAACTGGTAACTGGCCTGCCCGTTGACCGCCTGCGTTTGCACGCTCAGGCCGCGATTGGCGGTGCCCAACACCAGCGGCTCGGACCCGACGTAAACGTTGACCGTCCCGTCGCCCTGATTCACCGTTTGCACGTTGATCAGGGCGGACAGTTGCTTCACCAGGCCGTCGCGCTGATCGAGCAGGCTGTTGTTGCCGCCGGGCGCCAGGTTGGCGCCGCCCCCCTGCGACAGGGCGATCTGCTGGTTGAGATCGGCGATCTGCTGGGCCAGTTGATTGGCGTTGCCGGCCAGGGTGGTCAGTTGCTGGCCGATGCCGGTTTGAATCGTGCCCAGTTGCGAACCAAGGCTGTTGAACTCCTGCGTCAGGGTCTGGCCGCTCTGGACGACGACCTGTCGCTGGGCCGTATCCAGGGGGTTGTTGGCCAGCGTCGACCAACTGGACAAAAAGTCACTGATGTCCGTGTTGAGATTCTGATCACCCAGGGCGTTGAAAATCGATTCGATCTGCCCGCTCCACTGCTGGGTGATGTTGGCGCCCTCGTTGTTGCTGATGGCGGAGTTCAGCCGGTTTTGCAGGGACAAGTCCACCTGCCGCTGAACGGAGGACAAATCGACCCCGGTGCCCACATACACACCGGGCTGAAGTTGCTGGCCGGCATTGGCGGTGACGCCGGCCACCTCGCGGGAATAATCGCTGTTGCCGGAGTTGGCGATATTGTTGCCCGTGACTTGAATCGACGCCTGGCTGACTGCCAGGGCCGTTTGACCGACATTGAGCGCGCCGACAAGAGACATCCGATTTCAAATCTCAGATCTCAAAAAAGAAACCTGAGATCTCCTTTTTCATCCCACGGCATCCATGACGCCGATGCGGGCCGCCACGCGCGGCACGCCATTTTTCGTGTACAACCCCGCGCGCTCGACGGCACCGGCCAGGATGCGCAAAGCCGTGTTCAAATGGCCCAGAACCGCCGCGGACAAACGCGACGACAAATGGGTCCGCTGGGAAATCTTGCCCATCACGCCGCGCAGCTCGGCCTGCAGCTTCCGCAGCGCGGGGGCGTGCGGCGGAAACAACTCGATCAGACGTCCCAGCGTCGGCTCCTCGTTGAGCTTGGCAGCCGCGGCGATCTGCTGAACGATCGTCTTTCGCCGATTCTCCAGACCAAGCAGGCGCAGACGCTGGTTCTCCTGCTGATGGGCCAGGTCCAGCATCGCGGGGATATCAATTTTCTTCATGGCGGCGTGCTGCGCCTCCAGCAGCGACAACAACTTGCCGTGTTCGGCGACGAGCTGCGCCAAGAGGGACTCCAGATCAGAAAGCGGCCGCAACATGTGTTCTCCGGGGGGCGAGGGTCGATGCACCGGTTTTGCCCGCGTGCTTGGCGTAGGCCGATTTGGCCTCGATGCGGCGGACGATGGCGTTGACCAGCTTGTTCCCCGTGCCGCGGGTCATGTGCTGGGCCAGTTGCTGGTCGTACAAGGCGGAAAAGGCCTGGCCCCCGCGGCCGCCGTCCAACAGTTTGCTGCGGAACGGACTTTCCCGCATCTGCTTGAGGATGGGCTGGAAAAACGTCAGGCCAACCCACTTGCGCGTCTGCTGGACCAACTGGTCATGGCGCGACGTTGCCGTCGAGCTGTGCAGGGTTTTGAGTGCGGTGCTTGCCAGATTCATAGTGCGTCTCCGACGCCATAGGCCGTCGGCCGCGGCACGCCGGGTCTATTCTTCGATCAGCTTGGCGTGCAGCTTGCCGGTTCTGTAAAGCTCCTTGATGATGTCGATGCGGTCCTGCGTGGGCACTTTCAGTTGCTCCAGGGCGTTGACCAGGTCCTGCAGATTTCCGTTGGCCCCTCCGGTGGCGACGGCCACGGCTTGGTGGTTGGTGACCAAGGGATTCCGCGGCGAAGGCGTGGGCGCGGGCGCGATGGTGGAGATCGACAGGCCGTTGTGGCTGATGACCACCGGGCTGATCTCCACGTCGCCGGTCATGATGATCGTCCCGGTCTTTTCGTTGATGGTCACGCGGGCTTCGGTGGCCAGCAGTTGGATGGGAAGCTGCTGAATGCGTCCGATAAAACTGTCGGGATGCTGCCGTTCGTTGACGGGGATGGTGACGACGACGTTTTTGCCGTCGAGGGCAAGGGCCAGCGTCTCGCCGCTGCTGCCCTCGGAATCGTTGATCATCTTGGCGATGCGGCTGGCGGTGGCCCAGCCGGCGGCGGGATCGTCCAGGATCAGGGTAAACCGTCCGCTGGCGTCGATCACGCGGGCGGGCAGGTCGGCTTCCATCACCGCCCCACCAGCTGCGGCCTTGATGACCCCCGCGGTCGGTGTGCTCGGGTCCTCCAGCGAAATCGGTCCCTCCGCCAGCGCCAGCACCGGACCCCCGGGAACGGGGCCCTGCATCGGCGTGACAAAGAGACGCCCACCCCTAAGACTGGTGGCGGCGCCCACACTGCTGACGTGCACGTCCAAATGATCGCCGTCCCGCACGCCCGAGCCCGGCACCGTCGCCGTCACCATCACCACCGCCACGTTGGCGGCGTTGGCGAGCTGCGCCACGGTGACCGGGTCGGCAAACTTGGCCAGCATGGAGCGCAGCGGATTGATCGCCGCGGTGAAATCGCCCCCGTCCCCCGAGCCTTTAAGCCCGTACACCAGGCCCAGACCGGTCAGGATGTTGGTCCGCTCGCCGCCGATGCGCGTGATGTCGGCGATCTTCACGGCCGCCGCCCTCTGGCCGCTGAGCCCGATAACCGCCAGCATCCCTAACATGCACAAGCGAATACGCATATCCAGCTGTCCCAAGGACCTATAACGTGATCGTCAGAACGGATCGATCCAGTCCAATAATCGAGGCACCAGCCCGCGCTTGGTCGTGTCGACCACCGCGCCCCTGTGCTTCTTGGTCAAATTCAGGTCGTAAAGCTGTGTGCTCAGGACGGTGTTGTCGGCGGTAACGTCGTCCACGCGGCACACGCCGGTCAGAATGATCTTCTGCTCTTCGTCATCCACCACGATCTCTTCGCTCGCTTCCAGAACCAGCGTGCCGTTGGGCTTGACGTCGATGACCGTGGCCGTGATGCGAGCTGTCATCGTATCGTCGCGTTCCAGCTGCGCGGTGCCCTTCACGTCCCGCTGGGCGGTGCTCTTCAACTCCAGGGGGTTCGTCGGGTTTTGCCCGATCAGGGCCAGGTGCATCAGCCGCAAACGAAGGTAGTTGGGAACCTGCCAATCGAAGTCGGCGTTTTTCTTCAGGTCCGAAGTGCCGTTGGCGGCGTACGCGCTGGTCTCGTTGACGACGATGGTGACCAGGTCATGCTTGTGGAGCAGCTTGGGTTTCGGATCGGGGACGGCAATGTAGCTGGCGGTCGCGCACTGGACGGTGCCGGGTTCGGCCTGGGTGTTGAGCATGGCGCGCATGAGCGAGCCGCCGGCGCGTTGGGTCAGCACGCCGATCGGCGGCGCCGGCGGGGTCATGGGGGCAACCGGCGGATTCGCGATGGAAGCCGTCGGGGCCGTCGAGTCCTGCCCAGACGGCGGCGATGTCTGCGCCGCGGCCCACTGGCCGAGAACGCCGATGGCAGCCAATACGAGTCCCAGACGCTTCCCGACGCACCGGGTGCCGTTCATGAGTCAAGCTCCTCGCCCTGCCGCCAGTTGGCGCGGCTCTAATTGGCCGACGACGCGATCCCCGCATCGCCAGCCGATCCGCCCAGGCGAGCTTCCTGCACGCCAGTGACCACAACGTCGAAAATGTCTCGGGTTGTTTCGTTACGTACCTTGATGTTCTGACCGACCGCACCCGCCTCCAGCGCGCGGGCGACGGCCTTGATCTGCACGCTCCCCTGCGACAGGACGACGGTGACCAACTGCCCGGCGCGCACCAGAGGCACCGGATCGACCATGCGGCAGGTCATGACCGTGCCGGGCTTGAGGTCGCCGGCGGCCTGCTGGCCCACGCACTGGTCCAGACTCAACAGCGTCTGCTCGGGCAACGTGCCGACCAACACGCGGCGGGGCGTGAAATCCGACGCCGCCAGCACCTGCCTGGCCGCCAGCGGCCGGGCCACGACCACCTGCTCCTGCCACGCCCGCGCCATGGCCGCGATGTTGATCCTTTTGCTCGAGGCGTCGCCGAATATCGCCACGTCCCACGAAACCCGCCCCAAATTGCGCACGTAGTCGGGCTGAACATCGAACTTGAAGCACGGCTCGGCCAACGCCAGGACTTTTTCGTCTTCAGGTCTGAAGCTCAATTGGATGGCATCCGCGGCAATCCCCAGGCGCTGGCAGACGTCGGCGGTGAGCAATTCGCGCAGACTATGCACGGGCTTGTCATCCGGTGCAGCGGCGGCGATCCTGGACGCGCCGGCAGAGGTTTCTGAAGCGGCGGCGGACGGCGCCGACGTCGGCTGCGTTTGCGGCGCGGAATTCTTCGGCGAATCGGCGGAACCGGATTTATGCGAATCGATCCATTGCTGCAACGCGGCACGCGGATCGGTTTGGGCGTCGCTGCGCGTCACGGTGCAGCTTTGCGCGCCGACCAAGTCGATCACCCCCAGATTGGCGCCCGCATCGTGCAAGGTTTGGCGGACCTCGTCGACGGAGACGGTGCGGAAAGGCGTGCTCTGGCTCATACGCACGATGACCAGGTCGGCCAGGGGCGCAAACGCGGCCCCATCGGCGTCCGACCAGCGGCAAAGCTGCTTGAGCTTCACGTCCGGACCGTAGACGCTGGCTTCGCCGCGCAACTCCAGCGTGGCGGTGGCGGCGACGGGACCGCCGCTGACGAATTTCTCGCCGCCGATCGCCTCCGCCGTTCCCACCACGTTGGGCGCCGCGGTCGACGGCTCGGTCTCCTGACCGAAGCCCCACTGGTGCACCAGCGTCTGCGTCGCCCACGCAAGGATCGTCAGAGCCACCAGTAATCGCGCCGTCTTCCGCTTGCTCAGCGGTCTGCGATTGTTCATGCGACCTCCCTGTCGCCCATTAAGATCGCCGCAAGTTCGTCACCGTCTGCAGTGCCTGATCCGCCGTCTGAATCGACTGGCTGTTCAACTCAAAGGCCCGTTGCGTCTTGATCAAGGTGACCAGTTCCTTGACCGGATCGACGTTGCTGGACTCCAGGTAATTCTGCAGCAAGAGCCCCGCGCCCTGATCGCCGGGCTTGTCGTCGATCGGCGGGCCGGAGGATTCGGTTTCCTGATAAAGACTGCCGCCCAGAAGTTGCAGGCCTTGCGGATTGACGAACTGGGAGATCTTGATCTGCCCGAGCTGGCTCGTGGTGCCATCCGGCTTAAGTCCCTCGATGTTGCCGTCCTGGCTGATGGTGATACTCGTCACACCCGTGGGCAACACGATGGGCGGGTCCAGGTTGTATCCATCGCCCATGCCAATCACCAATTGGCCTTTGTTGTTGACGAAGAACTGGCCGTTGCGAGTGTAGGCCGTGCCGTTGCCCAGGGTATCCAGCACTTTTACCTTGAAAAACCCGGGGCCTTGGATGCCGACGTCCATGGACCCGCCGGTGTTTTCCAGGCTTCCCTGCGTCAGATCGAGCTGCGTGTTGCTGATGCGCGTGCCCAGGCCGACGTAGATTCCGCTAGGGGCAATATCGCCGCTGCCGTTGATGGTGCCGGGCTGCTTGAGTGTTTGATAAAACAGGTCTTCGAAGTTGACGCGTTGACCCTTGAAGGCGGTCGTTTCGGCGTTGGCCAAGTTGTTGGCGACAACGTCGATTTGGGTCGACAGTGCCCGCAAACCCGTTGCCGCCGCATGTAGCGCGGTAATCGCCATAGACTCTCCGTACCGTTAACTGATCTTGCCCACGTCGCTCACCAGTTTGCTGAGGGTTTCGTCCTGGCACTTGATCATGTTGGCGTTGGCCTCGAGCTGACGTTGAGTGTCCATCAGCAGCGTCAGTTCGGTGGCCGAATCCACGTTGGATCGCTCAAGAGACTCGGTGCGCAACGTCGTGGACGACGCCGTCGCCGTCCCGCCCTGGACGGACAAGAGCGTATTGCCCTCCTTTTTCAACATGGAGGCGTCGGCAACGTCGAAGACGCCCAGATGCGCCACCACCTTGCCCCCCTGACTGATCGCGCCATCGGCGGCAATCATCGCGGGTTGCGCGGGATCCAGCTGAATCGGCGACTGATGCGCGTCCAGCACCGTCGGGCCACCGTCGCGCATCAGGCACAGCCGGCCCGCATGATCGATCACGAACTGCCCATTGCGCGTCAGACGAAGCTGATCCCCGGCACTCACGGCAAAGTACCCCTTGCCCTGGATGGCGACATCCATGGGATTGCCCGTGGGCTCCAGATCGCCCTGCGAATCATCCACCAGAGTCGGCGCGGCTAACATTCCGCCGCCGAGGTTCTCCAGGCTCGGATCGGTCCCTGCGCCCGATCCGCCGGCTTCCTGGGCGGCGGTCCGACGCTCCTGAAACAGCGCCAAATCACGCTTGAACCCGATCGTTTCGGAATTGGCGATGTTGTTGGCGATCACGTCTTGGCGATACGTGCTGGCCAGCACGCCCGTCGCCGAGAGATAAAAGCCGTAAAGCATCCGCCTTTCCTTTGCCCAAGGTATTTGCGGGCAGGTCGCGTACGTGCGCACCGTGCGCCTGTGCGATCGCGACGGGGCCTAATCAATGGGCGTGCCAGTAAGCTGCATAACAGAAAATATCGTGCTGGTAATGCACATAACACATTGCCGCTCTCGCACTTAGCGAAAACCCGTGATGTGCACTTTAATCGCCTGTCCCAACTTGAGATACGCGCAGGAGATGCGGGTCACAAGGCACAGTTGGCGCTTTTTTTCACGGAGTGTCGGCGAATCGCGGCGGATACGGTCGCTGTATCCCCCGCAGAATCGTCATGCGATCGTCCAAAGGTAGCGGCTGCAGCGTCATGGTGATCGTCCCCTCGCCCACTTCGAGCGCCGAAAGCCGCACCGGCAACGCGTGTCGCAGATTGCCCAAATCGAACGGCACGAAAATCAGCGGTTCCGAGGCGCGATTGTTGATCGCATCCAGCAGCAGCTTCGTCATCGTTGCTTCGACGGCGCTGGCGTTGGCCGTGAGGGTTTGATCGATATCCGCCGATTCTTGCCAGAGGTCCAACTGCTCGCGTAGAAGCGCCTGCAGCCGCTGGAGGCGGCCGGCGATGGCAGACTCGGGCACGGGGAGCAGCCCCGCACTCACGCCGTTCCATTGCAGGTGAAGATGCCCCTGGCCGTCGATGCTGGGCTGAAGCTGCACGCTGGCCAGCGTGCCCAGCTCCAAGGATTGGCCGGCCAGGATGATTTGCCCATCGGTCAAGACCAGGCGGCCGTCGCTGAAATAGCGGGAGACGCGGCGCTGGAATTGTGATTTCTGCGGCCCCGCCCAGGAATCGAAAAACGCGTTCAGTTCATCTTGGGCCAGCGTGACGGTTTTCGGGCCGACGGGCGATTCCGTGCTGCTCGCCGTTCCGCGGCGCCGTCGAACCTGCTGCGCCTGCACCTGGGCCGCCCAACTGATCACATCGGCCAGCTTCTGGTCAGCCCGGTTGGCGGCCGCTTTCCGCTCCTGCTCGCTCAGCGGACGCGTTCGGTACCAACTGGGTATGCTGCGATACAGATAAAGTCCCACCAGCGTGGCCGCCATCACCATGCACAGCAGAACCCCCACGCTCAGCAGCACTCGCCGCAACCATTTCATAAAGTCCGACAGTGTATCGGAACAGACCGAACATCCGCTATAAAGCGGACCCCTTCCCGTGCCGAAGCTGTTGAAAACAACCCTTGGCCAACGGCTTCCGCCAAGGCCGGGTTAAACTCCAAACGGATGCGCTGCGCCACCCCGCCATCTCCGCTGCAAACCGAGCACGATTACCGCCGCCGGGCAAGGCGAATTCGCGCCATCTGGCGCGGCAATCCGTTCCAAGCCCAGCGGGCGCTTGTCCGCTTGGCGGCCGAGCAATCGCAGCGGCATCCCCGCTGGGACTGGTCGCGATCGGCCATCCTGGGCCACCGCACGGCGGCGGCGCGCGATTTCGCGGATCTGGTTGCCTGCCGTCTGGTCGGCGGCGCCCTGCCGTGGACCAGCCGGCAATTCCTGCTCAGGCAAGCCGCCCGACGCCGCATCGGACGCTTCGAAGCCAATCTCATCATCGCCGCCGTTCAGCACCACCTCCCCGCCGCGCCCCCCGCCGCCCCGCGCCCAGTGCAGCCGCGGCGACGCCTGTTTGTTCCCATGGCATTGATCGCTCTGCTGGCCGCCGAAGCGGCCCTGCTGAGTGGCGTGTGGCATCACCTCTTTTCATAAAACTCCGTCCGGAGTATCACTGGCACCATGGAACTGCCGGTGCTCACCTCTCCCGTCGCCCAGCGGCCCTGGTACGCCGACGGCCTCGCCTTCCACTGCACGCAATGCGGCAATTGCTGCACCGGCCCGCCGGGAGTCGTGTGGATCAGCGATCAGGAGATCGCTGCCCTGGCTGATCATCTGGGATTAACGCCGCAGGAAACGGTCCAGCGCTATTGCCACCAGGTCGGCGGCCGATTCAGCCTGACCGAATCGCGCAACCCCAACCACGGCGGCTACGACTGCGTCTTCCTGCGCGAGCTGCCGGCTGAGGTTGGCGACGGACAAACGATTGTGCACGCCCAGCGCAACTGCTCGATCTATCCCGTCCGTCCCCTACAATGCCGCTCCTGGCCGTTCTGGAAATCCTGCCTGACCAGCCCGGAGGCGTGGGCAGGGGCCGGGCAAAGATGTCCGGGCATCGGCCAGGGCCCTGTGCTCTGTCAACAGGAGATCGAGTCCGCCCGCGACCAGTTGCCGGCGGCGGCCGAACCCGAATGATGGGCTTTCGTGGCGGACGATCCAACTATTCTCAACTCTTCTCACGCCCAGCCGCCGGCAAAAGGGCGCGGCGCGGCGATGATTTTCGCGGCCGCCACGCTGCTCTCCATCGCCGCTTCCGTGGGCTTTGACATCACCGGCCGCTTCATGCATAGCTACCAGGAAATCATTATGAGCCGATACGGCCGCGTGGATGAGCAGCTCACCCAGGCCGCGCATGGACAGGGCCTATACCTGCGCTTCACGAATTTTCAGGGCGAAATCGCCGGTTATGTCACCAATTTCTATTTTCGCGCTGTCTACATCCTGTATCCGCAACCGGTGCTGGTCGGCGACCCCTCGGTGGTGGCCAGTCTCCCGTATAAGGTCTTGGCCGGTAATTTCGACCCGACGGACCAGTGGTTGTTGCAGCACAATATCCACACGGTGCTCACGTACCACTACGACGGTCGCGGCTTCATCCGCCAGGAGCGGCACGTCCCTGCGCCGCCGCCGGCAACGAGGTGATTCCAATCTCATGTGGTGCGCCCTGTACTTGTGCTGCCTTTTGATCGTCGGCTGCGGCGCAGCCAAGTGCCTGGTCCGATCCCGATCGTGGATCGAGTGGGCCGGATGGGTCCTGTGCCTGGGCCCCGGCGTGACCGGATTGTGCCTGGTAGCTCTATCCATATTGGGTTGGCGCCCCTCGCGCCTGGCGATCCTATTGCTGGCCGCGTTCTTCGCCGTCGTGGCGGTTGTGGTCCGGCGGACGCGCAGCCAGGAGTCCGCCCCGCCCGCGCCGCCCGCCGCCGCCCCGCCGCCCAAATGGTGGACCGCCCTCTGCCTGATCGCCATCGCTTACGGCATCTTCGTCGTGGCCCTCGACACCCTCGTCTACCCCACCATCGAATGGGATGCGTTTGCCATTTGGCAGCTCAAGTCCAAGGTTTTGGCCAGCCAACCGCTTTGGCCCAGGCCGGCGTATTTTTCCAACATCGCCTTGAGCTTCAGCCATCTGCGTTATCCCGTGCTGGCGCCGATGATCTCCGCGGGCGTCCACGCCATGGTCGGACGCATCGACGATGAATTGGAAAAGGCGCCGTTCCTCCTTTTCTACCTCGGGCTGGGGGCGGCCGTTTACGCAGCCATCCAATCGCGCCGCGGCACCACAGCCGCCCTGTCCGCCACCGCCCTGCTCATGACCACGCCCCTCATGCTTAACTACGCCGGCTCCGGCACCGCCGAGATGGCTCTGACCGCGTTTTACGGATGCAGCATCATCTTCATTCTCCGCTGGCAGGAGCGCCAGCAGATTTCCGATTTGATCGCCGCGTCCCTGCTGAGCGCGTTGATGATATGGACGAAAAATGAAGGCTACGCCCTGGCGGCGATCAACGTCCTGGCCATCTTGCTGCTGACGCCGCACCCCCTGCGTCGCCGCCACCTGTTGGCCGCGCTCGCTTGCGCCCTGCTGATCGCCGCGTTGTCTGTGCCGTGGATTTGGTACGCGCACCCTCTGCCGCGCACGGATGAGAACTATATGGACCGCCTGCGTGTTGGGCTGATGTTGGCCAACCTGCGGCGGTTGCCGCTGATTCTGGGATCGCTGCTGACTGAAGCGATCCGCCCGGATCACTGGTGCATTTTTTGGTTTCTGCTGCCCGCCGCCGCCATTCTGAATCGCCGCCGCCCCACCCAGCGCCCCGTCGTGACGCTTTGGATTCTTTTAGCCGCCCAACTGCTGGCCTACGTGCCGCCGTTTTTGGTCGTGGATCTTTGGAAGAACGTGAAGGAGCTTCTGGACGTGACGACGGGCCGCCTATTGCTTCACGCCACGCCCACCGCCGCCCTGCTCATCGGCCTGCAATGGCCCCAGCTTCCCCGCCCCGCGGCCGATCGGCCGGCGCCGATGGTGCATTGACCGCGGCGCGGGCCAGTTTTACACTGGCCAACTCATTGGCATCCGGTGGAAACTTGAAGCAACAAACATCGTGGACGAAGCTCGCCCTATGGCTGGCATCGGCGGCGATGCTTGGCTCCGCTGCCGTCGCGATTGGCCTGGATGTTCACAAGCGATTCGTCATCCACCAATTCAAACAACGGCAGCTCGGTTGCGCCCAGACCGACGCGATGCTCCGCAAGGCGTCGCAGGGCCGGGGACTCTTTCTGCGATTCAGCGGTCAATTCCGCGGCACTTGGAAGAATTTCCCGTGCGGCGCCTATTACCGGGCCGTGTACCTGTTGTATCCGCTGCCCGTCCTCGTCGGAGAACCTTCGCAACTCATCAACCCGCATGACGGCGCGGAGCAAATCCGGCAGGCGGCGAATTTTGACCCCGACGGCGCGTGGCTCTTGCGCCACGGCGTCCCCCGGGAACTGTCCTATTGCTATAGCGACTCGGGCAATATCACGGTCACCATGCAAGCCGCGGCGCCGGCTCCTGCGCCCCAATGAATCCAGCCGTGATGTGGTGCGCCATCTATCTGGGCTGCCTGCTGATCGTCGGGTACGGCGTCGCGGCCGTCTTGATTGCGCCCAAGTCGCACCTGGAGCGCTTCGGCGTCGCCGCCTGCCTGGGACCGGGAATCACCGCCCTGTGCCTGATCGCCCTGTCGATGTGCGGCTGGGGTCCATCGCGCCCAGTGATCGGCCTGGTGACGGTGATCTTCGCCGCCGGCGGGCTCTTCTTGTGGAAGAAACAGCCGCCCACCCTGACACAACCGGACGGCGGACCACCCGCGCCCTTATGGTGGATCGGATTATGCCTGGCGATCGCCGCCTACGGCATTTTCGCCGTGGGACTCGATGCCCTGCTATATCCGACCATCGAATGGGACGCGTTTGCCATCTGGCAACTGAAAGCCAAGGTTCTGGCCGTGCACGCGCTGCATCCGCGTCCGGCGTATTTTGACAACGTCAGCCTCAGTTACAGCCATTTGCGCTATCCGTTGCTGGTGCCGATGATCTCGGCCGGCATGCACGCGATGACGGGGCGGTTAGACGATCCCTGGCAGAAGGCGCCGTTTTTACTGACCTATCTGGGCTTGGGCGCCTACGTGTTTGCGGCGATCAAGAAGTGGCGTGGCCCCGCCGCCGCCGCCGCCGCGGTGGCGCTATTGATGACCACGCCGGTCATCGTCTTCCATGCCGGCTCAGGGCAGGCGGACGCGACGCTGGCCGCGTTTTGCGGCGGCAGCCTGATCTGCATTCTGCGCTGGCAGCGGGATGGACGCTGGCAAGACCTGATCCTGGCGACGATGTTCACCGCCTGCCTGGCTTGGACGAAACAGGAGGGATTGGTCCTGGCCGCCATCGACGTCGCCGCGGTGGCCGCGCTGACGCCGCATCCGTTGCGGCGGCGCAACCTCTGGGCCGCGGCGGCATTTGCCCTGGCGGTCGCGGTGCTGTACCTGCCGTGGATCTTATATTCGCGGAACCTTCCGCGCACGGACGAGAATTACACCCAGCATCTCAACCTCACCGAACTTGCCGCGCATCTGCCGCGCCTGCCGCAGATCGCCACCGGCATGGCCGGCGAACTCATGAGTTGGGTTGATTGGGGCTTTTTCTGGTGGATGCTACCCTTAACCGCCCTGCTGTCGCCGCGGCGCCTGCTGGAGCGGCCGATTTGGACGCTGTGGATTTTGCTGATCTGTCAACTGCTGGCTTATGTGCCGCCGTTTATGGTCGCTCCGTGGGACTTGAATTGGCTGCTGGAGATGGTCCTGGATCGCCTTTTCCTGCACGCCACGCCGGCCGCCGCCCTGCTCATCGGCCTGCAATGGCCCCAGCTTCCCCGCCCCGCGGCCACGGCCGATAGGCCGGCGCCCTTGGTGCATTGACCGCAGCGCAAGCCAGTTTTACACTGCCGATCTCATTGCCCTCAGGTGGAAACTTGAAGCAACAAGCATCGTGGGCGAAGGTCGCCGTATGCCTGGCAGCGATCGCGATGCTCTCTTCCGCTGCCGTCGCGATCAGCCTGGATGTTTACAACCGATTCGTCACCGACCAATTCAAACAATTGCACCTCGGCTGCACCCAGACCGACGAGGCGCTCCACAGGGCGTCGCAGGGGCACGGACTGTTTCTGCGATTCACCGGCAATTTCCGCAGCCTTCCGGAGAATTTGCCGTGCGGCGTCTACTTCCGGGCCGTTTACCTGCTGTATCCGCTGCCCGTCCTCGTCGGAGAACCTTCGCAACTCATCAACCCGCATGACGGCGCGGAGCTAATCCGGCAGGCGGGGAATTTTGACCCTGATGCCGCCTGGCTCCTGCGCCACGGCGTTCCGCGGGAACTGTCATATTTCTGCAGCGATTCAGGCGAGATCACGTTCACCATGCAAGCCGTGGCGCCGGTTCGTGCGTCCCATCGAGTCCAGCCATGATGTGGTGCGCCATCTATCTTGGCTGCTTGCTGACCGTCGGATACGGCGTGTCGGCCGTCTTGGTTGCGCGCAAGTCGCACATCGAACGCTTCGGCGTCGCCGCGTGCCTGGGACCGGGAATCACCGCCCTATGCCTGATCGCCCTGTCGATGTGCGGCTGGGCACCGTCGCGCCTAGCGATCGGCCTGGTGACGGTGATCTTCGCCGCCGGCGGGCTCTTCTTGTGGAAGAAACAGCCGCCCACCCTGACACAACCGGACGGCGGACCACCCGCGCCCTTATGGTGGATCGGATTATGCCTGGCGATCGCCGCCTACGGCAT
>DBZL01000061.1 GCA_002311745.1 Phycisphaerales bacterium UBA1161 | reverse complement strand
TAGGTCTCGAAGCCGTCGGCGGTAGGTCCGACGCTGTCGCCGGCGTTGTCGCCGGTGCAGTCGGCGATGACGCCGGGGTTGCGGACGTCGTCTTCCTCGACCTTGAAGACGATTTTCATGAGGTCGGCGCCGATGTCGGCGATCTTGGTGAAGATGCCGCCGGCCACGCGCAGGGCGGCGGCGCCCAGGGATTCACCGACGGCAAAACCAATGAAGCACGGACCGGCGTAGCTGGCGGGAATAAACAGCAGAATGACCAGCATCATCAGCAGTTCGACGCTGATGAGCACCATCCCCACGCTCATGCCGGCCCGTAGGGGAATGTCGTAAAGGGGATAAGGCTTACCGGCGAGCGATGCCTGGGCGGTGCGGCTGTTGGCGAAGGTGTTGATGCGCATGCCGAACCAGGCGACCGACACGCTGCCGGCGATGCCGATCAGGCTGAAGAGCACGATGGTCCCAACCTTAATGGGCGTCATGCTCTGACCGGATTCATCCTTGGTGAGGTATCCGAAATAGATCACCAGGACGGAGCCGATGAACAGCTCGAGCAAGATGATGAATTTTAATTGGGTCTTCAGGTAAGTTTTGCAGGTGGCGTAGATGGTTTCGGAGACTTCGCGCATGGCGGGGTGGACGGGGAGGGTCTTGAGGCGGCGATACATGGTGACGCCGAAGGCGAGGCCGCCCAGGCAGATCACCATGCCGAAGGACAACAGCCATCGGCCGCCGATCAGGTTGTGCAGGAACTTGACGGAGTTGAGGTCCGGGATTTTGAGGCTGGCTTCGCTGGCGAAGGAGGCGGAGGGCAGCGCCAGGGTGACAAAAGCCACCGCGGCCAAGACAATCACCAGGGGCCGTTTTAGGAACGAGCCGATGGCCGTGGGACGATGACGATGGAGCATAGGGATTTTATTGGTCACGATGGCCTCTTTTCACGGACGCCGGATAAATTGCGGCGCAGCCTCATGGAGAAACGGTCCGGCCGCATCCATAGCGGCACGGTTGGACAGACTATCGAAGATAGACCTACAGATCGAGAATCGGAGCCCGCCCCGGTTTTCCTGTAGGGGAATTCGCCGATGTAAAGGAAATAGGTGGGTGTTCTAATAAAGGCCATTATGCAAGAAAGAAAGCCATTAACGGGGGAAATCACGGAAAAGAAATATCGGTCGCGGCGGAGGCCGCTGGAACCGATTTTCATGCCCAAGAACATCGCGGTTATCGGCGCCACGGAAACGGCCGGCAGCGTCGGGCGCGTGGTGCTGTGGAACCTGGTGACCAGCCCGTTCGGGGGGACGGTTTTCCCGGTGAATCCCAAGCGTGCCAGCGTTCTGGGGATCAAGGCGTACCCGAACATCGCGGCGGTGCCGGAGGAGGTGGACTTGGCCGTGGTGGTGACGCCCGCGCCGACGGTGCCGCAGATTATCGGTCAGTGCGCCGACGCCGGCGTCAAGGGGGCGATCATCATTTCGGCGGGCTTCCGCGAGCTGGGAGCGGCCGGGGCGGAGCTGGAGCACCACGTGCTCGAGCAGGCCCGCCGCGGCGACATGCGCATCATCGGACCCAACTGCCTGGGGGTCATGAATCCGCTGACCGGGCTGAACGCCACGTTCGCCAAGGGGATCGCGCGCTCGGGCAACGTCGCGTTCATCGGCCAGAGCGGCGCGCTGATGACGGCGATTCTGGACTGGAGCCTGCAAGAGGCGGTGGGATTCAGCGCGTTCGTCTCGACGGGGTCGATGCTGGACGTGGGGTGGGGCGACCTGATCGATTATCTGGGGGACGATCCGCGCACGCAGAGCATTTTGATCTACATGGAATCGATCGGCGATGCGAGGTCGTTTTTGTCGGCGGCGCGCGAGGTGTCGCTGAACAAGCCGATCATCGTCATCAAGGCCGGACGGACGGAGGCGGCGGCGAAGGCGGCGGCGTCGCACACGGGGTCGCTGACCGGCAGCGACGAGGTTCTGGATGCGGCGTTCCGGCGCGCCGGGGTCTTGCGCGTGGAGAGCATATCGGATTTGTTTTCGATGGCGGACGTGCTGGCCAAGCAGCCGCGGCCCACCGGCCGGCGGCTGGCGATCGTGACCAACGCCGGCGGTCCGGGCGTGCTGGCCACCGATGCGCTGCTCACCAGCGGCGGCGAATTGGCGGCGCTGTCGCCCAAGCTGCGCCAATCGCTGGATGCGATGCTGCCGCCGCAGTGGAGCCACAACAATCCCATCGACGTGCTGGGCGACGCCGCGCCCGAGCGGTTTGCCAAGGCGCTCAAGACGGTCGCGGATGATCCGGACAACGACGGCGTCCTGGTGATCCTCACCCCGCAGGACATGACCGACCCGACCAAGACGGCCGAGGCGATCGTTCCGCTGGCCAAGCTGGGCAACAAGCCGCTGTTGGCCAGTTGGATGGGTGGGGCCGAAGTGGCGGCGGGGCAGGGAATCCTGAGCCGCGCCGGCATCCCGACGTTCGCCTATCCGGACGCCGCCGCCCACGCGTTCAGCTACATGTGGCGCTACGCGTACAACCTGCACGGCTTGTACGAGACGCCGGCGCTGGGCGACGACAACGAAAAGAGCGTGGATCGCGCCGCGGCCACCGCGATCGTCGACGCCGCCCGCGCCGCCGGCAAAACGCTGCTGGATGAATCGGAATCGAAAAACCTCATGGCGGCGTACGGGCTGCCGGTCACGCAGACGCTCACGGCCACCAGCGCCGCCGATGCGGTCCAGGCGGCCTCTTCCCTTGGATTCCCGGTGGCGCTCAAACTCTTCTCGCACACGATCACGCACAAGACGGACGTGGGCGGCGTGAAACTGAACCTGATCGACGGCGAGCAGGTGGCCCGGGCGTTCGACGACATCCGCGATTCGGTTTCTCGCCTGGCCGGGGCGGAGCATTTCCAGGGCGTGACCGTTCAGCCGATGATCAATGCGCGGGAGGGGTACGAACTGATCGTCGGGTGCAGCCCGGATTCGCAGTTCGGGCCGGTGATGCTTTTCGGCTCCGGCGGGCAATTGGTCGAGGTGATCAAGGACCGGTCGCTGGGCCTGCCGCCGCTGAACGCGACGCTGGCGCGGCGCTTGATGGAACAGACCAAAATTTATAAGGCACTTGAGGGCGTGCGCGGGCGAAAACCCGTCGATATTCCGCTGCTCTGTCAGGTCCTGGTGCGTTTCAGCCAACTGGTGGTCGAACAGCCGTGGATCAAGGAGATCGAGATCAACCCGCTGATCGCGACGGCGAGCCAGATCGTGGCGGTGGATGCGCGCACGGTGCTGTGGGGTCCGGAGACGAAGGCGGCCGATCTGCCGCGGCCGGCCATCCGGCCGTATCCCACTCAGTACCTCACCGATTGGACGCTGCGGGATGGCACGGCGGTGAGGGTCCGCCCGATCCGCCCGGAAGACGAGCCGCTGCTGATTCGCTTCCACCAGGAGCTTTCGGATCGCAGCGTGATGTTCCGCTTCTTCCACCCGATGAATCTGACGCAGCGGATCGCCCACGAGCGGTTGATCCGCGTCTGCTTCAACGATTACGACCGCGAGCTGGCCTTGGTGACGGAGGGCCGCGGCGACGACGGCAAGCCATTCATCCTGGGCATCGGGCGGCTGAGCAAGCTGGCCGGCGGGAAGGAAGCGGAATTCAGCATCGTGATTAGCGACAAATGGCAAAACCGCGGCCTGGGCACGCGCTTGCTGGAACTGATGGAGCAAGTGGCCCGCAGCGAAAACATCGAACGTCTGTTCGGCCTGATTATGAGGCAAAACCTGGAGATGCAGCGGGTGGCCGAAAAACTGGGCTTTACGCTGACGGGCGACGTGTCGGAGTCCACAATCCTGGCCAGGATGGATTTGCTAGCCCCCGCCGAAGCGGCCCAGCCGGCCGCGGCCGCCGCCGCCGAGGGGTCATAACCCTCCCCGGTCATCGCGGTTCTTCGTAGACTTGCGGGTCGGTGTGATGGCCGACCGTCCGGACCATGGCGCGGCCGGAGGGCCAGGTCGTCAGGAAAAACATCAGCGTCAACAGCGCCGGCAGCAGGTTGGGCAACAGCGAGCCGGTCACCACGCAGCCGAGCAGGCTCAAGAGCCCGCCCAAATCCAGCGCCAGCCAGATGGCCAGCATTCCCAGCAGGTACTTTCCCGGCGGCACGGTCCGGCCCGACCAATACGGTTTGAAGACGCGGCCGCGCCAAAAGAGCGACACCGGCACCACCAGGATCAGGTAAATCATCGGTCCCAGGAACCAGCGGTCGCGCAGCGGATGCGGGGGATGCGGCGCGGCGGCGCCGCCCGACAGGTGCCAGATCAACCACAACGCCAGGAAAAAGGGAATGACCAGAAGAACGCACCAACACAGCCAGGCCAGTCGCAGCGCCGTGGACGGGGAGAAACCGAGCGGGGCGGAGCCCCAGCGATCAGGCGTTTGCGCATCGGTCATGATCCACTTTCCGGGGCAGGGTGTTGCGTCGGGCCGTCGGATGGCGAGCCACCGTGCCAGCTATGCAGGACGCGCATGTAGTTGCCGCGTTCGAAGGCGGCCGGATCGGGGCAATTGGCCAGGCTGAGGCTGCCGCGCATCTGGCGAACCGATTCGTAGGCGTTGTCTTCCATCCAGTGTTTGAGATCGGCGATGAGGACCTTGAGGTAGGCCGGCCCGTGCCGCAGCAAAGCCGAGACGATCTGGACGGCGTGGGCGCCGGCCATGATCGCCTTGATGGCGTCCTGGGCCGTGTGGACGCCGCCGCTGGCCGCCAGCGACGCCGAGCACCGCCCGGACAAAATCGCCAGCCAGCGCAGCCGCAACAGCAGCTCGGTGGAATCGGAAAGATGAAGCTGCGGCGAGACGTTGAGCAGTTCCAGGTCGATGTCCGGCTGGTAAAAGCGGTTGAACAGGATCAGTCCATCGGTGCCGGCGACGCGCAGTTGCGTCGCCAGATGCGGCAGCGACGTGAAAAAGGGCGAGAGCTTCACGGCCAGGGGCAGCTTGACGGTTTCGCGCACCTGCTGCACGACGTCGAGAATGCGCCGTTCGATGGAGACGGAGGTGGCGCGCGTGTCGGTGGCGACGTGGTAGACGTTCAGCTCAAGGGCGTTGGCGCCGGCCTGCTCGATCAGCTTGGCGTAGCGCAGCCAGCCCGTGGGGCTCAAGCCGTTGAGCGACGCGATCACCGGAATGGCCAGGGCATCCTTGAGTTGGCGGATCTGGTCCAAGTACGAATCGGGATTGAGGGCGAATTGGCCGGTGCCGGGGAAAAAGGAGGTCGCCTCGGAGAAGGAGTCGGCGTACATTTCGATGTGCTGGACGCTGGCGTATTGTTCGCCTTCGATTTGCTCCTCGAACAGGGAGCGCATGACGATGGCCGATGCTCCGGCGTCCTCGAGCTGCCGTGCGGTGCCCAGATCGTCGGCCATCGGCGAAGCGCCGGGCATGAGCGGATTGGCCAATTCCAGCCCGATGTACGTGGTGGAGAGATTCATGACTGCACCTTCTCGGTGGGCGCGCCCTGCGCCGCAGCGCCCGTGGACGCCGGGGGTTGCGTCTGCGGAGACTCGGCCAACAGGTGATACAAGGCGTAGCGATCGGCCACTTGCCGCTGGGCCAGGCCCAAAAGCATCTTGTACCGCACGGGATCGCGTTGCTCGACCATGCGGAAGCGCGTCTCGTTGACCATGAACTGCTGGAGCTGGTTGTTGGGCACGGGGCTATCCAGTTGCAACGGGCTTTGCCCGGCGGCCTTGCGGCGCGGGTCGAAGCGATACAACGGCCAATAGCCGGCGGCCACGGCGAGCTTTTGCTGCTCCGGCCCCAGCGCCAGGTCATAGCCGTGGGCGATGCAGTCGGAGTAGGCGATGATCATCGCCGGGCCGGGATACGACGCCGCTTCCTGGAACGCCTTGACCGTGTGCACGTCCTTGGCGCCGAAGGCCACCTGGGCGACGTAGACGTTGCCGTAGGCCATGGCCAGCAGGCCCAAATCTTTCTTGGGCGAGGACTTGCCGGCGGCGGCGAACTTGGCCGCGGCGCCGATCGGCGTGGCCTTGGACTGCTGCCCGCCGGTGTTGGAATAGACCTCGGTATCCAGCACGAGGATTTTGACGTCCGCGCCGCTGGCCAGGACGTGGTCGAGCCCGCCGTAGCCGATGTCGTACGCCCAGCCGTCGCCGCCGATGATCCAGACGCTCTTGACGACCAGGTAATCGGCCAGTTGCGCCAGGCGCTTGGCTTCGGGGGTGCCGTTGAGGGTGGAAAGGCGCTGCCGCAGCGTCTGGACGCGCAGGCGCTGGGCGGCGATGGCGGCTTCGGTGTTCTGCTCGGCGCCCAGCAGCTCATTGGCCAGGTCCTGGCCGATGGCGCCGGCCAGTTGCTGCACGAGCTGGCGGGCATGGGCGGCATGGTGATCCACGGCCAGGCGCAGGCCCAGGCCGTACTCGGCGTTGTCCTCAAACAGGGAGTTGCTCCAGGCGGGCCCGCGTCCGTCGCGATTGGCGCAATACGGCGTGGTCGGTAGGTTGCCGCCGTAAATCGAGGTGCAGCCCGTGGCGTTGGCGATCAGCAGACGGTCGCCCGTGAGCTGGGTCAGCAGCTTGATGTACGGCGTTTCGCCGCAGCCGGCGCAAGCGCCGGAGAACTCAAACAGCGGCTCGAAGAACTGCGAGCCTTTGACATCCACGCGAATCTTGGAGCGGTCGATCTCGGGCAGGTTGAGGAAGAATCGGAAGTTGTCGGCCTCGCGCTGGCGGATGGGGGCCTGGGTCTGCATGTTGATCGCTTTGGTCTTGGGAGCGGCCTTGTCCTTGGCCGGGCAGACGGCGACGCACAGGCCGCAGCCGGTGCAGTCTTCGGGCGCGACCTGCAGGGTGTATTTGAGGCCGCGCAGATCGGGGGCATTGTAATCGGTGGAGACGAATCCCGCCGGCGCGCCGGCCAGGGCATCGGCGGGATAAACCTTGGCGCGGATGGAAGCGTGGGGGCAACTGAAGGCGCACTTGTTGCACTGAATGCACAACTCCGGTTTCCAGACGGGGATTTCCGTGGCGATGTTGCGTTTTTCCCAGCGGCTGGTTCCCACCGGCCAGGTGCCGTCGACGGGCATGGCGCTGACGGGCAGCAGATCGCCCTTGTTGGCCATCATCATCGCGGTGACGTAGCGCACGAAATCCGGCGCTTCGTTGGGGACCAGGGGCGCCAGCTCCTTGCCGGTCAGGCCGTCGGCGGGGATCGTCAGCTCGTGCAGATGCTCCAGCGTGCCGTCGACGGCCGCGAAGTTCCTGCGCACCACCTCGGGCCCTTTTTTGGCGTAGGTCTTTTCGATAGCCTTCTTGATCTGCGCGATCGCCTGGTCGCGCGGCAGAACGCCGCTGATGGCGAAGAAACAGGTCTGCATCACGGTGTTGATGCGTCCGCCCATGCCCGCCTCGCGCGCGGCATGCAACGCGTCGATCACGTAGATCTTCAGCTTTTTCTGCTTGATCTGCTTCTGCACCTCCAGGGGCAGCTTGTCCCATACCTCGGCGGCTGGGTAAGGCGCGTTGAGCAGCAGCACGCCGCCTTCTTTGGCGTAGGAAAGAATGTCGAATTTCGCCAGGAAGTTGAACTGGTGGCAGGCGACGAAATTGGCCCGGCGGATCAGATACGCCGAGCGGATCGGACGCGGGCCGAAACGCAGGTGGCTGATGGTGATCGCGCCGGATTTCTTGGAGTCGTAGACGAAATACCCCTGCGTGCTGAAATCGGTTTCCTCGCCGATGATCTTGATAGAGTTCTTGTTGGCGCCCACGGTGCCGTCGGCGCCCAGGCCGAAGAAAACGGCGCGGAATACGTCCTCGGGTTCGATGTCGAATTCATCGTCCACCGGCAGGGACAACCGCGTGACGTCGTCGGTGATTCCGACGGTGAAGTGCGGCTTGGGGCGCGGGCGCTTCAGCTCGTCGAAAACGGCCTTGACCATGGCGGGAGTGAACTCGTGCGAGCCCAGGCCGTAACGGCCGCCGATGACGCTCGGCATCTGCCCCGAGCGCGATGGGTCGGCGGCGCGGCCTTCGGTCAGGGCGGCGATCACGTCCAAGTACAGCGGCTCGCCGATGCTCCCCGGCTCCTTGGTCCGGTCCAGCACGGCGATGCTGCGCACGGACGGCGGCAGGGCGGCCAGGAAGCGATCGATCGAAAACGGCCGGTACAGCCGCACCTTCAGCAGCCCGACTTTTTCCCCCTTGCCGATCAGCCAATCCACCGTTTCGTGAGCCGTTTGCGCCCCCGAGCCCATCATGACGATCACGCGCTGGGCTTGCGGGTCTCCGACGTATTCAAAGAGCCGATAGCGCCGCCCGGTCATGTTGGCAAAGCTGTCCATGACGCGCTCGACGACGTCGCCGGCGGCTTGGTAGAAGGGATTGGCGGCCTCGCGGGACTGGAAGAACGTGTCCGGGTTCTGCGCCGTGCCGCGGAGGACCGGACGATCGGGCGTCAGGGCCCGCTGGCGGTGGGCGGCGACTGCCGCGGGATTGATCAGGTCTGCCAAATCATCATCCGAGAGCATGGCCACTTGGCCGATTTCATGAGAGGTGCGGAACCCGTCGAAAAAGTGAAGAAACGGCACGCGCGATTCGAGGGTGGCGGCGTGGGCGATGGCGGCCAGGTCGTGCGCTTCCTGCACGCCGTTGGAGCAGAGCAAGGCAAAGCCGCTCTGGCGGCAGGCCATGACGTCCGATTGATCGCCGAAGATCGACAGGGCGTGCGTGGCCAGGGCGCGGGCGGAGACGTGCATGCAGAACGCGGCCAGCTCGCCGGCGATCTTGTACATGTTGGGGATCATCAGCAGCAGGCCCTGGGAGGCGGTGAACGTCGTGGCCAGGGCGCCGGCTTGAACCGCGCCGTGACAGGCGCCGGCGGCGCCCGCTTCGGATTGCATTTCCACCACGCGCGGCACCGTGCCCCAGATGTTCTTGCGGCCCTGGGCGGACCACTCGTCGGCGTATTCTCCCATCGCGGAAGACGGCGTGATCGGATAAATCGCGATCACTTCACTGAGCCGGTGCGCTACCGAAGCCGCGGCTTCGTTGGCTTCCAGCGCGACCACGTTCTGCTTGGTTGACGGCATAACCAGAATCCTTTCACAGCCGGCGCGGGCCGGCATCAGTTCATGCAGAATAATCTCGGACAACCCGCGCTCATGCAACATCAGACCAACAAACGATTTTCATGTAGGTGCTTTTCCCTACAGGCAAAATCAGGCTTTCCCTGTGCGATGGCGCGTCAATAGCTTGTTAAATTCGCCGCAGGATGAATCACTGGTCCGACCATCGCGCTGCGCCTGTTGAAGTGCGGCTTGAGCCGCCGGTGCGGCGGCGTTTGCGCATCACGGGCCGCGTGCAGGGCGTGGGATTCCGGCCGTTCGTGTACCGCCTGGCCCATCGCATGCAGATCGCCGGCGCGGTGTGGAACGATCCGGCCGGCGTGGTGATCGAAGCCCAGGGGGCCGGCGAGCAACTGGACCAGTTCGCCGCGGCGATCCGGTCCGAAGCTCCCGCGGCGGCGGCCGTGCGGGAAATCACGCAAGAGCGGATTCCCGCATCTGGCGAGGCTGGCGAATTTGAAATCCGGCCCAGCCCCCACGATGCATCCGCCACCGCGGAAGTGGCCGCCGACATGGCCGTCTGCGAGCAATGCCTGGCGGAGGTCCGTGACCCGGCCGACGCGCGGCGGCACGGGTACGTGCTGACCAACTGCACCCACTGCGGCCCGCGATTCAGCATCATCCGCGCCATTCCCTACGACCGTCCCAACACGACGATGGCCGATTTTGCCATGTGCCCGGATTGCCGGGCGGAGTACGACGATCCATCGGACCGGCGATTCCACGCGCAACCCACGGCCTGCCGTGTCTGCGGGCCGCAATTGCAACTGCTGGACAATCACGGCCAGCCGATCGCCGCCGAGGTTTTGGATGAGGCCGTCAAGTTCCTCGTGCAGGGCAAAATCGTCGCCGTCAAGGGCATCGGCGGGTTCCACCTGGCGGTACGGGCCGATGACGAGCAAGCGGTGGGGCGTTTGCGGCAAGTGAAGCATCGGCCGGCCAAGCCGTTCGCCATCATGTGCGCATCGCTGGAAGCGGCGCGGCATCTGGTGGAATTGACGGGCGCCGGGGCGGAATTGATTCAATCCACAGCCGCGCCGATCGTTTTGGCGAGGCGGTCGGCCGGGGCCAGCGTCGCCCAGGCCGTGGCGCCGGCCAACCATCGCCTGGGCGTCATGCTGGCGTACACGCCTCTGCATCACCTGATTTTCGACCGGGCGAAGGAATCCGGCGTCGAGGCGCTGGTGATGACCAGCGGCAACGACGTGGATGAGCCGCTGGTCTATCGCGACGAGCAGGCGGTGTCGCAATTGGGCGGCCTGTGCGACGCGATCCTTTTGCACGATCGGCCGATCCAGCGGGCGGTGGATGATTCGGTGGTCATCGACGCCGAGACGGGTCCGATTTTTGTTCGCCGCTCGCGCGGCTACGTGCCGCAGCCGGTGCCGCTGCCCCCGAGCTGCGCCGCCGAACCGGGGTTGGCCCTGGGGGCGGAGATGAAATGCACGGTGGCCACCTGCCGCGATGGCCAGGTGGTCCTGAGCCAGCATCTTGGCAATCTGACCCACACGCGCACGTTCGAGGCGTTCAAGCAGTCGATTTCGGATTTGTGCGATTTGCTGGCCGTCACGCCCAAGTGGATCGCGCACGATCTGCATCCGATGTATCTGAGCACGCAATACGCCAGGCAATTGGCCAGCCAATGGAATGTGCCGCTGCTCGGCGTACAGCATCATCACGCGCACGGCGCCGCGGTTTTGGCCGAGCTGGGTCTGACCGGGCCGGCGCTGGCGATCATCTGCGATGGCACGGGCTACGGGACGGATGGGACGATCTGGGGCGGCGAGCTTTTGGCGATGGAATTGTCGCACTTCCGGCGGCTGGGTTGCCTTCGCCCGATGCGCCTGCCCGGCGGGGATGCGGCGGCCAGGCAGCCGTGGCGCAGCGCGATGGCGATGTTGCACATGGCCATGGGGGAGGATTTCGCGCGGTTGCCCATCTGCCGGGAATTGGCGGCGAATGAGCACGTGGAATTTGTGCGGCAGATGCTGCTGAGCGGCGCCGGGTGCGCGCAGAGCAGCTCCAGCGGAAGAGTCTTCGACGGCGTGGCGGCCCTGCTGGGCCTGTGCCGGGAAAACCGTTTCGACGCCGAAGCGCCGATGGCCCTGGAATCGGCCGCGGCAGAGGCCGACCCAATGGCTCCGTTGCTGGAAGAGGGATACCGCTTGGAGGAAGTGGCGGGGCTGATCCAGATCGACCTCTGTCCGCTGGTGCGGATGATCGCGACGTCGGCGGACAAGCGTCCGGCGAGCCACTGGGCGTTGCTATTGCATCAGACCTTGGCGGCGGCATGGGAAGCGGCGGCGGCGCGCGCCGCACATCTGACGGGCTTGAAAACGGTCGTGCTCAGCGGCGGCGTGCTGTGCAATCAGCTTCTGAGCGATCTGCTGAGCCGGCGACTTCAGCGGCGCGGCCTGCGCGTGCTGCGGCATCGGCAGCTTCCGCCCAACGACGGCGGGATCGCGTACGGCCAGGCCGCGGTCGCGGCCGCTCGGATGAACCACGGATTTTTGCGACAGTGAGGATTTATGTGTCTAGCCGTTCCAGCCCGTTTGGTGCAACTCCAGGGAACCAAGGCCGTGGCCGATCTGCACGGCAACCGCGTGGAGATCAGCACCGTGCTGGTGCCGCATTGCAAGCAGGGCGATTGGGTGCTGCTGCACGCGGGCTTTGCCATCCAGACGTTGGACGAGCGGGAAGCGCAGGAGACCTGGGCCGTGGTGCACGATCTGCGCAACGCAGGAGTCAAGTCATGATCGCCCAAGCGGTGCTGGACGCTCCGGAGGTGACGCGGCAGTCGCTGTCGCGTCTGCGGAGCGCCGCCGCGCGGCTTGGCCGCGGCGTGAAATTCATGGAAGTCTGCGGCACGCACACGATGAGCGCCTTTCGCTGCGGGCTGCACAGCCTGATGCCGGCCAACGTCGCGCTGCTCAGCGGACCCGGGTGCCCGGTGTGCGTTACGTCGCAGGGCGACATCGATCAATTGATCGAGTTGGCGCGGCGACCGGGCATCACCCTGTGCACCTACGGCGACATGCTGCGTGTCACCGGCTCGCAGGGGAGCCTCGAGCAAGCCCGTGCCGAAGGGGCCGACATCCGCGTGGTCTACTCATCCCTGGATGCGGTGAAGCTGGCGCAGGCCGATCGGCAGCGGGATGTCGTCTTCGCGGCGGTCGGATTCGAGACGACCACGCCGGCGACGGCGGCGGCGATTCTGCGGGCGGCGCGGTTGGGTTTGGAGAACTTCACGGTCTTGGCCAGTCACAAGCTGGTCCTGCCGGCGATGCGGGCGCTGTTGGAAAGTCCGGATGTGCAAGTGGACGGGTTCCTGTGCCCGGGTCACGTGTCCGTGATCATCGGCGCCGCGGCGTTTGAGCCGATCGTGCAGAAGTATGGCCGAGCGTGCGTGATCGCCGGCTTTGAAGGCCCGCAGATCGCGGCGGCATTGGCGCGGTTGACGGAAATGGTCGCCGACGGCAAGCCGGCCCTGGAAAATCTGTATTCCCAGGCCGTCACCGAAGAGGGCAACACGGACGCGCAGGCGATCATGTACAAGGTTTTTGCGCCGGCGGATTGGCAGTGGCGCGGCCTGGGCGAGCTGGGCGGCAGCGGCTTGGCGGTGCGACCGGAGTACGCGCAGTTCGATGCCCGCGTGCGCTTTGAGTTGGGCCGGCCGGTCAGCCGCGAGACGCCCGGCTGCCGCTGCGGCGACGTGATCACCGGCCGAGCGACGCCGGATCAGTGCGAGCTGTTCGCCGCCGCCTGCACGCCGGTGCGGGCCGTCGGACCGTGCATGGTCAGCTCCGAAGGCACGTGCCAGGCGTGGTTCAAGTACCGGCGGGTCAACAACGCCACCAAAGTCCGGAGCGTTTCATGATCGACGTTTGCGATGACAAAGCGGTGTCCAGCGACCGCTCGGCCGGCCCGCGGATCAATCTCGCCCACGGCGGCGGCGGGCAGCTCACGGATGATCTGATCGCAACCAGCGTCTTGCCGCGGCTGGGCAACAGCGTCCTGGCTGAGTTGCTGGACTCGGCGATACTGCCGGGCGCGGATCGGTTGGCGCTGACTATCGACGGATACGTCGTGCAGCCGATCAAATTCCCCGGCGGCGACATCGGGCGATTGGCCGTCAGCGGCACGGTCAACGATCTGGCCGTTTGCGGCGCCAAGCCGCTGGGCATCGCCTTGGGCCTGATCCTGACCGAAGGTCTGGAGCGGAAGGTTTTGGAAGAGATTTTGGACTCGATCGCGGCGACGGCCAAGGAAGCGGCCGTGCGCGTGGTGACGGGCGACACCAAGGTGGTCGGCCGCGGGCAGGGGGATGGGATTTACATCACGACGGCCGGCGTCGGCGCGGCGGGGCCGGTGCGGCTGCATCCGGACCAGGTTCGTCCCGGCGATGCCCTGATCGTCAGCGGTCCGATCGCGGATCACGGCATGGCCGTCATGCTGGCCCGAGAGATGCCGCAGGTGCAAAGCGTGCTGGTGAGCGACGTGGCGCCGCTCAACGGCATGATCGAAAAACTGCTGGACAAGACGCAAGGCGTGGTGTTCCTGCGCGATCCGACGCGCGGGGGCCTGGCCGGCGTGGCGGCGGATTTGGCAAGGCGCACGGGATGGCACGTGGCGCTGGAGGAAAAGCAGATTCCGATTCGCCCCCAAACGTGGCACGCGGCGGACATGCTGGGCGTGGACCCGCTGGACGTGGCCAACGAGGGCAAGATCGTCGCCGTGGTGCGGCCCGATGCCGTCGCCGCGGTTATGGATGTGTTGCGGCATGACGAGCACGGCACGGAGGCCCGGGTGATCGGCGTCGTGGAAGATCGGCCCGATGGCCTGTGCGAGCTGCGCACGAAGATGGGCGGCAGCCGCATCTTGCAGAAACCTTACGGAGAACAGTTACCGCGGATTTGCTAACCGCGAGAAAGCGAGACCCATGATCGCGCCTCCGAGAAGACAACCGCCGATGCCGTCGGCCGACAAGCGCTGGCGGATCGTGGATGCCACGATGCGGCGCCACGGGTACGTCGGCAACTCTCTGATTGAGACGATGCACACGGTGCAGGAATCGTTCGGGTATCTGGACGAGCCGGCGCTGCGTTTCGTCAGCTCTTCGCTGAATCTGCCGCTCAGCAAGGTGTATGGGGTGGCGACTTTTTACCACCACTTCATGCTCAAGCCGCAGGGCGAGCACACCTGCGTGGTGTGCCTGGGCACGGCCTGCTACATCAAGGGCGCCGCCCAGTTGCTGGGCTCGCTGGAAAAGAGATTCGGGATCAAGGCCGGCCAGACGACGGGCGACGGCAAGCTGTCGGTGATGACCGCGCGCTGTCTGGGCTCGTGCGGGCTGGCGCCGGCGGCGGTGCTGGATGGGACGGTGATGGGCAAAGTCGGCAGCGCGGATCTGCTGGATCGTGTGTCAAAACAGGTGGGCCATGACCGCTGAAGAACTGGAAACAATCGCCCAAGAGGAACGGGAAGCGTGCGGGCGCAAGAAGCACCATTTGCACGTGTGCATGGCGGCGGGATGTCTTTCCTCGTGCAGCGACCGGGTGAAGGATGCCCTGGAGGCGCAGGTGAAAGCCGCGGGGCTGGAGGAGCATTGCCAGGTCAAGCCGGTGGGGTGCATGGGCCTGTGCGCCGCGGGTCCGCTGGTGTCCGTGGCGGATCAGAACGTGATGTACAAGGAGGTGACGCCCGACGACGCCGCGGACATCGTCGGCGCGCTCAAGACGCAGCAGCCGGTGCAGCGCCTGCATTGTCGGATGGACGTGCCGTTTTTCGCGCGGCAGAAGAAGATCGTGCTGGAAAACTGCGGCGTGATCGATCCGGAGCGCATCGAGGAATACATCGCCGCGGGCGGCTACACGGCTTTGCACCAGGCGCTCACGTCGATGAACACGGCGGAGGTGATCGCGGAGGTGTCGCGCAGCGGCCTGCGTGGCCGCGGCGGGGCGGGTTATCCCACGGGGCTGAAGTGGAGCATGGTGGCCAAGGCCGGCGGGGCGACCAAGTACGTGATCTGCAACGCCGATGAGGGCGATCCGGGCGCGTTCATGGACCGCAGCGTGCTGGAGAGCGATCCGCATCGCGTGCTGGAGGGCATGGCGATCGCCGCGTACGCGGTGGGCGCCAGCCGCGGGTACATCTACGTGCGCGCGGAATATCCGCTGGCGGTGAAGCGGCTGAAGATCGCCATCCGCCAGGCGGAGAAGCAGGGTTTGCTGGGCCACAACATCTTCGGCACGCCGCTGAGCTTCGAGATCGACATTCGCCTGGGCGCCGGGGCGTACGTGTGCGGCGAGGAGACGGCGCTGATCGCCAGCATTGAGGGCGAGCGTGGCCAGCCGCGTCCGCGTCCGCCGTTCCCCGCGGAATCCGGGCTGTGGGGCGCGCCGACGCTGATCAACAACGTGGAGACGTTCGCCAACATCCCGCCGATCATCCGCCAGGGCGGCCAGTGGTACGCGGCCATCGGCACCGAAAAGAGCAAGGGAACCAAGACCTTCGCCCTGGCCGGGAAGGTCAACAACACGGGCCTGATCGAAGTGCCCATGGGCATCACCCTGCGGGAGATTATTTACGACATGGGCGGCGGCATCCCCGACGGCAAGAAGTTCAAGGCGGTGCAGACGGGCGGTCCCTCCGGCGGCTGCATCCCCGAGCAGTTCCTGGACATGCCCGTCGATTACGACTCGCTGGTCAAGGTGGGTTCGATCATGGGCTCCGGCGGCATGATCATCATGGACGAGACCTCGAGCATGGTGGACGTGGCCCGCTACTTCATGGAATTCTGCATGACCGAATCGTGCGGCAAGTGCGTGCCCTGCCGCGTGGGAACGGTGCAGATGCACGACCTGCTCACCAAGATCATCGACCGCAAGGCGACCGTGCGCGATTTGGCGCTGCTGGAGGAATTGTGCGACATGGTGCGCAACACCAGCCTCTGCGGGCTGGGGCAGAACGCGCCCAACGCGGTGCTCAGCACGCTGCGCTATTTCCGCAACGAATACGACGAGCTGCTGGTGGAAGACGACGCCGAGCCCGCGCTGGCGGATGCCGGCGCCAAGGAGAACGCGTCATGAGCGCCCCGACGACGGTAGTGAGCTTGAAGATCGACGGCAAGGACGTCAGCGGCCGCGCGGATGAAACCATCCTCGACGTGGCCAGCGAGAACAAGATCCACATCCCGACGCTCTGTTTCCTCGAGGGCCTCTCGGGCTGGGGGGCGTGCCGGCTTTGTCTGGTCGAGATCAAGGGATCGCACAAGCTGCTGTCGGCGTGCGTGACCAAGGTGGCCGAGGGCATGGAGGTGACCACGGATTCGCCGCGGCTGCTGAAATACCGCCGCATGGTCGTGCAGCTCTTGTTTGCCGAGCGGAATCACGTCTGCTCGGTGTGCGTGTCCAACGGGCACTGCGAGTTGCAGAACCTGGCGCAGGTGCTGGGCATCACGCACATCGACATTCCGTACCGCTACCCGACGTTGCCGTTCGATGCGTCGCACGATCTGTTCCGCCTGGACCACAACCGCTGCGTGCTGTGCACGCGCTGCGTGCGCGTGTGCGACGAAATCGAAGGGGCGCACACCTTGGACGTGATGGGCCGGGGGATAGACTGCCGCGTCATCATCGACCTCAACGAGCCGTGGGGATCGAGCCAGACCTGCACGACCTGCGGCAAGTGCGTCCGCGTCTGTCCCACCGGCGCCTTGACGCGCAAGGGCACCGGCGTGGCCGAAATGGAAAAGGACGACCAATTCCTGCCCTATTTGACCCGGATGCGAGGGAGCCAGTCATGAGCGCCCAAGAGCCAGCCGCCGCGGTGAAAAAGGTGCGTATCGCCACCGTCTGGCTGGACGGCTGCTCCGGCTGCCACATGTCGTTTCTGGACATGGATCAGCGGCTGCTGGAGCTGGCGCCCCTGATCGAGCTGGTCTACAGCCCGTTGGTGGACCACAAGGAGTTTCCCCCGGACGTGGATGTGACGCTGGTGGAAGGCTCGGTCAGCACGGACGAGGACCTGCGCAAGATTCGCATGATCCGCGGCCGCACGAAAATTCTGGTTTCCCTGGGCGATTGCGCGGTGACCGGCAACGTGCCGGCGATGCGCAATCCCTTCGGCGCTGCGGCGACGCTGGACCGCGCCTACAACGAAAACGCGCAGCTTCAGAAGCAAACGCCGACGCTGCATCTGCCGACGCTGCTGGAGCGCGTTCGGCCGGTGCACGAGGTGGTGGAAGTGGACGTGTTCGTGCCGGGCTGCCCGCCGCCGGCGGATGCGATTTTTTATGTGGTCGGCGAGCTTCTCGCCGGGCGCACTCCCGATGTCGGCGCCGTGACGCGATTTGGCCGTTAGAAAGGCGACTGCGATGCCACGCGATATTGTGATCGATCCCGTCACCCGCATCGAGGGCCACGCGAAAATCACGCTGAGGCTCGGCGACGACGGCAACGTGACCGATGCGATGTTCCACGTGACGCAGTTTCGCGGCTTTGAGAAGCTGTGCGAGGGCCGGCCGTTGACCGAAATGCCTTCACTCATGGCCCGCACCTGCGGCATCTGCCCGGTCAGCCATCTGATCGCATCCGCCAAGGCGTGCGACGCGCTGTTGGCGGTGGCGATTCCCGAAACCGCGGCCAACCTGCGCCGCATCATGAACCTGGCGCAGATGGTGCAGTCGCACGCGCTGAGTTTCTTCCACCTCAGTTCGCCGGATCTGCTGATGGGTTTCGACGCCGATCCGGCCAGGCGGAACCTGTTCGGCCTGGCGCAGGAGAATCCGCAACTGGCCCGGGACGGCATCCGCCTGCGGCAGATCGGCCAGAGCATCATCGAAATCCTGGGCGGCAAGAAGATCCACCCGGCGTGGGCGGTTCCCGGCGGCGTCAACAAGCCGCTCGAGGCCCAAAACCGCGACAAGATGCTGGCCATGCTTCCCGAGGGCCTGGAGATCGCCCAACGCACCCTGCGGTGGTACAAACGAGTGGCTGCCGGTTTCGGCGCCGAAGCCCGCACCTTCGCCAATTTCCCCACGCTGTTCATGGGCTTGATCACCGAAACCGGCGGATTGGAACATTACGACGGCCTGCTGCGCCTCGTGGATGCCAAGGGTGAGATCGTCGTCGATCAATTTCCGCCGGAAAAATACCAGGAACTGATCGCCGAAGCGGTCGAGCCGTACAGCTTCATGAAGTTTCCGTATTTCCAGAAGTTGGGCTATCCGCGCGGGATTTACCGCGTGGGGCCGCTGGCGCGGCTGAACCTGGTGGATCATTGCGGCACGCCCATGGCCGACCAGGAATGGGCCGAACTTCGCGAAATCCAACGCGGAGCCGTGCTCGGATCGTTCCACTATCACCACGCGCGATTGATCGAAATCATCTTCGGCTTGGAGATGATGCAGCGGCTTTTGGGCGATCCCACCATCCTGGATACGCGGGTCCGCGCCCGCGCCCGACCCAACCGCGACGAGGGCGTCGGCGTGGCCGAGGCGCCTCGCGGCACGCTCATCCACCATTATCGCATCGACGATGACGGGCGGATGGTCTGGGCCAATCTCATCATCGCCACGGGCCACAACAACCTGGCGATGAACCGCGGAATCCTCCAGGCCGCCCAGCATTTCGTCGACGGCAAGAAGATTTCCGAAGGCGCGCTCAACCGCGTGGAAGCGGTCATCCGTTGCTACGACCCGTGCCTGTCCTGCGCAACGCACGCCCTGGGCAAGATGCCCCTGAAGATCGAACTGGTGGCTGCCGATGGCGAGGTGATTCATGCCGTCCAACGCGACTGAATCACCGGTGCTGATCATCGGCTACGGCAACGCGCTGCGCGGCGACGACGGCGCCGGTCCGGAGGCGGCGCGGCGCCTGAAGGCGTCTTTGCCGCGGCGGTGGGCGTCGGTGCTGACGGCGCATCAGCTTCTTCCCGAAATGGCGGAGCCGCTGAGCCGGGCCCAATGGGCGATCTTCATCGACGCCGATTGCCGCCTGCAGCCGGGAAGAATTCGCCGCCGCCGCGTGCGCATCGTTCAACCGACGGTCGCGGACGCCGCTCATCAGCAGGGACCGGAGGGAATTCTTCGCCTGGCCCGCGACCTGTACGGCCGCTGTCCCCGGGCGCTGCTGTACGGCGTCGGGGCGGCGAGTTTCGCATACGAGCAGGCGCTGTCGCCGCCGGTGCGGGCGGCGCTGCCGCGCGTGGTGCGCGACGTGATGCGCGTGGTGCGCCGAGCGTCCGCGGGCTTGGCCTGGCGCCTGCCCGGAGCCAGGCGTGGCAAACGGGAATGCCGCCATGCATGAGATGTCGATAGCGCAGGCGATTTTGGATTTGGCGCGACGGCACGTGCCGGCCGGCGCCGTGCTGCGGACGGTGCGCGTCCGCGTGGGTCCGCTGCGCGGCATCGATCCGCAGTGCATGCAATGGGCCTGGCAAGGATTGATGGCCGAACAGTCCGACGCCGCCGCGCCGCCGGCGCTGGAGTTGACGACGCTGCCGTGGCAGGTGCGATGCGCCGACTGCGGCGACCAGTGGTCGCCGCAAGAATTGCCGCAGCGCTGCGCTTGCGGCTCCGAGCGTGTGCGGCTGATCGGCGGCGACGAATTCCAGTTGGTCTGCATCGAGGTCGACGAGCAGCCGAGAGGTGACGTATGCAAGTCCAAGTTGTCCAAAACGTGCTGAAGATCAACGACGAGCTGGCCGCGCTCAATCGCCAGCGCTTGCGCGCCGCCGGCGTCTTCACGGTGGACCTGCTGGGCGGACCCGGCTGCGGCAAAACCGCCCTCATCGAGGCCACCCTGAAGCGCCTCGTTCCCGGCCTGCGCGTCGGCGTGATCGTCGGCGACCTGGCCACCCAGCGCGACGCCGACCGCATGGCTCGCTTCACCGACCAGGTGGTGCAGGTCAACACCGGCAAAGGCTGCCACCTCGAGGCCCATCACGTCATGCAGGCCATGACGCGCATCGACATCGACCGGCTCGACCTGCTGTTCATCGAAAACGTGGGCAATCTGATCTGCCCGGTCGGGTTCGATCTGGGCCAGGACGTGAAGGTGGGGATGTTCTGCACCACCGGCGGCGACGACAAGGCGGCCAAGCATCCGTACATCGTCTGCGAGTCGTCGCTGCTGCTGCTGAACAAGATGGATCTTCTGCCGCAGGTGCCGTTTGATCGAGATCTGTTTCTTTCGGACATTTACCGATTGAAACCCGATGCGCGGGTGATCGAGTTGTCGGCGGTCAGCGGCGCGGGGCTGGATCAGTGGATTGATTGGCTCGGCGAACAGCGTCCCCGCCGTGCCTCGGCCGGGGGCAACGACGATGCCACGGCGCATCCGGAGTTGGCGCGAAAATAAGCGGCCGCGTTCATCACGCGGCCGCATTCATCCGCCACATTCGAGCCGATCAGGAATTAATCCGCGCCGGCGTGCTGGATGCGTTCGCTCCAGCCGTCTTGAGGGGTGGTTTCGTCGCTCTGGGACCACTGCAACTGCGGGGTGGCCGTCTTGGCTCGAGCGGCCGGCCGCGCGGGAGCCCGCGCCGGCTCCAATCGGCGCACGGCCGGCCCCTCGACCGCGATCTGGACCATCAGCGGCTTGACCAACGCGCTGTAGTCCGCGAATCGCATGATGACCACGTCCGTATGCGTGCCGGCGTTGAAGGCGATCTCTTCCTGCATGGCCATGCCCACGTCCACGAACGTCCGGATGCCAAACAGGTTGCCGAACGGCGGAGCCGTGCCGACCTCGCAATCGCCGAAGCATTCCTCGAATTCACTCTCATCCGCCAGGCGCACTTCCTTCGCGGCCGCTTGCGAGCGCAGGAGCGTCAAGTCCAACCGCTTGGTCGCGGGGACCACCGCCAGCGCCAAGTGCCCGTCGATGCACACGACCAGCGTCTTGGCCATGTATTTGCCCGGGACATGCGTCGACTGAGCGACTTCCTGCGCGGTGAAGGCGGGATCGTGCTTGATCGCGCGATAGGACGCGTTGTTGCTGGCGAGCAGATCTTGAATCCTGCGCGCAGACATACTGGCCTCCAGACTTGTCATCCTATTAACTATCGGCTTTGCAGCCGCGAAAAGACATCGGGGGCAGTACCGCTTTTGCTATTAGGTGATTCCCCGATGCCTCAAATGGCGATAAATCGCGTTGACGGCCGGAGTTAACCGGCTGGATTCGGCTCCTGGGCGTTATCGGGCCTGTTATCTGGCCAGTGATTTGTTTTCGAAATTCGCGTCTTTTTCACTAATTTTTTGCAATGGCTGGGCTTGCCGCTGTGATGCAGCGGGAGGCGCGGGGCCACGCCAATTGATACTGAGTCTCGCCCTCGTGCCGGGGCCGTTTATGATGCCCGCCGCCATGCGCGCACCGCGTCGGCCAAGGCATGAAGATTGCCCTCCGGCACGCGGGCTGGATCAAACGTGCAGCCGGGGGCGACCAGGATCGGCCTATCCCCCGCCTGAGCCAGCGCATCGGCCACCTCCGCGGCGACGTCCCGCGGCGTGCCGCTGACCAGCGTGCCCAGATTGTCCACTCCGCCGCAAATCGCCGGACGCACCCAGTCCAACACATCCGCAATGCTTGGACCGGCGGCACGATCGGCCCAGTTCAAAATCGCCGCCGGATATTCGGCAAACGCGCGAAAGTTGATCGGCCTTCCGCAGGCATGAACGATATTGAAACGCGCTACGGATGCCGCGGAGAGAATCTCCAAGTCCGTCTGGCGGACAAGCTGCTCGTAAAGGCTCGGCGCCGGCGGCCGGCGGCCGACCTCGACCCAATCGTCACGCACGGAAAGAAAAATCCCATCAGCGCCGGCCTGCAAACACATCGCCGCAAAACGCCCGAGACTATTCCCGATGGTTCGCAGCGCCGCCGCGACCGCCGCAACGTCTCCGGCCGCCGCCTGGCGAATCCAGGCGCTGGGGGCATCACTGGCCGCGTCGAGATTCGGCGGCTGATGACCGGTGGGCGGCTGGACCATGCGCCGCAGCACCATCCACGCGTTGAAAATCGTGGTGATCAGCGGCACCTTGCCGCGCGTTTTGGCTTTCAGTTCGGAAAGCAATTCCAACTGCTCGGCGAATCCGTCCTCGTCGCCTCGTAGCGCGGTCATGTTTTGCAGGTCCCCGATGTCGCGCACGAGCCGGCGATCCGGATACGGGTTGTCGTTCATGACCTTCAGGAAATCCAGGCCGTATTTTTCAAGATGATCCAGATGTCCTTGAACCGCGGCCGGCCCGGCGACCTGGTCGGGCTGAAAGTGATACCAAAAACTAAACGGCGGCCGATCCGGCCAGCGGCCGGAAAGAACCGACTCGATACGCTGGAAATTCGTCACGTAGCTATTTTAGGCGGAAGATTTGAGCAGGCGAGCCTTGCATCGCCTGGGAGTTTCAGGAGGCGGTTGACGCAGTGCGCCGGCCGCTGTAGTTTGGCTGCGTGGAACGTCCGGGGCGTGGCGCAGTTTGGTTTAGCGCGCTTGACTGGGGGTCAAGAGGTCGCTGGTTCGAATCCAGTCGCCCCGATTGCCGCAAACTGGCAATAGAGCAGCAGAGAGTAGAAAGGAGAAAGTAGAGGAAACAAGGGCGTTTCGATGCCAAGTTGTGCCGCTGGGCCGAGCTGCCTCTCCTACGGTTTCCTTTCCACTTTCCACCTTCTTTCGGTACGGTCAAACGAACTGCGTTCGCCTTCATACCACAGCCCCCGGCGCAGCGCGTCAACCGCCTCTTGCGACTCCCAGTCGCTGCAGCGCCGTACGCACCCCGGCGACCGTTGGAATCGCTTTCAGGCTGGCATAACCGGCGTCGGCGACCTCGGCGCGGCGGGATTCCATCTCGGGGCGCAGATAGGAAATGCAACAATCGACGATGTGGTCGTACTCACTGAAAAGCACGCCGTCGCCGTATGGATTGCTCTCGGCCGATTCCGACACGACGAAGCAGCGGTTGTTCAGCAGATACGAAAGGCGCACTTGTTCAAGCTGGGTCGTCTCGAATTGGTGGAGATTCAGCACAATTTTGGAGCGAGCGATGGCCTCATCCCGTCGGGGACCGTAGCCGGTGACTGTCTCGATGCCGGCGCCGCGGTCTCGGAGCGTTTCCACCACGTGCTGCCGCCGCGGAGTGCCGGTGCCGTAAAAAAGAACGTCGATATCCTTGAGCGGCGCGTGGACGATGCGCTCCAGCCGCTTGCTATATCCCAACGGAACGTATTGCGTGCTTCGGCAGCCGTGGGCTTCGAGGAACGGCAGGTTTTCCGGTGCATAGTCCCACACCTGTAACGCCTGCGTCAGGAATTGGAGATACAGAGCGCGGTCCGGTGCAAACCCCGCTCGTTCATTGAGGGCTTCCATCTGGAAAACGACGTAGGGAGAGCCGAACCCGCGGAGCGTGTCGTAATCCTTTTCTTTCAAAAATGCGGTATGGCCTATGAGAAGGTTCAGCCGGTTGGCGTCGAAAGTGTTGGTGGAACGTCGAACGGCATGTCCAAGCTGCTCGAGGCAATCCGTGATTAACTCGATCAGTTCGTCGAAAACGGCGCCGTCTTCGTTGATGACGATATGGACAATGTTCACATCCCGGACGGACATGAATAGAAGGGTGGCGTTTTTCAGCCCGCAAATCAAGCCATGGCCGGCGTCGCGGCGGTGCTTGCCTTGTCGGCCAAGACTGTTAAGGTACGCCTCGACTCGTTTTTGAACGCGGGAAATGCGGGCATGAAGGTTCTGATCGTCGGCAGTGGTGGACGGGAGCATGCGTTGGCCTGGAAACTGGCCGCCTCCACGCGCGTGACGGAACTGTTCTGTGCTCCGGGCAATCCGGGCATCGCGGACGTGGCGGACCTGGTCCCCATCGCGGCGACGGACCTGGAAAAAATAGAAAAATTCGTACGCCAGAACGAAATCGAATTGGTCGTGATCGGCCCGGAGGACCCGCTGGCCATGGGCCTGGCGGACCGTTTGACGGCGGCGGGGGCCAAGGTCTTCGGGCCGTCCAAGGCGGCGGCGCAGGTCGAGGCTGACAAGTGGTTCGCCAAGGAGATCATGCGCCATCAGGCGATTCCGACGGCCGAGGCGCACAGCTTCACCGATCCGCTGGCGGCCGAGGAATACGTCAAAATGCGGAGCCAGCCGGTGGCCATCAAGGCATCCGGTCTGGCCAAGGGCAAGGGCGTGACGCTTTGTTATCGCCCCGGCGATGCGCTGGAGACGATCGACCGGATGATGCGGAAAAAGGTTTTCGGCAGCGCTGGGGAGCGCATCGTCATCGAGGAATTGATCACCGGGCCGGAGTGTTCGGTGCTGGCGCTGGTCAGCAAGCGGACGATTTACGTTTTGGAGCCGGCGCAGGACCACAAGCCCGTGGATGACGGGGACACCGGTCCGATGACCGGCGGGATGGGGGCCTACTCGCCGACGCCGGTGATGTCCGCGGAGGTGCTGGCGCAGGTGGAGCGGGAGATCCTGGTGCCGGTGGTCGATGGCCTGCTGCGGGAAGGCATCGAGTACAGCGGATGTCTGTACGCGGGATTGATGCTCACGCCCGGCGGGCCGAAGGTGTTGGAGTTCAACTGCCGCTTCGGCGACCCGGAGACTCAGCCGCTGATGATGCGTCTGCAATCGGATTTGTTGGAGGTGATGCTGGCGGTGATCGAGGGTCGGCTGGATCAGATCGAGCTGCGCTGGGACCGGCGTCCGGCGATGTGCGTGGTGGCCGCCAGCAAGGGATACCCCGGCTCGTACGCGACGGGCGTGGCCATCACGGGCGTCGAGCAGGCGGATGCCATGGCGGATGTGAAAGTGTTCCACAGCGGCACGAAGCTGGCCGGCAAGACGCTTGTGAGCGACGGCGGGCGCGTGTTGGGCGTGACGGCCCTGGGATACACCTTCGCCGAGGCCAGGCGACGGGCTTACGCCGCCATGGAAAAAATCCATTTCGACGGCATGCATTATCGCAAGGACATCGGGCACCAGGCCCTGAAGAGTTGAATCGTGGAGAAGACCGACTGGTCGGTGAACGTGGGGATCGACCTGGCGCGGATTGAGCGTCAGGCGAGGGACATCCGCCAACGATGCGGCCCCGTGCTGGCGGTGGTGAAGGCCAACGCCTACGGCCTGGGCGCGCAAAAAGTCGCCGAGGTCCTGGCGGATGTGGTCGATGGTTTTTGCGTCTTCAGTTTGTGCGAGGCGATCGCGGCGAAATTGCCCCAGATCACGGGCAAGCCGATCTTGGCGCTGCGGCCGAGCGAGGATGAGACGGCCGAAGATTTTGTGGCCGCGCGCGTGCGTCCGGGCGTGTGGACGGCGCAGCAGGCGACGCGGTTGCGTGCGGCCCGGCCGGTGCTGTGCGTCGATACCGGAATGCAGCGATTTACCTGTCCCGCCGAAGACGTCGAGGCCGTCCTGGCGGCGGGGGACTGCGACGAGGCGTTCACCCATGCGGTGACGATCGAGCAGGTCCGGCAACTGGTATCGTTGCTGGGCGGCAGGGGGTTGCGTCTGCACGCGGCGGCGTCGGCGCTTCTGGATGAGCCGGAGGCTCGTCTGGATGCGGTGCGGCCGGGAATGGCTTTGTATCGCGGAGCGGCACGGGTGTGGGCGCGGTTGGTCGAGGTGCGCGACAGCCATCGGCCGACCGGGTACAGCGGATTTGTCGTGCCGCGATTTGGCGTGATCGCGTGCGGTTATTACCACGGTCTGCGGCTGGGGCCGTGCGTGGTCAACGGCGTACGCCGGCGCATTCTGGAAGTGGGTATGCAGTCCGCTTACGTGGAGATCGGTCCCCAGGACCGCGCCGGCGAAATGGTGGTTTTGCTCGGGGAAGGCTTAAGCGAAGCGGACGTCGCCAACGCGTGGAAGACGACCGAGCACGAAGCGATGTTACGCTTGGTGGGTCTGTCGCGTCCCAGCGGCGCGGCAGGGTAGTTGCGTGCGCAAAAAAAGGCCGGAAGGAACAACCTTCCGGCCCGAGTCGGTGTGGGACTCTGTTAGGAGTCAACGTTAGAAGATCAGGCAGTCGTCGTACGGCGACCGCGGAGCCAGGTGTACAAACCTGCGATGACGAGGCCAACCCCGCCCAGCGCTGACGACGCCGGCAGCGGAACCACCGTTACGTCCCCGCCACCGCCCGGATTGTGCGGGCAATGAGGCGGGCCGTTGTCGCAGCCGCCCTTGCCGCCCTTGTCGTCTTTGTCGCCACCGCCGAGGCAGCCGCCGTCCTTGTCACCCTTATCGCCGCAGCCGGGGTTGTTATTGTCCGCGGGAGGCTGGCAGGGTGGAGGCAGCGTTACGCCGCCATCATCACCGTGCTTGTTCTTGTCGCCGTTATTATTGTTGGGCGGCGTCACGTTGCCGCCGTCGTGGTTCCTGAGGTCTTGCGAGACCAGGAAGTACGGCAAGTCCCAGCTTCCGTTCCTGGCGCCATAGTGGGAACCCCCATAAGCGGCGCGGGCATTGCCGGCGAGCATCAACGACAGACAGACAAAACTGACACCGATATAGATCCTCATACCAACACCCTTTCGAGAAAAGCCGACTGGCGCGAAAACCCTTGGGTTCACCGGCCATCCCCTTCTCGCGCCTGCCCGCGGACACCGTGCTCTGGCGAGGCAGTATCCGCGGTGTGAACTCGCTTGCGGAAATCTAGCCCAGGTTTTCAGTTGAGGCGGCGAAAATCGAGCGAATTTCGGTCAACTTGATGGGTGCGCTGCTGAAGGCGGGTTCTTTGTACGGAATAGTTCAAACGATCCGAGAAGGCGGGCGATGAGCGGCGCCGCGGAACGCCGCGGCGAGCAATCCAGCGGCATGCGTGGCCAGCGTTACAGGACGCACAGGTTCGTTAAACCGATTTGCCGTCAAATTTGGCACGGCCGGAATTGTGTACAACGCCGGTTATGACGATATATAGATGGGGGATCGCCCGCAGGGCGGTGAGGCCTCATGAGCCAGCTTAATCCATTAACTGGATCGATCCTGCAAACGCCGGTGGCGCAAAAGCAGCAGACCGACCAAAAGACGCGGCAGCTCCGCCGCGCCGAGGAACTCCGCAGAAACGTCGCCGCGCGCGACGATGAGATGGAACATCAGGTGGAAAACACCGATCATCTGGAGGCCGTCGGCGACGGCCAGGAAAACCCCAAGCAGCGCCAAAGCAAACCCAAGCGGCGCCCCGCCGCCGCCCAGGAAGACGACGCTAGCCACATCGACACCACCGCATAGCCGCCGGCGCCGGCTCTGTCTTTATTAACCCGTCAAGTGATACAGAAAGATCGCCGCGGCCACCGCGACGTTCAACGAGTCCGTCCCCAGCCGCATGGGAATGATGACGCGCTTCGTGCAGCGCTGGATCGTCTGCTCGTCCAGCCCCTGCGCTTCATTGCCAAAGACTAGGGCGACGCGCGCCGGGGGCGGCGGGGGCGGCAGGGACTTCAGCGCCTGCGCATCGGACGAGAGCACGGCCGCCCAGCGCTGCACGTCCATCTCGCCCAGCCGATCTAAATCCGACAGAAGATCACGTGACCGCACCATTGGCAGGCTGAAGACCGTGCCCATTGAGACGCGCACGGCTTGGCGGAAATAGGGATCGCAGCAGCGCTGGCCGAGGATCATGGCATTGGCTCCGAACGCGGCCGACACGCGGATCAGGGCGCCCAGATTTTGGGTGTTGGTGATCTGCTGGCAGACCACGGCCAGGGCCGGCCGCGGCGGCGGGGCAAGGACCGCGTCGATGGGCGGCGAAGGCGGCCGGATGCCGCAGGCCAGCACGCCGCTGTGAAATTCAAAGCCGATGATCCGCTCGATCAACTCGTCATCCGCCAGCAGCAGGAGCGTATGCGGCCCAACCAGCGGCGCGATGGCGCCGAGTTTGCGCTTGGCCACCAGGACCGATTCGGCCTGGATCGTGCTGGCCAGCAGCCGCCGCACGACGTTCTCGCCCTCGGCGATGAAGCGACCGCCTTGGCGCGCCAGCTCCTTGTCCTTCAGGTTGCGGTAAGAAGCCAGCCGCGGATCGTCCAGGGAATCTAGGGCGACGGTGGCCATGGAAGGTGTTGCGAGTATACTCGCCGCGGCCTGAAGGAAAATTGACCGTTGCCCAGAGCCGATTCCCAACCAGAGCCGCCGCCCGCCGCCTTGCGATGGACCGATTATCTGTTGCTCGTTGCGGTGTGCGTGCCGCTATTCGGCTACGTGGCGATCAGTGGCCGGCCGATGACGATGCACGAAGCGCGCCTGCCGCAATGCAGCCGGGAAATGTTGGCCAGCGGCAACTGGCTGATCCCGATGAACGGCTCGCGACCGTGGCTGGAGCGGCCGCCGCTGCCGCATTGGATCATGATCGCCTTCGCCAAGGCGATGGGCCAGCATTGCGACAACGAATGGTCGGTGCGGATTCCGCCGGCGGCGATGGGGCTGCTCATCGTCCTGATGACGGCGGCCATGGCCGCCAGGTGGCTGGGCCGGGGGATGGGGCTGGTCTGCGGGTTCGCCGCGGCGAGCATGTACGAGTTCTATTACTACTGCACGCTGGCGGAGGACGACATCTTCCTGGCCGCGCTGGTGGTGGGCGCGATCGCGCTGTTCGTGCGCATGGAATTCTTCGCCGATCCGCAACTGGCCGACAGGCGGCTGGGATTTTTCGCCTGGCGGCCGTGGCCGGTGGTCGCGTTTTTCGCCCTGCTGGGGTTGATGAACCTGGCCAAGGGCCCGCTGGTCGGCGCGATCCTGGTGCTCGCCGTCACAGGGGCTTTTCTACTCTGGCAGAGTGATTGGCAGCGGATGCGGCGGTATGTGTGGCTGTGGGGATGGCTGGGGGCGGTGATCCTGGCGCTCGCTTGGCACGTCCTGGCGTATCGGCGATTCCCGGGCTACTGGGACAACCTCCGCTACGATTTCCACGAATCGCGGCTGTTCGACGAGCCGTGGTGGTATTACGGGCCGCAGATTCTGGGCGTGGCGCTGCCGTGGTCGCCGGCGGCGTTGGTGGGACTGTGGATCGCCGCGCGGTCCGCCTGGCGCGACCGCTCGCGGCCGCATCGCTTTCTGTTGTGCTGGGCGATCGTGCCGATCGTCATCCTGTCCATCCCGCACCGCAAACATCACCATTATCTGCTGCCGTGCCTGCCGGCCTGGGGGATGTTGGCGGCCATGGGACTGCGGCCGATTGTTCAGCAGATGTTCAGCGGCCCGCCGTGGTCGCGCCGGCCGAGAGTCGGCCTGCTGGTATTCGGTTTGCCCGTCGCCGTCTTGCTGATCGCGCTGCTCTGGCTGCACAAGATTCCCGGCCCGCCGGCCATGTCAGCCACGCTGATCGTCATCTGGCTAGCGTGCGTCTGGGCGTTTTATTACGGACTTTGCACCCGCCGCGCGGGCTGGCTTCTGGCGGCGATCCTGGCGGGCGTGGGTGTGGCGTACGATTGGGGACAAACCTATTTGCCCAACGACACCGTGCCCGACACGCAGTTTTTGCGTCAGGCCGACGCCATGGTCCCGCGCGACAAGCTCCTGGCGATTAACGGCGCGGTCGGGCCGCTGGATTTCTTTCGCGTCCAGTTTTATCTGCGCGAAAACGCGCTTCTCCTGCACAATCTGAGTTATCTCCGCAGCAACCAGGTCCATGAGCCGGAGCTTTACCTGATCGGCCGCAAGTATGATCTGCCCGCGCTGAAGGAAGTGGGGGATGCGAAGGTGCTGCTGGAATCGGCGCATTCGCGTCGGCAGAAGAAGCCGAATCAGCAGTTGGCGCTATTTCACCTGGTGTTCAAGCCGGGTTTGACGCGGTATCCTCCGCCGCCGGTCTCGCCGATGCAGGCGATGGAGCGAGCGCCCGGACCCGATTGCGGGCCGCCGCTGCCCGAGCCGGGCAGCCCGCCCGATTCTTGATTCGCGTTTTTCTTTGGGGGACACTGGCGCACCTATGCCGCGCTACCAACCCGATCCCGCGTTGAAATTCACCTTCGGCTTGTGGACCGTGGGCAACATCGGCCGCGATCCGTTCGGCTCGCCGGTGCGCCGGCCGATCTCACCGGTTCAGATCTGCAAACTGTTGGGCGAGGTCGGCGCCTACGGCGTCAATTTTCACGACAACGACTTGGTGCCCATCGACGCCACGCCGCGGCAGCGGGACAAGATCGTCGCCGAATTCAAGAAGGCACTCAAAGACAACGGCCTGCGCGTGCCGATGGCCACGACCAATCTGTTTGCCGATCCGGTTTTCAAGGATGGTGCGTTCACCAGCAACAACGCCAAGATCCGCGCCTATGCCATTCAAAAGACGATGCGGGCGATGGACCTGGGCGCGGAATGTGGCGCCAAGATTTACGTCTTTTGGGGTGGACGCGAAGGCGCCGAAACGGATGCGGCCAAGAGCCCGGTCGATGCGATCAAGCGCTTCCGCGAAGCGATCAATTTTCTGTGTGAATACAGCATCGAGCGGAAATACGGTTACCAATTCGCCTTCGAGGCCAAGCCCAATGAGCCGCGGGGCCACATTTATTTCGCCGTGACCGGCAGCTATCTGGGCTTTATCCCGACGCTGGAGCATCCGGAGATGTGCGGCGTGAATCCGGAGGTGGCGCACGAACACATGGCGGGATTGAACTTCGTCCATCAGGTGGCGGCCGCCCTGGAGGCCGGAAAACTCTTCCACATCGATCTGAACGATCAGGAGTTCGGGCGCTACGACCAGGATTTCCGCTTTGGCAGCGCCAATTTGAAGCACGCATTTTTCCTGGTGAAACTGCTGGAGGACTGGGGCTACGACGGTCCGCGGCATTTCGACGCCCACGCCTACCGCCAGAGCGACTACCAAGACGTGTTGGAATTTGCCCGCGGCTGCATGCGCACGTACATGATCCTGCGGGAAAAGGCGCATCGCTGGAATCATGACAGTGAAATTCAGCAGATTCTGAACCAGATCGACGTGCAGGATTCGGCTTTGTCCAAGCTGACGGCCAAATATAGCAGCGCCCATGCAAGGAAATTGCTGGCGGTGCCGCTGGACCGCGAGCAATTGGCATCGATGCCGCTGCCCTACGAGCGGTTGGATCAGTTGACCATGGATTTGCTGATGGGCGTACGATAATCTTTGGGCCAGATTTTCGGGGCCGTAGCTCAATTGGGAGAGCACCACGTTTGCAACGTGGGGGTTGGCGGTTCGAGCCCGCTCGGCTCCATTGCGGCCTTCGGCCGCCATAGAGCGGCAGAGCAGTGGTCGCGTCCGCTCGGCGCGGCTGTGGGCCTTGCAGGGGGGAGGGGCGGTTCGACGATGCGAAGGGTTCCGCTGAGCTACTACCTGGGCGACGGGTTTCGGCAATTCTACACCCTCGACCTGCGATGGTCCTACTTGGCGGGCGCGGCTCTATTGGTGATCGGCTTGCTGGTGAACCTGGCATTGCCGCACGGTTGGGTCATCTGGCCGTTTGTGTTCATCGCCGCCATCATGATGATGGTCCACGAAGCCGTCCAACGCAGCGGCCAGGGCCTTCCGCCGCTGCGGGTCTATTTGATGTTCGCCAGCGGCTTGACGATCTGGTTGGGCATCGTTGCGGCCATGGTCGCCGTCGGCCCGATCGTTGTGCTGATCGGCAGCACCGTCATCGTCTATTACGGCGCACAGGGAATGATCAAGAACATCAAGCGACAGCGATTGATCGCCCGCCGCAGGGAGGAAGGTCGGTGCATTCATTGCGGGGAGTTTGTCGATCCCAACATGGCGTTTTGCGAGAACTGCGGCGAGGAACCGGATTCCGAAGTGATGCAGCGTGTTGCCGCCATCGTCCGCGGCTCCAACCGCGGCCAGCGCGCCCGCGAAACCCTGCAACCCCAATCTCCAACCACGGGCGCCAAGCTCAAGGAGCAGGCCCTGCTGGCCCGGCGCCGCACCGGCAAACCGCCGCGGTCCTGACTCGGGGCCACCGTCTTCCGATTCTCTTCAAGCAAAATGCAACCGCGGAGACGCTGAGACGCAGAGGAAGCCGCAGAGAAAACAAGAAGATTTCAAATTTGAGATTTCAGATTCAATCTCCGCGGCTGTCTCAGCGCCTCAGCGGCTCTGCGGTTGCATTGTCTTCTTGCCAGGGGCGTCCGGTTTTGTCACGATATTCGCCACTCGGAACAGATTCCCTCATTCACGTCGGGAGGAAACATGCGATCAATCGCAACGGCGGTGTTGGCGGCGGTGGTGTTGTCTCCGCTGATTTGTCTGGGGCAGGCGTTATCCGACCGTGTGCCGGGCGACGCCGTGGTCTACGTCGGCTGGAAGGGGACCGATTCGCTGGGGCCGGCGTATGAGCAGTCACATCTCAAGGCTGTCCTGGCCGCTTCGCAACTGCGGCAGTTCGTGAACGACTCGATTCCGCTCCTGGTGGCGCGCGTCAGCCAGGACGATCCGCAGGCGGGCCAGGTCCTGGCGATGGTGGCCGACATGGGCGGGCCTCTGTGGCGATATCCCAGCGCGGTTTACTTCGGCGGCGTCGATCAGACCAATCCGAACCAGCCCAGCCCGAAGCTGGCGATTCTTTGCCAGGCCGGCGCGGATGCCGCGGGCTTGGCGCAGAAAATCAATGCGCTCTTGACCAACGGCGGGGCGGCCGGCGCGGTCCAGTGCAGAGTCGCCGATCAACTGGTCATCGTCTCCACGTTCGCGTTTCCGGATCATCCGCAGTTGACGCTGTCGCAGAACAAGGATTTCCAGGCGAGTGTCGGGTCGCTGAGCAAGGACCCGGTGGCCGTGGCGTACGTGGACGGCGTGGCAGCCAACGCGCTGGCGGATCAGTTGGTGCCGCAGTTCGGCGGGCCGCAGGGGCAGCGCCTCTGGCCGCAAGTCCGCCAGACCCTGGGCGTCGACGGCATCAAACACATCGCCTGGACAGCCGGGTTTGAGGGCAGGAATTGGGCGGTGCAGGTTCTGGTCGATGCCCCCGCGCCGCGGCACGGGCTGCTGGCCCTGGGCGATTCGCAGCCGCTGGCGGATGAGTTGATCCGGTTGATTCCCCAGTCGGCCGACAGCGCTGCCGCAGGAACGTGTGACCTGGACGGCCTGTTCACCACGATCAGCACCGGCGTTACCCGGTTTTCTCCCGAGAGCGGCCAACAGTTTCAGCAGGGGCTGGCGCAGCTGAATCAGATGCTGGGGCTGAACGTGCAGCAGGACCTGCTGGCGGCACTGGGGCCGCAGTGGGCGTACTACACGGACACCACCGCCTCGGGCGCCGGGCCGATCGGGATCGTGGTCCTGAACCGTCCGCGCAACGCCGATCAACTCCAGGCTTCGCTGACCAAGCTGGAGCAGGTCGCCAACGGCATGCTCAAGCAGCAGCTTCAAAACAAGGTGACGGTGGAGATCCGCCAGGAAACCATCGGCGGGGTCACGGTACACTACTTCGCCGTGCCGATGATCGCGCCGGCGTGGGCCATCAAGGACGGCACGCTTTATGTGGCGCTCTACCCACAGGTGCTGGCAACGGCGCTGAATCGGCCGGCCGGCGGCAAATCCATTTTGGAAAACCCCGGTTTCCAACTGGTCCGCAAGGAGCTGGGCGCGCCGGAGAAGCTCACCGCATTTACGTTTGCCGATTTGCCTCGCACGGTGCCGACGGGTTACTTGGCCTGGCTGATGTTCGGCCGGCTCTACCAGGGTCTGGGCGATCTGTATGGGATGCAGACGCCGCCGCTGCTTCTGCCGCCGCTGGACAAGCTTCTGGCCGAGACCGAGCCGGCCGGGTCCGTCAGTTGGTCGGACGACGGCGGCTTCCACGCCAAGGCCATCACGCCGTTCCCCGGCGCCGAAGCTCTCAGCGGCGGCATCCCGGCCATGGGAATGGTCGAAGGTCCGCTGCTGGTTGGCGTCATGCTGCCTAGCCTCAACCACGCACGCGAAGCGGCCAACCGCGTGAAATGCGCCAGCAACCTCAAGCAGATCGGGATGGCCATCATGCTATACAGCAACGAAAACCACGGAGCCTATCCGCCTGATCTGGGCACACTGGTAAAGACCGAGGATATCAGGCCCGCGGTGTTTGTCTGTCCAACGTCGGGAACGCCGGTGCCGCCGGGGAATCTGACGCTGGACCAGGCTGCCGATTGGGTCAACGCCAATTCCAGCTACGTGTACGTGGGCGCGGGCCTGAAGGCCGGCGCGGACCCGGCGATCGTTGTCGCTTACGAGAAAGACGAAAATCATAGAGACGGGATGAACATTTTGTTCGCCGACGGCCACGTCGACTGGGTTCCGTTGGATCGCGCCCACGAGTTGATCCAGCAAAGCGGCAAGGGCCCCGGAATGTAGAAAACGTCGCGGGACATATGCCGCGTATAATGCCGCGTAGCCCCGCATGTACATGCGGGGCTTCGATCCGCCCATGTTCGGTTCCCATCTTTCCATTGCTGGCGGTCTGCACCATGCGCTTCTCGAAGCCGAATCCTTCGGCATGGACACCGTCCAGGTCTTCACCAAAAATCAGCAGCAGTGGAAGTGCACGCCGCTGACGGATGACGCCATCGCGCTATGGTCCGCCCATCGGCGGCGGCTCAAGTTCCGCAAAACCGTCAGCCACGATAGTTACCTGATCAACCTGGCGTCGCCGGATGATCGGCTCTGGCAGGCGAGCATCGATCTATTCATCGAGGAATTGCGCCGCTGCGTGGCACTGGAGATTCCGTACCTCGTGACGCATCCCGGCAGCCACACAGGCAGCGGCGAGGCGCCGGGGCTGGCGCGCGTGGCGGAGGCCCTGGATCGCGCGCACGAGGCCGTCCCGGCCGATCACGTGATCACCTGTCTGGAGATCACCGCCGGGCAGGGCAGCTCCCTGGGCTATCGGTTGGAACATCTGGCGGCGATCATGGACGCAGTCGGCCAGGATCGGCGGCTGGGCGTCTGCCTGGACACGGCCCATCTCTTTGCCGCCGGTTACGATTTCCGCGGACGCAAGTACGGCCGCTTCCGCAAACAACTGGAGTCGATCATCGGCATCAAGCGCGTCAAAGTCCTGCATCTAAACGACTCGAAGAAAGAGCTGGGCAGCCGCGTCGACCGCCACGAGCACATCGGCCTGGGCAAGATCGGCAAGTCGGGATTTATCCCGTTTGTGCGCGATCCGGCCTTTGCGGCCGTTCCCAAGATCCTGGAAACGCCCAAGGCGACGCATCCCGGCGGCCGACCGTGGGATGCGATCAACCTGTGTACCCTGCGGGCGATGGCCGCCAAGCGATGATCGCGACGGTGCGGAGGCCGCCGGGGTGTGTTAGCATGAACCCACCCATGGGAAGCAAGATTACCGCCTTCGAAAGGCGTCCGCGCGGCCGCAGCGTTTTTTCCCCCTCTCCCGGTACACCCAACTTTTTTCATTAGCGGA
>DBZL01000012.1 GCA_002311745.1 Phycisphaerales bacterium UBA1161 | reverse complement strand
CACTGACCTGAAATACGCTCTAGTCACCGGCGGCTGGAGGCGCGTGGCGCGGCCGGCGCGGTCTGTCAATTGGGCTGTTGTGGGCCAGACGATCCCCAGCCACAGCACCGCCAGCATCGAAATGCCGACGGAAATCAGAACGGGAATGGGATGGCGCGCCATCTGCTGCGGCGATGAAGCGGAGGCTGATCGGACCGCCGGTTCGCTGCGCAGGAATAACGCGGCGACGATTTTCAAGTAATACGCCGCGCTGATGGCCGCATTGGCCACGATGAAAATCACCAGCCAGTACATCCCCGCCGAAAACGCGGGCAGGATCAGGTAAAGCTTGCCGAAAAATCCGACCGTCAAGGGCAAACCGATCAGACTGAAGCAACTGACTGCCATGGCCAAGCCGAGGGTCAGGTGTTTTCGTCCCAGGCCGGCCAGGTCCTCGAACGTTTCAGCGCTGGTGGCGGCCATTTTCTGCCGGCTAGGCAGCAGGATCAGCACGCCGAAGGCCGCGACGGTCATCAAGCCGTAAGCGGCCAGGTAAAACAGGACGCCGCGTAGAGCGGCGGTTTGGAGGTCGGGCTTGGCCGTGGCGATCAGGGCGGTCACGCCGGCCAGCATGTAGCCGCTGTGAGCCACCGAGCTGTAGGCCAGAACGCGCTTGATGTTCAGCACCTGCACCAGGGCCAGAACGTTGCCGATGGTCATGGTGAGCACCGCCAGGACCCACAGCAGCTTGATCAACTGCGGCGAAGCCTGCCAGGCGCCGCCCGTGACCGCGTAAAGAATCTTCAGCAGGGCCACGAAACCGCTGGTCTTGGGCACGAAACTCAAGAAAGCGGTCACGGGCGTGGCGGCGCCCTGGTACACGTCGCCGACGTACACGTGCAGGGGCACCACCGCCATCTTGAACGCAAAACCTCCGATCAGCATCACCACCGCCAAGAGCTGCCAGGAATTGAGTTCGCCGCGCGGGCCAACCATCGTTTGCATCTGATCCAGCTTGGTGGTGCCGGTGGTTCCGTACAGGTAGCTGAAGCCAAAGAGCATGAGGGCGGCGGCCATCGCGCCCAGGAAGAAATATTTCACGCCCGCTTCCTGCGCCACGGCCAGCGGACGGGAAATGCTGACCATGATGTAGGTCGGGATGCTGACCAGCTCGATGCCCAGAAACAGGAGCATGATGTCGTTGGCGCCGGCGACGATGAAAACACCGGCGATGGACAGAAGCATCAGGGCGAAGAACTCGCCGGCGTCGGCGCCCCAGTCGCTGGCCGGCCCACCGGTACCCTGGGGGTCATCCGGCCAAGCGAGCATGACCAGCAGCACGCCGATCGCCGCGGTCAGCAACTTGATGTAACGGGCAAATTCGTAGACCTGCACGGTATGCCAATGATCGGCCATCGGCTGGTTGGCGCCGGCGATGGTCAGTTGCGAAAACCCGGCGATCAGCAGCGCCGCCACGGCCAGGACGGGAGCCAGCCGGCGCGTCGCCGGCTTATTCGACATCCCCATCAAAAACAACACGGTGGCCACCGCACACAGCACGATCTCCGGCAGCATGGCATGGATCAGCAGTCTCATGGCGCCTCGCTGGCGGGGTGAACGTGCCGCGATGCCCGGACGAACATGGTGCGGGGGGCGGGGGTGGTGTGCTTCGCGGATAACAGCGGCTGCTGCATCGACCGCACCGCGCCGTTCATCGACCGCAATACTGGCGACGGGTAAACGCCCAGCCAAACCACCGCGATGGCCAAGGGCAGCAGAATCCCGATTTCGCGGCCGCCGATGTCCCCGGGGCCGCTTTCGTCGACGGCCGTGACATTGTCCTCATGCAATACCGGCACCTTCAGCGGCCCGAAGATCACGCACGCCACCATGTGCAGCATGTACAGCGCCCCCAGGATGACGCCCACGGCCGCAAACGCTCCGAACCACACGCCCAGGTGCTCCGAAGTGAAGGCGCCCAGGATCGTCAGGAATTCGCTGACGAAGCCGTTGAGTCCCGGCAGGCCGATGCTGGACAGGGAAAACAGCACGAAGAAAAACGCCAGGATGGGCATCTTCCGGGCCAGGCCCGAAAGCTGGTCGATCTCGCGCGTGTGGTAGCGGTCGTAGATCATGCCCACGACCAGGAACATCGCGCCGGTGCTCAGGCCGTGATTCACCATGTAGAGCACGGAGCCCTCGATGCCGTGCATGTTCAGCGCCAGCAATCCCAGGACGCAGAAACCCAGGTGGGAAACGGAGCTGTAGGCGACCAGTTTTTTGATGTCCCGCTGCACCCAGGCGACCAGGGCGGCGTAGATGACGCCGACGACGCAGAGGATGCCGATCACGCGCAGGGCGTGCGGGAAGGCCACGCCGCTGGCGGCCTCGATCATGCCGATGGGCACCGCCAGGCGAAGCAAACCATAGGTGCCCAGCTTCAGCAGCACGCCGGCCAGGATCACGCTGCCGGCGGTGGGCGCTTCGGTGTGCGCCAGCGGCAACCACGTGTGAACCGGGAACAGGGGCACTTTCACCGCGAATCCGGCCAGCAGCGCCAGCAGAACCCAATACCGCTGCGTCGAGGTCAAATCGTTTTGTGCAAAGGTGATGATCTGGCGGATGTCAAAGGTGCCGGCGTGCAGGCCCAGGTAGATCGCGCCGGCCAGGGTGAAGATGGATCCGGCGAAGGTGAAGAGGAAGAATTTTCCCGCCGCGTAACGCCGCTCGGGGCCGCCCCAGACGCCAATGATGAAAAACATCGGAATCAGCGTCAGCTCGAAAAAGACGTAAAACAGCAAAAGGTCCCGAGCGACAAAAACCCCCAGCATCGCGGCCAGCAGCAGCAGCATCCAGGCGTAATACTCGCGGGCGCGGTCCTGAATGCTCTGGAAACTGGCGGCCACCGATAGCGGCGTCAGCAGTACCGTCAGCAGGACCAGCCATAGCGCGATGGCGTCGATGCCCAGCGAGAAGGATGCGCCGATCTGGGGCAGGGCAAAGCCGTCGAAGTTGAACTGCATGAGCGCCCCGCCGTAGTGAAAGCGGCAAGCCATGGCGACGGCGACGGCCAGCGTCGCCAGGCTGACCAGCAGCGCCCAAAAACGCGACGCCGCCGCGGGCAACAGCGCCCCCACCAGCGCGCCCGCCGCCGGAATCAGAAGCAACCAAACTGGCAACACGGATTCCATCCGCGATCCCAATTACGTGACGAAGATCATCAGCAGGATGACGGCCATGCCCAACAGCATGACGGCGGCGTAACCCTGCAAATAGCCGCGCTGCGTGGACAACTTCATGGCAAACCCGCCCAGTTGCGGCACCAGACCGACCAGCGCCACCAGACCATCCAGCACCAGTTGATCGATCAGGAAAAATACCTCGCCAAGCTGTCGCAGCGGCTCGACCACGAACATCTGGTAGATCTCATCCACCCAATACTTGGCATCCAGCACCCGCGTGAGCGGACCCAGGGCGGCGGCCAAGCGGTCGCTGCGGGCGCGATCGGCCAGGTGCAACCAATAGGCCAGGGCTATTCCCGCGAGCGAGATCAGGGCGCTCATGCCCATGATCGGGGTGAACAGCGGCTCGCTGCCCGGCTCGGCGGCGGGGGCGCCGGCCGTCGCCACGGCAATCGACGGACTGGCCGCCAGAAAGTCGCCCAGGCCGGACTTGGGCCAGTTCAAAAATCCGGCCAGGATGGCGCCCTCCGCCAGCAAAGCCAGGGGCAGCATCAGGATCAGCGATTCGTGGCTGTGCTTCCGGTGTTGGTGCGCGGGATCGTGCCCGGCGTGCTCTTGGGCCGGCGGCGGCTGTGGAATCACCAGCGGACCCTGGAACACGCGAAAATAGAGGCGGAACGTGTAGTACGCCGTCAAAAATGCCGTCAGCAGCAGGATGCCGCCCAGGATCGGGCTCTGGCGCAGGGCGGCGGCGATGATCTCGTCCTTGGAGAAAAACCCACTGACGAACGGAAAGCCGGACAAGGCCAGGCAGCCCACGAGAATAAAGAGATTCGTCCACGGCAGGACTCTTTTCACGCCGGACATTTTTCGCATGTCCAGTTCGCCCGCCATCGCGTGCATGACCACGCCACAGCAGAGGAACAACAGCGCCTTGAAAAAGGCGTGCGTCACCAGGTGGAACATTCCGGCCACCGGCGCCAGCACGCCCACGGCGGTGAACATGTAGCCCAATTGGCTGATGGTGCTGTAGGCCAAGACCCGTTTCAGATCGAATTGACGCAGGGCGATGGTGGCGCCCAAAAGCGCGGTGAAGGCGCCGACGGCGGCGACGGTCAGCATCGCCGCCTGATTGCCCACAAACAACGCGCTGCAGCGCGCGATCATGTAGACGCCGGCGGTGACCATGGTGGCCGCGTGGATCAGGGCCGAGACCGGCGTGGGTCCTTCCATCGCATCCGGCAGCCAAACGTACAGAGGGAATTGCGCCGATTTGCCGAACGCGCCCAGCATCAAAAGGAACGGGATGTACCTCATCGCCGCGGCCTGCTGGGCGGTGGGATTCAGGGCCATCTCCAGCACCCCCCCGCCGTCGCCGCCGAAGTAGCTGACGGTGTGGAAAACCTTCCAGATCAGCATGACCCCCAGCCCAAAGCCGAAGTCGCCGATGCGGTTGACCAAGAACGCCTTCTTGGCCGCCTCACGGGCCGCAGGGCGCTGGTAGTAATACCCGATCAGCAAATACGAGCAGAGCCCCACGCCTTCCCAGCCCAGATAGAGCAGGAGAAAATTGTTGGCCATGACCAGCGTGGTCATGGTGAAAATGAACAAGCCCATGTAGGCGAAGAAGCGGTAATAGCCCGCCTCGCCCTTCATGTAGCCGGCGGAAAAGACGATGATCAGGAACCCGACGCCGGTCACCACCGCCAGCATGACGGCACTGAGGGGATCGAAGAAAAACCCGGCCGTGGCCTTGAACTGGCCGGCCTCGATCCAGGTGTAAAAGTCCTTCGTCGCCCAAAGCTGGCTCTGCCCGGTCCGCCACAATGAGATCATGTGAACCAGAAGCGACAGGCAGAGCACGGCGCTGGCGCCCACGCCCAGCCAGATCGGCCAATGCGATCTTCCGCGGAGGATCCTGGCTCCGAACAATCCGGCGATGGCCGCGCCCGCCAGCGGCAGCAGCGGAATCAGGTACGAGTATTTGACGGCGAACAGTGCGTCCATTTTTCGTCGACCGGCCCAAGCCGATTTTCACCCCTTGAGTTCGCGCCAGGCATCGGCATCCAGCGTGTTTTTCTGGCGGAACAGCAGCACCACCAGGCCCAGGGCCAGCGAGGCCTCGGCCGCGGCGATCACCAGCAGGAAAATCACGAACGTCTGCCCGGCCAGGTTGCCCACAAACCGGCTGAACGCGATCAGGTTGATCGCCACCGCCTGGAACATCAGTTCCGTGCAGAGGAACATGACGATCAGGTTCCGCCGGGTGATGAAGCCGATCAGGCCGATCACGAACATGATCCCGCCAACCGCCAGATAATGTTGCAGGGCCAGGGTGCTCATCAGGTTTCCGGAAACGCCTTTTGGGCGGGGTTGGTGGTGCCGTAAACGGGAATACTGTGCGGATCGTCGCTCAGGGGCGTTAAGGCGGCGGTGATGGTTTCGGAGCTGGGCTCGAAGGCATCCTCGACGCTTGGCACGCGCCGCCGGGCGATGATGATGGCGCCGACCATGGCGACGGTCAGAATCAGGCCCGCCAGCTCCAGATTGACCAATTGGTCCGTGAACAGATACGCCCCCAGCGCCTGGGTCGAACCGTGGATGGATTCAGCATCGGGGGCGGCGACAGCGGCGGCGGGCACGGCGGCGGGGGACGGTGGCGGCGCGATTTGCCCGGCCTTGTCGAAAATCAGAAACAACAGCACGCCCATGAGGGCAAATCCGATGCAGGCGGCGACCAAAGGCTCGCGGCTGACGACGTCGCATTCGGTCAGTCCGGCCAAGCCGCCGCCCAAGGCCGTTTGGCTCTGGCTTTGCGCCGACGCGGCCAGCATGATCACGAAAACATAAGTCACCAGGATGGCGCCGGCATAAATCAGCACGAGGGCCGCGGCCATGAATTCGGCGTACATCAGCACGAACAAGCCCGCGCTGGCAAAAACGGTCAGGACAAAATAAAGGGCTGAATAGACCGGCCGAGGGTGCGTGATCACCCGCATCGCCCCGGCCAGGGCGATGGCCGAGAAAATCCAGAAATAAGGACCCGTACCGGAAACGTCCTGTCCGGCAGCCGTTTTGACCAGCAGAGCCGCCAGGATCAGTCCGGCGGCGAGCAAAAGGGCGCCGCCCAGCTTGCGCTGGCCCGGCTGCCGACGCGAGGGAAGCAGCAGGATCGTCCCGACGCCCGCCACCACGCACAAAACCAGGATCGCCAGGGGCGCGATTACCGCACCGTCGGCCAGCAACAGGGGCATCGGCGGCAGCGACGTGGATTGGATGCCGAGCATGGGACCGTTCGGATCGGCTGGGCACGGCTCCCTTAAGCCGCGATCTTGTGGCACGCCGATGAGGCCGCAGAGTCTATGAACCGCAGGATTTGTTTGCAAGCCACGCCCGTTGGCCTACCACGCCCCCGGATATCCGATGCGCCACTCCAAAATTGTCCGATTTTTGTGCTTAGCCTGAAGTTATGGTTAAGATGGCGCGGATGAGTGGCATGTTTTCTCTGCGGGACTTGCCCAAGTACGAGGCCATCCGACAGCGCGTCAGCCGCTATCCCGATGTCCATCCGGCAGCGGTGGAAACCTTTCTGGTTCTGTTGCGCGTCGCCAGCGACGTGCTGGTGGGCCTGGAAACACACCTTGGCCGGCGCGAAATCTCCCAGGGGCGGTTCAACGTGCTGATGGTCCTGAACCGTGAGCCGTCGGTGGGGCTGGCGCCTTCGGATCTGGCGGTGCGATGCGGGGTGACGCGGGCAACGATGACCGGCTTGCTTAACGGGTTGGAACGGGATGGTCTGATCACGCGGCAGCCCGACGCCCAGGACCGCCGCATGACCACCTGCTGCCTGACGCCAAAGGGCACCGCCTATCTGGACACGATCCTGCCGGAATTCTACGGCCGCATCGATCAATTGATGGGCCAGTTGACCGAAGAGGAAAAGCTGCTTTTGGAAAAGCTGCTTTGGAAAGTGAACGAGGGGATCACGGCCTTGACGCGAACCTAACGCCCTAGGCTCGTGGGGGATGCACGAAATCGCCGCAGATCGACTTTCCAACCGGCAATAGCAACGCCCTCGGCGCGCAGCAATCGCCGCTTGGCAGCCAGCCCGCCGGCATAGCCGACCAGCCGGCCATCGCTTCCCACCACCCGATGACAGGGAATTCGCGGCGCGTACGGATTACGATGCAGTGCGTTACCGACGGCGCGGCAGCCGGTACCCAGCCGCCCGGCCAGATCGCCGTAGGTCGCCACCCGCCCCCGGGGAATCCGTGCCGCCAACGCCCAAACCTTCTGATGGAACGACATCCCCGGCGTTATTCGACCACCATGGATTTGTGCGATAAATCGATTATCTTTATCGAACATGAAACCTCCTTCGGCAGTATATTAGGAGTTTGCCGGAATCGTCCACTGTCCGCTTTGACCAAATAGAATCAGCGTGCAGGAATCGACCGCTTCATGAGTACCATCCGCGCCGAAATCACCGATGCCCAAAGGCCCCAGCCGACAACTGAGCCGGAAGGCCAAGCCCCCAACGTGCTGCCGATCGGCGCGCATATCCCGCCCGGGCTCTTGTCCCGCTGGTACGACAAGTTCGAGCAGTTCGTCAGCCGCCTGTCCGTGCGGGACAACTTCTGGCATCGCATCTGCTCGCTGATCTGGCTGCCGTACGCGTTTTTCAGCGGCATCAAGATGAAGGCGATCAATACCAGCACCGCCGCGATCCTTCCCTTTCGGCGCTTCAACCGCAACTGGTACCGGGCCATGGCCGGCGGGGCGCTGCTGGCCAACAGCGAAATCGCCGGGGGAATGTACCTGTTCGGCATCTGCGGCGGCGATTACACCGTGGTGTGCAAACACCTGGAATATACGTTCCTGCGTCCGTGCTTCGGCCCGGCTCTTTACAAAATGACGCCCCGCGAAAACGTCCAGCAACTCCTGGTCGCCGGGCAGGAGTTCAACATCACCCTCGATCTGGAGATCCTGCAACAAGTCGCCACCCCCGGCGAACGCGACAAGCGCGTCGGCCGCTGCGAAGCGACCTTCCACGTCACGCCTAAAAGCCAAGTCAAAGCCAGACAGGCAAGAAGGAAAAATTAGTTGCTGGTTGCTGGTTGCGAGTTGCTAGCCAAGCGCCAATGGGCAAGCTGACGTTTCTAGCAACCAGCAACTAGCAACTAGCAACTTCTTCCCGATAATTTCCTACGCATGACGCGCACGATCGGCTGGTCCTTTTTTCTGGCCATGTCCTGGACCTGGTGCATCGGCATGTATCTGCCGGTGCTGCTGCTGCGCGATGCCGGCTGGGCGGGCTTTGCGGTCTTTGCGATTCCCAACGTCGTCGGCGCCGCGGCGATGGGGTGGATGCTGCGCGACGCCCAGCAGAGCCGCGAACTGGTGGCGAATCATGAATCGGCGTGCATCTGGTTTTCGCTGGTGACGATCGTATTCCACGCGTTTTTCGCGGCATGGATCATTCGCCGCATCGTCGGACCGTCCGCCGGCGTGATGGTGGGCGCCGCGTTTGCCATTTTCTGGCTGATCCTCCAGTGGGAGCGCGGCGGGAAATTTCTCGCCGCGGTGCTGGTCCTGGCCGTTTCCGTTTTTGCCTTCGCCTGGGGCTGCGCCCGCGGCGAAATCCCCTACGTCGCCCAGCCGCTGGGGTTCTCCCCAACCACGCTGTCGCCCGGCGGCGCGTTGTGGCTCGCCCCCGCGTGCCTGTTTGGTTTTCTCCTGTGCCCGTACCTGGACCTGACGTTCCACGCCGCGCGTCAAGGAACGACCGCCCCGCAGGCCCGCGCCGCTTTTACCGCGGGATTTTGCCTGATCTTTCCGCTCATGATTCTGTTCAGCGCCGCGTACAGCGGTCCGCTTGTCCTTTTCCTGGCCCGGCGGATTTATCCGCAGTTGGCGGCGATCGTGGCGGTGCATCTGATCGCCCACAGCGGCTTTGTGGCCGCAGCGCACGCACGGCAACTGGCCGATCGCGCGTCGAGGATCACCTTGGGTCGCATAGTGATCTTCGGCGCCGCCGTCGCGGCGGCCGTGGCGCTGGGGGTTTGGGATCGCGGCTACAGCTATCGCGGCCTGCGCTTGGGTGAAATCGTTTATCGTTGTTTCCTGGGCTTCTACGCGCTGGTCTTCCCGGCGTACGTCTGGCTGCGGGTGGTGCCGCGGCGACGTTCGGGACTGCGGCTGGCGCTGGCGGTGCTCGCGGCAGCACCGATGTTTTGGCTGGGGTTTGTGGAGCGGCTGGGGGTGTGGCTGTTGCCGGGGGTTTTGATCCCGGTTGCGGCGAAATGGATTTTCACGCCACGGCCGGGCGAGCCGCGGGCGGACTTGCCGCCGGCGCACTGGCCGCCGGCTGGGGAAACTGGCACGTGACCGTGGTGCCGACGCCGACCGTGGATTCCAGCTTGACGGTGCCGTCCAGAGCCAGCATGGCGTGTTTGACGATGGCCAGACCCAGTCCCGAGCCGCGGCCGGCGCTGCCGCTGCGGGCCGAATCCACCTGATAGAACCGCTCGAAGACGCGGTCGATGTGCTCGCGGGCGATGCCGATGCCGGTGTCCGCCACGACGACGGTGACGACGCCGCCGGCCGGGCCGACCGGCGTGGACTGGCGAATGCTGAGCGTCACCTTGCCGCCGCCGGGCGTGAACTTGATGCTGTTTTCCAGAAGGTTTTTGACGACCAGGTTGAACAGCCGCGTGTCCATGAATACTTCCGCCGGCGTCGCCGGGTCGTCGTCGCCGATGCGCAGCTCCACGCCCTTTTGCCGTGCCAGCGTGCCCATGGTGGACTTCAGCGGCGACAACAGGTCGGAGGTCTTGATGGCGGCGACGCGCGGCTTGAGCTCCGGGCTCTCCACGCGCGACAGGTCCATCAGGTCGCGCAGCATCTCCTCCAGGCGGCGTATCTGGGAGTCGATGACCGACATGCACCGCTCGGTCTGAGCCGGATCGTCGCGGTACACCTCGCGCAGGGTTTCGAAGGCGGCCTTGATCGCCGCCATGGGGGTGCGGAGCTCGTGGCTGGCGTTGGCGACGAAATCGGTCTTCATCTGCACCGCGCCCGCCAGGGCGCTGACGTCGCGCAGCACCAGGAGCGACGAGCCGCTGACCATGCGCCGCGCCACCGCCTGGTACGTGAGGCGCTGGCCGTCGCGGGTCAGGCGAATTTCGCGTTGCACGGCATCCACGGGCGGCGAGGCGCCGGCGCCATCGACCAGCGCTTCGTACAGCTCCACCACCTGCTCGTCGTTGACGACGTTGACCAGCTTCTCGTTGAGCACCGCGGCGGGCGAAACGGACAAAAGCCGAGCGGCGGGCGCGTTGAGCAAAACGATGCGGCCGTGAGCGTCGGCGGCCAGGATGGGGTCGGGCATGGTGTCCATCAGCGCCCGCAGTCCGCCCCGTTGCTGATGCAGGTCGGACAATTGTTTTTGCACCTCGGCCGCCAGGAGATTGAGATGGTTGCCCATGTCTCGCACGGGCGATGCGCCGCGGGGTTGGGTGCGGGCGGCAAAATCGCCGCCGGACAAACGCCAGGCAAGCCGCTCCGCGTGGCGCAGGGGCAGCTTCCAACGGTACCGCTGGATCAGCCAGACCAGCAGCACCCCCGCGGCAAGCACTGCCAGCAGAACCAGGTCGTGAAACTGCATACGGGGATTATTCTAGCGACCCGGGCCGGATTCAAGCGGCCAAGAGGCGCCGATCACTCGGATTCTTCGGGCGATTCGCGCAGGCGGTATCCCACGCCGCGCACGGTGTGCACCAGCCAACTGGCCGAGCCCAGCTTCTTGCGGATGGCCGTGATGTGAACGTCGATGGCGCGGTCGGTCACGAAGACGTCCGTGCCCATGGCCTTGTCCATGAGCTGATCGCGCGTCAACACGCGGCCGCGCGCCGTCACCAGCGCCGAGAGCAATTTGAACTCGGTCAGCGTCAACTTGACCTGGCCGTCGTCGACGCAGACTTCGTGCTTGAGGGTGTCGATGGTGAGCGGACCGGCCTTGAGCACGCCTCCCTCGCCGGCGGCTTGCCCCGCCTCGGCGCGCCGAAGCACCGAGGCCACCCGCGCCAACAGCACCTTCATGCTGAACGGCTTGGTCACGTAGTCGTCGGCGCCAATCGTCAGTCCCACCACCACGTCCGTCTCTTCCCCCTTGGCCGTGAGCATGACGATGGGGATGTTGGCGGTTTGCGCCTCGGCCTTGAGTCGCCGCGCCACTTCCATTCCGTCCAAACCGGGAAGCATCAAATCCAAAATAATCAAATCCGGCGAAGACTTGTGAGCGATGTCCAGCGCCTGATTGCCGTTGTAGGCCATCAAGGGTTCGTAGCCGTTGCGGCCCAGGTTGTAAGCCACCAGATCAACAATGTCTTTTTCGTCGTCGACGACGAGGATTTTCCGTTTGGCCGACGCAGTGGTCCGCACGGCCGACGCATGACGACTGGTTTCGTTGATTCGGCTCATAATTCCTCTTCCCTGCGACGATACCGCCGCCGGCGATCAGTTGGACGCCCTCAATTTGACCCGCTTTAGTCCGGCGTCAAGGCGTTAGCGCCGGCTTAATGCAGTCACCATGCAATCTGAACCGTCCAGAGGACCCAAGTTGCCTCGTCCATACGATTCCTGCGGTGGTTTTGGCACCGTATCGAATTGTCGCTATCATCCGGCGGATCAATGAGAAAGGGAGTTGGGACACCGCTATGAACCCGTTGAATCGCAGAGAATTGCTCGCCATGGCCGCCGCCGGTGCGGCGACCGCGGCCTGCCTGTGCTGCCTGGGCGATGCCGCCACCGTCTTGGCCGACGCCACCACCGCACCCTCCACCCTCGACCTCGGGCCCGTTGCAGATTTCAAGACCGACGGAATCACCATTAAGTGGATGAGCAGCGACAAGCTCGCCATCGTCCGGCACAACGGCAAGCTTTACGCCCCCACCGCCATATGCACGCATAAAGGAAGCACCATTCAGTCCCCTGACGGAACCTCGTTTGCCTGTCCCAAACACCACGCGACGTATGACATCGAGGGCAACGTCACCAAGGGACCGGCCAAGAAGGCACTGGTCCGATACGCGATTAGCGTTGATGCCAATGGGCACGTCATCGTGGACAAGTCGCGCTCGTTCAAGCCTGAGCAATGGAACGATCCGGCCAGCTTCATCAAGCTGAGCTGAAACCGATTCACGTTACGGCGCGGCGCGTGGGCGCAGGATGATCGTCGGCCAGCGATCCGGCCCGCCGCCGGCCTGTCCCGCAACCGAAAAATCGGCGTAAATCGATTGACCCATCAGCACCCGCATGGGGGATGTTGCGCGGGTCGTTGCCACGGCGTGGTCGGCGGGCGCCAACCACCGCGTCATGACGGCCAGGGGCTGGTCCGCCTTCAGATGACCGCTGAGCCACCTCGGCTGGCCGTCGGCGCTGCAATGCAGGACAAGGTTCAAGCTCGGCCACTGCTGGGGATCGCTCGCCACCGGATGAATCAAGCCCCCGATGGGAATGCTGAAATCCGCGTCGCGATGGCTGATTTGATAGAGCCAAGTGTCCGCGATGTCGCTGGGGCCCATCAGTCGCATTTCTCCGACGATTTGCGCCAGGGGCGATCGGGATCGGTTGTCCCAAGTCGCCGCCGCGACGAATGCGGCCACCAAGAGCACCATCGCCACCGGCATCCAACGCGACCGCCACAGATACACCCCGCCGGCCAGGATGCAAAACAGCGCGCCCAGGATCACGACGCGGCGGCGAAACGCCGCCGAGCGTCCGGCCGTCCAGCCCAGTGTCGGAGCGTAGGCTTGTGAATCCACGGTCGGCGGAAGCGCGATGCCGACTTGAGCCACCCATAGCCGCCCTTGCTTTCGCCAAGACAACGCATCGTCTGGCGGCACAACGCTGACAACCGCCAGGGCCACGTTCGCCGCGTAAAGTCCGCGCCGCAGGTCTGGCGGAATGTTCACCCAACCGACCGGCGTCACCAGCAGCGCATCGAGCGACTCCCACGCCATCGCCGGCCCGGCAATCGGCCGCATCGTGTCCAGGCGGATCGGGACAACGCGACTCGACCCAAACAAGTCCTTCAAGAGCGAAGGATCATCCACATTCGTACCCACCAGGCGATCGGAATCGTCCAAGGCGTGCAGCGGCCGATCAAACCCGGCTGCGGCAGCGCCGCCAGCCCGCCAGCGAACGTTCCCCACGTCATCCTCCACGGCCAGCCAAGGCAGCACGCCCACCGACGAGCTGACGCGATCCACACGCACGCTCATCGCGCCGTCGGCGGACAAATCAATGGACGCGTTGGCCCCGGGCAAATCCCATTGCACGGGCATGGCCCGCCCGGGATGGAAATACCCCTGCAGAGGCAGAAGCAGCCTATCGGCGCGGCAGGGGCTGGCGAGCAACATCGCCCCCATCGCGGCCAGGCATCCAACTCGAAAACCGCGCATGAAAACTCAGGAGTGTTACCTGTTCAACTCGACGGCCAGGCGCAGGGCCTCGGCGACGCTCCACGCCTGGGCAAAGCAGCCGCAGGGCCGGTGCGGCTCGTTGCCCTCGAAAATCTCGGCGATCTGCCCGATACAGCCGTGCTCCATGCTTTCGAGCAGCGGCGCCAGCCAGCGACGGGCCTGATCCACCGCGGCGTCCGAGCGGTTGTTCACCCTTAAATACGCCTCGAGGAACGGGCCCAAGAGCCAGGCCCAGACCGTGCCGTTGTGATACGCCGCATCGCGTTGCCGCTGCGCGCCGCGGTACGTGCCGTGATATTTGCTGTCAGACTTGGCCAGTGTGCGCAAGCCGACGGGCGTCAGCAGCTCTCGCCGCACGGTTTCGACGACCGCCAATTGCTGCTCATGGCTCAGCGGGCTGTGGGGCAAGCTGACGGCGAAGATCTGATTGGGCCGGATGGACACGTCCCGTCGCGGGCCATCCACCACATCCGCCAAGCCGCGGAAGGGGCTGATCCAGAACGTCTTGCAGAAACTCCGGGCCACCGCGTCGGCCTGCGCCTCGCCCAGAAGCCGCAGGGCGTTGTACCACAGGGCGTTGATCTCGACGGCCTTGCCCTGCCGCGGGGTGAAGGCCACGCCGTCGCACTTGGTATCCATCCACGTCAACTGCGTGCCCGGATCCCCCTGCGTCACCAAACCGTCGGCCGGATCGACGTGGATGTGATAGCGCGTACCGCGCCGGTAACCCTCGACGATCGCCCGGCAGGCGGGAAGCAGGACTTTTTCCAGCGTCTGTGCATCGTTGGCCAGTCGGGCGTATTCGAAGGCGGCGTGGATGAACCACAAACTGGCATCCACGGTGTTGTAAGACGGCTGATTGGTGTAATCGTCGAAGCGATTGGGGATCATGCCATCGCTGACGTACTGGGCGAAAACGCACAACACCTGGCGAGCCTGCTCAAAGCGTTCCGTGGTCAAGAGCAAGCCCGGGAGGGAGATCATGGTGTCGCGGCCCCAGTCGGCAAACCAGGGATACCCGGCGATGATCGTCGCGCCGGCCGTCCCATCAGGCGATGGGCGATCCACCACAAAATCGTTGGCCGCGCGCGCCAGCCGCGTCACCGACGGCGACGGCGATGGCCAGGGCAACGCCGGCATCGAGGTCCGGCGTCGCTGGAGTTGCTGATCCCAATCGAAGCTTGGCTCCGGCTGGGCGCTGGCCCACAGCGTGATGGATGCCGTCCCGTCGGTGCTCAGGGAAAAATACCCGGGGGTGTAGAGGTCCTCGGTATCGTCCAGGCCGCGCTCGGTCTCCACCGCGTAAACGTAACTGAACCACCAGTCCGGCCGGCAGACGAACTGGCCAGCGTCCGCGACGATGTCCACACGATGGTTGCCGTCTTTGACCCAGACGCTGCGCTGCTCGTACGCGCCCTCCAGGCGCGCTTGGCCGCGGCGAAGATGATGGAAATCCAACAGCCGCATGAACGGCCCGAGCCGCAACTCCACGCTGCGGTCGGCCGTGATCGTGTAGCGAATCCCCGCGGCGTTGATCTTCCACGGCATTTGCAGTTCCTTGACCACGTGGATGCCTTCCACGTCGTATTCCCATCGCACCAGGCCGCCGTCCAAATCGAACCGGCGCAGATAGCGGTCGCCCCGAGGATGAAAGCGATCCGAGAACTGGTTGATGGAAAACTCCAGGAGCTGATCTTCGTTGCCCTCGACGCAGATGACCTCCCCCAGCCGGTTGAGCAGCATCACGCGTCCGACCGGCGGATGAGTCGCGGCGCAAAGCAGACCGTGATACCTCCGCGTGTTGCAACCGACGACGGTCCCCGCCGCGTACCCCCCCAGGCCATTGGTGATCAGCCACTCCTCTTCGACGTGCGGCCGAAGCTCTCCATAAGTTTCGATGGAAAACAGTGAGGACATTGCGGCTTATCTCCAGGCAACGGCGTCAGCCCGCGTCCGGCATCTGCGCGAAAGGCGCTTGCGGCGCCGGCGGCGGCGCCAGCATCTCGTTGGTCCCGTCCAAAAACGACTGCAATGTCTTGAGCCGGTCGCCGCCGCCGGCCACATGCACCAGGAAGTCGCCATCCCGGAAATTCTCCGGCGAACAGTTGAACGCGAAATGCGGCGCATAACAGACGTCGATTCCAGCCTTGCCGGTTTCCAGCAATCGTACAATCGCGGCCTGTTCCCACCAGTAGTGATAAATCAAATCGGGCTGCGCGTACACCCGATTAAGAAAATCGATGGTCTGCGGCGACCGCCGCAGGAAAAACTGGCCGCAGTTGATTCCGTTGAAATCCCTGCCGACGATGAAGTGTTCGGTCCGTCCCTGGACAAATCGCGTCAGCGGAATTTGATCGTTGACGATCACACTGTCGGCGTCGCTCCAGAAGACCCACTCGAAATGCTCCAGACACTCACGGACCAGAATGATTTTCGACCATGACGCCGGACGGCTCGCATCCAGCGTATCGCCGGCGCCGACGAAGCCGTACCCGTACTTGCGGCAATAGGCCTGCTTGTTGGCGAAACTCAACCGGCCCAGATCGGCCATTTGCGTCGTGCACAATGACGCGATGGCCATCGTCCCGCCCGACGCGGCACGCGCCTCCAAAATCAACCTGGCAACCTGATAGAGGTGAAGCATCCTCAACCGAAGCCCAGAGACTTGTTGATCAGAAAACTGAAAAAACTACGCGGATGCATCAGTTGGGCGGCGGAATTCCCGGCCTCATACGCCTGTACCGCAGGCGCCGACAACAGGTACGTGAACGCCTGGGCGTCAACGCGCCTGGCATGTTCCACATCATCCGCCTGGTCAAAGAAGGGGGCGACGTCCGACGGATCGATCGGCCGGATCAACTGCCCTGGGATCTCCGTCCAGCGCTTGGGCTGACAATCCAGAATCGGCGTCAGGAGGCGCCCGCCCAGGCCGCAGCCGCCTTCGCCGGGACTCGGCGCCCACCCCGATCGTAGCAACCGGCACACCTCCGCGTAGTACGCCTTCATCAGCGGGCTGCCCACCGCTGCGCCCATAAAATCCGTAGCCACCTGCCCGTCCGGCTTGCGATAGCCGGAAAAACCGTCCATGTCCCGCCGAATGCAACAGAACCAGACATCCGAAAGACTCTTCCTCACCACGCAGGATGAATCGATCCAAATCCCACCGAACTTGGCCAGCAGATACGCCGCGACGAATTCCTTCCGCGCAGAAGCGTCCAGCCTGGAAATGTCGATGTCCCGATCCTCGCTGCGGACATAATCGAAGTCTCGCGGCCCTACCAGGCGCACGCCGGCGCCGCTGCGCAGGTGAACCGTGTAATGGCACAGATGAATCCAGGGGGGAGGGGCCGGCGGCTCCCAATATTGGCAGACAGGCAACACGCGGCGCATTTATCCCCCAAAACCGCCATCAAGGCAACCTTGACACCCCGCCAGGAGGCGGGAATGATAAACTCGTCCGTGAATTCGAGCACCTTTAGCTCAATTGGATAGAGCGTCGGTCTACGGAACCGAAGGTTGAAGGTTCGAGTCCTTCAAGGTGCGTTGGGCGCGATATCGGTTCATGTCACATTTGCGAAATTTAGTTGCCGCGTTGTTGTTCGTGATGCAGTTCGTGGCCGCTGGGGCATGGGCTGACGGCCTGTTCGTTTACTTTGGCACGCAGCGGGACGCGCCCGGCGTGGGCTTCTCGCTGGCTCGTTTCGATACCGACACGGGCCATCTGACCCGGCCGCAGTTGATCCTCGCCGCCGAGGCACCGTCGTTTTTCGTGATTCATCCCGACGGCAAGCATTTGTACACCACCAATTTCAGCGGCACGGGCGGTGTCAGCGCCTACCAGATCGATCCCAAAACCGCCTCGCTGAAACTGATCAATCATCTGTCCGGCGGCGGCGCCGGCACCAGCTACATCAGCCTGGACAAGACGGGCCGATTTGTCCTGGCGGCAAATTTTGCAACCGGCCACATCGCCGTCTTTCACATCCAAGACGACGGCAGCTTGGGAGAGCACACCGCCTACGACCAACACGCCGGCAGCAGCATCAATCCGCAGCGGCAGACGCGGACCTACCCCCATTGCATTATCACCGATCCGACCAACCGCTTCGCCCTGGTGGCCGATCTGGGCCTGGACAAACTGTTCGTCTACCGCTTCGATGAGAAAACCGGCACACTCACCGCCAACGATCCGCCTTTCGTCACGGTGAAACCAGGCTCCGGCCCGCGTCACGTCCGCTTTCATCCCAACGGGAAATGGGTCTACCTGATCAACGAAATGGGCAGCAGCATCATCGGATACAACTGGGATTCAGCCCGTGGAACTCTGGCCGAATTCCAAACCGTCTCGACGCTGCCCCGGGGGTTCAGCGGCGAGAACAACGCCGCGGAGCTGGAAATCCACCCCGACGGCAAGTTCCTCTACGGCTCCAACCGCGGGCATGACAGCATCGCGATCTTTGCCATCGATCAGACGAGCGGCAAGCTGACGCTGGTTGGGCACGTCCCTTCGCAGGGCAAGACGCCACGCAATTTTGCGCTGGACCCGACCGGCAAGTGGATGATCTGCACCAATCAGTTCGGCAACAGCGCCGTCGTTTTCAGAATAGATGAGAATACCGGCCAGCTTACGCAGGTGGGCCAGGGCATCGAAGTGTCCGCTCCCTGCTGCGAGCGCTTCCTGCCGGCGCCGGCGCCGTGACGTTGCAGATCAGCCGGCAACCACCTCGGTCTACGCCAGCAGTTTTCGCCGCAGATCATCCGTCGTGGCGAGGCTGGCGATAACGTTTTGCGTCTGCCCGCCGCCGCCCAATCCACTGCTGGCCGCCGTGTCCGACGACGCAAGACTGGCGGCGATCGAAGGCCCGGACGAGAAGCTGGCCACCACCGCCGCGGGGCTGATGTCCGAGGACCCCAGCAAGGGATCCGACGGCGGGCCCAAACGAGCGGCGTTGTTTTTCTGTTGCATGGCGATGAGCATCGGGCCCAGCGGAACGCCGTTGAACAGGAACCGTGTCGTGGGCGGCTCGATGACCTGAAGGTCGCTGGACAGGGCCGTGCCGTAGGTACGGTTGGTAGCCTCCAGGACGTACGTGCCCAGGGCGGAGAGCGAGAGGTCGTTGAAGGCGGCGATGCCGTTGACGGTGGAAGCGCTGAGCGTGCCGTCGATCGTGGCGCCGGCGGGTCCGCTGTTGAGGCTGAGGGTCACGGTGGCGCCGCTGGTGTTCGTGACGTTTCCGAAGACGTCTTCAATGCCGACCCACACGGCCGGCGTAAGCGGGCTGTTCGACCACGAGCTGCTGGGCTGCTGCACAAACCCGATGCCGCGGGGCGTGGCGGCCAAGACCGTGAAGGCGGCCGAGGTGCCCGGGGCGAGGCTTGCGTCGGTGGCCCTGAGCGTGTGCGTTCCGGCGATATGCAGCCATAGATTACTGAACGTTGCGACGCCGTTTTGGACCGGCGCGGCAAGCGTCCCATACAAAGATCCGGAGCCGCTGCCCAGCGACAAGGTCACGGTGCTGTCGTCGGTGGTCTCCAGATTTCCGAAGGCGTCCTCGACCCAGACGGTCACGGCGGGGGTGATCGTGCTGCCGGCTGTGACGTTGGTGGGCTGCTGGACAAAACCCAATTTAGCCAGTGCGCCGACGGTGATCGTGAAATTTGACGAGGTGACGCTCAGAGAGCCAATGCTGGTGATCGCCGTCGCCTTTAGCGTGTAGGTGCCCACGGTGTCCAGGGACAGGTCGCTGAAGGTGGCCACGCCGTTTTGGGTCAGCTCGCTGAGCGTGCCGTTGAGCGAGCCGGGACCGCTGCCGACCGCCAGCGTGATTTGGCCGATGTACCCGGTGATCAGGTTGCCGTCGTTGTCCTCCAGGCCGACCGTCACGGCCGGGGTGATGGTGGCGCCGGCGGCCGTTTGCGTGGGCTGCTGCACAAAGCCCAGTTTCGCCAGAGTTCCCGCGTTGATCTGGAACGACGAGGAAGTCGCGCTGGTGAGGCTTCCGTCGGCGGCCTGGAGTTGATAGGTGCCGGCGAGGTTGAGGGACAGATCGCTGAAGGTGGCCACGCCGTTGACCGCCGGTTCGGTCAGCGTGCCGCTCAGCGTCGCCCCCGCCGGCGGACCGCTGAAAATGGACAGAGTCACGCTGGAGGTGTCGCTGGTGGCGAGGTTGCCGTACTCGTCTTCGACATCGACCGTCACCGCCGGGGTGATCGTGCTGCCGGCCGTCGTGTTCGTCGGCTGTTGGGCGAAGACCAACCTGCCCTGCACGGACCCCACCAGATACGGAATCAACGTGTTGGCAATGGGCGTGCCCAATCCGGTGGCCAGGTCGTAGCCGGTCGTGGCGGGATAGCCGTTGTTGCCGTCGGTGATGTCGTGGAAGTCCGAGGCGGCCCCAGGGCTATACAGCATCGGAAGGGTCTGGGTGACTCCGTCGAGGGTGGGAAGACTGATCAGAGCACGGCCCTGGTTGGCGATGGCGATCAGCCCGGCCCACATAGGCGCTGCCAGGCTGGTTCCACCGACCTGCGACCACGCACCCTGGTAGTACACGTAGACGCCGGTGTAGTAATCGGCATCCATGGAAACGTCCGGAGTGGTTCGGTAGGTGGTGCTAGCGCCGTTGACGTTGCCGGTTTGATAGCTGGGTTGCAACTCGAACAGGCTGACGCCGCCGCCCCCGCCGTCCCAGGCGGCCTCGCCCCCGTAGGTTCCGTTGCTGCTGATGGACAGGCGCGTGCCGCCCACGGAGACGACGTTGGGAGACATCGCGGGGTAGGAGGCGAAGGGCGCCGCATAGTCGCCGGAACTGGCAAGGAACGTGATGGGCGTATGGCCCGATGGCGCGGTGAAAGTCCCATTGTCGGCGGTCTGGCTCGCGGTATCTGCAAGGCCCCAACTCATCGAAACGACGGAGACACCCTTATAATCCGCGGCGGCAGTCACGGCCGTCATAAGATCGCCCGGGGTGTTGGCTTCAACCACCACGATGTTGGCCTTGGGGGCCACGGCGTGTGCCCACTCGACGTCCAACGACTCCTCCACGATCCACCCGGCTTCATCGGCCGTCGGCGGGCTGGAGTCTACGGGCAAGGGCGTGAGCTGGCCGTCCTGGTTCACCACCGTCAGCGTCGGTCCGCCGGTGACGTTGAACTGCGGCAAATTAAAAAATTGGCTGAAAAAATTGGCGTCGGAAACGATGCTGGAATCGTCGTAGGCATCCACGATGGCGATCGTCTGACCACTCCCGTCGCCCGCCGTCCCGGCGAACGAAATCAGATTGATGCCGTAGACGGCGTCAATCTGAGCCGGACTGTATGGAACGGCGGCATTCGTCGAGCCGGGCACGACGTCCGGAGCGGCGACCGGCCCCAGGTAGATGATGGGTAGCTCAACCTGGTCCTGCGTCGCCGGACCGGCGGCGGGACTGGCATTGGCTCCCGATCCGCCGGAAGCGGACGACGAAATCCCCGCGCTGCCAGAGGAAGAAGCTGCGCTGCTGCCATCGCTACCCGTACCAACGATTTGCGCGATCTCAAAGGCGCCGATGTCCACGACGTTGTTGACGACGCGGGGGAATCCGCTGCCGCGTTGATCCGTTGTGAGCGCATTACCATAGAAATCGACGGCCAGGGCGTTGCTGCCCGCGTCGATGGCCGGGCTGCCGAACAGCAGGGCCATGGTCTGCGTCGGCCCGCCGTTGTCTTGCAGCGGGCCCAGGTTGGCAGCGGAGCCGACGATGTTGTTGTTGATGCCGTTGATCAACCCGCCGGCGGCGTTGTTGCCCGCCGTGTCCAATCGCGTCGTCACGAGGTTGTACGAACTGGGCGTCTGGCCGGACGCCAGGGCTTGGTCCAACGTACCGCTGATATCCAAACCTGAGGGAATGGAGGCCGTGGTAATCACGCTGTCCGCAACAATGGTGTTGTACAGCGTTGTGTCGCCTGCGTTGATGTCAATGCCAGCGCCCACAGTGACACCAAAGTGCTGGCCGACGGCTGTATTGCTCGCTATCGTCGTGTTCGTCGCGGTCAAAGTGCCCGCAGACCAAATGCCGCCCCCGGCGGCATCGGCGGCGGTCGCAGTATCGAGAGCTTGGTTGCTGGCAATCGTGCTGTTGACAATGGCAACGGTGTCATCGCCAGCGATGTAAATGCCGCCGCCGAACGCATAAACGGTGGATGGGGGAGGACTCCCGGACGACTGTGCAGTGCTGGTGGCGAGATTGAGGGAGATCGTGCTGTTGGCAATGGTCTCGTAGTCGGCGTTGCTGTAAATGCCGCCACCTTCACTAAACCCACCCGAAGTAACTGAATTGGCCTGTACCGTGGAGGTATCCAGGTCAACCGTGCCACTGTTGCTGTAGATGCCGCCGCCCTCACTGTTGCCGCCCTGCTGGGAGTTGCTGGCCGCGTTGTTCGAAATCGTGCTGTTGCTGATCACCAGCGTGGGGATCAGGGTGGCGACGCCCCCGTTGTCGTTGTCGATGCCGCCGCCGGTGGCATCGCCGCCAAAGCCTGACGGTACGGTCACCGTGTTGCCGGAGATGGTTGCGCTATCGATGCTGACCACGCCGCCCAGGTTGTAGATGCCGCCGCCCGCCACGGCGGCGTTGTTCAAAATGCTGTTGCCGACGGGCTCGTTGTTCACAATACTGCCGGTGAAGGTGATGGTGCCCTGGTCGTTGTAGATGCCGCCGCCATATTCCGACGCGGTGTTGCCGGAGATCGTGGAGGCGGTGATGAGCAGCACGGCGCCGGTGAAATTGAAAATGCCGCCGCCCAAATCTGCTGTGCTGCCCGAGACGGTCGTGCTGTCGAGGCTGACCGTGCCGTTGGCGTAGTTGGCGATGGCGCCGCCCCAGTCCGCCGCCGAAGAGGGGTTGATGGTGCTGCTGGTGATGTTGAGCGTGCTGTTGGCTTCGTTGCAGATGGCGCCGCCGGCGATGTTAGCCGTGCCGCTGATGGTCGAGCCGGAAATCGTGACCGTACCGCCGTTGGTGTTGAGAATGGCTCCGCCGGTATCGGCGATGCCTGTAAGGGCAGTGTTGGCGATGTTGACCGTGCCGCCGTTGTTGTAGATGCCCCCGCCCAACTCGCCGTGGCCGGAAATGAGCGACGTGGCGGGGGAGTCCCCCGAGATGTTCAGCGTTCCACCGGAGTCGTTGTAGATGGCCCCGCCGCTGCCTTCGAGGGTCCCTGCGGGCAACGGCGTCAACGACTTATACGTTGCCTGCGCCACGCCGATGACGTCGCAATTGCTCAGGTTGAGCGTGCCGTTGTTGTAAATGTCGCCGGCGGAGGTCGCTCCATAGTAATTGCCGCCGCTGGTGGTTATCCCCGTTAGGGTCAATGCTGCGCCCGGATCGATCTCAAACACCGTCGCGTCGTCGTTGCCGTTCACGGCGACGGCGGAGGAGCCCGTGATGGTGGTGGTTCCACCGGTGAAAATCAAAGGTCCGTTGTGCAGCGGGCTGTTGAGAAGGTTGATCGTGCCGGAGAGACTGGGGTCGAAGTTGATGGCGTTGGCACCGCCGCTGGCCATCGCCTGCTCAACGGCCCATCGCAATGATCCAGCGCGACCGTCGTCCGCCAGGGTGGTGATCGTGTACGTCGTGAGCAAAAGGCGCCTCTCCAGCACCTCCATCAGGACCTTGATGCCGCGGCCGCGGCGGCCCCGATGGTGGCGCCGGGCACGCCAAACATCTGAAAACGACACCGTTGGAAACGCGCCCACTGTCGGCCGGAAAAATCGGCTGCCCATCGTCACTCCTTGTTCACCCCATCTCCCGTTCCGGAGACAACCGGCATTCTAACTGCACGCGATAGACGCACAAAAAAAATCCGTGGTAACCGGCACTGCACCGCACCTTGGCGCCAATACCGATAATCTGGGTAAATATGGAATTGTTGCCACGTCGAATAGCTGAACCGGAAACAAGCTGTAACGATTTTATCAGATATGACGAGTGCTCAACCCGCCTCCTCCCGCCACGTCCGATAAAACACAATCTACGCACCGTCCCATCGCATGGACGGCTTGCTCTTGCCTCGCGCCCGCGCGGAAATCCCGTGCTATTTCGGTCCCTGCGGATTGACGGCTTCCGCGTGAGCGGGGTTGACGCTCTTGGCAAATCGATCCGCCAGGATCGCGCCGCCGGGGTTGTTCATCGCGGCGATCTGCTCGGCCACGCGTTTGACGCGCTCGGAGATGCCGGGATGCGTGCTCATCAGTTGTCCGCCGGCGGCGCTGCCCTGCAATTGCTCGAGGCGCTGCAGAAACCGCAGGTAACTATGCGGGTCGTAACCCGCGGCGGTCATGATCTTGACGCCTTCCTGGTCGGCGGCGAATTCCTGCGGCTGCGTGTAGCCGGTCTTGGTGATCACGTCGATGCCGGCGTCCGTTAGAGCGGAAAACCGCGCGATGTCGTTGTTGGCCTTGAGGGCTTCGGTGAGCGCCCCCTGCTGCTCGGCGGCCTGGACTTGGTGCAAACCATCGTGGTGGCAGACGTGGCCGATCTCGTGCGACAGCACCCCGGCCAGCGCCGCCTCGTCTTGCACGTTTTCCAGCAGGCCACGGGTGATGAAGACGTAACCGTTGGGGCCGGAGAAAGCGTTGACTTCGCTGGTGTCCAGCACGCCAAAGACGTAATTGCCGCCGGGGTTGGGCGACGCGCTGGCGACGGTCAGGCCCACCAACGTCACGTACGTTTGCACCTGGTCATTGTTGTAGAGGCCGTAGTGGCTGGTGAGCGAAACGCCGACGGATTGGCCCATGGCGTCTTCGTCCTTTTCGCTCAGGGCCAGGGCGTTCATTTCATGTCCGCCGGCCTTGATGAGCTGGCCGGTGGAGCCGCCGACGAGATTGCCCAGCGTATCGGCGTTGAGCGGACTATTTTTCCCGCATCCGCCGGCCAGCGCCATCGCCGTCGCCGCCGCCGCCGCCACCGCCAACAACCCCCATGTCCATGCGCGAAGTTTCATGATTTGGTCCTCGTCTTATGGCGCGCCGGGCGCATCGGGTCCGACCTTGCCCTCGGCGGTGAATGCCTGCCATTGCTTGGGATCGATGGATTTGCGGAACGCGATCAATCGGTTCATGGGGCCGGGATCCAGGTTCTTGTCCCTGGCCCAGTCGTCGGCCTCGGCCGCCAGCCCCTTGCCCGCGGCGCCGGTGCTCATGTTGGTCGCTTCAGCCCCGGCGCCCATATCCGACAGCAGGTTCCCCCCGCCGCCCACCTTTTCCGTGGATATGGCGTTCTCGTAAACGTACCCTTCCTGATCGCCGACTTTCACTCTCAGCCATTTGCCCTCGTGCGCCACGACGGTCAGTTGCGTGCCTTTCTGGACCGTGGCGATCACGGGAAAAACCGCCCCCTTGCCGGAGCGGATTTGCACCGTCTCGCTTTTGATCCAGACATCCTCGGCCACCGCCACCGCGGCCACCAGCAGGGCGGCGCTCAGCACGGCAACGAACACGGTATTGCGACGACTCTTCGGCTTCATGGACAAATGCCCCTTTCTGTTTTTCGCCGCGGCGCTGCCCGGTCATTTTTCCTTCGCGACGTAGACGCCATCCCAGTCGTCCGGCGGTGGGTCGTTGCGAAGCGTGGCAATGCGCCGCAGCAGGGCCTTGATCGCACCATCATCCGCAAAACGGCCCTCAAGCTCAAGCAATTCCTTTTGGGCCGGGTCCCACTGCCGATGCTGGTACAGCGAAAAGGCCCTTTCATATCCGGATACCAGCGATTGCAACTGGCCGTCGGCCGGCAAAGCCCCCCGTTCGGCCAGCAGTTCGTACACGGCCATGGGCTGGCGCTTGCCCTTGACGCGCAGAACATCCAGCTTTCGCAGGATGAAACGATCGCGCACCAACTCGGCGGTCGGCTGCGAAATCATGATGCGCGTGCCGTAGATCTTGTTGGCGCCCTCCAGGCGGCTGGCCAGGTTCACGCCGTCGCCCAGGGCGGTGTAGTTGAACAGGTGGGATGAGCCGACGAATCCCACCGCCGCATCCGTCGTGTTGATGCCGATGCGAGTGAAGATCTTGGCCGCGCCCAGTTGCCGCAGTTCCTCGCGGATGGCCGACTCGCGGACCGCGATCGCCAGCGCCGTCCGGCAGGCGCGGGTGGCATGATCCTCCTGCGGCAGCGGCGCGCCCCAGAAACACATGATCGCGTCGCCGATGTACTTATCCAGCGTCCCTTGATGCAACAGCACCTGGTCGGACATTTCCCCCAGGTAGCGGTTCAGGAGCTGGCCGAGTTTTTCCACGTCCATGGCTTCGCTCATGTCCGTGAAATTGGCCAGATCGGTAAACAGCAGGGTGATGCGCGTGCGGATGGTGCCCAGGGCCAGGCGCTGCGGCTCGCGGGCAAGCTGCTGGGCCACCGCGGGCGAAACCACTTTAGACAACGCCTTGAGCATGAAGCGACGCTGACGGTCCTCGGCGAAATACGTCCAGCCGAACGCCGCCACCGTCGCCACCGCCACGGCCAGCAGCGGCCCGGTGGACGAGAGCCAGCGAATCTCCGGCCGCATAAACAGCCACGAGCCGAACCCCAGCACCATGGCCACGGCCAGGATCGGACCCAGGATTTTGGCCATCACCCGCCGCGGAAAGACCACCGCGATCGTGGTCAGCGCCGTGGCCGCCAACGTCAAAAGCATGTGGAACAGCGGCGTCACCGCCCGAACGCGCTGGCCGGCGATCAGGTTTTCCATCGCCGTTGCCTGGATCTCCACGCCGGGATATTCCGCCGACAGCGGGGATGATTTGAGGTCGAACGTGCCGAGGGTGATCGTGCCGATCAGCACGATTTTCCCGCGGAACCAGTCGGGGGAGATGCCCGCGGCTTTGGCCGCGGCGTCGCCCTGCAGGGCCGCGCCCAACACCGCCGCCGCGGAAATGAACCGGTGCGTGTGATGGCCATCCGCCGTCGCGTACGGGCCGTAATAATGAAGCAGAAAGGGCGCGCTGGGCGCCAGCTTGGGCGGCTGGCCGGCGGCATTGGCCGCCGCCACCGCCAGGCTCGGCCGGCCGTACACCTGCGGATCGTACTGGCGATAAATGACATCCTTGCCGACGTTGACCGCCCCGAACGTCGGCTTGGCCACGGGCGGGGCAAAATGGTCCCAGCTTCCATCCGCATTCACCAGCGAGCCGAATACCACGGGAACCTTGACGGCCCCCACCAGCTTGGCAAACGCATCATCATCCCCCGTGGAGTTCTGATAAACGCTGGTCTGGCTGAAAACCAGGTCAAACGCGACGGCGCGGGCACCGCATTTGTCCAGGTATTCAACCATGTGTCCCCAGAACTCGCGCGGCCAGGGCCAACCGTAGCTGAAGGCCTTGTCCACCGCCTGGAGGCTGCGGTCGTCCACGGCGACGATGACCACCGGGCCGTTGGTCCGGTCATCCAGCGGTCGCAGATGGTAAAACGCGTCGTAAAAGACGTTGTCGCCCCGTTGGATCACGTCCCGCAAGAGCGGCGCGGCCGCGGACATCCAGGCGATCAGCCCCGCACCGACCACGATCACCAGGCACACCAGCATCCGTCGAATGATCCGTCCCACGCCCCATAGTGTAACCGCAAGCGCGGGGGTGTTGGAAAGCGGACCAGAATCGGTAAGAATTGTGTCTCATCTCCATGGAAACGGTGATCTTGCCCATGATTCTCGCTCAAGTCGCGGCAGAGCCATTTCACTTTCAACTGCATGATTGGATTCCCACGCTGCGCGACGCCATCCGCGGCGGGGCGATCGCGCTGGGCATCCTGGTCGCCGGGCTGCTCGTGTATGCCGCGCTGCGCAAGTACATCCTGCGAACGCGGCTGACCGCGGCGGTGCTGGTGATCATCGCCGCTTTGGCGATCTATTTTGGCATCGGCGGCGTTAAGCCACAGCGCATGCTGGATCGCCACGACTACGCCACGCTGTGGCTGACGCGGATTTTTGCCGCCGCGATCCTGTATTCCGCCCTGCGGGCCCTGGACCGCCTGCTGATCGTGCCGGTGCTGTCGCGCGGCGGAAAGGCCCCCGTCCAGCGATTCATCCACCAGATCGTCAACATCGTTATCAGCGTCTTCGCCATCATGGTATTCGGCGCCCGAGTCTTCGGGTGGGACATCAACGCATTTTTGGCCGGCTCGGCCGTCATCTCCATCGTCCTGGGCCTGGCCCTGCAGGAGACCCTGGGCAATTTCTTCAGCGGGCTGGTCATGCAGGCCTCCAGCCCGTTTGCCATCGGCGATTGGATCATCTGCGGCGGCGTCGAGGGCAAAGTCGTGGACATGACCTGGCGGGCCGTCACCATCCACACGCCGGAAGACAACCACGTGATCATCCCCAACGGCACGATTGCCAAGGAACAGATCGTCAATTTCCACAAACCGGTGCCGGCGACGGCGCGGACGGTGTCCGTGGGCCTGGAAGGCGATTTGCCGCCCGGCGACGCCCTGGCCGTGCTCAAGGTCGCGGCCCTGGAAACCCCCGGCGTGGCCGCCAAGCCCGAACCGTTCGTCTTTCTCCAAGAGTTCGGCGACTCGGGCAACGTCTACCAGGTGAAATTCTGGATCACCGAGCCGGCCGCGCATCACAGGATCGAACATCACGTACGCACCAACATCTGGTACCGGCTGAAAGGAAAAGGATTCAAGATGCCCAACCCGACCTACCAGGTTGAGCACATCGCCCTGGCGAAAAAACAGCGGTTGCAATTCGAATCCGCCGCCAAGGTGCGCTACGAAGCGCTCAAGGACCTGTGGCTCTTTGCGCCTCTGTCGGATGAAGAAAAACACGCCCTGGCCGCCGGAGCCATCGATCTCTATCTGGCGCCGGGACAGGTGCTGTTCCATCAGAATGATCCGGGCGAGAGCCTGTACGTGATCCGCAAGGGCGAGGTGGAAATTTGGGCGCGTCACGGCGACGGCACCGGTGCCGGCCCGGAAACCAAGGTGGCGACGCTGAAGGCGGGGGATTTCTTTGGCGAGATGTCGGCCCTGACCGGCCAACCGCGTACCGCCACCGTTCGCGCTGGAAGCGATCTGGCCTGCGTTCAAATCGGCAAGGAGGACTTGCAGGCGGTTTTCTCGGCCGACCCGGCGATCATGGAAAAGATCAGCCGAATCATCGCCGAGCGCAACGCCCAGCGACAGACGCTGACCCAGGAAGCGGCCTCGGCGGCGGCGCGCGAGCAGGACGTCAGCTCGCAGCAGAAATCCCTGCTGGGCCGGATGCTGCGCTTCTTCGGCCGCGGCGCGTAGCCGTCGGCGCCTTTCGCCGGCCGCGGGGAACACGCTGGCGGCCGAAGGCGTCCGTCGGCGTCTGCACCCGCGATTCACGGTTTAAATCAAACAATTCGCCCTCGCCCTGGCCGTTGCCGTTGCCCGACGCCTGCCGCAGCGCGTGCTCCAGCCGCTTGCGGGCGAATTTCACGTACTCTTGGCTCTGGTCGATGCCGATGTACCGGCGATTGAGCAGCGCCGCCGACACGCACGTCGTGCCGCTGCCGTTGAACGGGTCCAGCACGATGTCGCCGGGATTGCTGCTGGCCAGGATGATGCGGTCCAGCACGCCCAGCGGCATCTGGCACCCGTGCCATCCCTCACGCTCGCCGAAGGTCCCGCACACTCGGCTTACGTTCCACGTGTCCGACTCCGGCGTGAAAAATTCCTCCGGCGTCTCCTGTGGACGCAGGTACCACACGTCGTCCGGCAATTTCCCCTTGGGATTGGCCCGCACGTCCGCGTACGTCGTCTGCCGCGCGCTGGCCACGCGCACCGCATCGGCGTTAAACGTGAACTCCTTAGCGTCTTTCGTGAAATACAGAATGTGCGTGTGGCTCTTGGCGAATTTCATCTTCGTCTGCTGCCCGAACGTGTAATGCCAGATGATCCAATTGCGCAAGTTGAAACCGATCTTCCGCCGGGCGATCACGCACAAATCCGCGGCGTATTCATCACCGATCGCCAGATAGAACGAGCCGGTGGGCTTCAGCGCCCGGTGCACCGCCTGCATCCAATCGGTGCTGAACTGCAAGTAGTCCTCGCTATTGCGCGCGTCGTTGTAGCCATGATAGAGATAACCGATGTTGAACGGCGGATCGGCAAAAACCAGGTCCACCGATTCGGCGGGCGCGTTATTGAGCAACTTGATGCAATCGCCTTGAACTATTTGATCCAGCTTGAGCATATTCCCTCTATTGTACGGCCTGCCCCGCCGGGAACGAGGTACAAGGAGCTTTATCGACAGGGCGGGCTGAGATGGCCAGGAACGGGGCAGGGTCTATAATCGGCTGATCGTGTCGGACAACCTTGATTCCTCCGTTTTGCGCCTCCTGGACGCCAATGCCAACCGCGCCCGCGAGGCCCTGCGCGTCCTGGAAGATTACGCTCGCTTCGTGCTCGATTGGGCGCCAATGTGCCAGGACCTTAAGGCCCTGCGGCACGAGATGACCGAAATCCTGCGCCCCTGGCTGGCGGAGGCGATCCTGCATCGCGACACGCCCGGGGACGTGGGAACGGCGATCAAGACCGACGCCGAGCAGACGCGCCAGGACCTGTCCGCCATCGTCACCGCCGCCGGCAAACGCCTCGGCGAGGCGCTGCGCAGCATCGAGGAAGCGCTCAAGACCGCAAACCCGGCCGAGAGCGCCAAAATCGAATCGATCCGCTACCGCTTCTACGAAATCGAGCGGCGGCTGGCCCTGACCCTGCGTCCTGCCGGGCTTTTTGCCGCGGTCCGGCTTTATGTCTTGATCACGCAGTCCGCCTGCAAACGCCCCTGGCTTGCCACCGCCGAACTGGCCATCGACGGCGGAGCCGATTGCCTTCAGTTGCGCGAAAAAGAATTGCCCGACGGCGAGCTGTTGGCACGGTCGCGCCAGCTCGCCGACTTATGCCGTCGCCACGGCGTGCTGTGCATCATCAATGATCGCCCGGACATCGCCCTATTGGCCGGGGCCGACGGGGTGCATCTGGGCCAGGAGGATTTGCCGCCGCCCCAGGCCCGGCGAATCGTCTCGGACCGCAAAATCATCGGCGTCACTACCCACAATCTGGACCAAGCTCGCCAGGCCGTGCGGGACGGCGCCGATTACATCGCCGTGGGTCCCATCTTCAAAAGCCCCACCAAATCCCGCGATTTTCTGCCCGGCTTGGAGTATGCTGCCCAAGTCGCCCGGGAGATATCGATCCCCAAAGTCGCCATCGCCGGGATCGGCCCGGGCAACCTCCGGCAGGTTCTGGCGACGGGCATCCGGGCCGTGGCGGTGACCGCGGCCGTCGCCGGCTACGATGACGTGGCAGGCGCCGCGAGAAAAATGAAGGAAATGTTGAAGACGTGAAACGAGAGGACACGGATGTCCCGGCAGGCGATTCCCATTTCTGATCCGGAAGCCCGCCAACGGGAAAAACCCGCCTCCTTTGTCGCGCATGCCCGCCTGATTTCCGCGCTGACGCTCGTGAGCCGCATCCTGGGCATCGCCCGCGAAGGGGTGATGTCGGCGTATTTCGGAGCGGGCACGGTCGCCTCCGCCTTCGCGGTCGCGTTTAAGGTTCCCAATCTGTTTCGCAAACTGCTGGGAGAAGGCGCGATCTCCACCGCGTTCATTCCCCTGTACGTCGGCCAACTCAAATCGGGAAATGAGGCCCAGGCCAATCGTTTCGCCGCGGCGGCCGTCAATCTGCTGACGATGATCCTCGTGGCGCTGACGTTGATCGGCGAAGCCGCCCTGTGGGCCACCGCCCACTGGGTCCACCTGCGCAGCGAGAACCTCCTGGCCGTGCGCTTGACCGCCGTGATGCTCCCCTACGTGCTGCTCATCTGCGGCACGGCGTTTTTGGGGGGCATCCTGCAAGTCCACAAGCGTTTCGCCCTTCCGGCCCTGGCGCCGGTGCTGCTGAACGTCATCCACATCGCCGTGATCGTGATCGGGGCGTGGATCCTGATGCTGGGCCGCAGCCACGGCGAGCAGCAGATCGCGCTGCAGACCCGTTTGGCGTACTGGCTGGCGGGCTTCGTGCTCCTGGCCGGGGTTGGACAGATCGCCATGCTCGTGCCGGCCTTGCGGGCGGTGGGCTTCCGCCCCATGTGGATCGGGCATTTCTGGACCCCCGCCGTGCGCCAAATGCTCAGGCTCTCCGTGCCGCTGGGGCTGGCGCTGGGCGTCCTGCAACTGTCGGTCGTGCTGGACACGGTCATCACCGTGTCGCTGACCCGCGGCAGCAATCCGCACGAGACCATACGCCTCTTCGGCCACGCGGTGGCCTACCCGCTGGCACTGGGGGCCGTGGCCCGCCTGAACTGGGCGCAGTTCCTTTACCAATTTCCGTTGGGCGTTTTTGCCATCGCCCTGGCGACGGCGATCTTCCCAGGCCTCAGCGCCGACGCTCTGGATGCCAACCATGACAAATTCAACCGCGTTCTGCGTCAGGGGATTTTCATCACGCTCCTGGAGGGTCTGCCGGCCAGCATCGGGCTGATCCTGGTGCGCTACCCGGTATGCCGGCTGCTGCTGCAGCACGGACGATTCACCGCCCAGGACACGCAGTGGGTTGCCCTGTCCGTGGTGTTCTATTCCGCCGCCATTTGGGCATTCAGTCTCCAGCAGGTTATGAACCGTGCGTACTACGCCCTGCATGACATGACCACGCCGCTGATGATGTCGGTGGTGACCATCGTGGTGAACACGGCGGTGGAGATACCGCTGTGTTTCACTCGGCTGGGCGAAGCCGGCATGGCCGTGGGCACCATGGCCAGCTTTACGGTCCAGGCGGTGGTGATGCTGTACCTGCTGGACCGAAAAACCGGCGGCCTGGGCATCCCGAACATCGCCGCCAGCGCCGCCAAGATGCTCTTGGCCTGCGCCCTCATGACCGGCGCGTGCCTCTTGGTGCAGCGAGCGCCGTTCTACCCCCATGCCACCGGAACACTAGCCAGTGTCGAGCAACTGGCCATTCTCATCAGCGTCGGCGCAGCGACCTACGCCGGAGTCTGCTGGAGAATGGGATTGGGAAGGGGGGAATAATTTAAGAAGAGACGGAGAGACGAAGTGCGCGGGCCTCCCAGCACTTCGTCTCTCCGTTTCTTCGTCTCTGTGTCTCTTTCCCGTTTATGCGTTAGGTCATTGTGCTTCTGCCATTTGCGCCCGTTCTTAGCCGACAATTCAAAAACAATCACTTTGCGCCAGGGGCAGCAACGATACGCCAACCAATCTTAAAACTTGCCCGAGTCGACTTTGGCGGCATACGAGGTCTAGGATTTGATCACACTTTTCTAGGAGGCGCAAATGGCGACGGCTTTGGAAGTTGGAAAGAAACTCGTCGATCTTTGCAAGCAGGGGAAACACCTCGAGGCGATCGAGTCGCTCTACTCCCCGAATATTGTCAGCATCGAAGTCCGTGGCAGTGAAAAAATCCCCGCGCGAATGCAGGGCCTGAACGCCGTCCTGGAAAAAGGCAAATGGTGGACCGAAAATCACACCGTTCACGGCGGCAACGTTCAGGGCCCCTATCCCCACGGCGATCGCTTCATCGTTCGCTTCGATTTTGATGTCACCCCGAAAACCGGGCCCATGGCCGGCAAACGATTTAAGATGGAGGAAGCCGGCCTCTACACCGTGCACGACGGGAAGATCACGCAGGAAGAATTTTTCTATCACATGGGGCCGTGAACTCTTCGGTTTAGCTCAGCAGTAGACCGCAATGGAAGCTTCCGCTGGCCGGAAGGCGCACTTCGTCTCTCCGTCTCTCCGTATCTACTGCATCAACTTCGCAATCCCCGCCAAGACCGCGGCGGCAAGGACCATGCAGACGAGGATGGTCACTAGCAGCGTCGCCGCTTCGCGCGGGACGCGGGACATGTCGCGACAACGGATCGACTTGTACACCACGGCCACCACCGCACACAGCGGCACCAGGAGCACCACCCACAGCCACGGGCGCACCCAAATCGGCAGGGGATCGAGAAACGGGCGGTAAGAAACGGGATCGGGAGGGATCAAGTCTGCTCCGTCTGGCCGCGGAAGGCGGCATCAATGATCGCCAGAAGGTTCAGCATGCCGGCCACCGCGGTGTAGAGGGTGCCGATCTCCCACGAGCGGGCGTGGGAAGTCGTAGCGGCCGACTGCGGCGGGGTGCCGGAGGCCGCCGCCATCGGCTTGGCCTCGCGCACGGAGATGGCCGAGGCCACCAGCGCGATCGGGCCGCAGAGGATTTGGCCGACGAACCAGGGTTTGTCACTGATTTCGGCCAGCGGCTGATTCAGCAGGGCCGAACCCTGAGGCTGATCGCGCACGTCGGCGCGCGGGTCTTCCTGCTGCTGGGCGCTGGTTGGGTCAACCCGCAATTGCTCGAAGCGGCCGCCGCTCAGGGGTCGCGAGACCATTTGCGCCAGGTACCCATATTGCCCCCAGCCGGGCGGGTCCATCACCCGAATGCCGCCGACCAGAATCCCTAACACAAACAGGAAAACGATGCTCGCCCCGATGGTTATGCCGCGACTTTTGTGGCCCAGAGCCACGTAGCCGCCGCCGGGCACCAGCCACGCCACCAGGACCACCAGAGCCGGCGAGGGCGGAGAGCCACGCCCTTGCCGTACGGTCATGCTGTCGCGCGGGATCGACATAGAAAGCTACCGGCCTGTCAACGAGGGTTCCACGGCCGCGCGCCCTTGAATTTCCACCACGCTGAATTCGTCCAGGTTCAGGGTCACGATTTCGCCGTCATCCTTCACCAACGTCAGGCGATCCAGCCAGAGCCGATCGTTCTTGCTGTGGGCGAACCAACTGCCGGTGGGCTTCTGGCCATATTCCACGACCGTGCCGGATACTTCACCGGCCCACGCATAGTCGCGAGCCGCAATCTGCTGAACCACCTTCACACGCACGCCCGGCACCAACTGCTTGCGGACCGCTTCATCCATAGGAGACCAGAAGGTATGTCAGGCGGTGGTTCGGGGCAAGGGGAAGGGTCGAAGGAAACGCGCGTCGCAAGCGACGCGGCTAAACTTGAAATCTGTGCTCGAAATTCGTGCTATTTGAGCTGCCGGAGAAGTTCATCATACAACTGACTCATCGCCTGGGGCACGACGCGCGTTTCGCCGACGACGCTCATGAAGTTCGTATCGCCGCCCCAGCGGGGCACGACGTGCTGGTGCACGTGCCCGGGCATGCCGGCGCCGGCCACGCGGCCCAGGTTGATCCCGATGTTGAACCCCTGCGCCGATACCGCGCGTTTGAGCAATTCAATCGCGGCCGTCGTCTGTCGCGACAGGTCGAGCTGCTCGGCATCGCTGAGCTCTTGCAGCTCCGCCTTGTGGGCACGCGGGGCGATCAGCAGATGGCCGTTGGCGTACGGATAGCGGTTCATCACCACGACCGACAGATCGGTGCTCCACAACAGCAGCCGATCGCGCTTCTGGGCCGGATCGTTTGCCTCGGCGGCGGCGGCCGCCTCGCACAGAAAACATTGCGGCGAGTCGCCCTCGCCCAGCGAGCGCAGGTAATCCATCCGCCATGGAGCAAAAAGGGGAGGCGTTTGCATCGGACTAACCCGCCATCGCCGTGGGGGCCCCCTGCCGCAGCGCCGGATTGATGCTGACCATCACGGCCGGCAAATCCGCCGGCTGGCCGTCGCCCATCTCCGCCACCTCCAGGGCCAGGGCACGGTAATCGAGCGCGCCGTGACTGTTGGGTTCGTACTGGAAAATCGTCTGGCCGAAGCTGGGGCTTTCGGCCAGCTTGATGTTGCGGCGGATGCGGCTGGTGAAAATGCGCGCCTCGGACCAGGGCAAATTCTTTCCCGCCGCCGCTTGAATGAAACCGTTCAGATCGGCCACCACCTCGTTGCAGAGTTTGGTTTGGGCGTCGAACATCGTCAACACGATGCCGCTGATGCGCAGCTTGGGATTGACCCGCCGGTGAACCAGGGCCACCGTTTCCAACAATTTTCCCACGCCCTGCAGGGCCAAGAAATGGGGCTGCATGGGCACAATCACCTCGCTGGCGACGCACAGGGCGTTGATCGTCAGCAATCCCAGGCTGGGCGGACAGTCCAGCAGGATGAAATCGAAATCGTGTTGCGCGGCTTCCATGCGCCGCTTCAGGAGCGTTTCGCGGCCCAGCACGGCGGCCAGCTCCACCTCGGCGCCGGCCAGGTCAATACTGCTGGGCAAGAGCGCGATGTGATCGCTGATCTTGTGCACGGCTTCCAAAAACGTCCCCTCTTCCAGCAGGACGTGATAAATGCTGGTCAATTGCGGAGATGGATTAAGGCCGTAGTTGATGGTCAGATGGGCCTGAGGGTCGAGATCGACGAGGCAGACTCTTTTGCCCAGCTCGGCCAGGGCCGCTCCCAGATTCGCCGTCGTCGTCGTCTTTCCCACCCCACCCTTTTGGTTCATGAAAGCGATGATGCGCATGGCGCTGCCTCCGTGCATGCGAGCCGCGTAACACCGGCCGGCCGGTCTGTTGCAAATTATCGGTCGCGGCGGCGGCAAAACAAGAGCCGGCGGGCTGTGGAAACGCACCAAAACGAAGAAAGCTTCCGCCGTGGCAGGGAAGCTTTCTTCATTGATCCGGGCCTCTTGTTGGAGCCAAGGCCGCGGTCGGCATGTCGTTGATTCGGCGGCAAACAATTCGCCGGACTCTCTCTTGGGAGCCACGGGTCTCGGCGGCGCCGAATCGGCTTATCTCCTCTTGGTCGTCTTCTTCCTCTTCGACGACCTCTTGGCTTTCTTCTTTGCCATGGCGCTATCACCTCCTTTCTTGACAACCAACTGTAAGTCCGGAAAAGTTCCAGTCAATGCAAATTTAATTTTGCCCGCGCATTTTTTTCCGCGAGGCATCGTGGCGTCGCGCGAAAAAACTCGCGCGCTTGAGCGAGACGGCCGTCCGCGTAAGATCAGTTGATCAAGTTTTGCGAAAGGAACACATGCCCGCGTCCAAGCGTCCCTGCGTCATCATCGTCCGCGACGGCTGGGGAAAAAATCCGTATCCGCAGTGGAACCAGGCCAACGCCGTGTACCTGGCCAAGCACCCCGTCGCCGACCGCATTATGCGCGATTATCCCACGACGCTGATCCACACCAGCGGCTTCGACGTCGGCCTGCCCGAGGGCACCATGGGCAACAGCGAAGTCGGCCACCAAAACATCGGAGCCGGAAGAATCGTCGACCAGGAATCGGTCGCCATCACCAAGCAGATTCGCGGGGGTCAATTCTTCGCCAACCCGCAGCTCAACGCGGCCGTGGACCGCGCCGTCCAAAACCGCGCCAGCCTGCATCTGTTCGGCCTGGTTTCGGACGCGGGCGTGCACGGGCTTTTGGAGCATCTGTACGCCTGTTTGGAGCTGTGTCGCCGGCGCGGTTTGAAGCGAGTTTTCCTGCACGCTTTTACGGACGGCCGCGACACGCCGCCCAACAGCGGGTTGGGTTATATCCGGCAAATCGAGGCAAAAATGAAGGAGTTGGGCGTCGGCCGCATCGCCACCGTCAGCGGCCGATATTGGGCGATGGACCGCGACAACCGCTGGGCCCGCGTGGAAACGGCCTTTTCCGCCATCACCGCCGGCGCGGGAGCCAAATTCACCTCCGCCGAAGCCGCCGTGCAGAATTATTACGATCACCCGAGCGAGCATAGCATGGCCGGCGACGAGTTCGTCACGCCATCGGTCATTTGCGACGACGGAAAAACGCCGCGGGCGACCGTCGCCAACGGCGACTCGATTATCTTTTACAACTACCGCGGCGACCGCCCGCGCGAACTCACCAAGGCGTTTGTCCTGCCCGATTTCAAAGGCTTTGATCGCGGGCCCAAGCTCGATCTGTTTTATTGCACGATGACCGCTTACGAAAAGGGCCTGCCCGTGCACGTGGCCTATCCCAAACCGCCGAAGATGATCAACATCCTGGGCGAGTACGTCAGCGGCTTGGGACTTAAACAATTCCGCTGCGCGGAGACGGAGAAATTCCCGCACGTGACGTTCTTCTTCAACGATTACCGTGAAGAGCCGTTTGCCGGCGAGGACCGCCAGATCATCCCCTCGCCCAAGGATGTGAGCACCTACGATCAGAAGCCGCAGATGAGCGCGTACGGTGTCTGCGACGAAGTGGTCAAGCGCATCGACAGCGGCGCGTACGACCTGATCGTGGTGAATTTCGCCAACGGAGACATGGTCGGGCACACCGGCGTGCTGGCCGCGGCGGTCAAAGCCGTGGAGGTCGTGGATGAGTGCGTGGGGAAAATCCTCGAGGCGTTGGCCAAGTGCGACGGCGTGGCGATCGTCACCGCCGATCATGGCAACTGCGAGCAGATGATCGACCCGACCACCGGCGGCCCGCACACCGCGCACACCACCTATGACGTGGAGTTGATCGTCGTGGACGACCGATACAAGGGGGTGAAACTGCTGGAAGGCGGCCGCCTGGCGGATGTGGCCCCCACGGCCCTGAAGCTCATGGGCCTGGCTCAACCGCCGGAAATGACCGGAAACAGCCTGATTTCGGCAAAATGAGGATAACTACCTGCCAATAAATGACTTATTGATTTCAGAGATTCCCCCGATTGCTCAGACCCGGTTTATTTCTATAATTCCGGTCCGTTAAAGGAATTGTTCATGGCCCACATCATTGCCCAGCCCTGTATTGGCGTCAAAGATACGGCCTGCGTCGAGGTTTGCCCGGTGGACTGCATCCACCCGACGAAGGACGAATCGAATTTCGCCTCGGCCGAGCAGCTTTACATCGATCCCGAGACTTGCATTGACTGCGGCCTTTGCGTCGACGAGTGCCCGGTGACGGCGATTTTCCCGCAGGAAGACCTGCCGGCCGAATGGTCGGCCTTCATCCAGAAGAACACCGATTACTACAAGAAGAAGTAAACCGCCCCAAGACAATTCTGCGCCCGGCCCCTTGAGGCCGGGCTTTTTCTTTGGTCTACAATCTAACCTGAGATGAGCCGGTTGGAACAAGCCAAGCTGACGGTCGAAGGCATGACCTGCGCAAGTTGCGTCGCCCACGTGCAGAAAGCGGCGGTTCGCGTACCTGGCGTCGAGGCCTGCCAGGTGAACCTGGCCACGGGTCGGGCGACGGTTCGCTTCGATCCCGCTCGAACCGCGGCGCCGGCCGTCGCCCAAGCCATCAGCGACTCCGGCTACCCGGCCTTTGTCCAATCAGATGGCGAGCATGACCACCATGACCATGGCGACCACAGCCGCCTGTGGCTGCGGCGGGCCGTCGTCGGAATCATTTTGTGGTTCCCGCTGGAACTGACGCATTGGCTGCTGCGCTTGACCTCCAGGCACGTTCATCCGCCCGGCGACGCGCGCGACTGGATGACCTGGGCCGCGTTGATCTTGTCCACGGCGGCGATCATTTACGTCGGCCGCGGATTTTATGTCAGCGCCTTCAAGGCCCTGCGCGCCCGTACCAGCAACATGGATACGCTAATCGCCCTGGGCGCAAGCGTGGCCTACGGCTACAGCCTTGTGGCGCTTTTGGGATTCTGGCTGGGAGCCTGGGGTTCTCCACAGGCGCTGTATTTCATGGAGTCGGCGGGCTTGCTGGCGCTGATCAGCCTGGGCCATTGGCTGGAAGCGCACGCCCGCCACGCCGCGGGAAACGCCATCCGCCAGTTGATGACCCTGGCCCCGCCCACCGTGTTGCGATTGGATGAGCAGAACCTTCCGCACGAAATCCCCGTGGACCAGGTGAACGTCGGTGACCAGATCCTGGTGCGTCCCGGCGACCGCGTGCCGGTGGACGGCGCGATCACCGCCGGACGATCCAGCGTGGATGAATCGATGCTCAGCGGCGAGCCGCTGCCGGTGACGCGAAGCGTCGGGGATGAAGTGGTGGGCGGAACGCTGAACATCGACGGCCGGCTGAGCGTCCGGGCCACGCGGGTCGGGCAGGAGACGGCGCTGGCCCAAATCGTGCGTCTGGTGGAGGACGCACAAGAGGCCAAGCCGCCGATCCAGCACCTGGCCGATCGCGTTGCGGCGGTTTTCGTTCCCATCGTCCTGTGCATCGCCCTGGCCACCGCCGTCGGCTGGTACGCCTACGGCACGACACAGCATTGGAGCAGCGCCGGCACCTGGGCCGCCATCGCCAATGCCGCGTGCAGCGTCCTGATCATCGCCTGCCCCTGCGCGCTGGGACTGGCGCTGCCGGCGGCGCTCATGGTCGGCACGGGCATGGGCGCCCGCCGCGGAATTCTGATCCGGGACATCGACGCCCTGCAACATGCCGAGCGCGTCAACATGATCGTGCTGGATAAAACCGGCACGATCACGCAGGGCCGCCCCGCCGTGGAGGCGGTGGTTCCCGCCGACGAGTCGGCGGACACGGCCGGGTCCCCCTCCGCGCAGGGCCGGCTGTTGGAATTGGCCGCCACCGCCGAGCAGTTCAGCTCGCATCCGTTGGCCAAGGCCGTGGTGGCCCGGGCCCGCGGGATCGGCGCGGTCCTGGCTGAACCGCGCGCGTTTTCCAACGAGCCGGGTCTGGGCGTCGTCGCCGAACTGGACGATTCCACCCTGCTGGTCGGCAACCAGGCTCTGCTGGAAAAATTCGGATGGTCCGGCGATGCCTCACTACAAGCCGGCGGAGGCAAGGCCGACACCGTCGTTCACGTCGCCCAAAAGCGGGATGGTCAGGTGCGGCGGCTGGGTTACATCACGTTCACCGATCCGGTCAAAGACGAATCGGCCGCCGCCATCGCCCAGCTTCAACGGATGAAACTGCACACGATGTTGCTGACGGGCGATTCGCCGGCAGCGGCCCAAGCGGCGGCCCGGGCCGTGGGCATCACCAACGTTCGCGCCGCGGTTAAACCCTCCGAAAAAGCGCAAATCATCCGCTTGCTGCAGTCGCCACAAGGGCGCGGCAAGATGGTGGTGGCCATGGTCGGCGACGGGATCAACGATGCGCCGGCCCTGGCGGCGGCGGACCTGGGCATCGCCATTGGCTCCGGCTCGGATGTGGCCAAGGAAACCGGTGGGATCGTCCTGGTCGGTGACAGCCTGCTGGGCGTCCCTGCGGCCATCAGACTCTCCCGCGCCACCATGCGGGTCATCCGCCAAAACCTCTTTTGGGCCTTCTTTTACAACCTCCTGGCCATTCCCTGGGCTGCGCTGGGAATGCTCAATCCCCTGTGGGCGGCGGCGGCCATGGCCCTGTCCGATCTCACCGTCCTCGGAAATGCCCTGCGTCTGCGGCGGGCCAAAATCGATGGCTCGGGCTAAACCCATTTGTCTCTTGACGGCGCGTGCCCCGCTCGTTCCAATACCGCCACTTTGGACGGAATCGCTCCGTGTCTGGCCGCCCAATGAAGGCCGGCCCCGCGAACGTCGGCGCCGGTGGGTCTTTTTCATTCAAACTGTTTTTGGGTACCGCCTATGAGCTCGCAAACCCTTCAAAACGGCATGGCCCAACGGGATGCCTCAGACCTCCTGGCCGCGCTGGGGGCCGACCGCAGTCCTCTTTGGCTCGATCTCCTTGAACTTCTTCCCGCGCCCGAGGCGGCCAAACGCAAGCCCCGTGAAGGACCCGAAGAAGGAAAAGAAGATAAGGAGAAGGAGCAAGAGGAGGAAGGTCCCGAAGAGGAGGAGGACGAAGAAGGCGATCTGGACGAAGAGGAGGAAGAAGAAATCGAGGAGGAGGAAGAAGCCTTCGGCGACGAAGAGGAAGAGGAGGAGGAGGAAGAAGAAGAGGAGGAGGACTTCGACAATCCCGACGACGAGGATGAGGACGACGACTACGACGACGATGACGACGAGGAATTCGAGGAGGAGCATTAGCTCGCGTCGACTCGTCGCTTAGAGCATTTTTCAGTTCGAGATAGGGTTGAATACGATTGGCAGCCTCGCATGCACGTGCGGGGCTTTTTTATTGCGCTGGAGTCTTTTCGGCTTGGGCGGCTTTGACAGACCCAGAGGGCCGTCCGTATGATCCGGGCCAACCTCCGGGGAGGAGCGACACATGCTGCTCGCTGCGACAGCGGGCGTCAGCCCGCTTGGCTGGGCTTACTTGGTCTGTTTGCTGCTGGGATTGACCTACGGGGCGATGGCCGGACTGTTCGGTCTCCTTGGCGGCCACCACGACTTCCACCACGGCTTCGATTCGCCCGGACACACCCCCTCCGAAGTCCAAGGCATGGGACACGAACCCGGCGCGGCCGATTCGGGCATCCACATGACCCCGATGAATCCCGTCGTCATCGCCATCTTCCTGGTCTCTTTCGGCGGGACGGGTCTGGCTTCCATGCAGTTGCTGGGATGGGGCGTGGCCAGCCTGGCCTTGTCCGCGCCCTCCGGATTTGTGATGGCCGCCGTGACGTTCGCCATCTTCAACAAGCTCTTCAGCATGACCCAAGGCTCCAGCGGACCCTCCGAGCAGGAAGTCATCGGCAAGGAAGCGGAAGTGATCACACCCATTCCTGAAAACGGACTGGGCGAGATCGCCTACACGCGGCGCGGGTCGCGCTTCACCGCCCCCGCGCGCGCCGAGTCGGGCGCGGCGGTCGCCAAGCAATCCATTGTCACGGTCACCCGGATCGTCGGTCACACCTACTACATCAAAACCTCAAGAGGCCCCGCATGATCAACCTGATTGTCGCCGATGAGCCAATGCTTCCGGGCACATTCTGGCTGCCCCTGACCATCGGCGCGATCGTCTTTCTGCTCTTCGTGTTCCTGTGGCTCTATGCCCGCCGCTACGTCAAGGCGGGGCCCAACGAGGTGCTGGTGATTTCCGGCCGGCGCCGCAGCATGCGCGAGCCGGACGGCACCGTCACCACGGTCGGCTTCCGCATCATCAAGGGCGGCGGCGCATTCATCTGGCCCATCGTCGAAAAGTACGACATCCTCTCCCTGGAGATCATGACCATCGACGTGAAGACGCCGGAGGTCTACACGATCACCGGCGTGCCCGTGCTCGTCGACGGCGTGGCCCAGATCAAGGTCAAGGGCGACGACGTCTCCATCTCCACCGCGTCCGAGCAGTTCCTGTCGATGAAGCTGGAACAGATCATGAACATCGCCACGCAGACCCTGGAAGGGCACCTGCGCGCCATCGTGGGCACGCTGACGGTGGAGGAGATCTACAAGAACCGCGACGCCTTCGCCCAGCGGGTGCAGGAGGTGGCCGCCGCCGACCTGGCCAACATGGGCTTGACCATCATCTCCTTCACCCTGCGCGACATCCGCGACAGTCAGGGCTACCTCGACGCCCTCGGCAAGCCGCGCACCGCCCAGGTCAAGCGCGACGCCATCATCGCCCAGGCCGAGGCCGACCGCGACTCCACCATCAAGAGCGCCCAGGCCAACCAGGCCGGGCAGGAAGCCAAGTTCGCCGCCGACGCCAAGGTCGCCGAGGCCAACCGCGATTACCAGATGAAGGTCGCCGATTACACCGCCGCCGTTAACCTCAAGAAGGCCGAAGCCGACCTCGCCTACGACCTGCAGAAAAACAAGACCAACCAGTTGGTCAAGTCCGAGGAAATCCAGATCACCGTGGTCGAGAAGCAGAAGCAGATCGAAGTCCAGGAAAAGGAAATCCTCCGTCGGCAAAAAGAGCTGGAAGCCACCGTCAACCGGCCCGCCGACGCCGAGCGCTACCGCGTGCAGACGCTCGCCGAGGCCGAAAAATTCAAGCTTCAGACCGAAGCCACCGGCGAAGCCGAGGCCAAGCGCCAACTCGGCAAGGGCGAAGCCGACGCCAACAAGGCCCGCGGCCTGGCCGAGGCCGACGTCATCCTCGCCCAAGGCACCTCCACCGCGCAAGCCATGCAGAAAAAGGCCGACGCCTGGCGCACCTACAACGAAGCCGCCGTGGTGCAGCTCTTTCTGGAACACGCCCCCGAGATCGCCCGCGCCATCGCCGAGCCCTTGACCAAGACCGAAAAGATCATCGTCATCAGCTCCGGCGACGGCGCCGGCGCCAGCAAGGTGACCAAAGATGTCGCCAACGTCATGGCCCAACTCCCCGAAGTCGTCAAAGCCCTCTCCGGCCTCGATCTCAACGAGGCGTTGGGCAAGCTCCAGAAGCTCGGCGCCAACCCGCCGCCCGAGCAGAAGCAGTAGCCACCGGCCGTGCGCCTGCTGGAAGCCATCGTCGCCGCCAACAACGCCGCCGCCGGACGGCCGTCCCGGTTGGACGTGCGTGCCTATGCCAACTCCCTGCCCCTGGCGGCCCTGACCTGCATCGACCCGCGCCTCAACCGCCTCTTCCCCGGCGCCTTGGGCTTGGGAGACGAGGATTTCATCTGGTTGCGCAACGCCGGCAATGTCATCACTAGCCCGACCTCCAGCACCGTCCGCTCCCTCGCCATGAGCCTCTATTTAAAGGACTGCAAAGAAATTGCCGTCATCGGCCACACTGATTGCCGGATGGCCAAGGTTGGCGTCAATGATCTGCTGGACCGCATGCAGGCGCAAGGCATCAGCCGCGGAACGCTGCCTATCCCCAATCTGCACGAATTCTTCGGCTTGTTCAGCAGCGAGAAACCCAACGTCCTCAAAGCCGTCGGCTTTCTGCGCACCAGCCCGGTCATTCCGCACGAGACCCCGATCCATGGGCTGCTCATCGACAGTGCCAGCGGCCGCCTGGAATGGGTGATCAACGGCTACGAAGCCGGCGGCATGCCGCTGGAAACCCACGGCGCGCCGGAGGAGCTGCCGCACGTGGCAACCTACACTGTCGGCCCCGTGAAATCGCTGGGCATCCACGTCGAGCCGCTGGCGGCCAGGGAACGGCCCAAACCGCCCGAGCCGCCGCCGCCGCCACCGCCGCCGCCCGCGAAACGGATAAGGGGACGAAACGGATAGGGGCACATCACTGAATGACAGAGAATTTATCCGTGTGCATCTGCAATTTAATCCGTGGCTAGAGCGGTTTGCAGGTCAGTGTATGGTGCCTATCGCGCGGCACCGCTCCTTGATAGCCGCGGGCGGCAGC
>DBZL01000067.1:5521-22049 GCA_002311745.1 Phycisphaerales bacterium UBA1161 | reverse complement strand
CGCCTTCGGTTTGGCGACGACTTCCACGTGCGGCGCCGTTTCCACCGCCGTGCCGCCTCCCTGCCCGCTGAACCAATCCCGCACGGACGCGGCCAGGCCAAACGACAGCGTGCTCATGTGATTGGGCGCGGCGTCCGCCAAACCTTCCTCCTTCAACTTCTGAAGGATGGCCTTGCTCTCGATGCCCAATTCCTTGGCCAGCAGATTGACTCGAATTCCTCTCGCCAAAACAGATCTCCCAATGCACTACGATCCAGTCACGCGCTTACAACTTGTCGCTGGTCTTTGCCGGTGGAGGGACGCTGCCCTCGGCTAGCGCGGCGGTATCCGCCTCATCCGGCGGGCGACGAGTGCGACCCTCCGCGCGAGAAGGCGCCGCGCCTTTAACCGCCTGCTCTTCCGGCGAAAGTTCCTCGCGGTCGGCCACCACCGATTCCTTGTGAACGGTCACTTCCGCGGCGCCGCCGGCGGCGGCCTCCAGAGGGCCGGGCAATGCCGCACCTTCGGTTTCCGCAGATGCCTCGCCGGTCGCTTCAGCGCCTTCCGCGGGCGATTCACCGCTTTCGGCGGTCGCTTCGGCCACTTCCGTGCCTGCTGCGGCGCCTTCCGCGGGCGATTCAGCGCCTACGGCGGGCTCTTCGCCCAAGGCCAACAGCGCCGCCTTGTCCGCCGCGACGGCGGAAGCTGCGGCCGCCTTCGCGGACGCGTCGGCTATCTTCTTCGCTTCCTGCTCGACCGCGACCAGCTTGGCTTCTTCGGCGCACCGTTCCACCACGGCCTGCGCGGTGGCCTCGTCCAAACCCAATTCCTCCATCAGCGGGCCCGTGCCCACTTCCTCCAAGTCGCGCACGTCGATCAGACCCAGGACGATCACCTTGTCGATCATCTCCTTGGTGATGCCGGCGATGCTCCGCAGGGTTTCGTCCAGTCGCTGCGTGCCCTTGTGGAACTCCGTCGGCGTGAGGATGTCGATATCCCAGCCGGTCAGCCGTGCCGCCAGGCGCACGTTCTGCCCGCGCTTGCCGATGGCCAGGGACAATTGGTCCTCGTTGACCACGACGGTGGCGCGCCCCAGCTCGAAGCACAAGGCGACCTCGGCCACCTCGGCGGGCTTCAGGGCGTTGCTGATCAGGATCTGGCTGGATTCATTCCAGCGGACGATGTCGATCTTTTCCCCGCCCAGTTCATCGACGATGTTTTTGATTCGGCTGCCGCGCACGCCGACGCAGGCGCCCACCGCATCCACCTTGGTGTCGATGGAGGAGACGGCGATCTTGGTGCGATGGCCGGGCTCGCGGGCCAGGGCCTTGATCTCGATGGTGCGCTCCCCGACCTCCGGCACCTCGCGCTCAAAGAGCCGGCGAATCAGCTCCGGGTGGCTGCGGCTGAGAATGATCTTCACGGAACTGGGCGTATCCCGCACCTCCAGGATCAGCGCCTGCACGCGCTCGCCGACCTGATGCACCTCGCCGGGGATCTGCTCGCTGCGGGGCATGATCCCCTCGACGTTGCGCAGCAGGGTGACGATCATGGTGTCGCGTTCGAAGCGGGCGACCGTGCCGGTGATGACCGTGCCCACCCGGTCCTTGTATTCCTCGTAGATGCTGCCGCGCTCGTCCTGCCGGATGAGCTGGATCATGACCTGCTTGACCGTTTGGGCGCCGATGCGGCCGACCACCACAAGGGGCACCTCCACTCCCTGGCGGGCCGCGGTGATCACCCCGCTTTGGCGGTCGAGCTTGACCGTGAACTCGCTGGCATCCTCGGTGTTGAACTGTTTGCGCAAGCCGGACGCGACCGCCTGCTCGATGTCGTTGTAGATCTGCTCGCGCTCGATGTTCTTGTCGCGGGCGATGCCGTCGACAATCCGGATCAGCTCTTGAGAATTCATACCCATACCTGCTCGCTATTCAATTGTCTGACGCAAAACGACTCCACCAACAAAAAGGGCCGACCCAAACCGGCGGCCCCAGACAAACCGGCGAAAAAACGCCAGGCGCCTATCCCGCGTCCTTCCTGCGGATAGGCGGAGCCTCGGACAACGGACCATGCGCCTTAGGTAAGTGCATGGGCCGGCTCGGTGGTGGGAGACATGGTCTCCAGGCTCAGGTTCATCCCGGTCTCTCCGGGTTCAAAAATATGCACCTTCCGAAGCTCGACATAAACGGTGGCCTCGGAACCGCCCGCCACGCCGCTCTGGGCCTCGACGCGGGCGACAATCGAATCGTGCCAAGCCGTGCTCATGGAAACGTCCATCTCGCTGCCCAGCGGCTCAATGACGTTCAGGCGGACCTTGATCGCCGCCCATTGGCCGTCCGGGGGCCGCAAATGCAAGTGCTCCGGACGGATGCCTAACACCAAGCGGCTGCCGACCCGGCTCTGTAGCCGCCGGCCAACCGTCGGCGACAACTGCTCCATAGAAAGCGTAAACCCTTCGCCGGGGAAGGTCAACCCGCCGCCAGCCAATCGGCCCTCTATAAATGCCAACCCAAGCTCGGATTGGCGAAGCGTCCCGTCGAAAAAGTTCATCGGCGGTGTGCCGATAAAACCGGCCACGAAACGGTTCAAAGGGCAGTTATAGGTATTCAGCGGCGTGTCAGCTTGCTGAATCCGCCCATCCTTCATGACCACAATCCGATCCCCCAGGGTCATCGCCTCTTCCTGATCGTGGGTGACGTAAATCGTGGTGGTGCGGAGGCGCTGGTGCAGACGCTTCAGCTCGCCGCGCGTGGTCACGCGCAGCTTGGCATCCAAGTTGGACAGCGGCTCATCGAACAAAAACGCCGCCGGCTCGCGCACGATCGCCCGCCCCACCGCCACCCGCTGCCTCTGACCGCCGGACAGTTGCTTGGGCTTGCGATCCATCAGGTGCTCGATGTCCAGGATTCGCGCCGCCTCGGCGACGCGCTGACGGATCTGCCCCCGCGGCATCCCCCGCAGCTTTAGCCCGAAGGCCATGTTCTTGTACACCGTCATGTGCGGATAAAGGGCGTAATTCTGAAACACCATGGCGATGTCGCGGTCCTTGGGGGCAACGTCATTGACGATTCGTTGGCCGATGCGCACCACACCCTCGCTAATCTCCTCCAACCCCGCGATCATGCGCAGCGTCGTGCTCTTGCCGCACCCGGAGGGACCGACCAGCACGACCAGCTCGCGGTCGGCAACCTGAAGATCGATCCCGTCCACGGCTTTGACCCCGCCGGGATAGACCTTGCTCACCTTTTCCAGTACCACTTGTGCCATAGAGTGCCGCCGTCCGCGACCGGAGCGGTGGATTATATGAACACGTGAAAACCGGTCAATTTGGGGGATTGGGCGGCGCGGCACGCCATGCGTCAATCGTTGCCTCCAGCGGCATTCTGCGATATCTAACTGGGTGTCGAGCGAAAGGATGCATCCGTGAAATACACGCCACTGGGTCGAACGGGGTTGCAGGTGTCGCGCCTCTGTCTGGGTACGATGAACTTCGGGCCGCACGTCTCCGAGGCCGAATCCCATGCCATCATGGACAAGGCCCTGGAACTGGGCATTAACTTTATCGATACCGCCGACATCTACGGGCAAAAGAAAGGCAAAGGGTTTTCCGAGCAGGTCGTCGGCAATTGGCTGGTGCAAGGAAACCGCCGGCGCGAAAAAATCATCCTGGCCACCAAGGTCTATACCGACATGACGGTCGAGCCGGGCGATCTCACGATGCAGACGGGACTCAGCGCCGTCAAAATCCGCCGGGCCTGCGACGACAGCCTCCGCCGATTGAAAACCGACTACATCGACCTGTACCAAATGCACCACATCGCACGCGAGACTCCGTGGGATGAAATCTGGCAGGCGATGGAACTGCTCGTCCAACAAGGAAAAATCATCTACGTCGGCAGCAGCAATTTCGGCGGCTGGCACATCGCCCAGGCGTGCGAGACGGCGGGGCGGCGAAACTTCCACGGCCTGGTCTGCGAGCAGAGCAAATACAGCCTCGCCACGCGCACCATCGAGCTGGAAGTCATCCCCGCCTGCAAAGCCTACGGCCTTGGGCTGATCCCCTGGAGCCCCCTGGAAAGCGGCCTGTTGGGTGGACCGGCGCAGAAACTGGATCAGGGCCGACGCGGCAGCGAGGACGTCCAAAAAAGACGAGAACGCCGACGCTCCCAGTTTGAAACCTGGGAAATTCTCTGCCGCGAACTGGGCGAAAACCCCGCCAACGTCGCCCTGGCCTGGCTCTTGGCTAATCCCGTCGTCACCGCCCCCATCATCGGGCCGCGCACCATGGACCAGCTCACCAGCTCCCTGCGCTGCCTCGACATCACGCTCAGCGACACGACGATGCAGCATCTGAACGAAATCTGGCCCGGCCCCGGCGGCGAAGCGCCCGAAGCCTACGCGTGGTGAGAATTCGATGAATGCTGAGTGCTGAATGATGAATTCTTCCGCGCGTGTGGCGCCGTTCTGCAAACTTGCCGACCCTCAACGATACCTGGCCTGCCCGTGGGACCTGACCGCAGACCCCGGGGGCCGCGCCCACTGGATCGAGTTCTTCAAACGCCACTTGGGCACGATCCTGGCCGTGGGAATCGAAGCCGCAACGACGCGCGGAGAATCCCTCGCCAACGCCCAGGCCCGCGCCGCCCGCTGCCGACAGGAATTCGTCACCGCCTTCGACGCCTTCGACGCCAACCCGCGCGGATTCGGCCGCGTCACCATCCTCACCCTCGACCGCTGGCGCGATGACCTGCTCCGCCGACACGGCTTTGTCGATCCCTTCATCGATCTGAAAAACCGCGAGAACGAAAAAATGCTCCGCCTGCTGCCGGAACTCTGCGCGCAGCTCGATGCGCTGACCGGGCCCCAGCAACTGCAAGCGATCATCCGCGGGCTGTTCGCCGGAAATATCTTCGACATGGGCGCGGACGCCACGGCCCAAAAATTCCTCGGCCAAAGCCCGGACTTTTTCGCGACGCGAGACAGCGTCGCCCCGCGCCCCTGGCTGATCGACGATTACGACGCCCTGGAAGCCCGCCTGCTGGGCGGCCCCGTGCACCGCAACGCCGTCTTCTTCGTCGACAACGCCGGCAGCGATTTCGTCCTGGGCGCCCTGCCCATGATCCGCTGGCTCGCCGGACGCGGCACGCGCATCGTCCTGGCCGCCAACTCGCGCCCGACCCTCAACGACATCACCATTGACGACGTGCAAACATGGTGGCCGCGCATCCTCCAGGCCGAACCATCCCTGCGCCCGCTGGCGATTGACCTGGTCGGCACCGGCACCGGCGAGCCGCTGATCGACCTAAGCCGCATCAACCCGCAGCTCAACGTCCTGTCCGCCGACGCCGATCTGGTCATCCTGGAAGGCATGGGCCGCGGCGTGGAGAGCAATCTCGAGGCCGCGTTTTCCTGCGACGCGTTGAACATCGCGATGGTCAAGGACACCGCCGTCGCCGCGCGACACGGGGGCAAGCTCTTCGACCTGGTTTGCCAGTTCCGCCCGGCGGCGCCATCAGGTCCAATACCGCACTAGGGAGAAGCATCATGCTCACCAGCAACCCGCTTGACATCCTTCTTGCTCACGACAGGTGGGCAACGAAGCAAATCCTCCAGACGTGCCAGAAACTTTCGTCCGAGCAATTTCACCAGAAATTCGACATTGGACCGGGGTCGTTGCATGCCGCGGCCCTGCACATTCTCTCGGCCATGCGGGCATGGGACGACGTGCTTGCCGGCCGACCGCAGCGCCCCCGCTTGGACGAAGGCGGCACACAAAAAACGCCCGCGGAGCTTCTGATGCTCTTGGAAGAAAGCGCCGATGATTTCGCCGCGACCGCCAAGCTCCACCCGCTTGAAGAAACCGTCGTCCGCACCCGCGGAGGAAAACAATACACCTTCACGCGGGGAGGCGTCATCACTCACGTCACGACCCACGGCATGCACCACCGCGCCCAGTGCCTGAACATGCTCCGGCACGTCGGCGCCAGTCCCCTGCCGCCCAGCAGCGTGGTGGAGTGGATGGCGGCCGGGGAGCCGAAATAGCTCGCCGGAGTAAGCGTCTTCGGCCCGCCGCGATTGCGACCCTGGCCCCTGCGCGGCTAGACTATCGGAGTACGGGGCGTAGCTCAGCTTGGTAGAGCGTCTGGTTTGGGACCAGAAGGTCGCACGTTCAAATCGTGTCGCCCCGATTCGCCCGAAGGGCGAATCAGAGCAGTGGAACAGTAGAGCAAAAAGCATGGGGACATCCACATCGCGGCAGATTCGGGATTCCTCCAACGTTTTCGGCGGGATCTTCGTCTGGATTCTTGGAATCATATTCCTCGTGCAGCCGTTGTTCCTCTTTTTGTCACGCGAGCAGCACGGGAGCAAGAAACCGCCGCCGCTTTGGGGCGCGCTTTGGGGCGCGGCGATATTTGGCATCGGCGGACTGCTGCTTCTGTGGCTCGCGATTTACACGTCGATCAGGCTCGCCAAATACGGGCGATCGATTTTTGAGTCGCCCTGGTTGCCCGCGACGTGCGGCGGGATTTTGACAGGCACGGTGCGAATTCCACGGCCGTTTCTTTATCGCGAGCCGATCCATCTTCGATTGGCTTGCGTCAAGGTATTTGGCACGAGGAGAGATTCCCACGAGGACCTTCTGTGGGAGGATTTCTGCACGCTGGATCGGTTTTCGCCGGGGACGGCGGTTTCGGAAATTCCGGTCTATTTCAAAATTCCCGGCGACGCCCAACCAACGGGAACGGGCGGAATTTTCTGGCGGTTGCAAGCCAAGGCAAAGACAGCCGGCGTGCATTACAGCGCGGGGTTTGTGGTTCCGGTGACGAGCGGCGAGGCGCCGGCGGAACTGCTGGCGATGCCCGATCCGACCCTGGCACTGCGTTCGCCCGAGCCGGCGCGGCGACAGCCGCTGGATCGGCATCTTCATTTCAATCCGCTGCCGGGCGGAGGCGGACAATTTGAACTGCTGCCGGGGCGAAACCTGGGAATGTCGAGTTCATCGATCCTCTTTGGTGCGGTCTTCATCGGCATTGGAACGACGATCATGCAATTGGCCGCCCGGGATGTGCCGATCTGGTTTCCACTTATCTTTATCGCGGCCGGCGCGTTGATGGCATTGGGCGGCCTGTGGCTATTGTTTCTGAAGACCACGATCAACGTTCGCCATGGCGTGATTACAATCGAAAACACCCTTGCGTCCATGAATCGCCAGAAGGAAATCCGGGCGGCGGATATTTCGGATATTTCCTCCAAATTTCAAGGGCAATCGATGAACCGGCCGTTTTATTCGATCGCCGCGACGCGCCTGAACGGCGGCAATGTGAAAATCTGCGGAACCATTCACGACAAAGGGGACGCGGATTGGCTGACGGCGGAAATGAAACGTGAACTGGCCGGCAGGTGAGATCGCGCCGGAACCGTGATCTCCTTTCTACTCTCCACTTTCTCCTCCCATGCCGCACCCTTCCATTGAAAGCGCGATTCGCCTGGCCGAGCAGGCTCAGCGGTCGGGACTGCTGGCCGATGCCGAGACGCTCTGTCGCGAGGTGCTGGCGCAGCAGCCTCAGCATCCGGAGGCCCTGCGTCTGCTCGGCGTCGTGTGCAGAAAATCGGGACGCCTCATTGAGGCGGTGCCGTTCATCCGTGCTTCCCTTGCCACGGGTCCGGCCAACCCGCTGGGCTACCGCGATCTGGGCGATGCCTTGCGGTCTGGGGCAAAGCTCGACGAAGCGGCCGCGGCTTACCGCAAAGCCATCGAACTGCGGCCCGATTGGGCTGAAGTTCACGGCGCTCTGGGCAATACTCTCAAAGACCAGGGCAAGCTCGATCAAGCCATCGACGCATACAACAAAGCCATCCAACTCAAGCCCACCTTGGCGACGGCTCATTTGCGTCTGGGCCAGGCCCTGCACGAAAAGGGCCGGCGCACCCAGGCCACGGCCGCAATTTCCCAAGCCATCCAGCTCAAGAGCGACTTTGCCGAAGCCTTCAACAGCCTGGGCAACGTCCTGTGGGATGACGCCAAGCTCGACGACGCGGCCGCCGCGTACGCAAAGGCCGTGCAACTTCAGCCGGGCTATCCCGAAGCCAACTGGAGCATGGGAAAAATCCTGGCGCGTCAGGGCCGGCTCCAAGAAGCCATCGCCTGTTTCCAAAAAGTCGTGCTATTCCATCCCACCAACGCGATGGCGCATCTCAACCTGGCGCGGATGCTGCGTAACGCCGCTCAGCTCGAGCAAGCGGCCGCCGCCTATCGCCAGGCGATCCAACTCCAGCCGGACCGGCCCGATTGGCGCTTTGAACTGGCCGCTTGCAGCGGCGACAGTTCGATGACCACCGTTCCCGACAGCTACATCCAAAAACTGTTTGACGCTTACGCCCCGACCTACGATCAGCACTTGCTCAAAAACTTGGATTATCGCGTGCCGCAGGAGCTGCTCGACGCCGTATTAGCCGCCACGCCGCGGCGCCGTTTTGACGCCGCTCTGGATTTAGGCTGCGGCACGGGCCTGTGCGGACAGCTCTTGCGCTCGTACGCGCGCGAGCTGATCGGCGTGGACCTCTCGGAACAGATGATCAAGGCCGCCGAACAGCGCGGCGTGTACGATCAGCTGCTTCATGGCGACCTCATCTCCGCCCTCGCCGCCGAGCCGGATCATTACGACCTGATCGTCGCGGGAGACGTGCTGGTCTACGTCGGCGATTTGAGCCGACTCATGCCTGCGATCGCCGCCGCCCTGCGGCCCGGCGGCTTATTCGCCTTCTCCATCGAACATTACGACGGCCCAGGATTTTTCCTGCACGGCCGCGAGCGCTTCGCCCATTCGATGGATTACATTCGCGACACCGCCGCCGGGGCCGGCCTGCGGGAAGTTTCCGCGATCCAAGTGCAACTGCGTCGACAGACCGACGCCCAAACCCCCGGCTGGATCGTCGTACTGCAAAAAGAGACACAAAGCGGAACGTGAACCCCTACTTGCCAAGTTTCTGAAACAGCCCAAGCAGATATGCGCGCGCCCGCTGGAAGATTCCGGGCGATGTGCTTTCACGGGGGCCGGCGATATTCAGGGTCGCTACCCTCTGTTCGCGAAGCCATGCGGCCACGAAGGCGTAATCCGGCGGCTGGGCGAGATCGACCACCAGCAGCGGTTTGTTCAGCTTTTGGGCAAACGCGATCGTGTAGCTTGTGCCGGGACTGTCGGCTCGAACACGCAAAATCAGTGTCGCATCCGCATCGCTCACGTTCTTTTGGGTGCGACGCTGAATGCTGGTTTGCAGGTCTGCCTCTTCAACGGGAGTTAGGTTGTACGACGCCGGGATTGTCCCATCCTCGGCCCACAAGCCGCGCGGGGCCGCTCCGCCGATCTTCAGCCCGACCGCGATCGCCGCCTCCAATGCCGCGCGATCCACTCCCGTTTGTCCGCCCGAGATGATCTTCGTCAGCGGCACGGGCTTGTCCGCCTTCACACCAGATCGCACGCCTCCGGCGGCATCCAGTGGTGCTCGTGGCCCTTCCACTTCACGTTGCAGCCGATGGGATTGGTCACCTCCACCGGCGGCTTTTCCCCCGCCAGGATCGCATCCACCGCATCGCGCAGCTCGCGCGTCGTTTCCTTCCCCGGGTTGCGCGGATTGTCGTCCATCCGCCCCGTGTAGCGCAAACGCCGATCGGCGTCGAACAGGTAAAAATGCGGCGTGCGCAGCGCCCCGTACGCCAGCGCGATCTTCTGCGTCTCATCGCGCAGATACGGATACTTGAAATTCTTTTCCTTGGCCCGCTGAACCATGTGGTCGAACGAATCGGTCGGATGGTTCTGGGTCTCGTTGGAGTTAATCGCCACCAGCGCTACGCCCTTGGGCGCGTAGTCGGCGTAGAACTTGTTGATGCGGTCTTCCGAGCCGATCACGTACGGGCAGTGATTGCAGGAAAAGAGGACGACCAGGACTTTGGCGTCTTTGAAGCCGGCCAGAGAATACGTTTTCCCGTCCACGCCCGGCAGTTGGAAATCCGGGGCTTTTTGACCAATCGTCAGCGTGAAGGCCATGGGATAGCTCCTTTGCTTTTGCCGCGCGGCCCCCAGGGACCCGCGCGGCATTATAGGCATGGGCCCCCAATCGCGACGACAAGGCCGGGCCCTTACTAATCGATCCTCAAGCACTCCTCGCATTCCGCGATTGCTGTGTCCGTGGCGTCCAGGGCTGCCTTGCGGTGGCCCCTGTAATCGTGAGCCGCGTTTACCAGGGCCTCACGTGCCTTATGCAGATGCTCCAGCGCCTTGCGGATTTCCGGATGATGTTCCTCGTCCAACTGCGCCACTGCGGGATTGCCGCGGGGTGCGCCATAGTTGCCGGCCGCGGCGATCGTCGCCGCCCCGCCACTGGTCAGACCCAGGCCCAGAAGACTCACCATAGCGATGCTGCGAACACGAAACATAAAGACCTCCCTTTGGGTTGATCGCATCAGCGATTCCAGCAGATCAAACGAGCACGCGGGCGAAATATTGCCGAGATCCCGCTTTGGGTCAAGGCCCGGCACGCCCCAACGGCGCCATGGCCGCGTGCCGCGTCGTCGCGTCGCCCTTTCCCTAGAGGTTGATGTTTTTCCAGATCGCCAGCACAGACTGCTCTTCTGCCTCCGGCGTATAGGGGGCAGCGGTGGCCAATGCGTTGTCGCGGATGCGCTCCCAGCGGCTCGGATTGTCGGCCAACAGATCAATCAGCAGCGGCTCCAGTTTATAGGCCAAGGTGATGTAATCCAGGTTTTCGGCCAGGATGCAGTTTTGACCGTGGCCGTCGCCGATCAGCTCGCGCTTGCCGCCCACGCTGTTGAACCCGGCGATGAGGGTGCCGCTGCGCATCGCCTCCAAGACCGAACAGCACAGCCCCTCGGCCGACGACATGTTCAGGAACACGGCGCTGCGGCGAACCTCGCGGGCGTAATCCGCCTCGGCCAAGTCCGCCAATCCCTTCCACGTCAACTGGTCGATGAACCGCTCTTCGCGACTGCGTAGCACGCGCATCAGCTCTTGCATTCCGACGGCTTTGCGCGAAATGTAGGTGAGCTGCCGCGTCTTTTCCTGGGGCAAGTAATAATACAATTGCGGATTAATGCCCCACTGAAAAACGTGCACGGGCAACCTCATCGCCCAGGCAATAAAATCCGCAATAATTGGAGAATGCGTCAACACGCGTTCGACGTTGTATGCCCGCCAATCGGTGCCATCCGGCAGGGTGGGGTAAACATAGGACCAACTGAGGGCAATGACGAACAGGCGCAGACCAAGCTCGGCCGTCTCAGCCATGACAGGAGGCAAGCCCTCCGGCACGACCAGGATGTCACGACGATTGACAGGCTGATTGGCGTAGCGGATCGGCACCTCAGGCATGTCCGAGTATTTGAAGCCGGGAGTTTGGTGGAGAACGGCGACCTGATAACCATGCTTGAGCAGAATCTCCACGTGCCGGTATATGATGCGAATGCCGGCGGATTTGGATTTCCGCTCGGGACAATGATAGAGGATCAAAAGCGGTCTCCTCGCCCTTGCGAAACGGCGGGGTCAGTTTAGCGATAACAAGTGCGCCGGACAATCACGAGCGGCGTGCGAAGCGATGGCGCCCGAAGCGTGGAAAAGTCGTCCCGACGGAAGTCGCCGCGCCGCGCGAGGCTTGGGCCTCCTTTTTAGCGTGAACTCTCGAGGATGCTCCGCCACATGGAAACGACCGATGCTTCTTCGGCTTCCATGCTGTACTCGGCGCTGGCGGCGAGCGCGTTTTGGCGCATCGCTTCCCAACGGCTCAGATCGTCGGCCAACAGATCGTTCAACAGCGGCTCCAGCCTATAGGCCAAAGTAATGTAATCCAGGTTTTCGGCCAGGATGCAGTTTTGACCATCGCCGTCGCCGATCAGCTCGCGCTTGCCGCCCACGCTGTTGAACCCGGCGACGAGGGTGCCGCTGCGCATCGCCTCCAAGACCGAACAGCACAGCCCCTCGGCCCGCGACATGTTCAGGAAGACGGCGCTGCGGCGAACCTCGCGGGCGTAATCGGCCTCGGCCAAGCCCTCCAATCCCTTCCACGTCAACTGATCGATGAACCGCTCTTCGCGACTGCGTAGCACGCGTTTCAGCTCTTGCATCTCGCCGGCTTTGCGAGAAATGTACGTGAGCTGCCGCGTCTTTTCCTGGGGCGAGTAATAATACAGTTGCGGATTAATGCCCCACTGAAAAACGTGCACGGGCAAGCGCATCGCCCAGGCAATAAAATCCGCAATAACCGAAGAATTCGTCAATACGCGTTCGACGTGGAACGCCCGCCAATCCGTGCCATCCGGTAGGGTGGAGTAAACATAGCACCAACTGAGGGCCATGACGAACAGGCGCAGATCAAGCTTGGCCGTCTCAGCCATGACAGCAGGCAAGCCCTCCGGTACGACCACGATGTCACGACGATTGAGGGGCTGATTGACGTAGCGGATCGGCACCTCAGGCATCTGCGAATATTTGAAGCCGGGAGTTTCGTGAAGGAGGGCGACTTGATAACCGTGCTTGAGCAGAATCTCCACCTGCCGGTATATGACGCGAACGCCGGCGGATATGGATTTCCACTCAGGACAAAAATAGAGGATCAAACGCGGTCTCCTCGCCCTCGCGCGCTCATCGCCAGGGCGAGAAAACAACAATCTCGTCCCCTCCAACGGGCTGTCTTGCGAAAGCGCGCGATTCGAGCGTTCGATGGATGGCTCGATTGACCTGCCATTCTCCACCTGGAGAAATGACAGGGCCAGTTTAGCGATGGGAGGTGCGCTGAACAACCGTGGGTGGTGTGCGAAGCGATGGCGCCCAAAACGTGAAAGGGACCTTCCCGCGGAAGTCGCCGCGCTGCGCGGGGCTTGGGCGTCCTTCTTAGCGTGAGCTGTCGAGGATGCTTCGCCACATGGAAACGACCGACGCTTCTTCGGCTTCCAGGCTGTACTCGGCGCTGGCGGCCAGCGCGTTCTGGCGCATCGCTTCCCAACGGCTCAGATCGCCCCGCAGGAGATCGTCCAGCAGCGGCTCCAGGCGACGGGCCAGGGTTGCATAATCCAGGTTCTCGGCCAGGATGCAGTTCTGGCGGTCGCCGCTGCCGATGAGTTCGCGCTGGGACCCGACGCCGTCGAAGCCGGCGACCAGCGCGCCGGCGCGCATGGCTTCGGATGCAGCATGGCAAAAGCCTTCAATCGCCGACAGATTCAAGAACAGACAAGAGCGGCGGATTTCTCGCGCGTAATCCTGCTGCGATAGACCGTCCAGGCCGAGCCAGTGGATGCCGTCGATGAAATGGGGATCGCGGCTGTACAGCGCGCGTTTGAGGAATTCCAGAGGACCTTGCTTTCGCGTGATATAAGCGACCTGGCGAGTTTTTTCTTGCGGAGCATAGTAGTAAAGGCTGGGATCGATCCCCGGGCGAAAAACGTGCACGGGCAGGCGCATCGCCCAGGCCACGAAGTCGCTAATGAAAGGAGAATTCGTCAGGACACGTTCGACGTTGCCATTTCGCCAATCGGTGCGGTCGGGCAGATGCAAGTATATGTAGTGCCAACTCAGGCAAATGATGAAAACCCGGCGGAAGAAAAACTGGTTGGGGCCCATCGCGCTGACGTAACCCTCGGGCGCGACGAGAATGTCGCGCGGGTCAAACTTCTCCCAGCAATATCGCAGGGGAATTGCAGGGAAATCAGGATCGTCCGGTTCGGGTTGAACCGCGAACATGGCCGCGTCAAAACCGTGTTTCGTGAGGATCTGAACATGTCGGAGCAAGACCCGCATCCCTGCGGATTTGAATGAGAGCTTGGGACGAAAATAGAGGATCAAATGCGGTCTCCTCGCCCTCGCGCGCTAATGGCCAAGGCGAGAAAAGAGCAATGTCGTGCACGAAAACCGCCCGTCACACGAATGCACGCGAATGGAGCATTCGATGGATTGCTTGATTGACCTTCCATACTCCACCCGGAGAATTGACCGAGCCAGTTTAGCCATGGGAGGGACGCCGAACAACCATGGGTGGTGCGCAAAGCGATGGCGTCCGAAGCGTGGAAAAGTCGTTCCGGCGGAAGTCGCCGCGCCGCGCGGGGGTGTGGGCGGAGTGAGAGTTATTCTTCGGTGTCTTGGGAGCGAGGCGCGGCGGACGCATGATTAGCCTGGGTCTGGCCATTGCCGTTGCCGTTGAGGCCCAGCTCTTCCAGCAGCTTGGCCGGGACATCCGCGGTGTTCTTGCACTTCGGGTAGCCGCTGCAACCTAGGAATCTCCCGCGGCGGCCGTCGCGGATCACCATCGGCTTGCCGCATTCGTCGCAGTCGATGTCCGTGGCGAGGGGCGCCGGTTTGCCGTTACGGCCGACGGCCGGGGCCACAGGAGCCACGCCCGTGAGCTTGGCGATCATTTCGTTGGCTTGGGACTGCCCTTGGCGCAGGGCGGGGATCAGGGCTTGGACCATTTTTTTCTCTTCGCCGGCGAGTTTGGCGACCTGTCGCGTGGCGCGGCACTTGGGGAACGTGCTGCAGCCCAAGAACGGCCCTCGCTTGGCGTCGCGCAGGATCATCGGGTTTCCGCATTTTTCGCACTTGACGGGCGTGGGAACCTTGGTCTTGGGAGGCAGCGGGTTGCCCTGCTTGTCGAGGTTGACGATGGTTTCGCACTCGCGCGAGCCGTCGGGCTTCTTGATCATGTAGCCGGTGCAGCCCAGAAATTCACCGAATCGGCCGCGCATTTTGCGCATCTCACGCCCGCAGTTGGGGCATTTGAATTCGCTCTTTTCCTGCAGCTTGGGCTTGCCCTGCTTGTCCACCGACTTGATCCCGTCGCACTGCGGGTAGTTGCTGCAGGAGAGGAAAAAGCCGTTCTTGCTGATGCGGTAGACCATGGGCTTGCCGCACTTGTCGCAGGTGTACGGCGAAGGCGTGCCCCCGGCGTGCTCCAGCTTGTCCAGGGCGCTGTCCACCGTCTTATGGAACGGACCGTAAAAATCCTTCAGCAGCTTGATCCAATCGAGGTGTTTTTCCTCGATCTCATCCAGCTTCAGCTCCATCCCCGCGGTGAACTGCACGTCCATGATCTCCGGAAACGCCTGCACGAGTTTGTCGGTCACGATGCAGCCCAGCATGGTGGCATGGAATCGGCGCTCGATCTGCTCGACGTACTCGCGATCCTGAATGGTCTGGATGATGCTCGCGTAGGTGCTGGGCCGACCGATGCCCAGACGTTCCAACTCCTTGACCAGGGAGGCCTCGCTGAAGCGCGGCGGCGGCTGCGTGAAGTGCTGCGTCGGCGACAGCTCGATAGGGGAAACGCGCTTATCCTGCTCAAGGTCGGGCAGAAGTTGATCGCCGCTGGGGATGCCCAAGACTTTCATGAATCCGTCGAATACCAATTTGCGCCCGCTGGCGCGGAAGATGGCATCGCCTTGCGTCGTGCCGGCGGCGATGTTCGCCGTCGTGGCGTCGAATTCCGCCGGCGCCATCTGGCAAGCGACGAACCGGTTCCAGATCAGTTGATACAGCCGATAGTCGTCGGGGCCGAGTTTGGCGTGGGCCTGGCGCGGCGTGAAGCCGGCGTCCGTCGGCCGGATCGCCTCGTGCGCTTCCTGCGCGCTCTTGCTGGAGGCATAGGCATTCGGCTGCTCCGGTAGGTAGCGCTGGCCAAACTGCTCCTGGATGAACGAGCGGACCATGGTCAGCGCTTCCGCCGACAAGTTCGTGCTGTCCGTTCGCATGTAGGTGATGTGCCCGGCCTCGTACAGCGCCTGGGCAATGCGCATGGCGCGCTGGGCGCCAAAACCCAGTCGGCTGGCGGCGGCCTGTTGCAGCGTGCTGGTGATCAGCGGCGCCGACGGCCGCACGATCGCGCGCTTTTTCTCCACCGTTCGCACGACGAACGGCGGCGCTTTGCCGAGGTGACCGACGAAGCGCGTCAAGTGTTTGGCCCGGCCCTTGGCTTCGGCGTCCTCGCTGCTTTGCTCCTCGGTAACAACCCAGCCGAGCAGTTCAGCGGCCTTTGCCGCATCGGATTTGTTATTGGGCTCGAATTTCTTGCCGGCCAGCTCGACCAATTCAGCCGCGAACGCGACGTGCTGGTTCAGCCATTGGTCTTTTTCCGCCTTGGTCCGGTCGCCGTTGCCCGTGTTTTCCAGGAATTCCCGCCACTGGGTTGCCAGATTCGCGGCGCCCGCGGCATCCGTCGTGAAGACGGCGCCGATCTTCCAGTACTCATCCGGCATAAAGGCTTCGATGCCCCGCTCGCGCTCCACGATCAGCCGCACCGCCACCGACTGCACCCGCCCCGCCGACAAACCGCGCGCCACCTTGCGCCACAGCAGCGGGCTGATCTCGTAGCCCACGATGCGGTCCAGAATCCGCCGCGCCTGCTGCGCGTTAACCCGATCGATGTCGATGGGGTGCGGCTTCTGAAACGCCTTCTGAATCTCGCTCTTGGTGATGGCGTTGAAAATGACGCGATACACGCGCTGATCGGGAATGCCCAAGGTCTCTTTCAGGTGCCAGGCGATCGCCTCGCC
>DBZL01000067.1:5212-5461 GCA_002311745.1 Phycisphaerales bacterium UBA1161 | reverse complement strand
GCGATCGCCTCGCCCTCGCGGTCCAGGTCCGTGGCCAGATAAATCTTGTCGCTTTCCTTGGCCAGTTTCTTGAGCTCTCCGATGACCTTGCTTCGGCTTTCCAGGACCTCGTAATCCGGTTCGAAGGTCTTGAGGTCCACGCCCATTCCCTTGGACGGCAGATCGCGTACGTGGCCCATGCTGGCCCTCACGACGTATCCGTCGCCCAGGTATTTGTTGATCGTCCTGGCCTTGGCCGGCGACTCGACG
>DBZL01000067.1:2989-5154 GCA_002311745.1 Phycisphaerales bacterium UBA1161 | reverse complement strand
TTGGCCGGCGACTCGACGATGACCAGATGTTTTGCGCTCTTCCGTGCCATGTTTACCGGTTTATTGCCCCCAACGGGGGTGATTCTGGTGGCTGGTATCGACTGATCCTCCATGCATCTTCAGCAAATGCCGAGCAGGGGCGGGGCAGTTTCCAGACCGAACTAACGCCTGTCAAGCCGGGTAAACCAAAAATCCGCCTCAGCGCATACGCCGGCCGCCAACCGTGGTTCACACCACACGGGAACCCGATCCAAATCCATCCGCACCGAAGCCTTGTACGCAACTTATTGTTTTCAATGATATTACGGCAACACGGCAAATATCAAACCTGAAATGTTTTTAGTCATTGCCCAAATCAGCGTTTCCGAGCGGCCGCAATTTTTTTGGATTTGCAGGTCGCGACGCAGGCCAGCGCTCCGCCCTGCCGCGAAGCACGTCGTTTGCGTGCCGCTTTCCGCCTAGCGCGGTACATTGGCCCCCAATAGGTGTCGAAAGAGGGAAATCATGAAGGCAATTCGCGTACATTCGTTCGGTGAGCCGGAAGTCATGAAACTGGAAGCCGCTCCCGACCCCAAGCCCGGCGACGGACAGCTTCTCGTGCGCGTCCGGGCCGTCGGCGTCAATCCGGTCGAAACGTACATCCGCGCCGGCATGTATGGCCCCAAGCCATTTCCGTATACGCCCGGCAACGACGCCGCGGGTGTGATCGAAGCTGTCGGGCCGGGCGTCCAGACATTCCGCGTCGGCGACCGCGTCTACACCGACAAAACGGTCAGCGGCTCGTACGCGGAATTGACGCTTTGCGACCAGTCCTACGTGCACCCGTTGCCGCAGAAAATCTCTTTCCAACAGGGAGCGGCCATCGGCATCCCCGGCGGCACCGCCTGGCGGGGATTGTTTCAGCGCGGCGCTGGCGTCGCGGGGGAAATCGTGCTGATCCACGGCGCCACTGGCGGCGTCGGCACCGCGGCCGTGCAACTGGCCCGCGCCGCGGGGATGACCGTCATCGCCACTTCCTCCAGCGAGCGCGGCCGAAAATATGCCCTCGAGCAGGGCGCACACCATGCCGTCGACCATGACGTCACCCAACGGCTCGACGAAGTGAAAGCGCTGACCGGCGGCATAGGGTTCGATCTCGTCCTGGAAATGCTGGCGGACAAAAATCTGGCCTCGGACCTGACGGCTCTAGCGCGGCGCGGGCGCGTCGTGGTGATCGGCAGCCGCGGCAGAATCGAGATCGATCCGCGCGACACCATGGGCCGCGAGGCCGACATCCGCGGCCTGATGCTCTTTGGCGCCGACGAGAAAGAGCATCGCAGCATGTACGCGGGCCTGAACGCCGCGATGGAAAACGGAACCTTCCGCCCGGTGATCGGCATGGAACTGCCCCTGGCCGAGGCGCCCAAGGCTCATCACGAAGTCATGGAGGGCGAGTCACACGGGAAAATCGTGCTGATCCCGTAGAGGTGTCCATTGCCGGCCACCCCACGCCCGCGAACAAATGACCCAAGCCGCATCGAAATTTTGTTAGCAATCGCTATATTTATGCCTACGGGTTCGAACCTGGAGGACACATGCTCAAACACTGGGTTGTAGGAATAGTTGCATCAGGATTGATCGCTTTTGCGGGATGGTCGGCATCGCGCGGCGACAGCCCATCGACGGCGCCGGCCGGCTTGCGCATCGGCGTATACGACCCCCGCGCCATCGCGGTCGCCTATGCGCACAGCGAGCTCTGGGCGAAGATCCTGCAAGAGCACAAGGCGGCCTACGACGCCGCCAAAGCCGCGGGCGATCAGAAGCGCGTCAAGGAATTGGAAGCCTGGGGCGAGTCAAATCAGATTCGCTTGCACCTTCAAGCCTTCGGCGGCGCCCCGGTGGACGACTGTTTGGACAAGGTGCGCGACCGTCTGCCGCAGGTGGCGCAGACCGCCGGCGTGCAGGTCATTGCGCGCAAGGCCGATTATGCCGGCACCGACGTGGAGATCGTCGATGTAACCGACGATCTGGTTCAGCTATTCAATCCCAACGCGAAGACGCTGAAGAATATCGAAGGGTTGAAAAAGCAACCGCCCGTCCCGCTGGAAAAGGTGGCCAAAATGGGCGTCAATGAGTAGATCGACCGCTATACGCGTTTACCGCGACTTGGCGTAGTCGACCATGCC
>DBZL01000067.1:1375-2859 GCA_002311745.1 Phycisphaerales bacterium UBA1161 | reverse complement strand
GGCTTGCAGTCGAACTCCGTGCCGTCGTCCATGCGAACCCGAAGAACGCCTGAGATTTGATACTGGAAGTGGGGCGCCTGGCAGCTCTTGGTCTTGGCGATCGGCTTGACGGATGTGGCCCATCGCCATCCCGGCTCCAGGACCGCGCGACCAACGGTCGCTTCGCCAATCTTGATCAACTCCACTTTGCCTTTGGGGAATTGACGCACCTCATCCGGCTTGCCGAAGTTCTTCAACTGGGCCTTGCTCATGACCGTTCCTTTCCGCCGCCCGACGTTGGGCGGAGCCAGTGGGATTGACGCAGAATGGTTCCAAGGCCGAGGCCGCGCCCCGGCTCAGCTTTGAACCCGAAACTATAGGCCCCTGATTGAAGCGAAGTCGATCCCCCCATCGAGACAGGTGGGGATCGGGCTCCCGGCTTGCTCAAGGCCGGCGTCTTGGAACGCGGCGCAGCAGTAACAGAGCGGCGGCAGTCATAAGCAATATTGGCCCGGTCGGCTCCGGAACGCTTTGGACCGAAGAAAATCCCACCAAAGAATCCGAAAAAACCACCGACGGCGCCGCATCGCCACTAACCGAGTCCAGACTCAGGACGGGGGGCTCCACTGGAAGAGAGATCATTGAAGACATCTGGGTAGACGAAAACACCGCCATGGTCGCGTCGGGCAACATCGCTTCAGGCAATAGCGATTGGGGCAATGGCGCTTGAGGCGATGACGCCTGTGCCGATGGGGACAACAGCGCTTGGGCGGGCGATACGTCCATCACATCCACCGCTGGAAACATTGCGGCATGTGCAAAGATGGGCGTGCCCTCTCGAAGAATATCCGGCACCTGAGGGTCCGGAGCGGACGCAGCCGTCATAACCACGCCCATTGGATTGACGCCCGGCAATTGTCCGGAGCCGACGACAAACGAGGAAAGAACCCTATCGCCTGGCGGTCCGACTTCGGGAGGCTTTTTGAATGAAACCGATATTGCATCGCCTCGTTGTAAACGGGCATACACAAGATTTCCGAGCGCCAGGTCCTGCGGATCGTCCGTGTGCAGGCCGAGCATGACCATGCCGCTGGGCGGATACGGCAAACGCAAAGGGGAGACAAGAATGCCCAGCACGGGCAATTCGCGTGGCCGGGCGTCCCTGGCGAAATCCGTCCCGTCAAGCGGCCCAGAAGGGTCGGCGACAGGCTGAATCGGATTGACCGAGCCACTGGTAGGAATCGATCGGGCCGAGTTCCCGGACATCAAGAGGGGCGACTCTGAAGGAACCGATGATTTCACGGGGTTGCTGACGGCCTGAAGTTCATTTCGGTTCACGCGTACGGGGGCCATCGAGACGTTTGTCCCATGCGCCGTCGGCTGCAAAGCCGATGGGACCGAAACGGCCTTGGCCCTGCTGGCCGTTGCAACGATGCCGGGAAAGCCGCGCCGCGCCGCGGGATCAATCAGATGCCGCAACGTCGCCGGCGCAGGCGCAGGCGCCG
>DBZL01000067.1:0-1312 GCA_002311745.1 Phycisphaerales bacterium UBA1161 | reverse complement strand
CGCCGGCGCAGGCGCAGGCGCCGATGGCGCAGCTACGTAAGTTGCCAGATTCTCCGGACTGTAGAGCGCTGGAAGAATCGGCCCCTGGAACGACACCGCTGTTGGGGGGGATAACGGCAGCTTTGTTTCGGAAAGAAGGGCGACGGCGACGAGAGTGGACGTAGTTGCCACGCGTGCGGCTGTAAGCCGCGACGCGCCGGCCGCCAGAGCGAACAGGGACCGCAAGTTCTTGGCCAGCGTTCTGATGATTCGCGCAGGCGCCGCGGCGGCGGCGAATGCCATCGCCTTGGCAACCGAAGATTTCCGCGTCAGCGCCGCCAAAGGCAGACAAATAGGCAGCAGCCAGTTCTTGGCCGCGAGGTATGCGCGAATGCGCGCCAGCGCTCGAGCGACGCGTTTCTTCGCCCCCTCTCGCGACAGGCCCAGCGCGCGGGCCATCTCGCGCAGCGTCAGCCCCTCGAAATAGCGCATCACAATCGCTCGCCGGTCGCACACCGACAACCGGGAAATGATGTCGGCGACGGTCAATCGAAGATTTTCGTCCGGTGCGTCCGATCCGTTCTCCCGCTCCAATGCCGTTGCCGCGACGCGATGGTGGCGGCGGAGGCGGCGTGTTTCTTGTTTGCGCAGGTCGGCAGCCACGTGGCGAGCGGTGTGATACAGCCAGCCCCGAAGTCGAGTATCGGCCGGAAGTGAGGACGCCTTGCGGGCCAGCGTCATGAAAACGGTCTGCGTCGCATCATCCGCCAGGTCGGGATTTCGCAACACTTTTGTACAAGTGGAATGGACCAGGCGGTGGTGGCGGGCAACCAGTTCGGAGAACGCCGCCTGGGAAGTGCTCTGGACGTAGCGCAAAAGCAGAGCCCTGTCGTCGGCTGGGAAGCCGCGATCGACTCCGGGTGCCTTCTCCGGCCGCGCACGGTCGGGGTTTGCAATCATCGCCCGTCAGCCCGTGGACGGCTGAAAGACTGCTGTCCCTCCAAGCTCGTCCCGTGGCGCTCTATACCAAACTGCTGCTGAACAAACTCCGGTGGCCTTTGGCAAAGGCCACAACAGCATCATCGGGCGAGCTCAAAAAAGTTTCCGCCACAACGGCCGAAGCGCGTGCCACGCCGAAACCCCACCTCAAATGAGGCGGCGCCGGGGACGGGGATGGCGCCACGGCCACGGCGGCGGTGGCGGTCGCAGTCGAATAGCCCGCCAGATAACTCACCAGAAGGTTAGAGACCGGCGTGCCTCTGCCGGTTACAGGGTCGTAGCCGGGCGTGGCGTAATAATACGCGTTATGTCCGGTGGTAATGTCGTGGAAATC
>DBZL01000019.1 GCA_002311745.1 Phycisphaerales bacterium UBA1161 | reverse complement strand
TGCTTAAATTGATGCCATTAAGATCTGTCCCGTGTTCTGCGTCCCGGAGGTTGAAATGACGCGTCGATTCATCGTGCTTGCGATCGCGCTGGTTGCGGTTGTAGTGCTGGTCGCGTTACATCCATGGCGCTCGCGCTTTGAGAATGCCGCCGGTGCTGGCCCACGAGACGAAGATACGGGGACGACTTCTGCTCCGACCCGACTTTCGCCCACAACCCGGGGGGCGGCCGACATAACGTTCGACAAATGGGCTATCCACGTTGATGGCGTTCGGTCGCAAACGCCAGTACCGATGTATCTACCATCGGAAGATACAGATGACTCATCATCTGTAGTATCTATCGCGCCATGCATTACGCCAAGCAGGGTAGCGGCCGCGGCCCTCGCGTTGACCAAGAGCGGTCGCTGGATCGTTTTTTCCGGCGGTGGCCTTACGCAACCGACTGACGGCCTGTTGACGCTCCGCGTCAATGTCACGAACACGGACGCCAAGAAAGCAACATTCAAACTCGGAGACGTTGTGTTCAAAGGAGCTGATGGTGAGATGTTTTCATGTGTTGGTGTTTCAATAGATAGCTCTCAGTTGGTCGGCAAACCAACCGAAAAATCCAGGGAAGCCGTCAAGTCTGTGCCACTCACTATCGATGCGGGCAACGCAGTGTGGGCCAACTACTGCTTTGTCGTTCCGTCAACAAGCCTGCCCGCGAGGCTTTGGTTCGGCATGGCCCGCACCGATTACCTAATCCGGAAGCTTGACGACCTTTCCGTGGATGCCGCGCCAACGGAGAAGGGCATGGGCTTTTCGATGGGGGGCCAGATGGATATTGATGTGCCCGAAGGCTTTGGAACGATAAAAGCTTCGGGCGCCAGCGGTGACGCTATCGCACAATACGCTATCAACCCTCAACTGAAACCAGCAGGTAAGATAGGGGTTACCACGGCGGCCCAGGTGGGCTCCCGGGGGGCGACGAGCATGTTCATCATCGAGACAGACGAGAGGTCGCTTGGCATAGAGTCGCACCGGCAATTCCCATGTGCCGTCGCCATGAATGGTGTGGGTTTTTATTTCGGTGGAGAGTTGTCCTTTTCACAAGCGATCAGTCCTATCGAACTGAAAACATCCATCGGATCCGTTGGGTTAACCTTTAGTAGTTCCTTTAAGGCTGAGAAGGGTGACGTGTTGGGGGCATACGCGACACAAGACACGGTCCTGTCCATCCGCCGGGCGTCAGAAGATCAGTAAGAGGCGGATGGAACCCGGACGTGAGCGGTTTTCGTTGGCAAATGGAACTGATGGAACGGGCCGCTGGAAAGACCGAATAGAGCCGCGACGCCCCGCAAACCGCGCGTGTCCGGTTTCATCGAGTGAAAAGGGAGTCCCCGGCGAGAAAGCGACGCCGCTTCCCGGCAACCAGCGACTAGCAACTCGATTTATTTGTTCACTTTTTGGCCGACCACTCCGTGTGGATCATCGGACCCGTGGGATTGTCCACGCGGGCGTAGGTGTGGGCGCCGAAGAAGTCGCGCTGGGCTTGGATCAGGTTGCCCGGCAGACGCTCGCGGCGGTAGGCGTCGTAATACGCCAGGGACGCGCTGAACGCAGGCGTGGTGATGCCGCTTTGGGCGCCAAGCTGCACGATGCGCCGCCAGGCGTCCTGGCGAGGCAGGATCGCTTCACGGAATCGGTTGGCCATCAGCAGGTTGGCCAGGCCCGGCTCTTCATGGAAAGCATTCTTGATCTCGCCCAGGAACACGGCGCGGATGATGCAGCCGGCTTTCCAGATGCGGGCCATTTCGTCCAGGCGGATGCCGTAGTTGAACGCCTTGTTCGCCGCCGTCAGCAGGGCCATCCCCTGCGCGTAGGAGCAGATCTTGCTGCAGTACAGGGCGTCGCGCACGTCCTTGATGAACGCCTTGACGTCGCCGGTGTATTTGTTCGGCTTGGGTCCGGTCAGGACCTTGGACGCCGCCACGCGCTCGTTCTTGAGCATGGAGATTTCGCGCGCATCGACTGCCGCGGCCATCGTCGGCACCGGAACTTGCAGGTCCAGAGCCGCCTTGATCGTCCACGTGCCTGTGCCTTTCATCCCCACCACGTCCAGAATCTGCTCGACCAGCGGCTGCTTGGGGTTCAGCGGATCGGCAAAGTCGATCACCTTGGTGGTGATCTCGATCAGGAAGCTCTTCAGCTCGCTGGTGTTCCATTCGGAGAAGACGTCCTTGAGCTGTTTGTTGTTCAAGCCCCCGACGTTTTTGAGCAGGTCGTAGGCCTCGGCGATCAGCTCCATGTCGCCGTACTCGATGCCGTTGTGGCACATTTTGACGAAGTGCCCCGCCCCGCGGGCGCCGCAGTAGGCGACGCAGGGGCCGTCGTCTTCGCTCTTGGCGGCGATCTTGGTGAGGATCGGCTCCAGGTGCTTGTAGGCCTCCATGTCGCCGCCGGGCATGATGCTCGGGCCCCACAGGGCGCCTTCCTCGCCGCCGCTGATGCCCATGCCGAAGAAGCGGATGCCGGTGTCCTTGAGCTGATCCCCGCGCCGCTCGGTGTCCGTGTACAGGGAATTGCCGCCGTCGATGACGATGTCGCCCGGCTGAAGCACGGGCTTGAGGCTATCGATGACCTGATCGACGGGCTGGCCCGCCTTGACCATGATCAGAATGCGCCGCGGCCGTTCCAGCAGGGACGCGAATTCCTCGACCGTGCGTCCCATTTTCGCCTTTTTGCCGCGGGCGATGCCGCTGATGAAATTTTCGCTCTTGGAAGTGGTGCGGTTGAAGACCGCGATGGGGAAGCCGTTGCGCTCGATGTTGAGCGCGATGTTGCGACCCATCACTTCCAGACCAATGACGCCAAACGCCTGCCCGCTCATGGAATCTCCCGGAAAAAATCTTTGTTGGTGAAAAAACGCGTGGGACAAATTAGTCCGCCGCCAGGGGGAGACATTGTCGGAATTGCCCGCCGGTTTGCAAGGGCCGCTCTGGTCCGCGGTTCATAGAGCTCGCTTTATCCCGACGAAGTTAGTTCGCCGCTCGAATTTTCCCAATTTTTGCACTGATTTTCATTGCGCGCGGAAAAACGTTACCGTGTGCCCTCAGACGTAGACGGGGCACGAAGACGGCAAACGCGCCGCTTCCGTGACACTCGCTTGGGGGGGGATACGGGGAGTCTGTCCCATGCAACGTGGGCAGATCCAATTCGGGGCTTCGCAGCACACCCCAAGGGGAAAATTATGTTCACGAGCGAAATCTCTCGTTGCGCCCGGGGGTCAAGGGCAAGAGGCAGGATATCGCGGCAAAGCTGTCGAGGCGTGCTCGCGGCGGCGGTGGCGATCACCCTGATCGCCACCGCCATCACATCCCCCAACGGGCAAAACGTCACCACCCTCTGGCTTTTGGCATTGGCGGGAGGAACTTTTTTGCTGCGCCAGGCGAAGTCCGATGTCGCGTTCAAAGGAGGAGGGGCATCCCGGAAAAATGTCCCGGTTCTTTCGGGTGCGGGTATTTACGGGTGCATGGACAGGCCATGAGCGACCTTGAGTTATTGGTGCAATATCGCCAGGGCTCGCAGGACGCGTTTGCCGCGTTGGTGGCCCGCCACATTGACTGGGTCTATTCGGCCGCCCTGCGGCGCACCCACGATCCTCACCGGGCCGAAGATGTGACCCAAGCGGTCTTCATCGCCCTGGCCTCGTGCAAGCAACTGAGAAAAGGAACGATCCTGTCGGCATGGCTGTTTCAGGTTATGCGGTACGCATCGGCCAAGCTCTTACGATCCGAGGCGCGGCGACGCTTTCACGAAAGGGAAGCGGCCAAGGCCAGTGAAATGTCAGCCAACTCGGGCGAAGCTCCATGGGAACAGATGTCGCCCTTCCTGGAGGAGGCAGTTGAGGACCTGGGAGGGCGCGATCGGGAAGCGGTGTTGTTGCGGTTTTACCAGCGAATGAGTTGGGCTGAAGTCGGCCAGGCGTTGGGGATTAGCGAGGAAGGCGCCAGGAAACGGGTGGTGCGGGCGGTGGAAAAGCTGCGCGGCGCCTTTGCCCGCAGAGGATTGGTCCTTGGCGCCGGCGCGTTGGTCGGCGCATTGACCGCGCATACGACGCAAGCCGCCCCGGTGGGCCTTGTCCATACGATCGCCGCCGCCAGCTTGGCATCCGGCACAACTGTGGCGGCCAGCGCGGGGGTGGCAAAAAAAGCGCTGGCCGCCATGGGAAGAAAGGCAATCCTCTACAAAATTCTGCTCGCGGGCGCGGCCTGCGCAACAGCCGCGTCCACGGGCGGAATCTTGCTTGTATTGAATACCGGCGGCACCGGCGGTGCCCGCATCGCTGCGACCTCCAACGCGCCTACGCGGCCCGCCGTTGTCGCCGTCACCCCCACCACCGAAGCCTCCACCCAGCCGGAGCTGCGACAAACGGTTCAACTTGCGCAATGGGACGTGCTGCTCAATGACAACGGCCTGAACGTGATCGAGCAACTTCAGAGCACGCCGGTTCAGACCGGCAGCAAGGTTTACGACGCGATTGTATTCAACGCCGCTGCCCTGCGCGGGGCCGTGGACCAGGCCCGGAAGGCTGGCGGCGTTGATGCGGTCGCGATTTGGCTGAACTTCGCGCAGGTCAGAGGCGGTCCGCAGATTCCAGACGACCTTGTGCCCTTGAACTTCAATTATCCGCCGGGCGGGGAGAACAACGTCGAGGTCCAAGGCGGCGGCGACGGCACGGGCCAGATGAAGGTCGTGGGCGACGATCAGGTGCACCTCAAGCTGAATTATCGGAAAGTCAGGATTCAGTTCATCGATCGGCAAACGGGGACGGTCGGGCCGGAATCGAGCGGGCAGTCAATCCTGTACGACGGACCACTGGGGGCGGGCGAGTCGCTGGCGTTTATCGGCTCGTTCACGACGCCGTCGCAAACCCCCTGCCATCACCTGGTGGTGTGGGAGGCGTTCAAGACGACTCAGTGGCAGTTGTTCGTGCCCGGGCCTCTGCTCGACAACGACGTGGATTGGTGGTGCCAAAACGGTCCGGAGGGTCGGCTGAAGGTCAAAAATCAGGCGGTGTTGTGGGCGGCAGCGGCCAAGCACGAGGCGTCGCAGGTTCTGCCCGCCTTCGAGAAGAAGCTGGAAGACGGAAAGATCGTCGCGGCGATCGGCATGTGTCGCCGGGACCAGTGGCCGTACTGCTGGTGGGACGCTCAGGGCCAAGCGGTAGACGAGCCCTGGGCGTTGATGTCCACGTACAGCCCACAGCAGCCGTTCTGGGTGGCGCTGACACTGAGCGGGCCGGAGCAAGCCTGGACCCCAAACACACCCACCGGGCATCCGTCGGACAACCGTGGTGGCGATTTGCCGGGACACGGACCACATCAAATCCTTGCGTCGTTTCCCGTGGATCAGCCGAGCAGGTTCGAGGTGGGGATACCCGTGGGGCCGTGGCAGAAGGTGGGACAGATCAGGGACGGCGACTCGATCGTGGTGGACGGAAGAACGTACCGGCTGGGGGGAACTTTCCAAGCCAGAGACAACGGTTTTGGGGTCGAGTTTTTCGGCAGGAACGGCTCGGAGAATCTGGTCACGATCACGGCGGTCTTGCAGGACGGCACGGAGGTGGATCCGGCCACCTACAGTCTTCGTCAAATAGCGACCGATCGGCGCAGCGACCCCGCGCCGACGTTTGATCGCGTGCCGCTGTCCAAGGTGAAGTCGTTCCACGTATGGAAGCGCAAGCGGCAGTGGGTGACGTTCAGCGGTTTTGCGGCCCAGCCGGTGAAGCCGCCCACCGCGGACGTGTCCGCGGCGCAGCTGGCTGCGGCCGTCGAGGCGATGCAAAAGCGCTATTCCGAGGGGATGACGATGTGGGTCTGGAGCACGTTCCACCGCTTGAAGCGATTTGAAGCCCTTGCAGCCGATCCCAAAACGCCCATGGGTGCGGTGCGGGCCATGCTCGAGGCGGGGGAAAAGGGGGATATCGCGGCGGTGCGGCATCGTCTAATTTGCAATCAGGATGATCCCCACAATCTCGTGGATTTGGTCGCACGCTGGATCATCGCTTCGATGAGCTTTCAAGCCGAAGCCGTGGCCAGGTTTGGGCAAGACGCCGTAATCAAGAACGAGACGCTGCTTTCTGTGAACTGGTGCGAAAGGAGTTTTGCGATCCCGGACTGGGTGTCCGAGCCGGACGGCGGACTGCAAGAGCGGGGCGATTGGGAAATGGCCATCGTCAAGCGCAGCGATGGCGAATATTACGTGGATATGTCCAAGTCCCTGACGCAACTTGTCTCGGACCGTCCAGATTTGCTCAAGACGATCCACGAGGTGCAGCAAGCCGCGCAGTCGTTGAAAGAGAACCCGGCAATGACGCTGGGGCAGCTCGACGCCGCGATGACGCAGCCCGCCACGCGGCCGACGACACAAAAAAGTGGAAACTGAATCGACGGGGGTTTGTGAAGAAGACGCGCTGGCGCGCCGAATTTTGGTGAAATGATCTGCGGTTGGCAACGTCCTGTATCGCGTAGAGAAGTGTAGGGGGTCAAGCCGTAAAAAGTTGTTGGTCCTAAATTAGTTCCGGGGGTTCCCCGGGGGAGTGGACCATGCTCCAGAATACACCGTTCCTTTTGGCTCAGTTTTTCACGCGCCAGGCGTGGCAACGTCTGTCCATCCGCTTGCAGCTCACGCCGCGGGAGTTGCAGATCGTTTGGGGCGTGTCTCAAGACCGCAACGAATCCGCCATCGCGTGCAGCCTGGATATCTCACCGCATACCGTGCACACGCACTTGCAGCGCGTCTACGCCAAGCTCGGCGTCACCAACCGCACGGAACTGATGCTGCTGTTGTTCGGCACGTTCCTGTGCCTGACGGGTCAACCGGGCAGCGGGCTTCCCCCAATCTGCGGCCAGCACAGCGCGGGATTCTGCCCCCTGCGCAACCGACGAATCGATAGCCCGTTCGTTCAACGAACTGCGCAAACGAGCGACGAGCCGTTGCCCGTGTGTGCAAACGCCGCACTCGCCGCTTGCGGGGCTCAGCCATGCCGCGGCCCAAAGCGAGCCGCGGCCCTGTCCATCCAACGTGGGCGGTTGCAATTTGAGGAATCATCGATCGCGGCGCACGGGAGGAATCATGTTCACACGTACGATTTGCCATCCGGTTTGCGCGCCTCATAGGCGGCAGGAACTCGATTGCTGCGCCGCCGGCGCAACCAGGCGCCCAGCGAATGCGGCGCATGACCAACCCTGCAAGAAGGGTTGAGGCGAAACTCCATGAAATGAGAACGCGCCCTTTCGGAGGAGCTAAGTTGAGGGCCGAAAGGGCGCGACGGCAAAACCGCCGCCGAGGATTGACGCTGGCTACAGCGCCGGCGGCGAGGGAACCGAACGCAGTGCAAACATTGCAGCGGGCATTCTGATCCGGCTTTTTGGAGCTTTTTGCTGTATGATCTTCCAACACATACCGGGGCGCGTAAGTTTTGGGGCGTACCCGCGAAAGGATCGACCATGACGCCGACCGAAACATCTCCGTTGGCGTATTTCGTCAGCCCGAAGGCGTGGAAGCGGCTGGGCGTCCGCCTAAGGCTTTCGCAAAGGGAACTGCAAATCGCCCAGGGCGTGCTCCGGGACCGCAAGGAATCCGCCATCGCCCGGGACCTGGGCATGTCGCGCCACACCGTCCACACCCACCTAGAGCGCCTCTATGCCAAGCTCTCCGTCCGCAACCGAGCGGAACTCATGCTGGTTCTGTTCGGCGCGTTCCTGTGCCTCACCGCCGTGCCCGGCAGCAAGCTTCCCCCCATTTGCGGCGACCAGAGCACGGGGCGCTGTCCCCTGCGTAGCTGACGGCTGAATAGCCGACTTTACCGACGCCACTAAAGAACTACCATCGTGCGTTGACCGGGTGCGGAAATGAGGCAGTTGCCATTTCCGCGGACTTGCCAAAGAGCTTGGGGAAAGAACAGAGGCTCTGCCCATCAACGGCGGGCAGATGCCGGCGGGAAACTGTTTAACTCATACCAGCGGAGGAACTATGTCTACACCTACATTTTGTCCCCGGCCTGGCACAACGCGGACAGGTGCAATTTGAGAATTGTCCAACCCGCCTGAAAGGAGGAACCCCATCGCCGCGCCGGCGGCGGAGCTGAACCGTGTGCAATTGCAGCGTGACGAAATTTGCAGACTTTTCACATGAAAGGACAGATCATGTTCACGCGTTCATTCAATTATTCACCTATTGTATCTCAGACGCCGCGTAAGACGAAGGGGCGAAAACGCCCAGTTGTTCTCGCGGCGGCTGCTGCCGTCGTGCTCGGCTTCTTGGCCGGCATCGCATCGGCTCAGGACGCCGGTGTTACCGTAACGGTCTATGGTCATTCTGGGCCGTGGTCGTGGAAAAACGGCGGCCTTAATACAAATTATCAGTATTGCTTGGGTGAAGAAGCGGCACCGACCGTAATCAGCGCGGCAAGCGGCTTGCCTTTTTCTGCCGGAGACAGCCTGACAATTGGTTACCTCAGTGGGGGTGTAGCGATTAATGTCGGTCCCAACCGTTACGATGCAGATGGCGACCCAACTAATCCGCTAAACAATTCCACATATGGCAACCCGCCTGGAAATACCTACCCCCCTGCACCAAGCTATTACATGGACCCTTCAACGTATCCCATTAATTGTGGCGAGTTGGTGGGAACATTCGCCAATAGTAGTGGGGAGATTGTAGACACGCCGTTTAAGATTGGCGATTTGGGGACATTTACCATTCCGGCCGGAGGCACGCAACTGCAACTTGGGGCCAATGACGACGACTATTATGATAATTCCGACTCATGGAGCATCCAGATTACTGAGTCTGTGCCCGAGCCGGCCTCGCTTTCCCTGTTGGTTTTGGCGGGAGGAACCTTGCTGCTGCGCCGGCGGCGCACCAATTGAACGACGTTCAGGAATCGCAGGGGGATGACATGCAAGAACTTTAACGCGAATGGAGCAAGGAACATGAAGCGATCAACCAAAATATTCTTCCTGGGACTAGCCCCGGCTCTCGTTTGCGGGCTGGCTTTCGGACAAGCCAATTTGCTCGTCAACGGCGATTTCGAGCAGGGAAACGTGGGGTTCCACAGTGACTACCCGTATTCTCCCGGAAACCTCGCGCCCAAGTTCACGTACGACGTGGCCAAAAACCCGCACGACGACAACGGCGCCGGCGCGTCGTTCGGGGACCATACCACCGGCCATGGCCTGATGTTCCTGTGCAACGGGGCGGATTTCTCCCCCGCCCCGGTGGCCTGGTCTGAAACGATCCAAGTGGCACCCGCTACGCCATATGCATTTTCGGGCTGGATGGCATCGTGGGGCCAATATGTCGGCACCGGCATCGACCCCTCTCCGGCCGTGCTGCAAATGAACATCAACGGCCTGCAGCAAGGCGGGCTTCTGACGGTCCCGGCACCAAATGGACAGTGGCAGCAGTTCAATATCCCCTGGGATTCCGAGTCGGCCACGCAAGCTCTCATTCAGATTTACGAGTTGAATCAGGCCTTTGTGGGGGGCGACGTAGCGTTCGACGACTTCTCGTTCGAGGCCGTCCCCGAGCCTGCATCTTGCTCCTTGCTGGCGCTGGCCGGCATGGGCCTGCTCGGCCGCCGCAAGCGGTGAAGGTGAAACCGCTTCGGGGAGGGAAATCGCTATGTCGCCTGGCCCGTTGGCAGGGGCGAAGTGCCGGGCACGGGGGAAATGCGCACCTCGTCACGCGCCGGTCGCTGTCCCCTGCGTAGCTGACGGCTGAATAGCCGACTTTCCCAGCGCATCTCAAACACTACCATCGTGCCTTAACCGGGTGCGGAAATGAGGCAGTTGCCATTTCCGCGGACTTGCCAAAGAGCTTGGGGAAAGAACAGAGGCTCTGCCCATCAAGGGCGGGCAGATGCCGGCGGGAGACCGTGTAACTCATACCGGCGGAGGAACTATGTCTATACCTACCATTTGCCACCCTCCTGGCGCGACGCGCACGGAACAAAGGCTGAGGCGGCAAAAACGCCAAGCCATTCTCGCCGTGGCCGCGGCCATTAGCACCATCGCCCCCGCCGCCAAAGCCGCCAACTTCACCACGCTCTATTCGTTCGGGGGAGCACGCACCGACGGCGTCACTCCGTGCGGCACCCTCGTCTTGTCCGGCTCAGTTCTCTACGGCATGACGTGTTGGGGCGGCGGCATGGGCGACCCCACTGACAACGGCTGGGGAACCATCTTCCAATACGACACCTCATCCCATACCGAAGCCGTCCTACATGCCTTCAACAATACAGATTACGAGGCGTGTGTACCCACCGGCTCTCTGCTCAAATCCGGCTCAATCCTTTACGGCATGAGCTCGGACGACGATGCCCTGGGGAGCTTTTTTAAGTACGACACTTCCACAAATACCTATACCTACCTACATCGCTTCGTAAACGAAACCGAGGGCCAAACCCCCGACGGCGCCCTGATCCAGGACTACCGGCCCGGGTACAACTCCACCTTTTACGGCACGACCGGCGACGCCCTAGGCCCCAGCCCGTTTGGATCCGTTAATGATGGTAATATCTTCCAGTTCAACCCCTCCGCGCCCAATCCCGTAACCAATCTGTATTACTTCTCGTACGGCGGGGGCCCTCCCACCACGGACGGCTCCCTGATCCAGGACTCCCGGAGCCAGCACAGTTCGATGTTGTACGGCATAGGTGGAGGTGGTAATTACAACGCCGGAGCCATCTTCCAATACGATACGTCCACTTCGGAAACCCCCTTTGTTTTGAAGTACTCCTTTGCCGGCGGCCCGAACGACGGGTCTACTCCCTGCGGCTCCCTGATCCAGGCCGGCTCAATGGTCTATGGCATGACCAGCACTGGCGGCGCCCATGGAGTTGGAACCATCTTTGAGTACAACTTGGACACGGGGGCCGAGAGCATCCTGCACTCGTTCGACTGGACCCATGGGAGAGTCCCCGTCGACTCGCTGGTTCTCGTTCTCTCCCCCGACGGCCGCCCGACCCTTTACGGCATGACCTCGTCCGGTGGCGTGCACAACGATGGAACAGTCTTTCAGTACGATTTGTCCTCAAATGACCCCGCCACGGCATACAAGGTTCTGTACTCGTTCACAGGTGGCAGCGATGGCGGCTATCCCGGCGGCTCCCTGACCCTCTCCGCCGATGGCTCCACCCTCTATGGCGTGACCGGCGACGGCGGCGCCTACGGCGACGGAACCATCTTTGCCCTAAGCTTAGTTCCCGAGCCGGGTACGCTTTCCCTGTTGGTTTTAGCGGGAGGAACCCTTCTGCTGCGCCGGCGCCACAACGCGGCGCCCCAGCGGATGCAGCGCATGACCAGCCCTGACAATGGGTTGGGGCGAAGCTCCATGAAATGAGATCGCGCCCTTCTCGGCGAAGATCGAAAGGGTCGGGAAGGGCGCGGCCGGCGACTGGCTGGCCGCCGACGCCAACCACGGCGGAACTGATCCGCCTCGAATAATTGAATCGGGATTATATTTAACGCATGGGTGGAAGTTTATATAATACGGGCGAGGGACAAGTGGGAGCACTTCTCACCGAAGAGCCTGAAGCCGCAATCGGGCTGAGTGATTCTCAGTTCGTCTGCGAGTCTGCTGCCATGATACGGCTGGCCGCGGCGGCCCGGCGGGCGGCGATGCAGCCTTCGACCATCCTGCTGCTGGGGCAAACGGGCACGGGCAAGGAAATGCTGGCCCGATACATCCATGCACACTCCTCCCGGGCCGGCAAGCCCTTCGTGCCGGTGGATTGCTCCGCCCTACCCGAAACGCTTTTTGAGAGCGAGCTATTTGGACATGTGCGCGGCGCCTTCAGCGGGGCCATTCGCGATTCACTCGGATTCATCCGCGCCGCCGATGGCGGCACGCTGTTCCTGGACGAGATTGGTGAATTGCCGCTTGGCCTGCAGCCCAAGCTGCTTCGGGTCGTTGAGGAAAGGAGCGTTGTGCCCGTCGGCGACACCCGGCCCCGACCGGTCGACATTCGCATCATTTGCGCCACCCATCGTGATTTGTCGACGATGGTCGCCGAGGGCGCCTTCCGAGAGGACTTGTATTTTCGATTGAACGTGCTGTGCCTGAGCCTGCCGCCGCTGCGCGAGCGGCCGGACGACGTGATTCCCCTGGCGTCGAGCATTCTCCAGCGACTGTGCACGCGGGGTGGTGAACCCAAGACGCTTTCCCATCAGGCCATGGAAGCCTTGCTTCCCTACCCTTGGCCAGGCAACATCCGCGAGTTGTTCAACGTGCTTGAACACGCCTTTGTCTTCAGCGAGGGAAGCGTGATCGAGCCCGCCGATTTGCCGCCTCAGATGTCGGGGCGGGGCTTCCCTAATTCCCTGGCATCGGACTTGAATCTTGATAATGTTGAGCGCGGCACGATCCTCGAAGCGTTGCGGCGAGCGCGAGGCAATCGCCCCCGAGCGGCGCGATTGCTCGGCATCGAAACCCGCCGGCTCAACCGCCGCATGGAAGCCCTGAATATTCACGTACCCGTCTCCCCTGGCCACGACCCAGATTAAGCCCCACTCTTGAGTTCTGGACAGCTTGCCATTTTGCCATAATGGCAAATGTCTCTCCAAGTGACGGTGGCGGCTGTTGTTAGGATGCGCCGTCGGCGTCACCCATTTGCCGTCTTGGTAAATCCGGCCGCGATCACGCCGTTGCGGCAGTGGGTTGCTCGTCGAGCCTAAGTCTCGTTTGCGCCTTCCATTTACAGCCGTTCACCGCCGCGCCGCCCGACTGGCACATGCTTCGTTATAGCAGGTCATGCTCGCTTCGTGGGTTATCGACGAGTTGGTCAAGGAATTCAGCGACGGGGAAAAGACACCGACATTCGTCGCCATAGGCTTGCCGAATCTGAGGGACCGCGGCGGTCGCGTGCAAATCATCCACTGTCAGACCGCTCAAGCGGCACTGGAACTCCTTGAAGTCCTCCAGGTGGACCTGCTGCTGGTTGGCGGGGACTTGCTCGACATGAGCATCCCTCAGTTGGCCGCGGAGTTGCGTCGCCGATGGCCTTGGCAACGCTGGGTGCTGGTCGATGACCAAATCGCGGATTCCCAGGAAAGGGCCGTGCGGCAGTTGGCCGTCACGGGGGTCTTCTGCTGCGCCGGCGCCGGAAGAGCTCGGTAATTCGGATGAACAGATGGGTTAGGTCCTTTATCGAATTGGGAGGAATTATCATGCGTGCACTCAAACATTCTCCTCTGGGGTGCAGTTGTGACATTGCGCGTGCTCGTGATCGCCGACGGGTGGCTTTTGCACTGGCGGCAGCGGCGGCCGTTTTGTTCAGCTCGCTGGCCACCCTCGCCCTCGCCGGTACCACCGCGACGTGGCAGAATCCAGTCGACGGCAACTGGACCGACGCGACGAAATGGTCCAGCAACCCCAACTATCCCGATAACGGCAACCCCGGTGCTCCTTACTCCGCATCCATTAGCGCCGCCGGCACCTATACCGTCACGCTCGATTCGGACATCACAGTCGACAGTCTGACGATCAACTCTTCCTCCGCCACTCTGGACCACACGGGTGGTACGTTCACCCTCTCCCCCCCTACGTTGGCCGTCCCCAACACGTTGAACGTCACCCATGGAACTTACCTGCTCGACGACTCGAACGGCTCATACGGCGCAACGATCAAGGGCGCGGTGATCTCGGAAGTGGGCACGGGCAACCCAGCATCCTGGCCGTACAGTTTCCAGGTGAACAATGGCACGCTCGATGGCGTGAGAGTCACCGGTACAACCCCGTCGAACACGGCAACCGCAGACCTGCAGGTCAACGACAGTGGCAACCTGTACGTGCTAAATGGCCTGACGATCGACAATCACAACCTGGACCTGGGCAGTAGTGCCAGTGTCTATTTCGACGGCGCCAGCCAGAACATCGACAACATCAACTTTTACCGCGGCGGCCCCAACGGCGATGTCTATAACATCTGTGCCAGCGGACCGCGCTCCGGCGGCGCCCAGATCCTCACCCTCGGCTCCAAGATCGCTCCGACCCTCGTCCACGGCGGAGCTCAATTCAACAACTACAACGCCGGTGACGCCCTGATCAACAACGGCACGATCAACGCCGACGACTCGGACCACAACATGGACGTCTATCTCAGCACCTTCATCAACAACAACCTCGTCGAAGCCACCAGTGAAGCAACGCTGACCATTCACTCCTCCACCAATTTCACGAACAGCGCCACCGGCACCGTCAAGGCCGACGGCTCAGATTCGGGAGTGGAAATCGACGGCAGTTTCACCAATCACGGCACGATTGCTGTCCACAGCAGCGGTAGCATCACCGCGCCGAATGGTCTGAACGTTGGCGATGGCACGTTGACCGGCTCCTTGCCGGGTTCTTCCCTCGCCAGCACAGGTACGATCAACGGCAACGTGACATTAACATCCGCTCCATCTCCATCCACGCTGTTGTTCCAGATCCACAGCAATACGAATTACGACTCTCTGTCGATTAATGGCAACATGTCGCTGGCGGGGAATTTGGAACTGACCCTGACCGGTGGCTCCATCTCCAGCAGCGATAAGTTTACGGTGCTGGCAGTCGATGCCCCGTACACCCTCAGCGGCAGCTTCCTCGACGTCGCCAACGGTGGGACGCTGCTGACCACCGACGGCTCCGGCTCATTTATGGTCCATTACGGCACCGGCAGCACATACCCCGCCAATGAGATCGTGTTGGACAAGTTCAGCGCCGTCCCCGAGCCGGCGGCGGCGATGCTGGCGCTGTGCGGCACAGGATTGCTCGTCCGCCGACGGAGGCGGAGCTGAACCGCGCGCAGCGCTTGCTACGACGGAGCAAGCTCCGTGGCTAATGCCCCCCAGGCTGTCGCGGCTGGTCCTGGGCGCCCTGGTGACATTAAGACGCCGGGGTAGGAGCGACGGCTGCATGGCGAATTGAGCGTGAGAAGGCAAAAGAAAAAGGAGCACAAGCCATGAATACGCCATTTTCCAAAGGAATCTCGCTGCGGAATGTTGGAGTTGTCGAGTTGGCGACGGCGGGAAACTGTTTAACTCGCGCGAAGGGAGAAACCATGACGCGATCATTGTTCGCCGGTTTGGTTGTGTTGGGCTCTATGCTTGCGTTTGCATCTACGGAGGCATCGGCACAGCAGCTTTATGCAGGAACATGTGAAAATGGGCAGGGTAAGGTCTACGCCTATCAGGGCGCGACCACATGGACTGCCATCTCCCCCGCCACCGGGCTCGACTATGCGGTCCTGAGCATTGTCCAGTTTGATGGGAGCCTCTACGCTTCCACCAAATCTAGCAGCTATTTAACCAGTGGCCGGGTATGGCGGTACAACGGCGGCACTTCATGGACGGTCGTTGCGGACAACTTGGACCAGGACGTTCGCATGGCAGTCTACAACGGTCAGCTATATGCCGGCACCGCTAGCAACGCGCCCAAGCTGTATCGCTATGATGCGAGCGCCAAAAACTTCAGTTATGTGGGTACTGTACCCCTTATGACGTACGGAATCGGGGCGATGTACAGCTCCTCCTATGGGTATCTCCAGCTCGGCGGAATTGAGTGCGATGATCTCGCACATTTCGACGGGACCAAGCTTACGTTCGACGTTGAGGAGAATCCCGAGGGCGGCAGCTGCATTTATGACTACGCGGAGTTCAATAAGAAATTATACGCCGCGGCGTATGTTGGGCACCTTTACGGTTCCACCGACGGCATCACTTGGTCAACTGTTCTCTCTAGCGACAATGGCGATTACGGTGCGTCCATCCACCAAGTGGCGCCCTTCCAAGACCGGTTGTACCTGGCCTACGAAGACGGGGAGCTTGCATACCTGGACTCTTCGGAAGTCTGGCACAGCGTTTTGAAGGCCTCCAAGGATATCCCCGCAATGCTTGCAGACGGTAACACCACACTTTACTACGGTACCGGACAAGCCGAAGCCAGCACAAACGGGTATGTCTACGCTTATACGGGGAGTGGCGACCCTACGCTGATCTCCGACGATATCGGTAGTGTTCAGTACCTGTATATGGTCGGCGTGCCCGAGCCGGGAACGCTTTCCCTGTTGGCTTTAGCGGGAGGAACCTTGCTGCTGCGCCGGCGGCGCGCGGCGCATTAGCGAACGTGCGCGCGATGCTTTTGGCCTTCACAACGGGAAAGGAGCACAAGCCATGAACACGCCATTTTCCAAAGGAATCTCGCTGCGGAATGTTGGAGTTGTCGAGTTGGCGACGGCGGGAAACTGTTTAACTCACGCGAAGGGAAAAACCATGACGCGATCATTGTTCGCCGGCTTGGTTGTGTTGGGCTCTATGCTTGCGTTTGCATCTACGGAGGCATCGGCACAGCAGCTTTATGCAGGAACATCTGAGGGGGGACAGGGTAAGGTCTACGCCTATCAGGGCGGGACTAATTGGACTGCCATCTCCCCCGGGCTCGACTATGCGGTCCTGAACATTGTCCAGTTTGATGGGAGCCTGTACGCCTCCACCGAATCTAGCAGTTCTTTGGCCAGTGGCCGGGTATGGCGGTACAACGGTGGCACTTCATGGACGGCCGTTGGGGACAACTTGGACCAGGACGTCCGCATCGCAGTCTACAACGGTCAGCTATATGCCGGCACCGGTAACGAGTCATTCGCCAACGGGGGCAAGCTGTATCGCTATGATGCGAGCGCGAACAACTTCAGCTACGTCGGTACTGTTGTACCCCATAACAGTGCCAATCCCGTCTTCCAATACGGAATCGGGGCGATGTATAGCTCCTCGTATGGGTATCTCCAGCTGGGCGGACATGATGCCGATGAATTCGCACATTTCGACGGGACCAAGCTCCAGTTCGACGCTGAGAAAGGCGGCAGTTGCGTTTATGACTTCGCGGAGTTCAACAACAAATTATACGGTGCGGCGTTAAACGGGTCCCTTTACGGTTCCACCGATGGCGTCACTTGGTCGGCTGTTCTCTCTGACGATAACGATAACTTCTACGGATGGTCCATCCACCAAGTGGAGCCCTTCCAAGACCGGCTGTACCTGGGCTACGAGAACGGCAAGCTTGCATATCTGGACTCCTCGGAAGCCTGGCACAGCGTTTTGATGGCCTCCAACGATATCCCCGCAATGGTTGCAGACGGTAACACCACGCTTTACTACGGTACCGGAATATACGAAGCCAGTGACGTAAACGGGTATGTCTACGCCTACACCGGCAGCGGTGCCCCTACGCTGATCTCCGGTAATATGGATAGTGTTCAGTACCTATATATGGTCGGCGTGCCCGAGCCGGGAACGCTTTCCCTGTTGGTTTTAGCGGGAGGAACCTTCCTGCTGCGCCGGCGTCGGCCTGTTACTGCGGCCCAAGAGACTGCCAGTCCATGACCATGAATAAAAACGGCGGGAGGGAGGCGCGCAGGAAGCGGCTCAGCTTCGTTCTTCGTTTGCGATGGGTGAACGTCAAAGTTCATGACACGCTCTAAGGCTTTAAGAAGGGAGATTGCGATGGACACAATTCATGTTTCTACTAAGTTCCCGTTCGCGCGCTATTGCAAATATTCCAAGCTGATCGCGGGTGTGGTTTTGTCCGGTGCCTTGAGTGCGTGGGCCGGCACGATACCTGGGATCGTGGTTCCCGGTACGTCCGATCCCTATCTGGCGGGCATGCCTGACGGATCGACCGCGTCGTATGATGATGTGGCGCCCGCTCAATCACCGGTTCTGGTGCCGTCCTGGGTGCCGCAGGCGGGCGACGTTATCACCTTTTCGAATGTGACCGGTTTGGTCAATTACGACGGTGACACCCCCAACGACCCGCCCGATGGCGCACCCAACTCCATCCTTGGGCATCTGGACGGCAATCCGGGCGATTCGCCGCAGCCGGAAAACGGGATCGCCGACATGTACGCGCCGATCGACTCGCTGGTAGGCGTATTTCTCGGCAGCGGCCGACCGGACACGGGCGACCCGACGCCCCCCCCTCCGCTTGATTTCTCGCCGACCGGGAGCCATCCGAATGCCCTGGGTCTTAATTTCCTAACGCTCTCGCCGCTGCTGTATCAGCCATTCTTCATCGGCGACGGAATGACCAGCGGGAAAGTCGTTCAGCAATTCACGGTTCCCGCGGGCGCAACCCGCCTCTATCTGGGCACTATGGACGGTTTCGATTGGGAGAACAACACCGGAGCATTCTCCGTTGACCTGAACGTGCCGGAGACCGTGCCCGAGCCGGCCTCGTTTTCCCTGTTGGCTTTAGCGGGAGGAACCTTACTGCTGCGCCGCCGGCGCCACAACGAGGCGCGGGGCGGATGCAGCGCATGACCGACCCTGACGATGGGTCCGGGCGAGGCTCCATGAAATGAGATCGCGCCCTTCCTGGCGGAGATCGTTGAGGACCGGGAATGGCACGGCCGGCGAACGGCCGGCCGCTGACGCCAACGGCGGCGGAGCTGAACCGCGCGCCATCGCAGCGTGACGAAATCTGGAAACTGTTCACCTGAAAGGAGAGATCATGTTAATACCTACCATTTGCCCCCGGCTGGCGGCGACGTGCACGGGACGAGGACTGACGCGGCGAAAACGGCCAGCCATTCTCGCCGCCGCCGTGGCCCCGGTTTGTTTCTTCTCGCTTGCCCAAGGGTTGTCGGCGCAGAATCTGGTTGTCAACGGCGATTTCAGCCTCGGCAATACCGGCTTTGCGAGCGATTACACCTTCACCACGATCAACAGCAGCGAAGGTGAATACAACGTCAGCGCCAACCCCAACGCATGGAACCTGGCCTTTCTCAGTCCGCCTGCTTGGTATGACCATTCACCGTCGGCAGACAATTTCTCTCTGCTGGTCAACGGCGCAACCGTAGCGGGCCGTGATGTCTGGCGAGAAGCATTCGCCGGCTTGACACCGAACACCAACCTTCAACTGAGTGGTTGGGCCTCGGACCTCTATCCGTACGACTACACCCAGACCGGCGTCCACTCTCTCCTGCAATTCTTCGTGAATGGCGTTGGCGTCGGTTCCCAATACACCGTCGCATTCGGCGTTCCCAACTGGCAACAGTTCGGAGCAACGTGGAACACGGGAACAAACACCACGGCAACCATCTCCATCCGAGATGCGGACCTCGACGCGTTTCCGAATGACTTCGCCCTGGATGATGTCTCCATAGCGGTTCCCGAACCGGCCTCGTTGTCCCTGTTGGCTTTAGCGGGAGGAACCTTACTGCTGCGCCGGCGCCACAACGAGGCGCGGGGCGGATGCAGTGCGTGACCGACCTTGGCAATGGGTTGGTGCGAAGCTCCATGAAATGAGGTCGCGCCCTTCCCGGCGGAGCTCGTTGAGGACCGGGAAGAGCGCGGCCAGCGAGCGGCTGGAAGCGTTCCCAGTTTTTGCCCTCATTTCTTCCTAGGGACGCCAAAAGGGCAGTATGCGAGCTGGGGAGTCATCGGCCGGGTACGGCACACGCGCCGTTTTTCGATGACTCGACATACCGCGTGGGGTAATGGGGCTTCTGTCCATGCAACGTGGGCAGAAGCGAATTCGGGGTTTATCCATTGGATCACACCCCGAGGGAGAGAGCATGTTCATACGTAAAATTCGCTTGTGTCCATTCGCGTTCGCCGTTTTTTCCGTGTGTGCTTGGGTATCATCCATCCATGCAGAGACGGCGACCTGGCAAGCACTGCCGTTTCCAATCGACGCCAACTGGCCGGGGCCACAGGGTCAGCTTGCGACTATCAGTCCAAACCAGGTGATCCTACAGGGCCAACCTGTCCGAACACTGGAAACGTTTTCTCGTCCGTTCACCATCGATTTGGACGTCCAGCTTGCCAGCCGGTATGCCGACGATGGGGGCTTTTGGCTCTGCCTGATTCCCACAGGATGGCCGACCAACACTACGCCCTATCCAGACCTGGAACTGCAAATGGTCTACCAGAACCAAAGTACAGATCAACTTCAAATTTCCCAGCGAACCGCACCAAATACTGGTTCAACGTTGTGGACTTACGTCCCGTTCAACGTGGTGGCCGGTACCCCATATCATATTACGTTCCAAGTGTCGGACGCGGGAGCGTTGGGTCTCGCTGTCGACGGGATCTCTTATCCAATTCCAAGCGACATTACCTCGAGCCTTTCTCAATGTCAGGTCCAGATGTGGGGATGGCAGCCAATAGATACCTGGACGGTCACGAACTTTAACATAGTGCCCGAGCCGGCCTCGGTTTTTCTGTTGGCTTTAGCAGGAGGAACCTTCCTGCTGCGCCGGCGGAACGCGAAGTGAGCACGGCGCAGTAGTGCCACGGCACGGGCTCTGGCACATTTTCAGAGGAGCAACGACCGTGTTCACCCGCACAATCCGGGTTGGTTAGCGTTTTTGGCTGCAAATCTTGAGCTTGGTGAGTGGTTTATTGGGTTCGCAATGCACTTGACAAAAAGAAAGGAAGGTGGCGTATGCGGTGAACCAAATTGGCTGCAGGGGTGGCATCGTTGGTCGTTGGTTCCGTGACATCGGCCCAGACAATAACGTCCAATGATTTTCCCACCACGGCAGGGCTAACGCTCACTGGCAGCGCCGCCACCGCGGTAACCCGCGGCGTAACGGTTCTGCGTTTAACCACAGACGGCTAGCAGAGAACAGTGGATATTACATTCACTAAACAAATCAACTATCCAATAGGAGAACGTATCATGAAAATAGTATCACCATCGGTCATTATCGCATTATTGGCTTTGCCGGCCGGCATCGCATCGGCTCAGAACACCAGTGTCGCCGTAACGGTCGGCGCTCTTACCGGGCCGTGGTTGTGGGTAAACAACGGCCTCAATACGGCATATCAGTATTGCTATGGTGAAGAAGCAGCCCCGACCGTAGTCAGCGCGGCAAACGGCTTGCCTTTTTCTGCCGGAGACAACCTGACAATTAGTTACCTGAGTGGGGATATAGCGATTGCTTTCTATGCCCCGGCCTACGATGCAGCTGGCGTCCCAGGGTTTGCCTTAAACAATCTCACAGGTAACTACCCCCCTGCACCAAGCTATTACATGGACCCTTCAACCTATCCCATTTATGCTGGGGAGTTGGTGGGAACATTTGCCAATAGTAGTGGGGAAATTGTAGGTACACCGTTTGGGATTGGCGATTGGGGGACGTTTACCGTTCCGGCCGGAGGCACGCAACTTCAACTTGGGGTCAATGATGACAATTACGATGATAATTCTGGCTCATGGAACATCCAGGTCGCTGTCCCCGAACCGGCCATGTTTTCCCTATTGGTTCTAGCAGGAGGAACCTTACTGCTCGGCCGGCGGCGGAACTGAACTGATTCGCCATTCGGATTTCGTCATTCGGATTTCCCGCGGCCGCGCCGCCGGGGGCTACTTCGGCTGGCCCGTGGGCAGGGGCGAACTGCTGGGCATGGGCGGAATGCGGATCGGCCCATGCGGGGCGGCTTCAATGCCCAGAACTTCCTGCGTGTAGCAGCGGAGAATTTCGGCGACGGATAGGGCCGAGGCGATGGCGCCGCCGGAGCGCTGCGGCTCGTTGCCGTCGAACAGCTCGCCGATGTATCCGACCCCATCCGATTGCAGGTATTGCAGGCACGGATCGAGCCACTGGCGGATGCGGGCCAGACATTGTTCGTTGCGGCCGTAGACGCGCATCGCCGCCGTGCCCAGATGGCCCAGCAGCCACGGATAGGCCGAGCCCTGGTGCTGGGCGCGTTCGCGGGAGACGACGCTGCCTTCGTACCGCCCCTGGTAGGCCGGGTCGCGCGGCGACAGCGTGCGCAGTCCCATGGGCGTGAGCAATTCGCCGATCACCGTTTTGAGCATCGCGGCGTGCCGATCCTCGATCAGCACCGGATGCGCCAGGCTCAGGGCCAGGAGTTGATTCGGGCGGATCGACGCGTCTTGAGCGTCGTCTTCGACCACGTCGAAGCAGCAGCCAGCCTTCTCGTTCCAGAAGCGGCGGTTGAAGGCGGCTTTGACGCCCTCCGCCAGGGCACTCAATTCCTCGGCAAGCGGTCCCTTGTCGAACTTGGCAGCCAACGCCGCGACGATTCGCAGGGCGTTGTACCACAGGGCGTTGAGTTCAACCTGCCGGCCGAAGCGCGGCGTGACGATGCTCTCGCCGATCTTGCCGTCCATCCACGATGCCGCGATTCCCGGCGAGCGCGTTGCCACCAGTCCGTCCGCGTCGCTCGTGATCCCCAGCTTGGTTCCGCGGCGATATTCCTGAACGATGGTTTCCAGCGCCGGCAGCAGCGCCCGCCCCGTTATCTGGTCATCCGTGTAGCGAAGATATTCATTGACGGCCGCGACGAACCACAGGGATGTGTCGGCGCCGCCATACAGCGGCGCCCCGGCGGTTTCGGGAAACTCGCTGGCGATCAGGCCGTTTTGCATGCCCGCGGCCAGGGAGACCAGCAGCCGCCGGCCCTCGACGAATCGTCCGGGCACCAGGAAGAGTCCCGCGAACGCCATCAGCGCGGCCCGGCCCGTCGGGGGGGACCACGGGTATTGGCCGATCACGTGAACGGGACTGGGCGCTTCCGGGGGCAGGGTGACGATGAACGCCGAGGCCGCACGCAACAGCGATTCCAGGTTCTGGTCGCGCTGTCCCAGCCCCGGCACGGCGACGGCAGCCGCCCGGCGGTCCAGATCGTCCGCCGCACGGTGCAGCTCGTTGAGGACGCGGTCCAGTTGAATCGGTTCCGGCGAGCAGACCAGGTGCACGCTCTGACCGGGCGAGATCGTCCAGCGGAATATTCCGGGGTTCCACAAATCTTCCAGGCCGGCGTAGCCGCGGTCCTGCTCGCGCCGATAAATCGCGTTGAGATACCAGTACGGCTCGGCGCGGAACTCGCCGTCGTGCGCGAAGAAGATTTCCGGCGTTTTGATGGTGGCGGCGATGCGCACCAGGCCGTCGGGGCGGCTCTCGCCCGCCAGGCGGCCGTTCCACTGATACGACAATTCGTGGATGCCCCGCAGCGCCAGCAGCGGTCGAGCCTCCAGCCACACCGATTTGCCCCCGCCCAGAAGCGTGTACGTTAGGCAAACCGTATTCTCCCCTTGCAGCAGCCGCACCGACTTCTCCAGCGTGAATCCCTCGCTCTGGTACGCCCAACGCGGAAACGGATCGGCGCTGAACGCCCGCAGCAGCTTGTATCCTTCCGGAGAAATCACGCCCGGATACTCGTTGGTCGAAAGCTGATACGACCCGCTCCCGCCGATCACCGTCTCCTCCACGTGCGACAGCAGCACCATTCGGCGCACCGGCGGCGACATGGCCGCCACCAGCAAGCCGTGATATTTGCGCGTGTTGAGTCCGCAGACGGTGGAGCTGGCGTATCCGCCCAGGCCGTTGACGCTCAGCCATTCCCGCTCGATCAATCCGTCGAAATTCAGCTTGGAGATGTCCAGAGACCCCATAGGGGTTCCTCCATGAAAGCCCGGGTACAGCATACCCGATCCGCCTGTTTATTTACAGACGCCGATCGCCTTGCGTCAGGTCCAAAACTTCAAATCGCCGTCCGACCGTTTGAAGCAGAATGATTCAGATCGTTTGAGCCATGCCATGGAAGCGTTCCGCGCCACCGGCGGCGTGCCCTCGTGGCTGGGCGGCCGGTGATGTACGATAGGGGCGGCACCCGTAGCTCAACAGGACAGAGCAGCGGATTTCTAATCCGCCGGTTGCAGGTTCGAGTCCTGCCGGGTGCGTTCGCCGCAGGCGAACAGAGTCCCGACCGGTCGGGACGGTCTACCGTTCTACTGATCTACTGTTCTTTTGCGAAGCAAACGCTAGAATGCCCCCACTCGCCGCGTCGGGATTGGCCCTGCCGGCACGTTGTCGCCCAGTCGAGGTTTGCCATGGCCGAAAATGAAGCCGCCGTTCAGGAACCCACCCCCGAGCCCTCTCAGCCCCCAGCCCAGCCCGCTGCCCAGGCCTCCGAGGAACTGCCCTATCAGGTGAAAATCGAGGACGTCGGCCCAGCCACCAAAAAAGTCACCATCGAGATCCCCCAGGATCTGATCACTTCCAAGCTGACCGAGCAGTTCCAGGAGCTGCGCCGCGAGGCGGCCGTCCCCGGCTTTCGACCCGGACATGCCCCTCAGAAACTCATCGAACGCCGCTTCCAGGGCGACGTCCGCCAGCAGGTCTGTCGTTCCCTCATCAGCGAAGCCTACGAGCAGGTCGTGCAAAAGAATTCCCTGCAGGTCATCGGCGAGCCGGAATTTGGCAACCCCGAGGACCTCAAACTCCCAGAATCCGGAAATCTGAGCTACTCCTTCCAAATCGAGGTGCAGCCCGACATCACCCTGCCCCCGCTGACCGGATTGAGAATCAAAAAATCCAAAGTCGAGGTGCTTGAGCGGCACATCGATAAGGCAATGAAAAACCTCCGCGACCAGCAGGGCGTGCTCATCCCCATCGAGGACCGCGGCGTTGAGGCCAACGATCACCTCTTCGGCGACCTCCACCTCAAGGTGGACGGCAACGTCATCTGGCACCGCCATGACCTGGAAATCGTCGCCGAACCCGGCTACATCTACGGCATCAAGATCGAGGATTCGCTTAAGCACCTCCGCGGACTTCGACCCGGCCAGACGCGCGAGTTCACCGTCAAAGTGCCCGAGGACCACCCCAATTACGACATCCGCGGCAAAGACGTGACCGTCGAGGTATCCCTCAAGGACCTCAAGCGCCTGGAACCCGCCGAGGTCAACCAGGAATTCCTGACCAACCTCGGCTTCTCCACCGAAGAGGAACTTCGCAACGCCCTGCGCGAGCAGATGATCGAGCGCGTCACCTACGACGTGCAGCAGTCCATGCGCGAGCAGGTGCACAATTACCTGATGCAAAACGTCTGGATCAACCTCCCGGCCAAGCTCTCGCAGCGCCAGGCCGACCGCGTCGTGCAGCGGCGCACGGTCGAGCTGATGATGCGCGGCGTGCCCGAGCCCAAAATCCAGGAACAACTGGAAGAACTCCGCAGCGGCGCCGCCGATGAGGCCGCCCGCGAACTGAAACTCTTCTTCATCCTCCAGAAAGTCGCCGCCGAGCAGAACGTCGAGGTCAACGAGGCCGAGCTCAACGGCCGCATCGCCGGCATCGCCGCCCAGACGGGCCGCCGCCCCGAAAAAGTCCGCCAGGAAATGTCCGCCGACGGCTCGCTCATGAGCATGTACGTCCAAATGCGCGAGCAGAAGGCCGTGGATAAAATCCTCGAATCCGCCCAGATTGAGGAGATCGAGCCGCCCGTCGAAGACGACCAACCGGCCTAGCGCCGCCCCAGCCATGTCCAGCATCAAGGCGCCCCGCGGCACCGCAGATATCCTTCCCGCCGATAGCTGGAAATGGCAGTCCGTCGAATCCATCGCCCGCCAGGTCGCTCGCCTCTACCACTTCCAGGAAATCCGCACGCCCATCTTTGAATACACCGAGCTGTTCCACCGCGGCGTCGGCGAAACCACGGACATCGTCTCCAAGGAAACCTTCACCTTCACCGACCGCGGCGGCGACTCGATCACCCTTCGCCCCGAAGGAACCGCCGGCGTCGTCCGCGCGGTGATAGAAAACAATCTGATCGCCCAGGAAGGCAGCCGCGCCAAGGTCTTCTACATCGGCCCCAACTTCCGCTACGAACGGCCCCAAAAAGGCCGCCTCCGCCAGCACTGGCAATTCGGTGTCGAGGCCTTCGGCATCGCCCAGCCCGAGCAGGATGTCGAGTGCATCCTCCTTCAGTTGGATTTCTATCGCCGTTGCGGCCTGAAGGATTTCGTCCTTCACATCAACAGCCTCGGCGATGCCGAGAGCAAAACACGCTATCGCGACGCGCTGGTGCGCTTTCTTACTCCCCAAAAATCGTCGCTGAGCGAAGACAGCCAACGGCGTCTGACGGAAAACCCGCTGCGGATTCTCGATAGCAAGGACCCTCGGGATGTGGAAGCGTGCAAAGGCGCCCCACCGGCCGTCGACTCTCTGTCCGACCGCAGTCGCGCGCATTTCCAGCGCGTGCAAGAACTGCTCCAAGGCGCCGCTGCTTTTGAAGCAAACGCCAACCTGGTTCGTGGTTTTGACTACTATACCGAGACGCTTTGGGAGGTAACGGCCCCGGGGCTGGGCGCGCAAAATGCCATCGGCGGCGGCGGTCGTTACGACAATCTGGTGGAAACGCTCGGCGGCCGCCCGACTCCCGGCGTCGGCTTCGGCGCCGGCATCGAGCGCCTCTTGATCGCCCTCGACGCCCAGCAGGCCCAGTTGCCCGATCCGCGCGGCCCGTTGATCTGGCTCATCGCCCACGGCCCCGCCGCACGCCAAGCGTGCTGGGATTTATTGCGAGAATTGCGAAGCGCCGGCATCGCCGCGGACATAGACTTGTCGGATCGTTCGATCAAGGCACAATTCAAACAGGCCGATCGGGAATCAGCCAAGCTTTGTCTGATCCTCGGCGACGACGAATTGAAAAACGGCCAGGTGACCGTGAAAAATCTCGGCACCGGTGAACAATCATCCATTCCGCGCGTCGAATTGATTGAACGTATGCGTTCGATGATTCCCGACTTTTAGCCGCGTCGCGTGCGACGCGCTTCGCTCATGGACGAGCGCATCCTCGATTACGGACAGATTCCCACCAGCCAAAAGCGCTGGTACCGCCGCAGTGTCCGAGTCATCCTCCTTCTGGGAGCAATCGCCACGGTTTATTTCCTAGGCCCACCCACCTGGCGATGGACGCAATTCCTCTATTGGCAAAATCGCTGCCTGGGTTACACGTCGCCGCGCGATCATGTCGTTTTCGACTTTGATGTTGCGCACCGCCAGCTTTTGTATTGCGACGCGGTACCAGCCGAAGCTCATTTGCAGGACTTTGGCGGATGCAGTTCAGGTCTGACCTTCCACGGAACGCTCTTCTTGCACGAGATGCGTCAACCGAATGGTGCACGTGAAGTCGTCTGGGCCGATGTTGGAATGTGGAGCGCCCCATTAGAGGAATCCAGTTTTTCCGTTCAGATTGGCGCCAATGACCTCAATGATTATCCTCCGCCGTACCGTAAAATACCGAACAACATGCAGTCGGTAGCTATTCCGCCGTCGTGCCGGCGTCTCAAAGTTTTCGCCGGCCAGGTCGATGCATCGAATCCGTCCCATTTCACCTTCGATTACGACACGGACGGCGCGCGTCATACCGTCGATGCCTGGCTGAACAATCAGGATCAACTGCTGATCTCCCCGCGGCCGTGAAAAGTGTCTGACTACGGCGTTGCCCCCATGGTCGCCGGGGAGATTTCTTCCACCAGCTTCATGGTCTCGGACACCGGCCCCAGTTTTGCCAGCCAAGGCGGCGCAACCGCGGCAAGCAGCATGAAAGCGCTGATGAGTCCGAATGGCCCAAAATAGCCGGATGGTTCGCCGCCGCGCGGGCCCAGCAGGTCGGTCCATGCCCCCATGACCCACGGCCCCAGCGCCCCGAACGTGCCGGCGATCACCATGAACAATCCCACCACCCTGCCGCGAACTTCCGGCGCCACGCGCTCCAGCATCGCCACGTCGCCCACGGCAAAGCTCCCCATTTGCAGCGTCTGGTACACGCACAAAATCGCAAGTACCCACCCCCCGCCGACCAGCGGCGTAACCGCCGCCACCACCGCCGCCAGGAAAAGAATCAGGCTAAGCCCGCCCATGCGCCGCCGGCCCGACGTCAGATACACGAATAACGGATTGAACAGCACGCTGGGCAAGACCATGATTCCCACCATCAAGCCGGTGCGCTGCACGCCGACGTGAAACGCGCGCTGCAGATAGATCGCCGCCAGGGAAAAAATCGCCGCCCCGCAAAAATCGCGGAACATCAGGATCAACGCGGACTGGATCACCCGAACCCGCTGGACGCGATTGATCTTGTCCGGCACATGGCGCGAGGCGGAATCGTTCGCTTCGGCGCCGACAAAGAGAAATATGACACCGACGATCAGGCCCATCACCCCCAGTTCCACGCACGGTTTTTGCCATTGGGCGACGCTTGCCCAATGCCATGCGGCCGTGTGGGTACGCCAGCCGGCGTATTGCGGACCGAAGAAGAATCCCACGCCCGAGCCGGCGCCCAACAGCCCGATGGCCATCGCCGGCGATTTGGGGTAATGCGCCGGCGCCAGCGCATTGGCCGCGGGATGAAACAGCGTCCCGAACGCCCCCGCCGCGATCCCCAGCATCACGATCATCGGATAATTACGGCACAGCCCGATCGCCACGATGCTGGCCGCGTTGCCCAATAGGCCGATGCTCAGCAAAACTTTCCGATCAAACCGGTCCGACAGCGCCCCCGCCGTGTAGCTGCCCAGGCAATACACCGCCCCGTACAGCGTCACGATCAGCGACGCCGAGCGCACGCCGCCCAATTTGAGGTCCGTGACCATCACCAGATACAGCGGCACGAGCATCGAGGCGTAGGCGTGCGTGAACGCGTGCAGCACGGCAGACAGCACGAGCGTGAGGTGGCTGCGGAAAGTCGGCAGTCGCGTTTGCATGGGAATCGGCTACGCGTATGACGTGGATGACGTGCCCCCGCGGGCGGCCCGCACGGCCTCGCGCTCCCTGGCCACGCGCGCTTCGTAGCCGCTTACGCGATACGCCCCCAGCGGATCGGCCTCGAGGCTCTTGCCCTTGCGCCACTCGGCCAACAGCGCCTTCACATCCGTGAAAAACGCGGATTTGAGGCACTCCTCGGCGTCGATGGTGTTGGTCCGCGCCTGCGCATCGCGCAGTTTCCCCCGATCCACCAGGCACGCCTTGGCGTAAAGTTCCTGCGCCATGACCACCGTCTGGATCATCGCCTCCACCTTGGGCTTGAGGTTGTGGCTCTGGTCCACCATGTACGCGATGCCGGACACATCCTTTCCCGCCTCGGCGGCGTTGCGAATCTCGCAAAAAGTCCGAAACGCCGCGTACGGGTCGATGCTCCCAAACGTCAAATCGTCATCCGCGTACTTGCGGTCGTTGAAATGAAATCCGCCCAGCATTTCTTCGTCGATCAAAAACGCCACGATGTGCTCGATGTTTTGTCCCGGCAAGTGATGCCCCGTATCCACCAGCACCTTGGCCTTGCGGCCCGCGTCCTTGGCGAAGACGTACGCCATGCCCCAATCCGTGATATCCGTGTGATAGAACGCCGGATCGAAGGGCTTGTATTCGATCAGCATTTTCATCCCCGGCGCAAGCGCATCATGCCATTGCCGCAGGGCCCCGTGCATGCGCCCTTTGCGGGATGCGATCTCGTCCTGGCCGGGGTAGTTGGTGCCGTCGGCGAACCACAGGCTGATCGTGTCGCTCTTGACCGCCTTGGCGATGGCGATGCTGTCCATCATGTGCCGATGCGCGTGCTCGCGGACCGATTCATCCGGGTTGCACACGGAGCCGAATTTGTACACCTGGTCTTCAAAGAAATTCGGGTTGACGGCCCCGATGCGGATGCCATGTTTGGCCGCCAGATCGGCCGTCGCCGTGGCGTCCACCCCCATGGAAAAATCCCACAGCACGTGCACCGCCACCCTGGGGCAGCAGCCGGTGTATTGGTGGACCGTCCCCGCGTCCGCGATTTTTTCCTCGATGGTGGAGGCCGCCGCCGGCTGCAGGAATTTGCCGAACCGCGTCCCCGTATCGGCGAACCCCCAGCTCGGCAATTCCACCGCAAACGCGTCCAGCAACGCAAACAGTTTGTCCCTGTCCATGTGTGTAATCATGCCCCCGCGCCGGAATAAATTCCATCGCCGGGACTGTGCATGACCAGCCTGCAAGCCGATTTTCGCTTCGTCCGATGACGCATCGCCGAAGCCCCGCATGTACATGCGGGGCTACGTCACCACGAACACCTTCACCACGCCCGGGCCGTGCACGCCTTTCACCATGACCGCCTCGATATCCGCGGTCTGCGACGGGCCGGTGATGACCGTCACGTTGGGCGGCGGCTGCTCGTGCGCGATCTTTTCAAACAGGTCCAGCAAGTCGGCCAGCACGTTCTTCGGTTCCACGATGGCGACGTGAACAGGCGGGGTCAGCGACAGGGCCCGCCCCTGCGCCGGATCGGGACGGATGACCAGGCTGCCGGTTTCCGCCACCGCCGCCCACACGTCCGTGATGCCGCAGTCCAGATCGTAGGTCTGATCCAGAGTCAACTGGTCCCAGGTATGCGCGTCCAAGCCGGCCGCTTTCAGGGCAGCCGGGAGATTCAAGCTCTCCAACAGCGGCGAGACGCTCAGGCCGATGCGGCGGCAATTTTGCGCCCGCAGAAACTGGATCAATTTTCCCGCCAGCTCGCCGGCGGCGCTGGGCTCGACCAGGAACTGCGCGACCTCGGCTCTCTTGAGAAACAGCTCGACCAGTTGAACGTCGCTGTGCACCAGGCGCGTGATTGGCTCGTCGATCACCGGGGGCGTCGGAGGCGCATCCAGCGGCTTGGTGCGGCCCAGGGCTTTGCCCACGCGATGGATCAGATCATGAGGATCGCTCTGCACCATGTCACTTCCCTGACGTCCGGCTCGTCGCGGCGTATATGTTGTGCCGCTCGTCGCGGTCGATAAACACCGCCGGCAACGCCTGCGGCCCAGACGACACCACATACGGCAGCGCCCCCGCCGCCGTCAACGCCGATGCCTGCTGGCGCCAACCGCCGCCGTCCATCGGGTAACACGACCGATCGGCGGCAAATTCCAGCAGCTTGTTCTCCAGGCGATCGCTCTCATCCACAATGAACGCTGCGTTGGCCGGCAATGTTTGGGCAAATTGGCCGACCTCCAGAAAATTGGGATGCTCTTTGTCGATCTGCGTCACTTCCCAGGCGAGGTACGCGTAGCCGCGCGGCACGGCCCCCTTCCACCATCGCACACCCAAATAGAGCATGGCCAGTGTCACCACCATGACCAGCGGCCGCCGCAGCCCGGTTCGTCTGCGCATGATCCACGCGACCCCTGCACCCATCGCCAATGCGCCAACAACATGCCAGATCACCCACAGGTGCTGAAGCATGATCGACCCATGCGGGTCGTAGCCCCAGCCTTCTTGCGGGATGGACGCGCGATTCAGGAAGATCGCCGCCAGGAGCATCGCTGCCAGCCACGTGCCCAACGCCCAGGCATCGCCGCAAAGTGCCAGCCAGATCAGATATCCCAGCAGCAGCCACATCGCCGGCCAGCCGAGCAGCGACGCCGTCATGGTTTTCGAAACGACCAGCAGATTGGGCAGCGTTACCCCCGCCGCCCAGGCCAGGACCAGCCACAGGCCCATCTGGCGATGGCGGGCAGCGCGAATCGTCAGCACGGCGGCGGCCGCAAGGACGGCCGGGTAGTACACGTGAAAAACCTCGATCCAATACGTGAAGATCACACGATCCCACGGCGCCGCCCAGTGCTCGACGTTTCTGTTGAAATGCTGCCACAGAAGCAGATTGTCATACCGCGCTTGCACGGGAAAGCGGACAAAGATGTAGATCATCCACGGCATCACCATGGCGACCGTCGCCGCCAGCATGACCAGCACGCCGCGGCCGACGACGCGGCTCGCATCGCGCTTGGCTAGTCTGGTGCGCGGCAGGAGCCACGCAACGACCACAAGCCCCGTCACCACCAAAGCCGGAAAATTCTTGGACAGGAACGCCAAGCCCTGGGCGACGCCGCACAACACCATGTCCGAACTCCGGCCGCTGCGCACACCGCGGGCCAGGAACAAAATCGCCACCTCCGTCCAGAAGAGCAGGGAGACGTCCACTTGATCGGAAAACACGTATCCGTGCACCATCATGAGCAGCGTGGGATTGAACGCCTGCAGCGCCGACGCGATCAGGCCGGCGGTGCGGTCCAGCAGTTCCTTGCCGATCAGGTACGTCATCCACGCCGCCAGCGTGGACAGGATCGCCGATGGCAGGCGCAGCGCCAGGCCATTGACGCCCAGGATCGCGTAGGAAAGCGCGGTCTGCCAAAGTGCCATCGGCGGTTTGTGCAGCCAGATGTGGCTGCTCTGCCAGTCGCGGTAGTCGTAGGGCAGATACGGGCGATCCACCAGCGTCGGCAATAACGGATGCTTCAGCAGATTGCGCGCCACGATGGCGTGGAAGACCTCATCGAGCGGTTTGACGGCGGCGTGATCCAGGTGATGCAGCTTCAGGACAAACGAGCCGGCCAGAACCAGCGCCAGCACGACGGCGTGAAGAGAACCCTTCAATGTCGGTCCTTCCAGATATTATGAAACGACCGCCGCGCCGCAGCGGGCATGTCGCGCTGGGCCGTCCATCCCGCCGCGAGCTTGGGCAAACGCGCGATCCAGCCGTCGGCATCCGCCCGCCGCCGAAGGTCCCAGCGCTGCAGCGCCCCGATGACGCGGTAAAGAAAACGGCTCTGCAAACCCCAGGCCCACAGGCGGTAGATCAGCCTTTCCAGTTTCCCGCTCAGCCTGCGATTTACCATGTCGCGGCGCAGGCTGATCAGGAGCCTGGGGATATCGATCTTCACCGGGCAGGCCTCGCCGCAAGCCCCGCAAAGGCTGGTGGCCTGCGGCAGGTCCTTATATCGCTCCAGGCCGAACATCAGCGGGCTGAGCAGCGCCCCGATGGGGCCGGGATACACGCTGTTGTACGCGTGCCCGCCGATGCTGCGGAAAACCGGGCAGACGTTCAGACACGCGCCGCAGCGGATGCACCGCAGGACTTCCCGGTATTCCGGATCGCCCAAAATTTGGCTGCGCCCGTTGTCCAGCAAAATCAGATGAAATTCCTGCGGCCCATCCCGCTCGCCGTTTTGCCGCGGTGAGCCGAAAATATTCGTGTACACCGTCATGATTTGCCCCGTCGAGCTGCGCGCCAGCAGCTTGACCATGACGGCCAGGTCGCTCATCCGCGGCACCAACTTTTCGATCCCCACCAAGCTTACCAGCACGCGCGGCGTCGTCAGCGATTGCCGCGCGTTGCCCTCGTTCTCCACCACGCACACCTGCCCCGTCTGCGCCACCAGAAAATTCCCGCCGGTTATCCCCATCTCCGAGCGGCGGAATTTGTCCCGCAAAAACAACCGCGCCTGCTGTGTCAACGCCGGCGGATCGTCGTTGTACGGCGCGTGAAAATATTCGCTGAACACCCGGGCGATCGAGCGCCGGTCCTTGTGGATGATCGGCGCCACCAAGTGACTGGGCCGGTCGTGGCTCACCTGGATGATGAACTCCCCCAAATCCGTTTCCACCACGTCCAACCCGGCGCGTTCCAAGTGCGGCGTGAGCTCGATCTCCTCGGTGGCCATCGACTTGCTCTTGATGATGCGCCGGCAACCGGTTTGTTGGGCGATCTCCAGCACGATCTGCCGCGCCTGCTCCGCATCGGCGGCAAAATGTACAACGCCCCCGTTGCGCCGCACGGCGTCCACGAGTTGCCGCAGGTAATAATCGAGGTTTTCCAGCGTGTGTTGCTTGATGCGCGCGGCCAGTTCGCGAAGCGCCTGGGCATCGGGCAGTTCCGTCCAGCGGGCCTCCCGCCCCTCCTGCTTGCGCAGCGTGTTGTTGCGGACCGCCTCGCGCAAGCGCGCATCGGCCGCGCCTTCAGCGGCGGCAGCGCGAAAGTCAACCTGCGGCAGCGAGAGCGAAGCCATCCTTGCCAAGATTGTATCGACCGCCACTAAAATGCAACCGCAGAGACACAGAGACGCAGAGACAGCCGCAGAGGGAAATCAAAAATCCATTAATTGTTTTCTCTGCGGCACTCTGCACCCTCTGCGTCTCTGCGGTTGCATTTAGTTTATTCCCTACCACGCGTCCAGATCGATCCCCATGGCCTCGGCCATCACTTCGGCAATGTGCTTGACCCGCATCGGCATTCCGCGGCGATGCAGCATCCCCCCAATGTTCATCGTGCAGCCGGCGTCGTTGCAGACCAGCGTCTGCGCCGCCGTTTTCGCAATGCAGTCGGTCTTGTCCTGCACCATCGCGCCGCTGATGACCGGATACTTCACCGCAAACGTGCCCCCAAACCCGCAGCATTGATCCGCCCGCTCCATCGCCACAAACTGCACGTTGCCGATCTGGTTCAGCAACCGAACCGCTTCATCGCTCAGCCCCAGCCCCCGCTGGTGGCAGGTGTAGTGATACGTGACCGTTTGCCGCTGCGGCAGCGCAAAGGCCGACAAATCCGCCTTCAGCACCTTGTGCAAAAATTCCACGAATTCGTACGTGCGCTGGCAGACCCGCCGCATTCCCGCCTCCCACGCCGCCTCGCCGCCCAGCAGTTGCGGATAATACTCGCGGATCATGGCGCAGCACGAGCCGCTGGGTGTGACGATGAATTCGTATGGCTCGAAGATCTCCACGTGTCGCTTGGCGAGCTGGCGCGCTTCGGCATGAAACCCATTGTTGAAGATCGGTTGCCCGCAGCAGGTTTGTGCCGCCGGAAACTCCACCGTGCAGCCGAATCGCTCCAGGATTTTCGTCACCGCCACGCCGACACGCGGGAAGAACTGGTCGCTCAGACAGGTGATGAACAAGGCGACTTGCGGTTTGTGCGACGGTTGGGTTGCGTTGGTCATGGATCGCTCAGGGGGACGGCGGGATCGTAACGGTCACCCATCGTGTACACCATGGCCCGGCCGCTGGGCCACGCCGCCCAAATCGCGGTCGGCGCAGACATCGCTGAACCCGGCCGAGCAGACGGATTGTTCGCCGCAGCGCGGCTCATGCGGGCACCTCTCTATTGCCCCATTGTAGCCACGGGCAGGGTCTTTGGGTTCTCCCAAAAAATAGATGCAGCCGCAGAGGCCAAATCAAAAATCAATTTAATGTTTTCTCTGCGGCTTCCTCTGCGTCTCTGCGTCTCTGCGGTTGCATTTCTCCCGTTTTTGCAGAATTGAACGCGCGGCCGCGTGCCTTGCGGGCCGGATCGCCGCGCTTTACATTCGGTTTTCGTGGTCGGTTCTAGCCGGTGGGCTTGCGGAGAAACTGCATGCGGGTGATGCGATATTGGCTGCTTCTCGTGGCCGCGATGTTCACCATCGCCGGCTGCAAAAAACAGCCCGGTTCATCCAGCGAAATCCTCATCGGAGAATTCGACTCTCTCAGCGGCTCCACCGCCGTCTTCGGCCAGGGCACGCACAACGGCATCGTGCTGGCCGTCGAGCAGATCAACGCCGCCGGCGGCGTGCTGGGCAAGCCCGTCCGCGTGATCGCCGAGGACGACCGCGGCAACCAGGACGAGGCCGTCTCCGTCGTCAAAAAATTGATCGACCGCGACAACGTCCTGGCGGTTCTTGGCGAAGTGGCCAGCACCCGCAGCCTGGCCGGCGGCGGCGTCTGCGAGCAGGCCCACGTCCCCATGATCTCCCCCTCCAGCACCAACCCCGACGTGACCAAGAACCGCAATTACGTCTTCCGCGTCTGCTTCACCGATGACTTTCAAGGCTCGGTCGGCGCCCAGTTCGCCATCCGCAAGGGCTGGAAACGCGTCGCCATTTTCTCCTGCGCCAATTCCGACTACAGCAAAAAACTCTCTTATTTCTTCAAGGAATCGTTCGCCAAGAGCGGGCAGATCGTCGCCGAGGAAACCTATCGCGACAGCGACAAGGATTTCATGGCCCAGCTCACCCACATCCAGTCGCAGAATCCCGATGCGGTGTATCTGCCCGGGTATTATTCGGAAGTCGACCTGATCCTGAGGCAGGCCCGCAACAACCTGGGCTTCAAGGCGCCGTTTTTCGGCGGCGACGGCTGGGATGGCGCGACGCTCGACGCCAACTCGGAGGGCTGTTTCTTCACCAATCACTACTCGCCCGAGGACCCCCGCCCCAGCGTGCAGGCGTTCATCGCCGCTTACAAGGCCAAGTACGGCCAGATTCCCGACGCCTTCGGGATCACCGGCTATGACGCCGCCCGCGTCCTCTGCGACGCCATCCGCCGCGCCGGTTCCACCGACCGCGACGCCATCCGTGACGCCATCGCCAGCACCAAGGATTTCCCCGGCGCCGGCGGTTCCATCACCATCGACGCCAATCACAACGCCAAAAAGCCCATCGCCATCCTGGAAATCCGCGGCGGAAAAACGCATCTGGCCGACATGATCCAGCCCGAATGAGACATGCACATCTTCCTGCAGCAATTGATCAACGGCCTGTCCATCGGGGCGGTCTACGCCTTGATCGCCCTGGGTTACACGATGGTCTACGGCGTGCTCAAGCTGATCAACTTCGCCCACGGCGACGTGTACATGGTGGGCGCGGTCCTCGGCTATGAGCTGGCGCGCTGCATGATCGGCCTGGCGGCCCCGCTGTACATCACCCTGCCGATCATTTTCCTGGGCGCCATGGCCGGCTGCGCCGTGCTCGGATTTGTCATCGAATTCTGCTGCTACCGTCCCCTGCGCCACCGCCCCCGGCTGGTGGCGCTGATCACCGCCATCGGCGTCTCGCTGCTCCTGGAAAACCTGTTTCAAAACCCGCACCTGTTCGGCGCCGCCCCGCGAAACATGCCCCGCCTTTTCGACATCAAGCCGATCATCAGCATCCCAGCCGCTGGCGGCGCCGCCCCCGTCACCATGAGCAACCTCGACTTGATCAGCCTCTGCCTCTGCTTCGTCCTCATGATCGCCCTAAGCTGGTTCGTCTTGCGCACCAAGATGGGCCTGGCCCTGCGCGCCGTCTCCTTTCGCGTCGACACCGCCGCCCTGATGGGCATCAACATCAACTGGGTCATCTCCGTCACGTTCATGCTCGGCTCCGCCCTGGCGGCGGTGGCCGGCGTGGTGGATGCCATGCGCTATCACGTCGAGCCGATGATGGGACTGGTCCAGGGCATCAAGGCGTTCGTCGCCGCCGTGCTGGGCGGCATCGGCTCCATCCCCGGCGCCGTCCTGGGCGGTCTGCTCATGGGACTGGTCGAAACCCTCCTGAAGGGATATTTGCCCGGCGGCTACAGCGGCTATTCCGACGCCGCCGCCTTCTTCGTGCTCATCCTGGTTCTACTCGTGCGCCCCACGGGATTGCTCGGCAAACCCGTTGCCGAAAAGGTCTAAAGCTGCCATGACGCAAACCGACCCACCCTTCACGGCGACGATGTTCCAGCGCCGCCGCGTCCCCGGCTGGGCCGTCAACGGCGCACTGCTCGGCCTCGTCGTCGTCCTTTGGTTCATCGGCAAAGCCTTCGACAAGAACCTCGATCCCTACTATCTCGATCTTCTGCTGCACATCGGCATCGCCATCATCCTGGCGGTCAGCCTGAATTTGATTAACGGCATCACCGGCCAATTCTCCCTGGGCCACGCGGGATTCATGGCCGTGGGTGCGTACGTCGGCGGCGTCATCCTCAAACACGCCGCCCCCCAAGGCGCCGCCGTGCCGGTCATGTTTTTGGGACTGATGATCCTGGGCGGCCTGGCCGCCGCCGCCGCGGGCGTGCTGGTCGGCGTGCCCACCCTGCGCCTCCGCGGCGATTACCTGGCCATCGCCACCCTCGGCTTTGGCGAGATCATCACCGTCGTGCTCAATCAGATCGAATCCATCGGCTCGTACGAAGTCGGCGGCTCGGCCGGCCTGCACAACATCCCCATCACGACCAATTTCTTCTGGACGTTCCTGGCCGCCCTGATCTGCGTCGTCGTGGTCGCGCGCCTCGTTTATTCGCAGAAGGGCAGGCCCTTTTTTGCCGTGCGCGAAGATGAGATTGCCGCCGCCGCCATGGGCGTCGATACCACCTTTTACAAGGTCGCCGCCTTTGTGGTGGGCGCCTTTTTCGCCGGCGTCGCCGGCGTCCTCTCCGCAACGCTGTCGGGAAACCTCGACCCCGCGGCCTTCGGCTTCGTCCGCTCCATCGAAATCGTCATGATGGTTGTCCTGGGCGGCTCGGGCAGCATCACCGGCTCCATCCTCGCCGCCGCCGTCCTCACCCTTCTTCCGGAATGGCTGCGCGCCCTGGAGTCCTGGCGCCTGGTGATCTACGCCCTGCTGTTGATCCTCATGATGCTCCTGCGTCCCGAAGGACTTTTGGGCAATCGCGAGCTGTGGTGGACCCGCCGCCGATTGCTCGCTGTCGAGCGGTGAACATGCCCCTGCTGGAAATTTCCCATCTCGGCATCGACTTCGGCGGCCTGCGGGCCCTGTCCGATTTCCATTTCACCCTCGACCAGGGCGAATTGGTCGGCCTCATCGGCCCCAACGGCGCCGGGAAAACCACCGTCTTCAACATCGTCACCGGCGTCTACCAGCCCGATGCCGGCGACGTGCGCCTCGCCGGCAAGTCCATCGTCGGACTCAAACCGTTCCGCATCAACCGCCTGGGCGTCGCTCGCACCTTCCAAAACGTGCGCCTCTTCGGCGGCCTCAGCGTCCTGGACAACGTCCTGATCGGCTTCAACCAATCCGTCGCCCACGGCTTTGTCGGCACGCTCCTGCGCTCTCACGCCCACCAGATCGAAGAACATCTGCACGAGCAGCAAGCCATCGAGCTTCTTGGCACTTTCGATCTTCTGGACCGTCTGCACGACCCGGCCCGCACCCTGGCCTACGGCCCGCAACGCCGCCTCGAGATCGCCCGCGCCCTGGCCACCCGGCCCAAAATCCTCCTCCTCGATGAACCCGCCGCCGGCATGAACCCCCAGGAAAAAATCGACCTCATGAACCTCATCGCCATGATCCGCCGGAAATTCTCCGTCGGCCTGTGGCTCATCGAGCATGATATGAAACTGGTGATGAGCATCTGCCAGCGCATCACCGTCCTGGACCACGGCGAAACCATCGCCGTCGGCTCCCCCGCGGAGATTCAAGAAAACCCCAAGGTCATCGAGGCCTATCTGGGCAGCCCCGAACCGGCGTAAAATGGCCGCCGCATGCTTCTGTCGGCAAGCAACCTGACCGTCTCGTACGGCGCCATCACCGCACTGCAAAATGTCTGCGTCGAGATCGACCGCGGCGAAATCGTCGCCCTCATCGGCGCCAACGGAGCCGGCAAGACCACGCTCATGCGCACGATCAGCGGATTGCTCCGTCCCACCGCCGGCAGCATCGCCTGGAACCCGCCGCCCACGCCGGCCCAGCCGGGTGATACGCTCAACTATTTCTCGCCCTACGCGGAACTGGTCGGCCTGCGGCCGGACCAGATCGTCCGCCTGGGCATCAGCCACGTCCCCGAAGGCCGCCAGATCTTTGCCAATCTGACGGTGCAGGACAATCTGCTTCTGGGCGCGTTTCAAAACCGCCACCGCGAGCAGATTCGCCACGGCCTGGACAGATGCTTTTCGCTCTTCCCCGTGCTCCTTGAGCGTAAGCACCAGCGTGCCGCCACCCTCAGCGGCGGCGAGCAGCAGATGCTGGCCATTGGCCGCGCCCTCATGGCTCAGCCGCGACTGCTCCTTTTGGATGAGCCCTCCCTGGGCCTTTCGCCGATTCTCGTGCAGAAGATTTTCCAGATCATCCGCCAGATCAGCCGGGACGGCGCCACGATTTTTCTGGTGGAGCAGAACGCCCACATGGCTCTGAGCATCGCCGATCGCGGCTACGTCCTGCAGACCGGCCGCATCATCCTCGCCGGCCCCGCCGCCGATTTACTGCAAAACCCCGAAGTAAAACGAGCATACCTCGGGGGATAATGACGAAATTCGAATGACGA
>DBZL01000029.1 GCA_002311745.1 Phycisphaerales bacterium UBA1161 | reverse complement strand
GCCGGTGTCGGCCTGCTGGCGGTGATTGGTCAGGGCGACGCTGTAAAACTCGCCGATGCTGTCGTCGCCTTGGAGGATGCAGCTTGGGTATTTCCAGGTGATGGCCGAGCCGGTTTCCACTTGCGTCCAACTGATCTTGCTACAGCGTCCGCGACAGGCGCCCCGCTTGGTGACGAAGTTGTAAATCCCGCCGCGCCCTTCCTTGTCTCCCGGATACCAGTTCTGCACCGTGCTGTATTTGATGCTGGCGCTATCCAGGGCGACTAGCTCGACGACCGCGGCGTGCAACTGATTCTCATCCCGCATCGGCGCGGTGCATCCCTCCAGGTAACTGACCGAGGCGCCTTCATCGGCGATGATGAGCGTGCGCTCGAACTGTCCCGTGCTGCGGGCGTTGATGCGGAAATAGGTGCTCAATTCCATCGGACATTTCACGCCCTTGGGCACGTAACAGAAACTGCCATCCGTGAAGACGGCGCTGTTGAGCGTGGCGAAAAAATTGTCCGAATAGGGAACGACCGAGCCCATGTACTGGCGAACCAGATCGGGATGTTCCTGCACCGCCTCGCCGAAGGAACAGAAGATGATTCCCTTTTCGGCCAGGGTCTTCTTGAACGTGGTGGCGACCGAAACGCTGTCGAAGACGGCGTCGACGGCGACGGCCGCCTGCTCGACGCCGGCCAGGATGGCGCGCTCGTGCACGGGCACGCCCAGCCTCTCGTAGACGGCTAGCAGCTCCGGATCGACTTCATCCAGGCTCTTTTTCTTGGGCTTGGGCGCGGAGAAATAGATCGCGTTCTGGTAATCGATGGGCGGATACCGCACCATGGCCCAGTGGGGCTCGCGCATGCTCAGCCAGTGGCGGTAAGCGCGCAGGCGCCAATCCAGCATCCATTGCGGCTCGCGCTTTTTGAGGGAGATGAAACGGACGATCTCCTCGTTGAGCCCCGGCGGCGCGGAATCGGCCTCGATATCGCTGATGAACCCCCAGCGGTATTCGCGGTTGGCGAGGGACTGAATTTCGGTTTCAGCGGTCGGCATAGATAGATTGAGACTAAGTCTCAACTATTATATCGAAACAAACCCGCTTGGCTATAGGTGAAAATTATGCGTTGAAGCTGCTGCCGCAGCCGCAAGTGCTTGTCGCATTTGGGTTTTTGAACACGAAACCCCGTCCCATTACTTCATCGCGAAAATCGATTTCCGTGCCATTGAGGTACAGATATGACCGCATATCGCAGAGGATTTTGACCCCGTTGGACTCGATCTCCTCGTCGCCATCGGACTTGGCTTCCTCGGTGAGGTCGAGCATGTAGGTGAACCCGCTGCAGCCGCCGCCCTTGACCCCCACGCGCAACCGCGTGGTTTCCGCCGGCAATTCCTGGTCACGGATGATGTTCTTGATTTCCTTGGCAGCCGTCTCTGACAGGGTGATGGGCATATACAAAACTCCTTGCTCGTTCCCGCGTGAATATAGGTCGCAAAACGGGCGATTTCAAACATCGTCATTTCATGGGGCGAACTTGCAACGCACCAGAAGCAGGGGCGGTTGGCCTGACGGTTGTGCGGCGGAGGCTAGGGGCGGGTCTTGCACAACCAGGTGCTGCTGCCTCAGCCAGGCGGCCAGCGACTCGTCCTCGGGATCAAAAACCACCAGCGGCCCAGCCGCCCATTTCCCATCCTTGGGTTCCATCGAATCGAACACGTTGCGCTGGGTCAGGAAAGTGAGGATTCGGCTGTACCCGGCGGGGCACAGGACAACGTCATCCGCGGCGCAAAACCGAGGGACCTGCTCCGCCAATTTCACGTAAGCGGCGTAGCCGCCATCCGCGTAGTGGTCCAGGAACGGCCGCAGATGTTGGTGCAGGACGATGTTGCCATCCAGAAGGCAATTGGGAACGACGCCCAGGGCCAGGAAAAATGCGAAGACGAAATTCCCGATTGTACGAGGCAGGCGCCGCTGCACCGCGATCAGGGTTCGCCACCAGCCCAGCACCAGAAGCGGCATCGCTTGCAACACGTAGCGGTCGTTGGAAATCAGAAGGATCAGGATGGCCAAGGTCACCAGGACCCACAGCCCCCAAATCAGGCGTTGCCGCGACAGGGCCAGGCCGCCGGCCAGGATGATCGATCCGAAGATGGCATTGAGCCAGCGATTTCCCAGGGGCATGCCGAAGGCGGCCTTGGCGGCGGTATGGCCCAAAAGGTCCCGGACATTGGCGGCGATTTTGGTATTCAGGCGATCGTGCGTGACATCCAGCACGTCGCCGCGGAACAAGGCATGGAAGACGGTCTTTTCATAGCCGTGGGAAGGGCCGGCGCTGGTCGCGTGGCGGGGATCGATGCGGAAAAAAATGATCGCCAGGACGATCACCACGGCGACGGCCGCCAGGGCCAGCGGGCGGGCCGAGCGGCTGCGCAAGGCCGTCCAGATCATGACCGCCAGGCAGACGCCCAGAAGTCCGATCATGGTGGGGCGGGTGACGACGGCGATGGCCAGTCCGCCTCCAAGCAACAGCCAATCCCACCATCGCCGCCGCGCCGCCGAAGCGTGGAAGACCGCCTCGTGGCCGGCCAGAAAGGCCGTCACGCCCAGCAGGAACGGGATGTCGGTGAGGATTTCGCAGCAGTATCGAAAAAATTCGTGCGTGACGGCCAAGCCGAAGGTGACGACGATGGCGGTGCCGCGATCCGACCAGAGATGGATCAGGCGGTAGGTTGCCGCCAACGTCGCCAAGCCGCACAAAAGGACCAAAGCATCGGCGGCGGCGATCACGTGTGCGCCGAAGACTTTGAACAGCCCGGCCAGAGCGTACGGCAGGCCGGGATAGGCCAGAGCGTGCGGAAGGCCGTGATAGGTATAGCCGCGCCCGGCAGCGATGTTGCGGCCCAGTTCCAAATACAGGGCGCTATCCGGCGTGAGGTGCCACTGCCCGTTGTAACTCAGGAGATACAGCACGAGGACCGAGGCCATCAGGATGCGACGCCGGCTGTAAACGGCGGCTGCGAATCTCTGCGGCCATGACCCTGGATCGGGCTGGGCAATTGCCTCGCATGCAATGGCGGTTTTTTCCAGGATCATTGCTTCAACTCGATTTCGGGTCTGACGGGCGGATTATAAGCCCAACGGGAATTGGCCAAAAACGGCAGGAGTGGTCCCTGCGTATGCCGATTTTGGCACCCATGTTTCCAGAAGCCCTCTGGACGGGCCGTGCAACATCGCTGTAAGCTTCTGCATTATCATAACGTACGCCCGGTGCACCCCAGCCCATGGTTGGCACGGTCTTTGCCCAAACCACTGGGTTGGGCGCATGGCGCCGCAGGTGGCGGGCCGCTTTACAATCGGCCGTCCCGGTCGGCGGGGCAAGAGCGTCTTATCAGGAGCACATCAATGGCAAAGATCATTGGCATCGATCTGGGAACCACCAACAGCGTCGTGGCGGTGATGGAGGGAGATCAGCCCAAGGTCCTGATCAACGCCCAGGGCAGCCGGCTCACGCCGTCGGTCGTGGCCTTCACCGACAAGGGCGAACGGATCGTCGGCCAGAACGCCAAGCACCAGCAAGTCACCAATCCCAAGAACACCGTCTTCAGCATCAAGCGCTTCATGGGCCGCCGACACAGCGAAGTCGCCACCGAGGAAAAGATGGTCCCCTATACCATCGTCGGCGCTCCCGAGGAATTGGTGCAGGTCGAAGTGCGCGGCAAGAAATACACCCCCGAGGCCATCAGCGCCATCATCCTCCAGGATCTGAAAAAGACCGCCGAGGATTACCTGGGCGAGAAGGTCACCGACGCGGTGATCACCGTCCCGGCGTACTTCAACGACGCGCAGCGAAAAGCGACCAAGGACGCGGGCGAGATCTCCGGCCTGAAGGTTCTGCGCGTGCTGCCCGAGCCGACGGCGGCGGCCCTGGCCTACGGCCTGGACAAAAAGAAAAACGAAAAAATCTGCGTGTTCGATCTGGGCGGCGGCACCTTCGACGTGTCCATCCTGGACGTCGGCGAGGGCGTGTTCGAAGTGCTCAGCATCAACGGCGACACGCATCTGGGCGGCGACGACTTCGACCAGGCGCTCATCAACTTCCTGGCCGATGAATTCAAACGCACCGAGGGCATCGACGTCCGCAACGACCCCATGGCTCTGCAGCGGCTCAAGGAGGCGGCGGAGAAAGCCAAGATCGAGCTGTCCAGCGCCATGGAGACGACGGTCAATCTGCCCTTCATCACCGCCGACCAGAGCGGTCCCAAGCACATGCAGATCGCGGTGACGCGCTCCAAGCTCGAGCAGTTGATCACTCCGCTGGTGGAACGATGCCGCAAGCCCGTGATCGATGCCCTGGCCGATGCCAAGCTCCCGCCCGAAAAGATCGACGAGGTGGTGCTGGTCGGCGGGGCCACGCGCGTGCCCATGGTGCAACGCCTGGTCAAGGAACTGTTCAAGGGCAAGGAACCCAACAAGAGCGTGAACCCCGACGAGGTGGTGGCGGTGGGCGCGGCTATCCAGGGCGCCATCGCCACCGGCGAGGTCAAGGACATCCTGGTGCTCGACGCCACCCCGCTTTCACTGGGCGTGGAAACCTTGGGCGGCGTCATGACCGTGCTGATCCCGCGCAACACCACCATCCCCACCAGCAAGGCGGAGGTCTTCTCCACCGCCGCGGACAACCAAAACGCGGTGACCATCAACGTGTTGCAGGGCGAGCGCGAATTTGCCCGGGACAACCGCCTGCTGGGGGCGTTCAACCTGGAAGGCATTCCCCCGGCGCCGCGCGGCGTGCCGCAGATCGAGGTCATGTTCAACATCGACGTCAACGGCATCCTCAGCGTCTCGGCCAAGGACAAGGCCACCGGCAAGGAAAACAAAATCACCGTGCAGAACGCCGGCGGTTTGAGCAAGGAGGAGATCGAGCGCATGAAGCGCGAGGCCGAGCAGCACGCCGCCGAGGACAAAAAACGCCGCGAGGTCATCGACATCAAGAACCGGGCCGAATCGTTCGCTTACGAGATCGAAAAATCGTTGCGCGAATACGGCGACAAGGTCTCGGCCGACGTTCGCAGCGACATTGAGAGCGCCCTGAACAACCTCAGGGACGCGATCAAGAGCGACGACGGCGATCGCATCAAGAAGACGCTGGAAAGCCTCCAGCAGGCCAGCCAGAAGCTGGGCGAGGAGGTGTACAAGGCGGCGGCCGCCAAGGCGGCCGGCGGCGCCGGGCCGCAACCGGCACCGGAGGCCGGCGCCGACCGCGGCACCGCAGCCGGCAAGAAGGACGAGGACGTCATCGACGCCGAGTATGAAGTGAAGGAATAGCGCGTTGCCGCGGCAACGCGAATGACGAAATTCGAATGACGAATGACGAATGATTGCATTTCATTCGTCATTCGTCATTTATCATTCGTCATTGGGTAACCAGCCGAGGGCTGTTGGACATACCGGCTCCCGCGCGTATTCTCTTGCCATGCTCGACAAGTCCTTTGCCAAGTGGTGGCTGTCGCGGGTGGGGCCGTTTCGCGAGGTGCTGCCGGAGAAACTCGCCGCCGAACGCGAGGCCGTGCAGCGCCTGGCGGATTACAACCAGAATTACGTCGAGTTTCTCAACCGCGCCGTCTTCCCGGCCGTCGATGATCTGGTCAAGCTGCTGGCCAAGCACGGGATCGTTCACCGCGTCAGCTCCTGGGGCAACCAGCTTTCCCTGCGCATTCACCTGGCCTGGCGGTGGGGCGAGCTGGTCATCATGCAGAGCCACGAGGATTGCGTGACCTTCGAGCATCACATCATCACCGAAGGTGAAAAGCGCGGCGAGGACAGCTCGGAGGACCACAGCCATCAGTATGATTTGCGCGATCCTCTGCCCGGGCCGGTGGCCGACACGGAACTGCAATTCTTCCTCAGCCGGGTGGCTCAGGACCTGTTCGAGCCGGAGGCCGAGGAGGAAATTCCGCCCGGCGACGAACCGGGTAATCCCCCCGCCGCCCCGCTATAATGTGATGTATGGCCATTCAACCCGACGCCAAGCGCGCCGAATTTGACCTCATTGAGCCGATCGGCAAGCGCGTGGTGGTCCGCAAGGATGACAACAAGCGGCAGACGCGCAGCGGCATCGTATTGCCGGATACCCACGAAATCCCCGTGATCACCGGCCGCGTCATCGCCATCAGCAAGGCCATCGAGAACGACGACGATCAGACCATCCGCCAGTACGACAGGGTCCTGTTCGACCCGCGCGAGGCGATCCCGGTGGAACTGGAACACGACAATCGCCTGTATGTCGTGGCGATCGATCGCGTGCTGGCGATTTTCCGCCGATCCGACAACTCCAAGCCTCCTCGGCAGGATGATGAGCCCGACAAGTAAGATAAGCCGATGGTGGCTGCTGGGCGTTCTGGCAATCATTTGCCCCGCGGCAGCAGCGTGGGCCCAGCGTCCGGCGACGCGGCCCGCACCCCTTTCGCACATTCAGATCGATGCCCGCAAAAAGCAGATTCGCGTCCAGTGCATCGAGGTCAACGCCCAGATGCCCCTGGAATTTTTCTGCGTCACCGATGGCGGGCCGGAGCACGAAACCGTTCTGCGCACGGCCGCGCGCCCGTCGGAGATTCACTTCGGTCTTTTGGCCCTGGGCTTGACCCCCGGCGAGCCCGCTCATTTCGTGGAGGCAACGAGCACGTGGTACGCCCCGACCGGCCCGCCCCTGAAAATCACCTGTGAATTTGAGCGCGACGGCAAAGCGCAGAGCGTGCCGGCCGAGCGCATGATGCGTTCGATGAAGACCAAGCAGCCGATGCCGCCCGCGACGTGGGTATTTGACGGCTCGCGCATCCTGCCCGATGGCCAATACGCCGCCGACATCACCGGCTACGTCGTCAGCATCGTGAATTTCGACTTGACGATGATCGACGTGCCGCAGCTTGCCAGCAATTCCAACGAGACTTTGGAGTGGGAATTCAATCCTGACGTTTGCCCGAAAAAGGGGGCGGCGGTGACGATGATCATCGAGCCGGTTCCCGGCGGCTCGGCGACGCGCCCCGCCCAAAGCCGCCCGGCCGATCAATTCAATCCCGGCCCGGGCTTGCACGAGGAAGTCAGCGGCGCCGCATCCAGGCCCTGAAGAGTGGGGTATCTTCGAGGGAGGTCTTTCATGCGGAACAAGATGCGGATCGTGGGAATCGGCGCCCTGGTGTTGCTGGCGGCGATCGTGGAGACACCGGCAACGAAGGCGGTGGCGGCAGACAGTGGCGGGGCTAGCGATTTGCCGCTACCGGCGCGCGAATTCAACTCGAAGCTGGCGCTTGAGGTATTTTTGGCTCCTCCTGACGACAGCCCCTTTTCGCGTCCCGTATCCTTGGGCCGGACGCCGGCGGCAATGCCTCTGACCGTTCCTGCCGGCAGATGGTGGTATGTGATTCCGGATTCCACAGTGGATCGGCAGCTCCTGGTGCAGGAGATGAACGCCCAGCGGATTCCGGGTCTATTGCTTTTGTATGGGGCGTCCGACAGCGATTTGGCGCTTCTCAAGGATCTCAGGGATCTGCGCTTCTTGATTGCGCCTGGCCCTGGCGTGACGGATGCGGGGTTGGAGCATCTCAAGGGGCTGACATCCCTGCAATGGCTCTACCTGAATAGTATCAACGTGACGGACGCGGGGTTGGAGCATCTCAAGGGGCTTTCGTCCCTACAACGGCTCGACCTGACGGGCACGCAGGTGACGGACGCGGGGTTGGAATATCTCAAGGGCCTGACGGCCCTGCATTCGCTCGACCTGACGGGCACGAAGGTGAGGGGCGCTGGGTTGGAGCATCTCCAGGGCCTGACCGCCCTGCAATCGCTCGATCTGGGGGACACGAACATGACGAACGCGGGCCTGGAGCATCTTCAGGGGCTGACGGCCCTGCAAACGCTTGACCTGGCGGATACGCACGTGAGGGACGCGGGGCTGAAGCATCTTCAGGGGCTGACCGCCCTGCGACGGCTTCGCTTGTGGTATACGAAGGTGACGGACGCGGGGTTGGAGCATCTCAAGGCGCTGACGGCCCTGCAATCGCTCGACCTGGAAGGTACGCATGTGACGGACGCGGGATTGGAGCATCTCAAGGTGCTGACATCCCTGCAATCGCTCGACTTGGCGGCCACGAAGGTGACGGACGCGGGGTTGGCGCATCTCAAGGGCCTGACGGCCCTGCAACAGCTCAATCTGCAGGGTACGCAGGTGACGGACGCGGGGCTGGAGGAACTCCAGGGCCTGACGGCCCTGCAAGAGCTCAATTTGCAGGATACGCAGGTGACGGACGCGGGGTTGGAGGTTCTCAAGGGGCTAACGGCCTTGCAAGTGCTCGACCTGTCGCAAACGCAGGTGACGGACGCGGGGTTGGAGGTTCTCAAGGGGCTGACGGCCCTGAAATCGCTCGACCTGTACGGCACGCAGGTGACGGACGCGGGGTTGGAGCATCTCCAGGGCCTGACGGCCCTGCAATCGCTCGACCTGGACGCTACACAAGTGACGGACGCAGGGTTGGAGCATCTCAAAGGGCTGACCGCCCTGCAATCGCTCGACCTGAGGGGTACGCAGGTGACGGACGCGGGGTTGGAGCATCTGAAGGGCCTGGCGGCCCTGCAATCGCTTAACCTGATGCATACGCGGGTGACGGATGCCGGCGTGGCGGCGCTCAGGCAGGCGCTGCCTTACTGCCGGATCTTCTTACACTAATGGCCCGCGGCGGATTGCTCTAAGCATAGACGGCGCGTACCTTGCGGCATGTATGAGCGACGTTTCGATCCAGCCGGTTGAGCATCCGTTTTCAGCCAGCGTTCGACCGCCGGCGTCCAAGAGCCTCACCAACCGGGCGCTGGTCCTGGCGGTCCTGGCGGCGGGCACAAGCACGCTGCGCAACGTCCTTCTGGCCGATGACACGCGCGTCATGCTGCAGGGGCTGGAACGTCTGGGGTTTGCATTATCCATTGATGAAGCAAGCGGTATGGTGAGCGTTGCCGGCGGCGGCGGGAAAATTCCCGCTACGTGGGCGGAGCTTTTCTGCGGGAATTCCGGAACGACGATCCGATTTTTGACAGCCCTGTGCGCCCTGGGCAAGGGTGATTTCGTCCTGGACGGTGTGCCGCGCATGCGCCAGAGGCCGATTGGCCAGCTTGCCCAAATGCTGCGGGACCTGGGCGTGCGCAGCCGGTTTCCGGGCGAGTCGGGATTTCCTCCCATTCAGGTGCACGCCGATGGATTGCCCGGCGGGCTGATCCACTTCGGCGCGGCCCAGTCCAGTCAATTTCTCTCGGCGGTGCTGATGGTCGGCCCGTACGCTCGGCACGAGCTTCGCGTCGATCTGATCGATCGGCAGACCAGTTGGCCCTACGTGACGATGACGATGCGATTGATGGACGAGTTTAGCGTGACGCCGGAGCTGCTCCGCGATCCCAAGACGGGCGAGCCGAAACAGATCATCGTTCCGCGCGGCGTTTATGCCGCGACCGATTACCTGATCGAGCCGGACGCCTCCAACGCGACGTATTTCATGGCGGCCGCGGCCATCCACGAAGGCTCGCAAGTCACCATCCAGGGCCTGGGCCGCAAAAGCCTTCAGGGGGATGTGGGCTTCGCGGATGTGCTCAAACAAATGGGAGCGGGCGTTGAGGTGCACGCGGATTCCATGACGATTTCGGGCACGGGCGAGCTGCGGGGGATCGACGTGGACCTTACCGCGATGCCGGACACGGCGCAGACTCTGGCGGTTGTTGCTCTGTTCGCCGAGGGTTCGACGGCGATCAGCGGGCTGCACACCCTGCGATTGAAGGAGACGGATCGTCTGGCGGCGTTGGCGACGGAGCTAACGCGGCTGGGGGCCGCGACGGACGTGCAGGGCGACACCTTGCGTATCGATCCGCCGCAGACACTTCGCCCCGCGGCGATAGACACCTACGACGACCACCGCATGGCGATGAGTTTTGCCCTGGCGGCCACCAAGGTTCCCGGCATCGTCATCAAGGATGCGCAGTGCGTCAGCAAGACCTATCCGCGGTATTTTGAGGATTTGCGCCGGCTACTGGGTTCACAGCCGGTCGGATGATTCCATCACGTCGCGATCGAACACGATTTGGTTGCGGTTGAAGTGCAAAGCGCCTTCGTACCAGCCCGGGGCGGTTTCTCGGCAGCGAAGCAGGGTGCAGCGGATCGTCACCAAGTCGCGGCGCGGCGAGGGCAGGCGGACGATTCCGCCGTAGCCCAGGGGCAGGCGGTGCGGCGTAAGAAATCCCAGGCTGCGTGCGCCGACGTTGCGGGTGTAGAGGCATTTTTCGTCGGCGTCGGGCGGGTCGGCCAGCAGCCGCAGGGCGGCCTTGACGTGGTAGCGCGTTCGCCGCGCGCTGCGTCGCTCGGTGTGCCACTGTCCGGCGTCCAGAGCGCTGAGGATCAGTGACACTTCCGGCGGCCAGGATGGATCGATCGTCGAATGCTCATCCAGCGGCTGCGTCGGTTGCATTGTTGCGTTTTGCTCGGACGTGCACATCATTCGCTTTCCAACCGGGCCGGCGGGGCGTGGTCGGCCCTGCGCGGTACCCACGACGTACAATATGAACCGCCGTAAAAAAAGTGGGAAAATGCGGGCGTGGTTCATGGTGTCTCATAAGACCGGGCGGGGCACGGCAAAATCGGGTAGATTCTCCTTCGGCATCGATTATCATTTTCGCAGCGAGGAATTATGAGCCTGCAAACGTCCGCGGTTGCGGCGCCCGCCGCCATCGGGCCGATCTGGCCTGTGATCCCCATTGCAGACGGCGAAATCACCATCGGCCGCGCCAGCAATTGCTCGGTCTGCTTGCAGCACGCCTCCATTTCTCGGACGCACCTGAAACTGATCCGCGCCCAGCAGCGCGTGGAGATTGAGGACCTGGACAGCCGATTCGGCACGTTCGTCAACGGCGCGCGGATCAAGCGCACGGTGCTCAAGCCCGGCGACAGCGTCCGCATCGGATCCAGTCCGCCCTACCGCTTCAGCGGCGACGCCCTGGAGGCCGTGCTGGACGGCAGCGGCATCGCCATGCGCCTGGTGGAGGTGGCGGTGGAACGCGAAGGGCGGCGGCTGATCGGCGGGATCAACCTCACGCTGCGGCCGGATACCTTCATCGGCGTGCTGGGGCCCAGCGGCGCCGGCAAATCGGTCCTCCTCAGCGTGCTCAACAGCACGGTCCCGCCCACCAGCGGCACCGTGGAATTCGACGATGGCTTGCCCCTCAGGGACAACCTGCCCTATTTCCGCTCCAAGCTGGGGATCGTCACCCAGGACGACCTGGTCTACGTGGACTTGACGGTCGAGGAGAATTTGCAGATGGCGGCGCTGGTGCGCATGCCGGATGTCTCGCCGGAATCCCTGGCGCGGCGGGTGGATGGGGCGCTGGAATCGGTCGGACTCCTCGAGCATCGGGCCAAGCGCGTCGGCGTGCTTTCCGGCGGGCAGCGCAAACGCGTCAGCGTGGCCGTGGAAATGCTGATGCAGCCGCGCCTGCTCCTGCTGGATGAGCCGACCAGCGGGCTGGACCCGGGCATGCAGGCTCGGCTCATGGAAATCCTGCGCGGCCTGGCCCGCCGCGGCGTCACCGTCGTCTGCACCACCCACACCCTGGATACCCTCAACTTCTTCGATCAGGTGGTCGTGCTGGGTCTGAGGGAGCACGTGGCATCCGTCGTCTACCAGGGCGACCCGCGACAGCTCTTGAGCAGTTTTGGCGTCGGCTCGCAGGCGGATTTGTTCGACAAGCTGCAGGAACTGGCCGGCGAAAAAAAACCGGCGGCCGCTTCCCCCGCCGCCGAGGCCGAAAGCCATGCCGAAACCTCCACGCGCGAGCGCCCTCGATTTCTGCCCCCGCCGCCGCCCGAGCCCGGCGCCCAGCGCATCTGGCAACAGGCGCAAGTGGTCTGGCGTCGCACGGGATTGAGTCTGCTGCGCGATCGGACCGCGACGATCCTGGCGGTGGCGCAGCCGCCGTGTCTGGCGCTTCTGATCATGCTGGCGCAGAGCAATCAGCCGATGTCGATCGCGCTTCTCTTCTTCACCATCCTGGTGAGCGTCTGGCTGGGGCTGCAATTGACCGTGCGCGAAATCGTGCACGAGAGGAGACTTTACATTCGCGACCGGCTGGCCGGCCTGCATCCGAATGGCTACCTGTTGGGGAAGTTACTTTTCGCGGTGTCGGTGACGGCGGTACAGACGTTTTTCCTTTGGTTTTTCATCCGCTTTATCGCCCCCGCGGTCGTCAACCAGGCGGCTTCGGACAAACTCCACGACACGTCGATCATCATGGGCTTCATCATTTTGATGTTGACCGGCACGGGGGCGTCGATTCTCGGGCTGATCGTGTCGACCTGGTGCACGACGGAAACCGCGGCGGTCACGTTCATGATTTTTGTCCTTCTGCCGCAGGTGCTGCTCAGCCGCGTGATCTACGGCGAGCCGTATCGCGGCGTGAAATGGGAAGACCCCTCGCCCTACATGCCGTTCCTTCACCTGGTCAAGGGCGACTCGGTGACGGCGCAGGATGATGATCCGAAAAAGATGACGAAGTTGACGGTTGCGACGCTGTCGCTGCCCATGCTGACGCGTCCGGGCACGGCGGCGCTGGACATGCTGGCCAACACCGACGGCGTGAACTACGTTCTGAGCGAATTCGTCTATCTATTATTCATCGTCGGCGGCTACGGCGCCGCGCTGTATTGGGGCTTCCGCTACAAAGAACGCAGTTGGAACGACATCCGCTAGCCGGAGCAGCTCCCGTCCCTCTTCCTGTTCTCAAACCGCTCTAGCTCCGCACGCGTGATCGCAGCGATTGCTCGATTTGGTGGATCGGCGTCTCCCAATCGCCCATGGCCCGCTGGCGGAACAAGCGCATCGTTGGATACCACGGCGTATCCTCCCGATTCAACATCCATCGCCAATCCGGCGTGAACGGGATCGGCATCCAGACCGGTTTGCCCAGCGCTCCGGCTAGATGCGCCACCGCCGTATCCACCGCGATAATCAAATCAAGATTGTGAATGAGCGCAGCGGTGTCGGCCAGATCATTCAAGTCCGCGGTCCAGTCCAATGGCCGCAAATCTGCGGGCAGCGTTTGAATCTGCTCCGCCGCTTTCCCTTTTTGCAGGCTGCAAAACCAGATGTCGGGAACCTGCAGCAAGGGGGTAAAGCGGGTCAAAGCAATGGTGCGGGTGCGATCCTCGCAATAATCAGCTCGCCCCGCCCAGGCCAGGCCGACTTTCAGGCGGCCGCCGGCGTCTGTCAGCCGGTTCCGCCACGATTCGATCAGCGATGGATCGGCATGCAGATACTGCTGCGCCGCCGGGATGGTATCTACATTGGTATCAAACACTCTGGGCAAATCGATCAAGGGACAATGCACGTCATACTCGGGCGCGGGTTGATCAGAGGTGATGAGGTGATGCAGTCCGTCAAGACGTTGAAACAGCCGCCGCAGCGGGGGATCGCATTGGAGTATGATTTTTCCCCCGCGCCGCTGGACCAGGGGAACATAGCGCACGAGCTGAATCTGGTCGCCCAGACCCCAGCCCATGGGCATCAGGAGAATGCGACGTCCTCGCAATTCGCTGCCATCCCACATGCGTCCACGCAGTTGTGCCAGCGCCGTCAATAGTTTCCCCCCCTGCAGCCGCTGCCACCATTCATATTCCTTCCATCCTTCGCGATACTCACCTTTCAACAGCAGGAGTAGGCCGAGATTGCAATGCGCACGCGCCAAATCCGGCGCCAGGGCAATGGCACGGCGGAACGTGGCCGCTGCGCCTTCCAGGTCGCCCTTGCTGCGGAGTAATCGGCCCAGCTCGTTGAGCGTATCGGGAGAGTCCGGCTGCAACTGCGCCGCTTTGGCGAAAGCAGACAGTGATCCATCCAGGTCGCCCTTGGTATACAACGCGGCGCCCAGATTGTGGTGCGCGTTGGCGTAGTTCGGTTGGAGCGTCACGGCTCGCTGCAAAACCGCGATGGCTTCATCCACCCGGCCCACCGACAGCAACACGATGCCAAGATTGTTACACGCTTCGGCCAGGTCGGGGCGCAACTGCAGGGCTCGATGGAATGCGTCGATGGCTTGTTCCGCTTCGCCCGACTCCGCCAACAGGAAGCCCAGATTGCAGTGATATTGCGCACAGGATGGATCGATCTGGATGGCGCGCCCGAGCAGCGCCCGCGCCTCTTGCCGCCGACCCGTTTGCAGCAGGACCAGCCCCAACCGATGCAGGGCATCGGCGTGGTTTGGCTCCTGGGCCAGGATTTGCTGATACAGGGCTTCGGCCTCCTGCAGGCGGCCGGCCTGATGGTGCTGGATGGCGGATTGGAGCCATTCCTGGCTCACGGCATCATCCTCGCTGCTGGACCCATTCTTGCAGGGCCTGGACGATTTGCCGGATCGGGCCGGTCCAATCGCCGCGGGTGCTTTGGCGGAACAAGCGCATCGTCGGATACCACGGCGAATCGGTGCGACGGCTCAGCCAGCGCCACTCGCCGATTCTTGGCAGCAGGACCCACACCGGTTTGGCCAACGCGCCGGCCAGGTGAGCCATGGCGGTGTCCACGGTCACGATCACGTCCAGGTTATCCGTCAGGGCGGCCGTGTCGGCCCAATCGTGCAACTGTGCCGTCCAGTCCGTCACTTCCATCCCTTGCGGCAGTTGCAGCCTCTGCTGGCCGGGCGGGCCTTTTTGCAGGCTGAACAGCCGCACGGACGGCACCTGGCCCAGCGCCGCCAGCTCAGCGATAGGCACGGCGCGGTTTATGTTGGTGTCATGACCGGGGTCTCCGGACCAGACCAGGCCGACGTTCAATCGCCGTCCCAGCGCAGCCAGGCGGGATTGCCATTGCTGGCGCTCTTTGGGCTGGGGATGAAGATACGGGACTTCGGCCGGGATGCTCTGCAATGTGGTGCCCACCCTCAAGGGAACGCTCAGCAGAGGGCAGTGCACGTCAAACTCGGGCCAGGGTTGGTTGACCGCCGCGACCTGCTCGACGCCGCCGACGCTTTCAAACAGTCGCAGCAGGTCCGGTTGGCACAAAAGGCGGACCCTTCCACCACGCCGGGCGACCACGGGGCAATAGCGCACGAAATGCAGGGCATCGCCATAGCCGCCTTCGGGATGAAGCAGGATGCGCCGGCCCGCCAGATCGCTTCCATCCCACATCGTTTGGGAAAACCGAGGATTGGGAAACAGAGGTTCGGTGGCTTTCACTCGCCATTCATATTCGCGCCAGGCTTCGGGATACTCGCCGCGTTGCAGGAGCAAGATGGACAGGGTGGCGTGCAACTCCGGCTCATCGGGGCAAAGGCGCAGCCCCTGGCGGCAGAGCGAGATCGCATCTTCGACGCGGTCCTGGTTGAACAGGACCTTGGCCAGGTTCCGGTAGACTTCGGGGTAGACCGGGCGGAGGGCCAGCGCCTGGCGGTAGGCGACCGTGGCCTGGCCGAGCTGACCGTCATCGTTCAGAGTGTTGCCCAAATTGTTGTACGCTTCGGCGTAGCTCGGCTGCGCCGCCAGCGCTTGGTGAAAGGCGTCGATGGCTTGCGAGCGGCGTCCCCGTTGTCGCAGGGCGTTGCCCAGGTTGTACCAGGCTTGGGCGAAATGGGGCTGCAGGGCCACCGCCTGGCGGAAGGCCGCTTCCGCCTCGTCCAATCGCCCCTGCTGCTGAAGGATATTGGCCAGATTGTTATGAGCTTCGGCCCAGGATGGGCGCAGACGCAGGGTTTGCTCATAGGCGGCGATCGCGCCTTGCGAATCGCCCATGGCATGCAGCACGGCGGCCAGGTTGTACGCAGCCTCGGGAAAATCCGGCCGCTGCTGCAGCGCCCGCTGGTAAGCCTGGGCCGCTTCGGCGTGACGCTTCAGCTCTGCCAGGATCGCGCCCAGGCTGTAGTGGGATTCAGCGCGGTTCTGGTCGATCGCGATGGCGCGGCGGATCACCTCCAGGGCCTCTTGCGCCCGGCCGCTCTGAAACACCGCCCAGCCCAGCAACTGCATGGCCTGCGCGTGCTCAGGCTCGGCGTCCAGGACTTGCCGATACAGCGCTTCCGCCTCCTGCAGGCGGCCCGCCTGATGGTGCTGCATCGCGGATTCGAGCAACGGCTGGATCACGCGGATCATTCTCGCTGGCTGGTCAAACCTCGCAATGCCTCAACGACGCGGTCGATAACCGCGTCCCAGTCGTCCGGGCGCCGCTGGCGGAACAGACGCATCGTCGGATACCAGGGCGAATCCTCCCGTTGCAGCATCCATCGCCAATCGGGCACAAACGGCAGCAGCACCCACACCGGCTTGGCCAAGGCCCCCGCCAGGTGGGCGACCGCCGTGTCCACGGTCACAACCAGGTCCAGATTAGCGATTAAGGCGGCGCTGTCGGCGAAGTCGTCGAGCTCCCCGGTCCAATCCGTCAGTTCCAGCCCCGGCGGCCCAGCCAGCGCTTGTTGCCCCGCGGCTCCTTTCTGCAGGCTGCAGAACCACGTGCCCGGAACCCCGCCCAGCGGCGCCAAACGCGACAGCGGCATGGAACGGTTCTGGTCATTGGCGAAATCGGGTCGCCCGGCCCACACCAGCCCGATCTTCAATCGACCCTCGCCCACCAGCAATCGACGACGCCAGCTTTCCACTTTCACCGTATCCGCCCGCAGGTACGGCACGTGGGCGGGGAGGTTGGCCCATGTGATGTTCAGCGCCCGCGGAAGGCTCGCCGCCGGACATTGCACGTCAAATTCGGGCACCGCCTGGCCGGACGGCACCAACTGCTCGATCCCACCCAAACCCTGCAAGAGGCGAAGCAATTCCTTGGGACAACCAAAAATGACCCGGCCTCCGCGCTGGACGACCAACGGCACAAAGCGAACGAAGTGCAGGGTGTCGCCGAATCCTCCCTCGGCATGGATGAGAATGCGCCGGCCAGCCAGATCGCCGCCGTCCCAAAGGGTCTGGTCGAACAAAGGGCGCGGCACGCAGGTTTCCAGAAACTTCCAACGCCATTCGTACTCGGCCCATCCCTGCTGCAGATCGCCCATCAGCAGATGCAGGAGGCCGAGGTTGAAATGGGCCGAGGCCAAATCGGGCCGCAGGCGCACGGCCTCTTTTGCCACGGCCATCGCTTCGTCGAAATGGCCCTGATTTTTCAGGACGCGGCTGAGATTGTCCCAGACTTCGGCCAGATCGTTTCGCAGGGCCAGCGCGTGGCGGAAGGCGGCGACGGCCTGATCCAACTGACCCACGGCCTCCAGCGTATTGCCCAGATTGTTATGGATTTCGGGAAGATCGGGGTTTAGGGCTGCGGCCTGGCGGTAGGCCGCGATGGCCCGGTCGGTTAGGTCCAGGGCGGCCAGGGCAAGGCCCAGGTTGTTGTGGTATTCGGCGATGGATGGATCGCCATCGATGGCGCGGCCGATCAGATGCAGCGCTTCCTGGTATCGGCCGGTCTGGTACAGCAGATACCCCAGCTGATTGAGCGCATCGGCGTGATTCGGCTCCTGCGCCAAGACCTGCCGGTAGAGCGGCTCGGCCTGGCCCAGACGTCCGGCGCGGTGGTGCTCGGTGGCCGTTTGAAACGTCTGCGCATTCATGGCCTTCACGCTTGCCTCAGCGACCGCAGCGCCTCCACGATCCTCCGGATCGGCGTATCCCAGTCCCCGGCGATTGGCTGGCGGAACAGACGCATGGTGGGATACCACAGCGAATCATCGCGGTTCAACATCCATCGCCAGTCCGGCACCTTGGGCAGCAGCACCCAGGTCGGCTTGGCCAGCGCCCCGGCCAGATGGGCCGCCGCCGTGTCCACGGCAATGACCAGGTCGAGATTGTCGATCAGGGCTGCGGTGTCGGCAAAGTCATTCAAGTCGGCTGATAAGTCCGTCACCTCAAAACCGGCCGGCAAGGCGCGAACCTGCTGGGCGGCGGGACCTTTCTGCAGGCTGCAGAACCAGACGCCCTCGACCTGCCCCAGCGGCGCCAGGTTGGAAAGCGACGTCGAACGGCGGCGGTCGTCGTCGTATTCCGGCCGGCCCGCCCAGGCCAGGCCCACTTTCAGCAGTTCCTTGCCCGCCGGCAGCATCGCCCGCCATCGCCGGCTTTGCGCCGCATCCGCCCGAAGGTACGGCACCTTCGCGGGAATGTTGTGCAGACTCGTTTTCAACAGTCTCGGCAAGCTCAGCAGCGGACAATGCACGTGGAACGGCGGCATGGACGGCGCGGTGATGGCCAATTCATCCACCCCGTCCACCGTCTGAAAAAGACGTTGCAGTTCGGGGACGCATGCAAGCACGACCTTTCCGCCGCCCCGCGCCAACAGCGGAACGTAGCGAACGAATTGGATCGAGTCGCCATAACCTCCTTCGGGATGCAGGAGGATTCGCCGGCCGGCCAGGTCGCCGCCGTCCCACATGAGTTGCGAAAACTGCGGCTCGGGCATGTAGGGTTTGAGGACGCGCCATCGCCATTCAAATTCCCGCCAGCCGCGCTGCCAATCCCCCTGCACAAGATAAATCAGACTCAGATTGAAACGCGCAGAGGACAAATCCGGCTTCAGCGCCAGCGCCCGCTGTAGGGTGGCCTTCGCCTGCTCGAGTCGCCCCAGTTTCGCCAGCGACATGCCCAGCGTGTTGTGTCCCTCGGCGAAATCCGGGCGCAGGCTCACGGCCTTTTCAGCGGACCTGACGGACTCTTCCAGCCAGCCGGCGCGGGCCAACTCGACGGCCAGGCGATCGTGAACTTCGGCCGAATCCGGCTGCATCGCCACGATCTGGCGGCTGACCGCGACGGCCTCGGCCCATTTTCCCTGCTGGACCAACGCTTCGTCCAGGTTGTTCAGCGCCTCCGGGTACTGCGGCCGCTGACTCAGCGCCGTTTGGAAGGCGACGACCGCTTGGTCGTACCGGCCCTGCGCGGCCAAGGCGGCGCCCATGTCGTTATGAACCGTTGGGAACTGGGGTCGAAGCTCCAGCGTCCGGCGGTACGCCGCGACCGCCTCGTCCAGGCGACCGGCCGCGTGCAGCGCGTGCGCCAGGTGGTACCACGCATCCAGATAATCCGGTTTCAACGCCAGCGCCCGTTGCAAAGCGCCTGCCGCCTCATCCGGCCGCGACAGCGCCAGCAATGCCATCCCCAAGTGGCAGTGGCGGTCCGGCGCCTGCGGGTCCAGTTCCGCCGCGCGGTTAAGCAATTCCAGCGCCTCCGGCGCTTGGCCCAAGTGCAGATGGACCAGCCCCAGGAGCTGCGTTGCCTGCCCGTCGTCGGGATGCGATGCCAGATGTTGCTGATACAGCGTCTGGGCTTCGCGCAGGCGGCCGGCCTGCTGATGTTGCATCGCCAAGTCGAACAGCCCTTGGTTTGTCATGATCATCCGGCCTGAAAAGTTTGCAGGTCCGATTCGAACATCGCTTCGCCGGCCACGAAGGCCTCACCGTCCGGGCACTGATGCATCGCCATCGCTTTAGGCACGGCCCCCGGGGTCGCAAGCCGATGGGGCGGCCGTTCGCAGCAGAACGTCCTTCAGCGTCGCCGCCGCCGCCGGCCAGGAAAAATCCTTCGCCCGTGCCAGGCCCCGTTCGATCAGCCGTTGCCGCACCTGCGGGTTCTGGATTTGCACCATGGCCGCGGCCAGTTGGGCCGGATCGGTTGGCGAGACGTACATCGCCGCCTGCCCGGCCAACTCGCCGATAGCGCTGTTATCGCAGGTGAGCACCGGGCAGCCGCACGCCATCGCTTCCAGGATCGCCATGCCGAACCCTTCGTACAGCCTCGGATACACCGTTGCCGCCGCTCCGCCGTAGGCCATCGACAGCTCGTCGTCTTCCAGCCACACCCCCCGCGCCGTCATGCCCGGTGGGATCAGCGCATCGTATTCCTCCCCCAATGGCTGCCGCGCCGTGTAGAGAAGATCATACTTCTGGCCATCGGCGAGCATCCCCAGCGCCTGGAAAACCAGTAACACATTCTTGTAAGGAATCCGGCTGGCGCCGGGAATGAAGAAGTACGGCTTGGCCAAATTGTATTTGACGCGGAATCCCGCCAGTTCCTGGTCGCTCCGTGGCCGAAAGACCGCATCGACGCCGTGGGGCGACACCTCCAGCGGTTTGCCGGAAACCTCCGGAAAAAATCGCAGCAGATCGCGCCCCGTGGACTGCGATACCGCCACAAACGCCGCTGCCCGCCGGATCGCCGCGTGCTTGAGTTGCCAGCGGTCCATCTTCAAATCCATCCCCGTCGCCTCGGGAATCATGTCGTGAACCAGAAAGACGCTGGGAGTTTCCGTCGGCGCGGTGTAATCCGTCGAGATGAACGCCTTGGCGTTTTCTTCTTTGCAGATGCGTTGCAGCATGCGCCGGTCCGCCTCGACGGCCGACCACACCAGCCCGTGGATGATGCGATAGCGATACCCGCGGATTTTCGGGGCCGTGCCCAGGCGGTCCAGGATCACCACGTGCTGGGCAAATCCGTCGGCGATCCACTGCTCCAGCAGCGATTTCCACACCCGGGCGATCCCGCTGGTGGCGTCCAGTTGATACGCCACCGCGTCGACGACCACCGTCGGCTGTCGGGCGCGCGGCGCGTTCGCCGGCGTCACGCCCGCCGGCGAGGTGTCCAACAACAAACGATCGAGGCAATGCTCCGCCCGATCGACCAGGGCGCCATCCTTCACCCACGGAAAATATTGGCTGAGCGGGACGGGAAAATGCTCCTCCGCCTGCAACGCAAGCCAGCCCGCCACCGCGCCGCGGTAGCCGTAATATTCCTCCTTGAACAGAATCTGCAGCATTGTCGCATACGCATAATGCTGAAACACCAGCCCCGCGGCCTCCGCTTCATCCTGCCGGATGGGATTCACCGGCGCAACGTCGCGCCATTCCACTGGGCTGATGAACTCCTTGAGCCACGCCGGCTCATGGGAGGCCCACAACATGCCTGGCCGGTACCGCCACGTCCGCAGCCATTCCAGAGGGCCCCTGTTGCCATAGGTATAGCGCGTGCAGGTGAGCAGATCGGGGCCGACAAAAAACCAGCACCAATAATACGCCGCTGTCTTCGTCGGATCGTCCAGAAAGAATTTGCGGCCAGCCACGAGTTGCTCGGCGGTCCACAGTTCATCGACGTCGATCTCCCACAGCAGACTCGGGCGCGAAATCCTCCCCGTGGGCGTATTGAACATTTCCTGCTTTCCGTCCCAGCGCACGCCCGGCGGCTTGCGGTACAGCGTCACCCGGTCCGGATATTGCGCCGCCAGTTGATCCAGATATTCGCTGGTGCCGTCGATGCTGCGCCCGGACCGATAGCGCTGCGGCACGTGTCCGCCGGACTCCACGCTCCACGCCGTGTCGTGCACCAGGTCCGCCACCCCTTCCATGACGTGCCAGTGCCATTCAAACGGCAGCGTGCGGAATACGTCGATGTGGTAGCGGATGAACGGCTCGCCATCGAGCACGATCGTCAAGAAATGCACCGGCAACGGATCGGGCCGAAGCGCGCCGGGCATCTCCTGGGCCAGCGCGAAGATCGCAAACCCCTTCTTCACCCGCCAGTCACTGCTTACCAGCACGTATTTGTCATCCGCCAGCAACCGCTGGTAATTTGCGTAATTCTTGAAACTGTTGACGTCGTCCAGCAGGATGAATCGCGCGCCGTAAATCTCGTCCAGCTCGGCCGAGGCCGTGAATTCCGAACCATCGATCAGCACGGCGTCAAACCGGTCGATCCCGTGCTCGCGGCGAATCAGCTCGATCCCGTTTTCCGGGACCGGCGAGCCTTCCAACTGCCGCGCGTCCTGCTGCAGCCAATCCAACACCTGTTGCAGGGGATAACGATTCAGGCGCGTCGAGACGTTTCGGTAAAAATCGCCGACCTGCTGGGCGGTCGCCCAGCGGGCGCGCGGAACCGAGCTGACGTTGTAACATTTCACCCGCGGCTCATCCGCCCACCGCCGCCGCAACGCCGAAGCATGCGCCGGCGAGACCTCGATGCAATGCAGCGTCCCGGATGACGGGTTCTGCCGCATCCCCGCCACCCACGCCGCGGTGCTCCCCTCCCCGGAGGAGGTCCCGATCTCCAGAACGTTGGGCAGGTTCCGCGTCCGCGCCAACTCCGTGATCGCCGCCGCAAAGGCGTCGCCTTTGATCTCCGGAGAGATCAGCTCGTCCCCTGGGCAGCCCTTTGTTTCTGCCATAAGCCACGCAATATATCCGCAGCCCCGACGGCAGCATACGCCGGTGGATTGAGATCGGTTCCCATGGATGGGCCAGCAGCGCCATGGCGTCCTGCGGGGCCCAGAACGGATCTTCCCGCCCGAGCATTGACGTGGCGCAGCCGATCCTGCATTCTGCTGGCGGCCGCCGCATCTCCGCTTGGTCATGATTCATTTATTTCTCAACACCTATCGCGATCCTCTGCCGCAGCGAAACGCGGAGATGGCCCAGGCCATGCGCCGCAACAAGGCCTGCCGCCACATCGACCATGTCCACGAGATCACCGACCCGGCGCGGCCGAGCATCCGCCAGCTTCTGGCGATCATGCGATCGCGCGTCGGCTGGGCCGACGTGGCCGTGATCGCCAACAGCGACATCTATTTCGACGATACCGCCGCCCTCCTGAACCACGTCGGTTACCAGGAATGCTTCGCTCTGTCGCGGCGTGAAGGCGATCAAAGCGAGCAGCTTTGCGAGTATCCGCGGGGGATGCAGGACGCGTGGGTTTTTCGCGGTCCACCGCCGTTGGTCGTCGCGGATTTTCCCCTGGGCATGTATGCAGGGGACAACCGCTTGAACCGGCTTTTCCAGGATGCCGGTTACACCGTCTACAACCCGAGCCAGTCGATCAAGATTCACCACCTGCACGCCAGCAACGCGCGGCCGGTGCGCACGGAGGCGACCAAAATCCCGGGCGACGTTTTGTACGTGCCGCCCTGCTCGCTACCGCATATCCGCCATCGCTCGACCGACCCCATCCTCAAGCCGCAGCGCGTCGCGATCATTCAGCTTGGGCGGCTGGGCGACATCGTCAACAGCCTGCCGATCGCATTCGATCTGCATCGCCAGGGGCACGCCGTTTTCTGGTACGTCCAACGCGAATTCGCCCCGTTGCTGCAAGGGGTCAGCTACGTCACGCCCGTGATCTGGGAGGGCCCGCTCAAATCGCCCGGCCTCGCCATCGATCACGCCGCCGCGCAGGGTTTTGACCGTGTCTTGGCCATTCAGGTCGAAGACAACCCGCAGCCCAGCCCCCAAAAGACCCGGAACTATTCCACCGAATCGTGGGCTCGCGCCGGATATCTGGACAAATATCACATCCTGCCGTGCGTCTTTGATCGCGCCCAGCCGCCTCCCGAGCCGTGGAAGCCCCCCGGCGACAAGCCCATCCTCGCCTACTGCCTCGACGCCCGCACCTCGCCCTACGCTCAGGACCTGAAGCGCGACATGGTGCGCTGGCTCCAGGAGCATTTCGCCGCCGACTTCGCCCTCTTGCCCATCGGCGATCCCGTCTGGCGACCCGATGCCCTGGCCGTCGTCTTGCCCCAGTGCAAAGTTCTCCTCAGCGTGGACAGCTTTCCCCTGCACATGGCCTATGCCGCCGGAACCCCGACCATCGCCATCACGGCTCAGGGCTGGATCGGCAGCGAGCCCCGGCGCCATTGGATCGAACACATCAATTACGCGCAAAGCACCATGCCCCAGGGCCGCGACAAAATTACCGCGGCGCTGGGCGCCGTCCTCGCCGGAAACGCCGAACCGGGCCGTCTCATCGCCCAACCCGGAAACATGCCCGCCCAGCCGTTGTCCCAACTTCGAAAGCTTTCCATCCTCATCGCCTCGCTTAAACAGCACGAGCCTCTTCTGCGCAGATTGCTCGATCAGGTCACTCCCCAGCTGATTGGTCATCAGGAAGTCGAAGTCATCGTCGACATGGACGACGGCAAAACGTCGCTCTGGCAAAAACGAAACAACCTCCTGCAGCGCGCCAATGGAGAATACTGCTGTTTTCTGGAGGTCGGCGACAGCGTGGCCGACAATTTCGTCGCCCTCGTCATTCAGGCCCTTGCCGAACAGCCCGATTGCGTGGGCTTCAAGGTCGGCCGATTTGAATCCGGCACCCTGCAAGGCGTCGAACGACATTCCATTGATTTCGATACGGATGATTCATCCACGCCCCTTTCCACGGCGGGGGAGCTGAACCACGGCATCAGCCATCTCTGCCCCGTCCGCACCGCCATCGCGCGGAGCATCGGATTCGGCCCCGACGGCGATGCCGAATATGCCCATAAGCTCGCCGCCAGCGGTTTGCTCGATTTCGAGCAGTTCATCGACGCCGTCGTCTACGCCAAGCCCCGCTGATCCAAAGACAGAAAAAGGCCCACCCGGGCCTCCGCCCGCCGGTAGGCGATCCGCCATCGTGCAACCTCGGCACTTGGCGGCGTCGGTCCTATCGTGTTTAATGTCTGACCAGTTCCGAGGTGCCGGCACCGTGGCGCACGACGTTTTCGTCAGCTACTCGACCAAGGACAAACTCACCGCGGACGCCGCCTGCGCCATGCTCGAGTCCCATGGCGTGCGCTGCTGGATCGCCCCCCGCGACATCCAGCCCGGCGCCGACTGGGGCGAAGCCATCGTCAACGGCATCGACGAAGCCCGCATCCTCATCCTGATCTTCTCCGGCAACGCCAACAATTCCCCCCAGGTCAAACGCGAAGTCCAGCACGCCTTCGAGAAGGGGTTGACGGTCATTCCCTTCCGCGTGGAGGACATCGCGCCGGCCAAGTCGCTGGAATACTACATCGGAGCGGTGCACTGGCTGGACGCGCTGACGCCGCCGCTGGAAGAGCATCTGCAGGACCTGGCCGGGCGCACCAAGGTGATCCTGCAGCGTACGGCCGCGGCCACGATGTCCAGCGAAGCGCCGCTCGGTGAGCCGGGCCGGGCCGAGCCGCCGGCAACGGCCGCCCCCGCGCCGGCGCCGACGGGGCTGGTGCCGCCCTATCGCCAGACGATTGCCCCCACACCCGCCGCGCCGCCCAGGCCCAGCGCGACGATGGCGTTGGTGATGCATCCGGTCTTCTTCTGGTCGGCCATCGCCGCGGTCGTGGTGATCTGCGCGGTGGTGTCGGCGATTCTCGCGGTCAAGATGATGAACAGATCGTCGTCTGCTCCCGTGCAGACCGCGACGAACGTTCAGCAAGGCACGGAGAATCCTCGTTCGCCGCACGAGCAGCCCGCGGCGACGGGGCCCAGCGGCACACTCGACACGGTCGCGACCACCACCAAGCCGTCGGGTCCGGCCAAGGAGGACAAACCGCCCATCGTCTCTGCCGCCCCAAGCGTCGATCCGGAGGCACAGTCGATGTATCAGCAGGGGATGAAGGCGCGGCAGTCGCAGGACTACGCCAAGGCGATGCAACTCTTCGCAAGCGCGTTCGATCGTGGCTACGCCGACGCCGGCGCCATGGTCGGCATCCTGTATGAAAACGGCGAAGGCGTGCCCGCCAGCGCCATGGAGGCGACCAAGTGGTACCGCAAGGCTGCCGACGCCGGCAGCTCCTACGCCATGCTCTACCTGGGCAACGAGTATCGCGACGGCACCAGCCTGGCCAAGGATTTGAGCGAATCGCTGCGCTGGTATCGCAAGGCGGCCGACCTGAACAACGCCGAGGCCATGAACCACATCGGCGAGGCCTACCGCGATGCCCAGGGCGTGGACGAGGATGATGCCCAGGCGCTTAGTTGGTTTCGCCGCGCCGCCGCTCTGAACAACAGCGACGGCATGGTGAATCTCGGCTGGATGTACGAGAACGGTCACGGCGTGCCGCGCGATGATGCCGAGGCCCTCAAGTGGTATCGCGCCGCCGCCGACCTGGGCGATCCCGTCGGCATGGGCAACGTCGGCGTGATGTACCAGTACGGCAAGGGCGTGGCCCTGGATGTGAACGAGGCGCTCAAGTGGTATCGCAAGGCGGCGGATATCAATCACTACACCTCGATGGACCGTCTGGGCGTGTTCTACCGGGACGGCATCGCCGTGCCCAAGGACGATGTCGAGGCGTGCAAATGGTTCCGCCGCGCCGCCGAGGGCGGCAACGCCGATGGCATGGTCAACTACGGCTGGATGTTCGAGAACGGCCACGGGGTCAAGCAGGATTACCAGCAGGCCGCCTACTGGTACGCCAAGGCCGCCGACGCCGGCGACGCCACCGGCTCCAGCAACATGGGGTTGATGTACGAATACGGCCGCGGCGTCCCGATCGATTTGGCCAAGGCCGCCGAGCTCTTCCGCAAAGCCGCCGAAGGCGGCTCATCCGCGGCCATGAATCACCTTGGCATCATGTACCGCGACGGCCAGGGAACGGCTCGCGATTACAACCTCGCCGTCCAGTGGTTCCGGCGCGGCGCCGAAGCCGGCAACACCGATTGCATGGTGAACATCGGCTGGATGTACGAGCAGGGCTTTGGCGTGGATAAAGACATTTCGCAGGCGGCCGATTGGTACCGCAAGGCCGCCGAGCTGGGCAACGGCCTGGCCGCCAGCAACCTGGGCATCTTCTATCTCCACGGCGAGGGCGTGGCCAAGGACTTGAGCGCGGGAATCGCCTGGCTGAAGCGCGGCGTCGAGTCCGGCAGCCTCGATGCCATGAACAATCTTGGCATCATGTACCGCGACGGCACCGGCGTGGATCAGGATGACAAAGCGGCCGTGGAGCTTTTCCAGCGAGCCGCGGATGGCGGCCTGGGCGACGCCTGGGGGAATCTGGGCTGGATGACCGAAAACGGCCACAACGGCGACAAGGACTTCGCCAAAGCCGCTGAAGACTATCGCAAGGGATTATCCGACAGTCCGTGGTGCAATTTGTTCCTGGGCGACCTATACCGCGACGGCCACGGCGTTGCCAAGGACCTGTCGCAAGCCCGTCACTACTATCAAGCCGCCCTGGACCTGGGCAGCACGCAAGCCAATGACCGCATCGCCGCCCTAAACAACCCCGCCACCAGCACAAGCGCCCCCGCGACGCAGCCATAGATTCCGCCGTTGTCCTGAGGTCAATGGCGAGTTGCCAGTTGCCAGTTGACTTCGGCGAGCTCAGTCGAGTCGCTGGTTGCTGGTTGCGCGATAACGCAATCGCGGTAACCCTTTGCGCGGCAGGTCATTGCGAACGAAATTTGCGATTTTTGAAAAAAGATAGTTAGCCTCCCAGCGCGCGCTTCGAACTGTAATTGCACGTTTTGGCAGGTTGGGCGCAACGGCGGCGCGAGATTGGCTTTACGATTTTGGCGGGGCAAGAGATGGACGATCGGGGCTGGCTGGAAGGGGCCAATCGGCCTTTGATTTTGGCGCGATTTGGAAGGATCTGAAAGAGTTTAATTGGTTTTTCGCCGATCGATTCGATTTTCGAACGATTTTGAAGAGAAGCAAAGGCAACCGCGGAGCATGAAGCGATCAAACCGCGAAGCCGCGAAGGGCGCCAAGCCAAATACGCCAAGTCGAGTGGGGCCTGCTTCTTGGTACCAATGGTTTGCACGGTTCAAGGGCTAGAGCGTATTTCAGGTCAGTG
>DBZL01000004.1 GCA_002311745.1 Phycisphaerales bacterium UBA1161 | reverse complement strand
CACAGATGAAAAAAGTTGGGTACGCCGCCGGGGGAGGGTTGGGTGGGGGTTTGGCGATTGCGGCGGTGGTTCCGATCCGACTATCCATCGCCCCTCGAACAAACCCCCACCTCGTTCCTCCCCCCGCGTACAGGGGGAGGAAGAACAGTCGGTTGCCCGCAAGGCTGGGCACACGCCAAGTCCGCGCAAAAGCCGCCGTCATGGCGGGATTTGATCGCGTCGGCTAACTTGGTATTCGTGCCACAACGCAGACGCATCTGCTTCGTCACCGGAACGCGGGCCGAGTTTGGGCTGATGCGCGGCGTCCTGAGGAATATCCAAAAATCCAAGCGATTGAAGCTGCAGATCGTCGTCACCGGCATGCACCTGGACCGCCGGCACGGACGCAGCCTCGCCCGCGTGGGCGACGAAGGGTGGAACGTCGATGCGGTGGTTCCGTGGCAGGGTCGCCGGCAGGCCGTCGCGACGGGTCACGCCATCGCCGCGTTGGCCCGTGTGTTCGCCAGGCTCAAGCCGGATGTGATCCTGGCGGTGGGCGACCGCGTGGAGGGCCTGGCGGCGGCGACTGCCGGACACCTCTGCGGCTTGGCCGTGGCGCACGTCCACGGCGGAGATCGGGCGCTGGGCCAGGTCGATGACTCGCTGCGTCACGCCATCACCAAGCTCTCCCACGTCCATTTCGCGGCCACGGGGCAAAGCGCCACACGCCTCCTCAAATTGGGCGAGGATCCGTGGCGCATCCACCAGGTGGGATCGCCCGGCATCGACGGCATCGCCCGCGACGCGGCCTCGCCGCGGCAAGTCGCGGCACAGTTTCCCGGCCTGCGGCCGCGGCAATTTGCCCTGCTGGTTCTGCACCCGCTGGATGCCGATGAAAATCTGGAATTCAAACGCGCTGATACCGTCCTGCGCGCCGTGGCGGCGGCGGGCGTCGGACGCATCGTCATCATCTATCCCAACAACGACCCGGGCAGCGGCGGGATCATCCGCCGCTGGCGAGCGGCCACCGCGGACAAAGAAGCGATCGTGCGCCGGGACGTCAGCCGGCCGATTTTTCTGGCCCTGCTGCGGGATGCGGCCATGCTGGTGGGCAACAGTTCAAGCGGGGTCATCGAGGCCGCCAGCTTCGCCACGTCGGTGATCGACGTCGGTAACCGGCAACGGGGCCGCCAGCGCTGCCAAGACGTGCGCCACGTGCCGTACCAGCGAAGCGCCATCCTTGCCGCAGCGCGGGCGATCTGGAACGGGGGGCGGCCGCGGCGGGGTCGATGCCGCAATCCGTACCAGGGCCTCGCCACCGCGCGAAAAATCACCCGCATCCTGCAAAACCTGACCATCGACCCGCGACTGCTCAAGAAGCTGATCGCGTATTAAGAGCCTCTAATCGCCGCAGCGCCGCCAGCGGCACCCCTATCGGACGCGATTGGGCGTACTTCAAGTTACACAACCCGTTTTTCGATATGAGATGCAGAACAATAGAGGACCACTATGCCCACCGCCGTTGCGACCGGCACCAATCCCGAGGTCATTGTTAATCGGGCCATCAAGAACATCACGGCGTTGGCGACGCTGCCGGAGGTCACCGCCCGGATCATCGCCATCGTCGAGAACCCGCGCAGCTCCGCCAGCAGCCTGCACAAGATCATTTCACACGACCCCGCCCTGGTGAGCCGGATTCTCAAATTGGTCAACAGCGCGTTTTACGGACTCCCCGGGCAGATCAGCAGCATCGACCGAGCGATCGTGCTGCTGGGCCTCAACGCGGTGAAGAACGTCGCCGTGGCCGCCAGCCTCGGCCAGTTGTTCCGCGGCGTGAAGCTCTGCGAGGGCTTTACCGCGCGCGATCTGTGGACGCATTGCATCGCCGTGGCGGTCACGGCCCGCGAATTGGCCAAGGGTCTGAAAATTCCGCTGGTGGACGAGGCGTTCCTGGCGGGACTGATCCACGACGTGGGCATCCTGGTGGCCTTGCAGGTCTGGCCGGCCAAGGTGCAAACCGTCTGCACCACGGTGTTGGAACATGGCGGAGATTACTGCGCTGCCGAGCGCCTATTCCTCGGCGTGGACCATCAAATGCTCGGCAAAGCGCTGGCGGAAAAGTGGAAATTTCCCCGCACCTGCCAGCAAGCGGCGGGATTTCATCATGCTCCCCGCAGCCTGGCGGAGGACAGCCGGCTTGTGGTCTGTCTGGTCCACATCGCCGACACCATCTGCTGTCAGGCCGGTATCGGCTTTAACCTGACGGCCCGGGGACAGCAGCTTGACGCATCCATCTTGAAGGAAGCCGGCCTGGACGCCGCGATCATTCAGAAAGTGACTGCCGACATACCCACGCACGTCAACGATGCCGTGGCCATGCTGGGATAGGCGCCCCTCTCATTTTTTCAACAGGGCCACGTGGCTGCCGGCGAAGGCCGGCGGCTCCAATGGCTGGAATCCCGCCTGGGCCGCGGCCCCAAGCTCCGCCTCGAACTCCTCCCGGCTCACGTATGTCTTGGGTTCGGCGAGCAACAGGCAGGCCCCCGGTTTCATGGCCCCCGCGGCTTCCAGGAAAAACCGGCGGGCATCGGGCAGTTCGTGCACCACGTACATGGCCAGGACAAAATCGACCGCCGCGTCCATCCCCTTCAGGTCCATGGAATGCGGCGGCACCAAACGAGCATCCAGCCGATCGAGCAGGCCGGCCCTTGCCGCTCGGCGTTTAAGCCGCTGGAGCATCCTGTCTTGAACGTCCAGCGCTACGACGCGGCCCGACGGACCCACCCTCCGTGCCAGCTCGATCGTGAAAAAGCCCATCCCGGGGCCGGGCTCCAGGACGATCATCCCCTGGCGCACATACGGGGCGAGGAGTTTGGCCGGGTCTTGACGCAGACGCCGCAGCGGGTTGATCAGAATATAGCCGAGCCACCAAGGACAGACTCTGTGCTGGGCCATTTGCTTGCTCCCATGGTCGCGCTCGAAGCGCCCTTGCGCATCATTGCAACCGGTGGCGGAACATCCACGCGGCCGCCGACAGCGTGACGACGGCGATGATCGCCATCGGCCATAAGTCCGGAAACAGCCGTCCCAGCCCCGCTCCCTCCAGGTACACGCGCTGGGCTATTTCAATGGCATATCGCAGCGGGTTGGCCAGCGTCGCATCTTGCAGCGCCTTGGGCATGCTGCTGATCGGCGTGGTCAGACCCGACAGAAGCATGCAGGGCATCATCACCACGAACGAAAAGAGCATCGCCTGCTGCATGGTGGCCGCGATGGCCGAGAGGAACAGCCCGATCCCCACCGCCGCGAGCAGGAACAAGCTCAGCCCCGCGTACAGCGTGACAAACGACCCGGCAAATGGAATGCGGAACCAAAGCTGCGCCACCAGCAGCACGTTGGTCGCCTGGATTTCGCCGATGAGCATCGACGGCAGCGTTTTGCCGATCATGATCTCCACGGGCCGGAACGGAGTCACCAGCAGTTGATCGAACGTGCCCTGCTCGCGTTCGCGGGCCACGGACATCGCCGTCAGCAGCAGCGTCTGCAGCATCGTCAGCGTTCCCACCAGGCTGGGAATCATCGCCCAGCGCGTCTCCAGGTTCGGGTTGTACCACGAGCGGCCAACCACTCGGATGCTCGGACCGGCCTGGTTGTGGGCCAGGTTCCAGTCGGCATTGAACGCCTCCACGACGGCGGCGATGTAGCTGGCGGCGACGCTGGCGGTGTTGGAGTTGCGGCCGTCGGCGATCACCTGGAGGGGCGCCGCCTGGCCCAACTGCAGCCGGCGCTGGAAATCCTGTCCCACCTGGATGACCAACAGCGCCCGCCGCTGATTGATGTAGGTGGGCAGGTCCTGGGCGCGATCCAGGTTGGCGACGCGGTGGAAGACGCCCGATCCGTCCAGCCGCGCCAGCAGCTCGTGCGAGGCGGGGCTGCGGTCCTGATCCAGCACGGCGTAGGGCACGTCGCTCAGGTCGTAGGTGGCGGCGTATCCGAAAATCAGGCATTGGATGATCGGCGGAAGCAGGAGGCTGACTCGGCTGCGCGGGTCCTTCAGCGTGGCCAAAAGCTCCTTGCGGGTCAGGGCCAGGATGCGCAGCAGTGCCTCAAACACCAAACACCTCAAGCCAGTTTTTTGGTCGTCGACAGGCGCGCTAAAAAGAGCAGCGCCGCCGCCATGCCGCCCAGCACCAGCAGGTTGGGCACCACCACGCCCCACACATCTCCGGCCAGAAAAAGCGTCTGCAGCAAGGCGACGTAATACCGCGCCGGCAGCAGGTAGGTGATCAGCCGTACCGCGGCCGGCATGCTTCGCAGATCGAACAAAAATCCCGACAGCATCACCGCCGGCAAAAACGTCACCAGCAGCGTGATCTGGCTGGCCACGAATTGGCTGCGGGTCAACGACGAAATCAGCAGCCCGATCGCCAATGCCACCACCAGGTAAAGCATCGACGAGGCGCCCAGCAGCCACATCGATCCGCGAAACGGCACGTGGAAGAGGAACTTTCCCGCCAGCAGGCACAGCCCCAGCCCCACCATGCCCTGGACAAAATAGGGAATCGTCTTGCCCAGGAGAATCTCATCGGACCGAACGGGCGTGACGAACAGCGCCTCAAACGTTCCGCGTTCCCATTCGCGGGCCATGACCATCGCCGTCAAAAACGCGCCGATGAGCGTCATCACCAGCACGATCAGGCCGGGAACCAGAAAATAATGGCTGTCGTTGGCCTCGTTGAACCAGAGCCGGTTTTGCACGACCACCGGCCCGGCGCTCACGCCGGCCCCCTGGGCCCCCAGCCGAGCCCCCCACTGCGCGACGGCGCCTTGAGCGTAGCCCTGGATGATCCTGGCGCGGTTGGCATCCGTGCCGTTGACGACGATCTGCAACTGCGCGTCGCCGATGCTTTGGTGGCGTGCAAAATCCGAGCGGATGCGAACGATCCCATCCACGTTCCGCTGCAGCAAAAGCTCCTGCGCCGGCGGCATCGAATTGAAAAAACGCGGCTCAAAGTACGGCGAGAGTTGAAACCCCGCGGCCAGTTCCGTCGCCTGCGGCGAAGGACTTTCCAGCACCACCGCCACCTTGACGTTCTTCACGTCCAGCGACAGCCCGTAGCCGTACAGCAGAATGAGGATCACCGGCAGCACCACGCCGATGGCGATGCTGCTCGGATCGCGAACCATCTGGCGCCATTCCTTGCGGATCAGCGCCCAAACGCGGCGAGCCTTGGCACGCAGCCGACGGCGCGTTGGCTGGTCCGGGGCCGTCACGCGGCGCCTCCGGCCTTGACATCCGCCGACGCCGCGCCGCGGGCCTGCTCGACGATGGCGACGAAGGCGTCCTCCATCGTCGGCTCGCGTCCAGCTTGCGGTTGTGCGCGGCGGCGAATCTCCGCCGGCGTGCCCTGCGCCAGGATGCGCCCGGCATCCATGACCGCCACGTGGTCGCAGTATTCCGCCTCCTCCATGAAGTGGGTGGTGATGATCACGGTCACGCCCTGCTCCGCCAGGGCGGTGATCCGCCGCCAAAACTCCCGCCGGGCCAGGGGATCGGCGCCGCTGGTCGGCTCGTCCAGAAAGAGCGTCTCCGGCTCGTGCAGCAGGGCCGCCGCCATCGCCAATCGCTGCTTGAATCCCCCCGGCAATTGCCCGCTGGGCAGCCGCCGCAACGCGCCCAGCTCGAACTGCTCCAGCGCCCAGTCGATGCGCCGGCGCTTGCGTCCGCCGCGCAGGCCGTAGGCGCTGGCGAAAAAGTCCAGGTTCTCGACCACCGAAAGTTGGCCGTAGAGGGAAAACTTCTGGGCCACGTATCCGATGCGCTGACGCGCCGAGGCCCGCGCGTGGCGCAGGTCCACGCCGGCGACTTGCAACATCCCGCCCGTGGCGGCCAACAGCCCACAGAGCATGCGAAACGTCGTGGTTTTCCCCGCGCCGTTGGGACCCAGAAGGCCGAAGATTTCGCCCCGGTGCACGTCGAAGCTCACGTGATCCACGGCCGCGAAGCTCCCGAACAGGCGGGTCAGGTCGCGGACGGTCACGACCATCTCGCTGGCGTCCGCCACCACGGGCCGATCCAGCGTCATCGAGCCGCCGATGCCCTGCTCCCCCACCGCTCGCCTCAATAGCACCATGAACCCGTCTTCAAAAATCGGCTCCGCGGGCGTCAAGATTAGGCCGGCCAGGGCATCCTCGCCGGCTTGGCGCGGGTCTTGAGCGCCGTTTTTTTTCACCAGCCGCACCAGCCCGCCCTGCGGCACCGCGTCGATCACGTTCGGATCGTCCAGCAGCCGCGCCTGAAGCCCGCGAGCCTTTTGCCCGGCCCCAGGCTCGGCCAGAAACGCGCGGCCCTGGGCCAAGGCGCTGACCTCTTGCGGCCCGCCACGCGCCAGCACCTTCCCCTGGTGCAGCACGATCACGTTCCCGCAACGCTGCGCCTCATCCAGATAAGACGTGCTCAGCAGCACCGTCAGGCCTTGCCCATGGACTAATTGCTCGATGATTTCCCACAGTTCCCGACGCGACAGCGGATCGACGCCCACCGTCGGCTCATCCAGCAAGAGCAATTCGGGCCAGCGCACCAGCGTGCAGGCCAGCCCCAGCTTCTGCTTCATGCCCCCCGAGAGCCGCCCCGCCAGCCGGTCCACAAACGGCCCGAGAGCCGTCATCTCCATCAGCCGCGGATATCTCTCCTGACGTTGCGCCGCGGTAATGCCGTGCAGGTCGGCGTACAGGTCCAGGTTCTCCTGCGTCGTCAGGTCCTCGTACAGCCCGAACCTTTGCGGCATGTACCCGATGCGCGATTGAACCCGCTGCGGATGGGCGGCAACGTCAATGCCCAGGACGCGAAGCTCGCCCTCATCGGCCCTCATGAGCCCCGCGGCCATGCGGATCAGCGTGGTCTTGCCGGCCCCGTCGGGGCCAACCAAAGCGGTGATCGTCCCCGGGCGGGCCTCCAGCGACACGCCGTCCAACGCGTGCACGATTTCGCCGGTGTCGCGGTGAAATGTTTTGCGAATCTGGCGGCCCAGCACCGCCGCATCTGGCTGCGAATCGGTCATGGCCGGCTCCCAGCGGTCGGCTGGGTCGTCGCTGGCATCACGTGCACCGTCGCCGGCATCCCCAGGGGCAAAACACCCGCGGAATCCTTCACAAACACGCGAACCTCGTACACCAAGCTGCTTTGCAGCTCCTCGATCTGCACGTCCTTGGGCGTGAACTCGGCCACCGGCGATATGAACCCGACCCACCCTTCAAAATGCTGAGGAAGACTGACCACCGTCACGAACGCTCGCATCCCCGATTGCACCTTACCCAGGTCCGCTCCGGACACGTAGGCGCGCACCCATTTGGGATCGACGATTGCCAGGGAAAAGACGGGCCGCTGCGGCGAGGCCATCTCGCCTGGCTCGAGCAAGCGAGAACGAACCACCGCGTCGCACGGCGCTACGAGCTGCGCATCGGCCAACTGCTGCTTCAAAAACGCCACTTGGGCTTCATCCGCCCGCAGTTGCGCCTCGGCTTGGGCCACGTCCTCTTGGCGTGGACCGGCGACCTCCAGCTCCAGGGCCTTTTGACTCACGGCCAGCTTCGCCTCGGCCACGTCCAAGGCGGCCTTGGCGTTGTCCAGGTCCTGTTGACTCACGGCCCGGCCCGAGGAGGTCTGCGACAGGCCCACAAGCCGCTGATATTGCTGGTGAGCGTTGGCCGCATCGGCTTGGGCGGACTCGACGTTGGCGCGGGCTTGGGCGATTTCCTCAGGGCGATTGCCGTTGTGCAGGCGCAGCACCACCTGCCGCTGGGCCGCGGCCTGCGCCTCCGCCTGCGCCACCTGCGGCTCCAGGCGGCCCGTGTCCAGCCGCGCCAACACCTGCCCACGCACCACGCGGTCCCCCTCCTGCACCAGCACGGCCGCGATGCGCTCGTTGTTGTTGAATGCAAGGTCCACCTGCCGCAGATCAACGTTGCCGTGCAGCACCAGCTCCTGCCCCGAGCCATTCCCCCGGGTCAGCCGCCACACCAACCACGCCGCCCCCGCCACGACCACCAATAGCACGATCAACGCGATTCGCTTCATGGATCACCACCCGACACGATACCGCAGGGATCGGCAGCGGTCGATGGTCCCGCGATCGCGCGCTTTACGGCCGGGTCGTGTCCTTTTATCCTCGTTGCATGGAACCTAAACAGCGGGCGTGCGAAGCGGCGCTGAAGTACGTGACCGACGGCATGATCGTGGGACTGGGCACCGGCTCGACGGTCAAGTTCTTCATCGTCGCTCTGGGTTTGGCCGTGCGCAGCGGCAAGCTGCGCGACGTGCGGGGCGTGCCCACCAGTGTGGCGTCCGAACGCTTGGCCCAGGATTCCGGGCTGACGGTTGCCGGCTTTTCGCAGGTGGATCGGATCGACCTGACCGTCGACGGGGCCGATGAAATCGCGCCGGGATTGGCGATGATCAAGGGCTTGGGCGGGGCGCTGCTGCGCGAAAAGATCGTGGCGCAGAACTCGCGCAAGCTGATCATCGTCGCCGATGCCGGCAAGCTGGTATCCAAGCTGGGGACCCGCTCGCCCCTGCCGGTGGAGGTCACTTCTTTCGCCTACGAGGCCAGCGAGCGGTTTTTGCGGCAGTTGGGTTGTGTGCCGACCTTGCGGCGGCGCAGCGATGGGGCCATCTACGTCACCGACAACGGCAACTACATCTTCGACTGCAAATTTGCGGGAATCGACGATCCGGTGGAGCTGGACCGGCAACTGTCGGCCAGGGCGGGAATCGTGGAATCAGGGCTGTTTCTGAACCTGGCCGAGCTGGCCCTCGTGGCCGACGATCACTCCGTGCGGATAATGACTCGCGACGGCTGACGTGGCTGGGTTTACGGCGACGCGGTCGCCGGGGGTTGGATCGTCACATCGCGATCGACCGTGAAAACACGATGCGTCAGGGCATCGGTGAACGTCACGCGAGCCAGGAGCTGGGCGTGCAGGGGCGCGATTTGCCAGGGACATCGCAGGATATAGGTGTAAAAGTAGAGTTGGGCCCGCCAACTGTCGCGCGCGGCCTTGAGGTCGAAATCCCATTGGCCGATGCGGTTGCCGGTTTTCAGGGTCAGGTCGAACAGCTCCACGCGGAAGGTGCCGGCCGCCTTGATGGGGTCGCCGCTTTCGTCGATGGGCACGATGTAGATGCGCAGCTCGGTGTCGCCGCTCTTTTGGGGATCCGGGTGATATCCGCCGGTCAGTGAGCCGAAACGCAAACTGGCGGTGGTGAAGAGTTGATCCAGCTCGCTCTGGGGAAGCGTGCGCGTGGTGGGTCGCCCGGCTTGCAAGGCGCGGATGGTGGCCTGGTCGGCATCGTGGCCGCGCTGCAACTGATCGATCTTGGCTTCCAATTGCTGGTTCTGTTTCCGCAGCTCGATGTTGGGCTTGCTGGGTCCGGCGCAGCCGGCGAGGGCGCCGAGGGCCAAAAAGGTGATCGCCGCGGCGGCGGCGCGGAGGCGTGGTTGGGGTTTATCGTTCCTCATCGTCGCCGGTGTCTTCATCCTCCGAGCGCATGTGGGCGACGGCTTCCGGGGCGCGTTCCAGGACGCGGTCGGCGCAGCCGTATTCGACGGCCTCTTCGGCGAAGAGCCACTTGTTGCGGTCGAAATCGCGGTGGATTTGCTCCTCGGGCTTGCCGGTGAAGCCAGCCATGATTTTGTAAAGGCGATCGCGCAGGCGGACCATGTGCTGGGCCTCGATGCCCAGGTCGGTGGCGGCGCCTTGCAGCACGCCGCCGATGAGGGGCTGATGGAGCATGATCTGGCTGTTGGCCAGGACGGCGCGTTTGCCCTTCTTGCCGGCGGCCAGAAGGCAGGCGCCCATGCTGGCGGCCATGCCGATGCAGGTGGTGGCCACGTCGCAGCGGAGAAACCGCATGGTGTCGATGATCCCCAGCCCCGCCGACACGCTGCCGCCGGGCGAGTTGATGTAAAACTGGATGTCCGACTTGGGATCGTCGTTGGAGAGGAAAAGCAACTGGGCGATGATGGTGTTGCCCGTTTCATCGGTGACGGGGCCGCCGAGGATGATGATGCGGTCCTTGAGCAGGCGCGAGTAGATGTCGTACGCCCGTTCGCCCCGGCCGCTTTTCTCGATCACAATGGGAATCAGGGTGCTCATAATCAGTTGCTGGTTGCTGGTTGCTGGTTGCTAGTGGCTGGTCGGTCTAGCAACCAGCAACTAGCAACCAGCAACTCATTTAGGTTTCGTGCCATCGGAGGCGGCGGCGACGGCGGCGGCGGGCGAATCCTCGCCCAAGACTTCGTCGCAGATGCCGTACTTGACCGCCTCCTGGGCATCGAAGAAGCGGTCGCGTTCGCCGTCCTCGCGAATGCGGTCGGCGGTCTGGCCGGTGCAGCGGGCCATGATCGCGATCAGGGTCTCCTTGGTTTTGAGGATTTCATCGGCCTGGATCTGAATGTCGGCGGTTGCGCCGAAGACGCCGCCGAAGGGCTGATGGATCATGACCTTGGCGTTGGGCAGGATGAAGCGTTTGCCCTTTTTTCCGGCCATGAAGACGATGGCCCCGCCGCTCTCGGCGCGGCCGATGCAATAGGTGGCCACGTCGCAGTTCAGGAACTTCATGATGTCGTAAATGGCCAGGGTGTCGTCCACCACGCCGCCGGGGGAGTTGATGTACAGGTTGATGTCCTGGTCGCGCTTGACGCTTTGCAGATAGAGCATCTGCATCATGATGCGGCTGGCGGAGATGTGATTGATCTCGCCGACGAGAAAGAGCACCCGGTTTTCCAGGAGCATTTCCTCGAGGGTCATCTCGCGGTATCGGCTGTAGGCGGAGCCGGGGGGACCTGGCACGGCCATGGGCATGCCCACCGGCAGAGGCTGGCCGGAATACATCTGCTTGGGATCGAACGAGTGCAACTGGCCTCCTGGATTTCGCATCGGTTGGGGATGGTAAGCGGATTGTGCACAAGCGTCAATCACGCCAGGGCTTAACCGCGACGAAGGGCGATATTTAAAAAACGATACTTTTTGGCTGGCGCTTGGAACGAACAGGAATTCGGGACAAAAACCTTCACTGCGCGGACCCTATGTAGGGGACCATCATGATGCAGGAGCAAACTCAACTCACAACGGCGGCCGTGATGAGGCCGAAACGGCGGGATTCTTCGGCTTTGCCGGTCAAGATCTACGAAGAAATCATGAATCGGACGCTAACGGCGGGTACGCCGCGGCATCGGCGAGTGAAGGCGGAGGCGCGATCGTTCCTGGCCCGCGTGGGGCCGCGCGATCCGCTGGAGGAAGTGCTGGCCGAACAAATCCTGTGGATGCACGGGACGATCGCGTACCTGAGCCACTTCGCGGTGGTGCAAACCCCTAATCATCGCATGAAATGGATGCACATCGCGCGTGACCGCCTAGCCAACGCCTGCCGCCGGCACGTCATGGCCTTGCATGAATATCGCCGCCCCAGCCGCCGGCGATTCACGGCCGTGCATCAGGCGAATATCGCGCAAAACCAGATCGTCACGGTCTCGGAACCGCCGACCCCGGGCAAAACAAAACAGTCACTATCACAAGGAGAAACAGATGTCAGAGATGAGCGAGCCATTACCGGAAAAGCAAAAGCCCCACTACCGGCTCTCCCCGGAGGGCCTGGAATCGCTGCGAGCGGCGATCCGCCGCAATCGGCCGTGGCTCAAGAGCCACGGCCCCAAGACGGTCCTGGGGAAAAAGCGTTCGAGCCAGAACCGCCTGATGCACGGCCTGTTCACCCGTGAATTCGCCGCACATCGCGCCGGGTACGTGGCGGCACTGCGTGAAGTGAAACGGCTGATCACGTCGGAGAGCCGACGAGCGGCGGCCGACGACGGTCCGGTGAATCTGACGCCCAAGTGCGGATGAAACAGCAAAATGCAACCGCCGAGACGCGGAGACGCAGAGGAAGCCGCGGAGAAGAAAGTGGGTGGGGAAGAGACGGAGAGACGAAGTGTTCAAGGGCATGCTCCTTCTGCGCGTTTATTCCCAATTGCAGAATATTTTACCTTGTTTTTGCCGATATACTAGGTATAATTGTTCTGCATAATAGAAGTATTAGCTGAACGAGTAAAGTAAAAGAGGAGAGGCCATGCCGATCCACGACCGGCTTAAGTACGCACGGCAGCGAGCCGGCCTATCTGGGACCCAGGTCAGGGAGCGGACCGACATCGGCGAATCATCCCTATCCGAGTTCGAGAACGGCAAGCGGGAACCGAGCCTGAGCCAGTTGCAGAAAATGGCCGGTGTGTACCGGCGTTCCGTTGCGTTCTTCCTCGGCGAGGGACCGATCGCGGCCGAGCCAGCGGTGTTGTGGCGGAAGCGTCCGGAACAGGAGGATGCGAAGGAGATCGAAGTTCGATTCCTTCAGTTGTGCGAGCAGTACCACAACCTTGAAATATGGTGCAACGAACAAGCGCCGACCTCTCTGCCCGAGGCAAAGGGCGATCCAACGCGGTACGGGTACCTCGAAGCCGAGGAGCTCGCCAAGCGGGTTCGGCAGGAATTGCAGCTAGGTGACCGACCGGGACTGTGCCTGCTGGCTATTCTGGAAGAAGTCCGCGGGGTCAAAGTCTTTCATCTGGACTTTGAACCGTCGGGTACGGCCGCATCGGTTGTGTCAGGCACTTTCGGCGCGGCGGTGTTGTTGAACGCGAAGAACGCCCGGTGGCGGCGAAACCATGATTTGGCCCATGAGCTGTTCCACCTGCTCACTTGGCCATTCTTCCATCCGACCGCAGATGCAGTGCTAATCACCAGAGAGCAGGAGGAGAAACTCGCCACGTGCTTCGCGGTCAACTTGCTCATGCCGAGCGACGCGTTCCGTACGGCAATCAACTCGCGCATGCGTGACGGCAAAGTGACGTTCGAGTCGCTCTACGATGTGGCTCGCGAGTTTGATGTATCCGTTGAGTCAGTCCTGTGGCGGATACGCTTCTTGGATGGTCGTGGGCTATGCGATAGCGACCAAACCAAGCAGGCCATTGACAAGGCCAAGCTCCTGGCCCCGTTGCTGGAGGATCGGGAAGACCAGAAGCCGCATCGATGGCCGGCACGGTATAGGGTGCTTGCTGTCAAGGCGCTGCGGCGTGGGGAGCTTGCCATCGGTCGGTTTGCCGAATACCTGAACATCAGCAGGCACGAGGCCATACGTTTCGTCGAGCAGGAGGTTCCCGACGGTGAAGAAGTTCAGGTTACTCCTGCTTGATGCCAACATTGTCATCGAGATCTCCCGACACGGCTTGTGGGACCAGATGATCGCCCAATGCGAGGTGCATCTTGCGCGCACCGTGGTCGATGAGGCGCACTTCTATGTGGATGCCAAAGGCGAGCAACAACCGATCGACCTGACGCGACACATCAACACCAACGCCATAGCCATCTTCGACCTCGCGCTTTCCGAACTCGATGCCCTCCGCGCCCAGTTCGACCCTGTGTACTTTGAGAAGCTCGACCCTGGCGAGACGGAATCGCTGGCCTACCTGCTCAAGCAGACGGACGAATGCCAGATTTGTTCCGCCGACAAGATCGTCTACCGGGTCTTGGGAAACTTGCACCGCGGAGAACAGGGGGTGTCGCTTGAGGAAGTACTCGGCCAGATCGGATTGGGACGAAAATTGTCACGCGAGTTCACACGGACCTACCGCGAGGAATGGACGAAGAAGGGCTTTCAGGAAGGGCTCGGCGGCATGGGAATGCGCAGCAAAACGTAGTTGGCGCTCTGTGCCCTTGGCGGTGGTCGACATCACGCACTGGACCAGCGGACGGATGCCCGGGGGCTAGCAAGCGCGTCGCGGTTCACTGTCTTTGAGGCCGAGTTGGAGAGGAAGCGACGGAGAGACGGCTGAGCGTCTCTGTCGTTGCCTCCGTGCCTCCGTGGTTGCCTTTTTATCTGCACTGACGGTAGTGGGTCCGTTTGAAATCTAAGCGCCCTTGGCGAGGATTGTTCCGCATTCCGGGCAGCGGTCTGGTGTGGCGCGGAGGTCGTAGCCGCAGACGGCGCACTGTCCCTCCGAAATTCTTCTGTTTTCACCCCGTCTTAGCCATAACCATCGCGCGGGCGGCAAAATCGTGAGGAACGTGAGGAACCAAATGGGGACACAAACGAACAGAAAATTCTTGCGCGAGTAACCAAAACCGAGATATCGCCAATCGTCCTGCAAATCTCCGCTGTACCAGCCTTGATACCACCGAAAGTATTGAATTTGGCCGCGGATCGCCCAGATTTCCCGTTCTGGCCCGAGCGAGTAAGCCGTCCTGACCGACCGATAGCTCCCGATCCATAGCGCGACTGTTGCCACGCATAGCAGTAGCGACATCGCCGCAATCCCGTTGAACAGCCATCGCCGAAGGCGTTTCACTCACGGAAATTGTACCGCGATTCTTAGCTCCGTGGCTCCGTGCCTCGGTGGTTGCCTTTTGATCCCCCACCTGGCCCTCCCCCGGCGTACGGCTCGACTGAACTCGCCGAAGTCCGGCAGGAGGGGAAAATGGATTGAATTTCGGGCCCGGGGGCAAAGTAGGGAACCCGCGGTGCTGACTTCGACGAGCTCAGTCGAGTCACGCACCGCCGCTAAATCGGGACGCGCGTCGCAAGCGACGCGGCTAAACAAAGATGTGTCACGCGGAGCGGTTGCCTCCGTTACTCAGTGGTGGCGTTTTTTAACGAAAACTGAATTGAATTCCGGGCCGAGGATGGCGTATCATCCTCCCATCGCCGGTGTAACTCCACGGCGAGGCGGGATTGCCTCGGCAGTCCCCATGTTCCCGGGAAGGCGTTTCCGGGAGAAATAGCCCGGCGGCGGATTTATCCGTGACGGCTTGGCATGGCTAGGGAGCCACCAGTCCACGGCAGTGGACATGCGGCTCTTGCAGAAATGGAGGTGATCCCGTGACCTATTGTGACTGTACCAGTGAGCTGCTGTAGGCAGCTTTCGCGGGTGAGACTCCCGCGATCAACGCGGCTGCTACAGCCGCTCATGCGGAGGGCTTGCCCCTCCGCCAGCAGCTAATACTGCGAAGGCCCCGGACATGCGTCCGGGGCCTTCTTTTCGCGCAGCGAAAAATAAGCGCGCGTCGCAAGCGACGCGGCTAAACAAAACTTAGGACTTGGGGGGTTCCTTGGCCTTCAACCACGGCATCATCTTACGCAGGCGGCGGCCGATCACCTCGACCGGGTGATTGTTGTCCTGCTCGTAAAGACGCTTGAAATTCTTCATGCCGGTTTCGTATTCGTGACGCCATTCCTTGGCGAAAGCACCGCTGGTGATCTCGGCCAAAATCTTTTTCATTTCGGCCTTCACGGCGGGCGTGATGATGCGCGGGCCGCGAGTCAGGTCGCCGTACTCGGCGGTGTTGGAAATGCTGTAACGCATGTAGTCCAAGCCGCCTTGATAAATCAGGTCGACGATCAGTTTCACCTCGTGGACGCATTCGAAGTAGGCCATTTCGGGAGGATAGCCGGCTTCGGTGAGGGTTTCGAAGCCGGCCTTGATCAGGGCGGAAAGGCCGCCGCAGAGGACGGCCTGTTCGCCGAAGAGATCGGTTTCGCATTCGTCCTTGAAAGTGGTTTCGATGACGCCGGAGCGGGCGCCGCCGATGCCGCGGGCCCAGGCGAGTGCGGTGGCGCGGGCGTTGCCGGTGGCGTCTTGGTGAACGGCCAGGAGGCAGGGGACGCCGCCGCCACGCTCGAATTCGCTGCGGACCAGGTGGCCGGGGCCTTTGGGGGCAACCATGACGATGTTCACGTCCTTGGGCGGGACGATCGTTTTGAAATGAATGTTGAAGCCGTGGGTGGCGCCCAGCGTCTGGCCGGCTTTGAGGTGCGGGGCAATGCTCTTGTGGTAGACGCCGGGCTGAACTTCATCGGGCAAAGTCAACACGATCAGATCGCCGGATTTGACCACTTCCTCGACGGTGGTGGGCTGGAATCCGTGCTGAATCGCCAGCTTGGCGTTGGAGGTGTCCTTGAGTTCGGCGACGATCACTTTGACGCCGCTGTCGCGCAGGTTGAGGCTGTGGGCGTGACCCTGGGAGCCGTAACCGAGCATGGCAACCGTCTTGCCCTTGAGGGCGTCAATCGGGGCGTCTTGTTCGTAGATCATTTTCAAGGCCATGGTTCCTCCGCTAGGGACGGGCGGGGATGGTAATGGAGGGTGGTCGACGTGTCAAAATGAAACGTGAAAAGACTTTGCCGTTCACGTCTTCACGTTTCACGTTTCACGTCTTCACGTTTCAGGTCTTCACGTTTCATTAGATCGAGCATGGCATTGACGATGCGGTCGCAGACGAGCTGGAAATCGCCGGGGAGACGGAGGCCGGCGGCGCGGGCGTGACCGCCGCCGCCGAATTGCTCGGCGAATTTGGCCACGTCGACCGATTCCTTGCTGCGCAGGCTGACGCGGACGGGCTGGCCGTCCGGGGATTCCACCATCAGGATGGAGACTTCGACGCTTTGCACTTGCAAGGGGATGTTGATCAGGTTCTCGGTTTCCAGAACACTGGCACCTGCCTGCTCAAAATCATTCCTACGCAGGCGCATGACGGCCAGGCGGTTGTCGTGCAGGAGTTGCAGCGATTGCTGGGCGCGGGTCTGCAGGGCCAGGCGCTGGATGCGCTCGTTTTGGTAAAGGAGGCGATAGATGCGGTCGGTGTCGACGCCGGCTTCCATGAGGTCGGCGGCCAGGCGCAGGGTGCGCGGGCGGGTGTTGCTGAACTGGAACCAGCCGGTGTCGCTGGCGATGGCGAGAAAAAGGGCGGTGGCGACGGGCGGGTCAAAGGGAACCTGCCAGTGCTCGAGGAGATCGGCGGCGATCTCGCCGGCAGCGGCGGCCTGGGTGTCGATCAGCTTGCAATCGGCCCAGTTTTCCTGGGTGAGATGGTGATCCAGGACGAGGCGTTGGCCGGTCCAGCCGTCGAGGCGCGGGCGCAGGCCGGGGAGCTGGGACCAGGTGCCTGTGTCGACGACGAGGAGGGTGTCGAATTTTTCCAGCGAGAGATGGGCGGGCCAGGCGGATTCGACGTCGTGGTGAGCGATGTGGTTTTCCTGGAAGATGAAGGCGTACTTGCCGGGCAGTCGGCTGAAGAGCAGGACTTCAGCTTCGATGGATTTTCGGCGCAGGGCCATGGCCATGGCGGCGGTGGTTCCCAGGGCGTCGCCGTCGGGGCGCACGTGGGTGGTGATGAGCACGCGGCGAGCGGCACAGAGGCGGTCGAGAAACGGTTGATAAAGATCAGTCATGGCTGCGAAGCGGCGGAGCCGGGCTCGAGGGCCGCAAAATGAGCGTTCCAATATTCGTCGGCTTCTTTATCGCGTGCGCCCATCCAATTTTCCACGTCAAGGCCCAGGCCGGGGGGAAGCGGGTCCAGGACGATAAAAAGGTGGATTATCCTCCCGGAACGGAGAACGGCCAGGGGGAGGATACGGCCGGCGTGTCTACTTTGCACGGCATGGGTGAACTGGCCGGGCTGAGTCAGAGGGAGGTCGGGCTGATCGAGGATTTTTACGATGACGTCGCCGCTGCGCAACATGCGGTAGGCGACAAAGCCGGGGATGCGGCGGCCGACCATAAGGCCCTGTGGGGAAACGGCGGGGCCCAGGGGCCAGAAGATGCCCAAAAAACCGGGCGAGGGCGGGTCATCGGGACCGGGCGGCTGGGGGGCCAGATAGAGTTGGCGGACGATGTCGCGCAGGGCGGAGAGTTGGTTGGGCCACAGAGGGCGCAGGGCCAGGGCGGCTTGGCGCAGGGCGGGAAGGTCCTGACGCGAGAGGCCCATGAGGGATTGGCAGGCGGAATCGCGGACCTGCGGATCGTCGTCGCGCAGCTGCGTGATCCATTGGCGAAGCTGAACGTCGGCGGGTTGGGTGGCCGGGGCGGTGGAAGACAAAGCCAACGCCGTTAGTAGGGAAAGAAGTTTGGCGAATGTGGACATGGGGCAGTCTTGGGGTAAATGAGCTAAATCGGGACGCGCGTCGCAAGCGACGCGGCTAAACAAAGATGCGTCACGCGGCTTCGGCCAGCTCGACCAGGCGATCATAATTTTTCAAAATCCAGACGATCTTCCGGTGAACCATCTGCAAGAAAGCGATGCCCTCCACCTTGCCAAAGGAGCCGGTGGTGGCGATGGGGAAAACGGCCTCGGCAATGAGAGCCTCGACCATCAGCGGCGGGATGGCGCGGATTTCGGCCTGGGAGAGAAGCATCACCTCATCATAGCCGCGAAGGAAGCGCTTGAAGCGGGCTTCGTCGATGTAATCGGGCCATTTGGCGACATCCTCGTCGCCGCCGACGATGGAAAACTGCAGGGCGCCGTTGGCGATGTCGATGACGCGAGCCAAGAGGCGGGCGCTGTCGTAATCGAGGATGGCGACGACGTGGTTGTCGCGGTAGAGCATGTTGCCGGGATGCCAGTCGGCGTGAACGATCTGCTTGGGCCAGGCGTCGATGCCCATGGCCTGGACCATTTCGGCGGCCTTGCGGTAGTTGGCGACGAGGAAATTCAAGAGCTGATGGAGCTGGTTGTTTTCGTCGCCGGGAGCGACGCTGCCGGCGATGGAACGGAGGCCGGACTCGACGGCGGGAGTGGCGTGATAGCTGCCGCTGGAGGGGTGCCACTCGGATTTGAAACTTTCCAGCAGCTTGTGGAAGAGGCCCAGGACTCTGCCGGCGTCGAAGGTGGCTTCGAGGGTCTGCGGGTAAGTTTGACCGGGGATGTACTCAAACAGCTCGTAGACGCCGTTGCGCCACTGGAGCATGGAGTTGTTCTCTTTGCGGGTGCCGATGAGATGAGGCAAGGGGAACTGCTTTGCGGCCAGGAAGAGCTGAAGGGAATGGGCGAAGGCGACCTTGAAGGGATCATCCTTACCGCGAGCGCGGCGTTTGAGGATGAATTTTCCGTGCTCGGCGACGATGAGGAGCTTGGGCGCCTTTCGGGAGCCGCGGGCGAATTCAACGATGGAGTCGATGACGCCGATGTCGTAGTGGGAAAGGACGACGGCGAGTTCCTCGGCGGAGAATTGCTCGCGTTGTCCGCCGGCGCGGCCCTGGCCGGTTCCGGTGCCGGAGACCATGCTTTGGGAACGTTCGGACTGCATGGAAGGACAGAGTGTAAGGCAAATGGGACAGCGGCAAAAGTGCCCCGCGGCGGGATGGCGCGCGGTTGGCGGGAAAGGCGCTTTAGATCACGGGGGATCGTAAACGTAGATACTGCCGCCGAGGATGGCGGAGGGTTGGCGGTTGCGATAGCGAGAGTAAAACTCGCGTTGCACGGGGCGCATAAACTGTCCCTGGAGTGCGACGACGCTGACGACGACGACCGGAGGCGGTTCCGGGCGTGGCTGCTGGTCGTCGGGAGCGCTGCTGCCGCCGAGGTTGACGTAGTGAATGCCGTAATAGCGCGGATCGGCACTGCCGAAGTAACACAGAAACAGTTGCCGATCGGGATGGGCACGCTGCCAACGAGCCAGGGCGGGCAGTTCCTGGCCCCAGTCGATGTTGGAATCGCTCAGGAGAGCGGCTCCGCCGCGCCAGCCGCCAGCGGCGACGTTGAAAAAAGGAATGTAATCGGGAAAGGCGCTGTAGGTTTCGACGGCCAGGCCGAGGATCAGAAGGGAGACGATCCATCGGGCGGGCCGGGGATATCGCCGCAGGGTCTCGGCGGCGACCACGCCCAAAAAAATGAAAAGGAATGGGTAAACGGGAAAGATGTAGCGGATGCCCAGATCCAGGTGGGATCGCAAGGCCGCGGCCGTGTAGAGGGCTGGAGCGATGAGCAGGGCACAGCGGGTCCACCATCGCGGCGATGCGATCCAGCGGCGCGGCGCGACCCGATCGCGCTGGGTCCAAAACAGCCACACGAGCAGCGCCAGGAACAGACCCAACAGCGTGGCCAGAGGCGTTTTGAAGAGGAACGCCAGCGGAAAATAGTACCACCATCCAGTGAGGCCAGCGCTGCCGCACAGAAAGCTTTTGCGCACCAGCGAGCTGCTATAGGTGGAAAGAAATCCACGTGTCCACGCCTGGGGCAGAAGACGATCCCGCTCGATCCACTGCACGGTGCGCAGGGTCAAGCTGGGATGCCATTGGCTGCGCCACCGCTCCAGATCGGTGCCGCTCACGTCCACAGAGGCGTTGTGCTGAACGCAGCACTCCGCGGTAACGCAGGCGCGGGTGATGTCATCCGACTGTGAAACGGCGCCGGGGGCGGAACTGAAGCGAAAGGCGTAACAGGCCCAGATGAAAAGGTAGGTGAACAGCAGGGCGCCGGCGGCGAGGGCGGCGGCGGCGGCCAGGCGCTGGACGACGCTTGCCGCCGTCCATTTCAGCACCCGCCATGGACCTGGGGCGACGGCGCGGGCCAGCAGAGCCAGCAAAAGCATGGGAAGCGCCAAAACGCCGGAAAATTTGG
>DBZL01000071.1:206-83225 GCA_002311745.1 Phycisphaerales bacterium UBA1161 | reverse complement strand
TGGGCGGGGAAAACCTCCTCGAAGAACGCCCGCATGGCCGCCCACGAACGCCGGTCTGCTTCCGGCTGGTACTTGATGTTGGGGATGCCGAATTTATCGGCATCGGGATTGGTAAAGGCATGGTGAGCGCCGCCGTAGACGATCACCTGCCAATCCACACCCGCCTGGCGCATCTCCTCCTCGAAGGCGGCGACCTGCTCGGGCGGGACGAAGGCGTCGTCGCCGCCGGTGCAGATCAAGACTTTGCCCTTGATATTTTTGGCGTCGCCCGGGCGGTCGGTTTTGAGTCCGCCGTGGAAGGCAACCAGGCCGGCCAAGTCCGCACCGCTGCGCGCCAGTTCCAGGGCGACGGTGCCGCCAAAGCAGTAGCCGATCGCGCCCAGGCGCTTGGGATCGACTTGGGGCGCGCTTTTGAGCTGCTCGAGGGCGGCGGCGGCGCGGGCACGCATCAGGTCCAGATCGTTGTAAAACCGTCCGGAGAACTGGGCCGCCTCATCCTTGTTGGAGGTCAGGACGCCTTTGCCGTATATGTCCGCGGCGAAGGCCACGTAACCAAGGCGGGCCAACTGTTCGGCCCGGTGCTTGACGTAATCGTTCAATCCCCACCATTCCGGAAAGACGACGATGCCCGGCCTTAGCTCTTTGACCGAATCGTCATAGGCCAGCCATCCCTGCAGGGCTTGACCGCCTTGGCTATAATCCACCGGCTTGGTGATGATGTCCGCGCAACTCCAGCTTGGAACGACACATGCCAGCAGAAATCCAAACGCCGCGCGACGCATAGCAATCTCCTTTTGAAGTTTGCACGTTGGTCGATCTGGGCCTATTATCCAAAACAACCGCGTGGTCCGTCTCTTGAGCCGAGCAAGTCATCTCAACATCGTACCATTCTACGGGCCGCGCCGTCCGCGCGATCAACGCTTGGATTTCTGGCGTGGCTTGTGCCTGATTGACATGTTGCTGGTGCACCTGGCGTACCAGAACGTCCAATTCGGCGATTTTCTGAGCAAAGCCATCGGAAGTTATACCCGTTTTGCCGCCGGGGGATTCATTTTCATCTCGGGCATGAGCGTCGGCATCATTTTTCTGCCGCGTGCATTGGACCCCTTACGCCGCTTGGGCACCTACCGCGGCCTGTGGCGGCGGTCCCTCTACATTCTGTTTTTCCAATATGTTGCCGCCTTGGGGCTGATCCTGCTGGATCGGCTTAAGGGCACGGGTTCCTTCACCACCGCAACCAGCCCGCTGGCGGTGCTGCGCGACGTTTTGCTGTTGCGCGAAGGGGGCGATCTGCTCCCGTTCTACGTCATCATGATCGTTCTGTCGCCGCTGCTGTTGGAAATGATCCGCCGCCGCGGGGGATGGGCCTTTTTGGCCGCCGCGAGCCTGGGGCTGTTTATTTGGGGTCAGTACCACCCCTGGGCCCTTGCGCCGGCGGCGCACCAGGGCTTTCCCCCGGTGCTGTGGCAGGGCATTTTCATCGCCGGCCTGATCTTCGCCTATTTCTTTAGGCGCTATGACGCCTTGCGGCGTCGTTGGAAACTGCTGACCGCAGCGATCGCCTGGAGCGTCTTCGGCTTGCTGTTCATCTCGGAGTACAGCTCGGACTTTGGCCTGCCGCATCTGCACCTTTACGTGAGCTTTGCCAAGGTGCCCCTGTCCGACGGCGAGGCGCTGAGATATTTGAGCATGATCGTCGGGATCATCGTCGTCACCGATCTGGCCTGGCCGCTGCTGGTGGGAACGTCGGGGGCAGAGTTCGTGCAGACCCTGGGCCGCAAAAGTCTGCCGGTATACGTGGCGCACCTGTGGCTGACGTCGGGCGTTGGGGCCCTGGCCATGACTTGGTGGTGGATGGGGCGGTGGCAGATCGTACTGGCGGTCATTTCAGTGTTGCTGTTGTGGGTGTTCGCCCTGGTGCTGGACGTGAGCGGCGCGCCGCGGCCGCGCAAGGCGGCTTGGGCCGCTGCCATGGCTGAACCGGCGCAATAAAGAGGCTGCTTCTGCCCGCCTGAACCATGCGGATCGTTCACGGATTAGACGGACTTTGCCGCGTGCCCGCCGGGTCGGTGGTATCCATCGGCAATTTCGACGGGGTGCATCTGGGCCACCGCCGGATCATGCAAACGGCCCGGGAGATGGCTTCGTCGCTGGGCGCGCCTTTTGCGGTGGTGACGTTCGAGCCGCATCCGATCACGGTGTTGCGGCCCGAGCAGGCGCCGCCGCGGTTGACACTCCCGCCGGTGAAGCAGCCCCTGATCGAAGCGCTGGCGCCGGATTTTCTGGTCATCCTCCCGCCCGAGCCGCAGGTGCTGGGCCTGGGCGCCGAGCCGTTTTGGCAAATCCTCCGTGACCAGGTGCGCGTGGGGCATCTGGTGGAAGGTCCGGGGTTCCGTTTCGGCAAGGACGCCGCCGGGAACGTCCAGGCCCTGGCGCGATGGGCCGGGGCCTCGAGCGTGAAACTGCACGTCGTGGAATCGGTGGTGGTCCCGCTGCTGGATCTGCGCCTCGTGCCGGTGAGCAGTTCGCTGATCCGGTTTTTACTGAGTTTCGGGCGCGTGCGGGATGCGGCGATTTGCCTGGGTCGGCCCTATCTGATCCGCGGAACCGTGGGCCCGGGGTTTTCCCGCGGCAAGGCCTTGGGCGTTCCGACGGCGAATCTCAAATGCGACGACCAACTGATCCCCATCGACGCGGTGTACGCCGGACGTTGCGCCGTCGACGGCAAGACGTATGGCGCGGCCGTCAGCATCGGCACCATGCCGACGTTCGGGCAGAACCTGAGGCAGGTCGAAGCGCACCTGATCGGGTTCGACGGCGACTTGTACGGCAGAACCCTCGGCGTGGAACTGCTCGATTGGCTGCGCGAACAGCGGAGATTTGCCGATCCGGCGGCGCTGCGGGCGCAAATGGAAGCGGACAAGGGGCCATGCGCGTCGCGTGCCACTGGGGATGCGGCGCGACCCATTGCCGTGGGCACGTAGCGGCCGGCGCGGCATCGCGGCGGGCTGGACATTTCCCAAGTCGGCGGCTGCGTCTACAATCCCCTGCATGACCGGGCCCGGTCCCGACTTTGCTTTTCTGGACGTCGCCACGCTGCTGGAGTCCAGCCGGCCGCGCGGGCGGTGGAGCGGCATGCGCCTGCTCATCGCGGGGTGCGCGGCGGCGCTGCTGCTGAGCTGGTTTTTGCTCGGCCAGACGCCCGGGACCCAACAGCTCTTTTCCGTCTCGCTCAGCGTGCTTCTGGGCGTTTTCGTTGCCGGCTGGGCGCTGAACGGTTTTCTGGCCGTGCGGGAGGCGCGCGCCCAGCAGCGGCAGCTTCAGATCATTGAAGAGTTGATTCAGCTTCGGCGGTGGCCCCAGGCCGCGTTTTCGGTGCAGGCGTTTCTGTCCCGCCCGGCGCGATCGCCGGCAACCCGGGCGCAGGCGATGCTGTTCCTGGCGATGGTGCTGGCCCGCTATCACCGCTTTGACGATTCGGTCGCCGTGCACGAGCACATTTTGGAAGAGGTCTTGCTGGATGATGAGGCGGTGCATTCGGTGCAGGTCGGGCGGGCGATGGCGCTGCTGCGGGCGGAGAATCTTCTGGATGCGGACCGTGCGATTGCGGATCTGCGCCGTCAGGCGCGGGCGGCCGGGGGGATCGGCGAATCGCCCGGGTTGGCGCTGGTGGAGATTTATCGCGACGTGAAGACCGGCCATCCGGCCGAGGCCATCCAGATGTTCCAGAGCCGCCTGGCGGTGATGCGGCGCGACCTGGGCCATCGCCTGGCCGATGCCTGGGCCCTGGCGGCGCGGGCGTACGACATGCTGGGCCAGAGCCCGCAGGCCGAGCAGGCGTATCGCAACGCGACGCTGCTGCTGCCCCTGGTGGAATTGCGGCGGCGCTATCCGGAGATCGCCCCCCTGGCGGACAGGTTGGCGCCGGCGGCGGCGCCGGCGGAGGTGGCGTAAACGTGATCAGCGTGGATGGGGTCATCGCCCGCTTTCGCCGGGACCTGGCGCTGGCCGCGCTGTTGCGCGCGGCGCTGATGGTGGGCGCCGCCGTTTGTCTGCTGGGCGGCCCGATGCTGGGGCTCAGCGGGGATGGGCTGGTTCCCCTGATCCTGATCGGCGCCGTGTGGATCGTCCTGAGCTATCGGAGCATGGTGGGAGCGCGTCTGGCCTCCGATTCGCCCTCGCTGATCGCCGCCGGCAATTTCGAGCAGGCCGAGAAACAAATCGACTCGGTTTTGCGGAGCTTCTCGCTGTTCCGCACGGCCAAGCTGCTGGGGCTGCATCATCTGGCCTTGTTGCGTCACGCGCAGCGGCGTTGGCGCGAATCGGCGCTGCTGTGCCAGGCGCTGCTCGGTCAGCGCGGCATCGCCGATCTTTCGCGTTCGACGCTGCTGCTGATGGCCGATTCCACGCTGCGCCTGGGCGATCTGCGGGGCACGTTGTGGGCGCTGGACGCGTTGTACCGGCAGCGATTGGGTCTGGCCGAGGCCCTGGCCCTGCAACTGCTGCAACTCGATTACGGTTCGCGCATTGGGGCATGGGAGCAGATGCTGAGCTGTGTGGGCGTGAAGGTGCAACTGTCGGAACTGATGCCGTCGATCAACGCCGCCCGCTCGCAGGCATTTTTGGCGTTGGCGGCGTACAAGGCGGGGCGAATGGAATTGGCGCGATGGTTGCGCCGCCGGGTCGAATTGCTGGCCGATGCGCCGGAAATCGCGGCCGATCGACCGATTCTGGCGGAGATGCTGGCCCAGGCGTGGTGATGCGGCCCCTTGCCTGCCGGCCGGCGCTTCACGACAATCCGCGACACCAACTTGGCACGAGGAACTCGATGAAGGCACGATTGGCGCTGATTTGGGCAGTGGCGGTGATCACGTCGGCCGGTCCCATCCGGGCGCAGGACACGGACAACACACCGGACAAGGAGGGCTCGATGGCTCTGGCCCAGCGGCTGGAGACGTTCGCCTGTCAGACCCTGCGCGCCTCCACGGTCCCGGCTTCGGCATCGGCCTGGGACCAAAGCACGGCGCTGCTGAAGGCGGCGGCGCGGCTCGATCCCAAGGAACCGCGCTACCTCCGCCTGCTGATCGACGATCTGCTGGACAACAACGACACGGCCGGCGCCGCCGGCTACGTGAAGACCTATCTGCAGCTTGAGCCGGGCGATCAGACGGCGCAGGTTCGGCTGATCGATCTGTACCTGGCGGACATGCAAGGCGTCGACCAGAAAATCCAATACCTGCGGGCGATTCTGGCCAAGCAGCAGTTGGCGCCCGAAGTGCGCAGTGTGGCGGCGGTGCGCTGCGCCCAGCTTTTCAACGTTCGCGCCGAGCCGGAGGAAGCGCTCAAAATGCTGCGCAGCGCGATCGTGCTCAACCACGTGAACGTCGCGGCGATGCGCATGAAGTACGACATGACCGTCGCCACGGCCCTGCCGCTGGACCGCGTGGAGCAATTGCTGTCGCTGCTGCAGGCGGCCCCGGCCGATCCCGGGGTGTTCACGCGTTTGGCCCAGCAATTGGCCGATCTGGGCTTGGCGCAACAATCGGTCCAGTGGTACAGCTATGCCAACAGTCTGTACGGCAGCACCGGCATTCGACCGGATGCGGCGTTTGCCCGGGGCGCCGGGTCGGAACTGCTGATCGCCGGTCGCGTGGCCGAAGCCACGACGCTGTTGTCGCAGTACGCCACCACCGTGCCGGACGATCCCGACGGTTGGCTGCTGTGGCTGACGGCCAGCAAATTCCAGGCGGATCAGAATCCAGTCGATAAGGCGGTGCAAGCAGTCCATGCGGAGGTGATTCGCCAGGCGGGGATCGCTCTTTCGAATCGCCTGACCCGCCTGCGTGCCGCGGCTGGCGACACCCAGGCTGCGACGCGGCCGCTGAATTCCAGCGACGCCACACCGTTGCCGGACCTGTCGGGCGATCCGGCCCGCCTGCGCCAGGCGGGCAAGCCGTGGCTCACCGACGCGTACGTGGCGGCGGTTTCCGACCTGGCCTGGTTTCAGTTGTATTACCGCCGCGACGCGGCCGCCGCCGATCCGTTTCTGGCCGTGCTGGGAAAACTCCTGTCCAACCGGGATATCCAACTGGCGCGTCTGCGCGGGTGGCGTCTTTACGTCGGGGGCGATGCCGTCGGCGCCACCACCAAGCTCCTGGCCGTGCAGCAGAGCGATCCCATGGCCGCCCTGGGGCTGATCCTGATCGACATGGCCGATCCCGCCAAACGGACCGACGCCCTGGCCCGCGCCAGACAATTGCTGGGCAAGTATCCGTCCGGGCTGGTCGGCGCCGCGCTTTGGGGGGCGCTGCACAAGTTCGATCTCAACGTCGAGCCCGGCGCCGACTCCGGCGCCGTGGCCACCGCCCTGGAGCAGTTCCCCAAGGATTTCTTGCAGATCCTCAGCCAGCCCCAGAGCGTCTACATCGTGCGCATCGAGCCGAACAAAGAGGCGTATCAATTTGGCCAGCCGATTCTGATCCGCGTCGCCATCGAGAACATCAGCGCGTCGGATCTGGCGATCGGCTCCGATGGCGCTTTGCATCCGGACCTGTGGTTCGATGCTTACCTGCGCGGCATGCAGGCGCAGAGCATCGGCGGGGCGGCCTATGATCGCCTGAGTCAGCGGCTGGTGCTGCCCGCGGGCCAAACCATGAGCCAACTGGTCCGCATCGACGACGGCGCGTTGGTTTCCATTTTCGGGCGGGATCCGGGTTTGAATCTGACCGTCAACGTCGACATGGTGACCAACCCGAGCGCCGTGCAGGCCGCCGGGCCCCGTCAGCCGGCGCTGGGCCAGCCAGGCCCCTGCGGCTACAGCGTGCAGCTCACCCGGATGGTGCAGCGCGATCCAACGTTCGTCGGCAACAACGACCTGCGCGACAAACTGCTGACGCTGTTGCACGACGGACCGGGCGGCGAAAAAGTCCGCATTCTGGACGTGCTGGGCTCCTACGAGCTTATGCTGCGCCAAAGCGACGCGGCGGAAGCCCGCGCGGTGGCGGAAAAATTCCTGGCCAATATCCGCCAAGCCACTAACGACCCCAAGCCCGCCGTCGCCGCGTATGCGCAGTTCGTGCTGGCCGTGATCGCCGTGACTCCAGACGATCCGGTCACCGTGATCAACCAGATGAAACAAAGCCCCGACTGGGAGGCACGGCTGCTGTCGCTGGCGGCGGCGACGGTCACGCGCAAGGGTGCACCGGGCTTGGCGGAGGAGCTATCCCGCGACGCGGACCCGCTCGTCCGCGCTTACGCCGCCGCCATGCTCCGCCGAACCTCCGCCGCGACCCAGGCCGCTCCGACCCCAACTGCGCCGGCGGCGCCGGCCCCGACGGCACCGGCGGCGCCGGCCCCGACTCGACCCGCGCCGGCTTCGACCCTGCCAGGACCGGCCGCGACCGAGCCGGCGCCGCCCGGCGCTGCGGCGCCCTGATTGACTTCCGCAACGCCCGATGTCATACACATCGTCCGAGCGACAACGGTCTTCGTCGGTTTCCGGAGCTGTGGTGAGTGCCCAGGACAAAGCGTCGCCGCCAGAGTTTCCCCGCCAGCGTCTCGGCTTTGCGGAGGACTTCCGGCGGTTCTTTGTCCGCGGGCTGGCCGCCATCCTCCCCACGCTGATCACCCTGTGGCTGCTGGTCTGGGCGTGGGATTTTCTTTGGGGGAACATCGGCCGGCACCTGGTCTTCTCCATCCGGCTGGCCTGGGATTACGCGGTGGCCCAGGGATGGCTGCCGTTCCAGACCCGCCAGTACATCCTCTATCACTGGAACGAAAACGACCTGAGCACGCGCGTCATCGGCGTGTTGTTGTCGGTGGTGCTGGTGTACGTGATCGGCGTGTTCGTGGGGAAACTGATCGGGCGGGCCTTTTTGCGGCTGATCGAGCGGGCGCTGTTGCGCATTCCACTGGTGCGGGCGATCTATCCGGCGGTCAAGCAGGTGACCGATTTTCTCCTGGCCGACCGCACGCGGCACTTTCGCGCCAGCCGCGTCGTCGCCGTGCAGCCCCATGAGCAGAACATCTGGTCGATCGGCCTGGTGACCAGCACCGGCCAGTGGCAGCTCGGGGAGCAGGGTCCGGAGGAAATGGTGACGGTTTTCGTGCCTTCGACGCCGACCAGTTTCAGCGGCTACGTTCTGGTGGTGCCGCGGAAAAAGGTGATCGAGCTGCCGATGACGGTGGAAGAGGCGTTGCGGCTGCTGGTCAGCGGCGGGGTGATCGTCCCGGGTCAGGGCACGACGCTGGGCCGGCCGATGCCGCCGGCGCTGCACGACTCTGCGGCGGGGCAAGCGCAGGACGGCGGCGAACCGCAGGCGACGGCACCGGATGTTTTGCTGTACAATGAGCCTGGCGGCCGCCGTGTTGGCGGGCCCGTCCAAACGGACTGAAGGAGGTTGTCGTGCTGGTTACCGTTTCGTCCCGTCACATGGAAGTGACCCCGCCCCTCAAGGCGTATGCCCAGCAAAAGGCTTCCAAACTCACCCGGTATTTCGACCGCATCCAGGAAATTGAGGTCATTTTCGACAACGCCAAGCAATCCATGCGCGTCGAAATGATCGTCAATGCCGAGCACCACCGCATGTTCGTAGCGCATCACGATCACGGCGACGCGTACGCCTGCGTGGATGGATGCGTGGACAAGCTGGAGCGGCAATTGTCCGATCACAAGAAAAAATACAGAAATCGCAAGCATCCCGTGGATCTGGCCAAGCGCCGGATGCCCCCCACGGGTTGAAAAATCATCACGAGGTTGAAAGGCTATAAGAACAATGAAGTTGAGAGAATTTATCGTCACCGACGCGGTCGTTCCCAATCTGCAAGCCGGCGACCGCGACCCGGCGCTGCGCGAGTTGGTTTCCTCGCTGGCCGCGGCGGGAGCCCTGCCCAAGTCGGCCGTCGAGGAGGTCGTCGCGGCGCTGGTCAAGCGGGAACAGAACGGCTCAACCGGCTTCGGCAAGGGCGTGGCCGTTCCCCACGTCAAGCACGCCAAGGTCAAACAGATGTGCGGGACCATCGGCCGCAGCGCCGCCGGAATCGACTTTTCCGCCCTGGATCACCAGCCCGTCTTTTCCATCTTCCTTCTTCTTTCCCCGGAAAATCAGCCGCAGCAGCACCTGCAGGCCATGAACATCGTCTTCAGCAATCTTCAGAAGGACATGTTTCGGCGGTTTCTGCGCCAGGCGACGACGCGCGAGGCCATCCTTGAGCTGCTGGACGAGGCGGATCAGGGAAAATGATCCGGCCCGTCGGGGGCCCGCCCGGACTGCCCTTGAGCAGCCTCCACGGCGTGCGACGTATCATGCCGATTGCTTCACGCGACATCATCGTCAGCAACTCCCTGGGCCTGCACGCCCGGCCGGCCATGGAATTCGTGGATACCGCCAATCAGTTCCGATGCAAGGTGACCGTGCGCAAAGGCGGCGAGGAACCGTACGAAGCCGACGGCAAAAGCGTCATGCAGATGATCATCCTGGCCGCGACCCAGGGCACGCCCCTGCAGATCCAGGCCGAGGGCGACGACGCCGAGGCCGCCATCGACAAGCTGGTCGAACTGTTCGAAAATAAGTTCGGGGAGGAATGAACGGACCGATGCTAGTGTCTCATTGCTAGTTGCCGGATAACATCGGCAACCGGCCTCTAGCCACTGGCAACCGGCAACGAACAACTTCGATGGAAATTAAAAAAGGCATTGGCGTCTCCCCGGGTGTAGTGATCAGCGCGGCGGTCGTGCTGGACGCTGAGGATCTGGTCATCCCCAAGCGTCAGGTCGCCGCCTCCGACACCGAAGCCGAAGTCGCCCGTTTCAACCGGGCCGTCGAGGAAGCCATCGTCGAGTTGACCCGCCTGCGCGACGACATCGTGGCCCGGCAGGGACGCGAGCTGGGGGGCATTTTCGATTTCCACGTCGGCATCCTGCGCGACGGGTCGCTGCTGGGGCAGGTGCTGAGCGAAATCCGCGCCAACCGCAGCACGGCCGAGTACGCCGTCAGCACCGTGATGCGCAAGTACGCGGCCGTCTTTTCCAAGATGACCGACCGCTATTTGTCGGAGCGCGTCAAGGACGTGTACGACGTGGAGCGGCAGGTGCTTCGGCGCCTGGTGGGGCAGAAGCGCCAGGACCTGGCCCACCTGAGCACGGATGTGGTGCTGATCGCGCACGACATGCTGCCCAGCCAGACGGCCCTGCTGGACAAGCAGCGTGTCAAGGGGTTCGCCACCGATGCCGGCGGCCGCACCAGCCACACCGCCATCGTCGCCCGCGCCATGGGCATCCCGGCGGTGGTCGGCCTGGGCGACATCACCGCCGAGGTCAACACCGGCGATTTGGTCATTCTCGACGGCAACCACGGCGTGGTCATCATCAATCCCGATGAGCAGGTCCTCAGCGAGCATCGCGAATCCGAGCTGCGGCGGCTCAAAGTCGAAAGCGACCTGGCCACCCTTCAGGACCTGCCGGCCCAGACGCTGGACGGGCATTTGATCAGCCTGCAAGCCAACATCGAGTTCCCCAACGAGGTGGATGAGGCCCTGCACCGCGGCGCCGAAGGGATCGGGTTGTACCGCACGGAATACCTGTATCTGGCCGGCGAGCGCGAGCCCAGCGAGGAAGAGCACTACGGCGCGTACGCCGATGCGTTGCTCCGGCTCAAAAACCGCCCGCTGGTCATCCGCACGCTCGATTTGGGCGCCGACAAGTACAGCCAGAGCAAGGCGGTCAATCCGGAACGAAATCCCTTCTTGGGCGACCGCTCCATCCGCATGTGCCTGCACGACATCCCCATGTTCAAGCGCCAGCTCCGCGCCATCATGCGGGCCAGCGTCCTGGGGGATGTGCGCATCATGTTCCCCATGATTTCCACGCTGATGGAACTGCGCCAGGCCAAAATGGTCCTGATCGACGTCATGGAGGAGCTGGAGGACGAAGGGGTTTCGTTCAACCGGGACATCCCCATCGGCATGATGATCGAGGTGCCCTCGGCCGCCCTGATGGCCGAAAAATTCGCCAAGGAAGTCAACTTCTTTTCCATCGGCACCAACGATCTGTGTCAGTACACGCTGGCGGTGGACCGGACCAACGAGAAGGTGGCCGGGCTGTTTTGCCCCGGGCACCCCGCGGTCCTGGGGCTCATCCGCGACGTCATCCGCAAGGCGACGCGCGGCAACATCGGCGTGAGCCTCTGTGGTGAAATGGCGGGCGAGCCCCTGTACACTCTGTTGTTGTTGGGACTCGGTTTGACCACGTTCAGCATGAATGGCCCCGATATCCCGGAAGTCAAGAAAATCATCCGCTCCACCACGATGGAGCACGCCCGCCTCGTGGCGCGCAGGGTCATGAGCTTTGACAGCGAACGGCAGGTCATGCACTACCTCCGCGACGAAACGCGGAAAATCGACCCCGAGGTGGTTTAGCCAAAGGAAAAAGTACACGTGTCGAAAATCATGCTCATCAACGTCTCCCAGGGCGAGGAATGCCGAATTGCCCTGGTCGAGGACGATAAACTGGAAGAGCTGTACATGGAGCGCAGCAGCTCCACCAGCCATGTCGGCAACATCTACAAGGGCCGCGTCACCAACGTCGAGCCGTCCATCCAGGCGGCGTTCGTGGATTTCGGGCTGGGCCGCAACGGGTTTCTGCACATCTCGGACCTGATGCCCAGCTATTTCGGGCAAAGCAATGGCGAGATTCAGGAGACCGTCGGCCGCAAGATGGCCCGGCGCGACCGCCCGCCCATTCAGCGCTGCCTGCGCCGCGGCGATGAAATCATCGTGCAGATCATCAAGGAGGGGATCGGCACCAAAGGACCGACGCTCAGCACCTACCTGTCCATCCCGGGGCGCATCCTGGTCATGATGCCGGGCATGGCCAGGATGGGCGTGTCGCGCAAGATCGAGGATGAGCTGGAACGCCGCCGCCTTCGGCAAATCCTCGATTCTCTCAAGCCGCCCAAGGACGTCGGGTTCATCATCCGTACGGCCGGCATCGGCAAGACCAAGACCGAAATCCAGCGCGACCTGACCTACCTGACGCGCCTATGGGTCACTTTCGTGAAGAAGCGCGACAGCGGGGCGGCCCCCCTGGAACTGTACACCGAAGGCGATCTGGTCACGCGCACCGTCCGCGACGTGTTCAGCAGCGACATCGACCGCCTCATCGTGGATGACAAGGAGGTGGCCAAGCGCGTCAAGGAAGTCATCAAGCTGGCCAATCCGCGCACGCGCAACAAGGTCGAGCTGGACGACGGGGCGGTGCCGCTGTTCCACAAGTACGGCATCGAGCGCGAAATCGAGCAGATGTACAGCCGGCACGTGCCGCTGCCCTCGGGCGGGTCGCTGGTCATCGACAGCACCGAGGCGATCGTCGCCATCGACGTCAACAGCGGGAGATTCCGCGACCACAGCGACGCCGAAACCACCGCCTTCAAGACGGACATCGAGGCCGCGGATGAAATCCCGCGTCAGCTTCGCCTGCGCGACCTGGGGGGCGTGATCATCTGCGACTTCATCGACCTGCGTTACGAGCGGCATCGCCGCGAACTGGAAGGGCGCCTGCACGCCAATTTCCAGAAAGATCGCGCCAAGACCAAGGTGCTGAGGATGAGCCAGTTCGGCATCATCGAGCTGACCCGCCAGCGCATGCGGCCGAGCCTGAAACGCTCGATCTATTTCGATTGCCCGCACTGCAAAGGCGCCGGCCTGATCAAAACGCCCGAGAGCATGAGCCTGGACGTCATGCGGCGGCTGGCGATCGCCATCAACGATGCGCGCGTGGCCCGCGTCGAGTTGACCGTCTGCCCGGACGCGACTTTTTATCTGCAAAACCGCAAGCGCGCCCAGATTGCCGAGTTGGAGCAGAAATACGCCAAGCGCGTGATCGTCCGCGCCGATCCGCTGATCGGGCTGGACGAGATGAAGCTGGAGCTGTTCGACGCACGGGATGGCCTGGTCTATTTGGAAGAGCTGGGGATGTCGCCAACGGCGGAGACGGATCAGCGGCAGGGGGGCAGGCGCTTCGAGCCGGGCCGAGGCCGCCGCGAGCGTCACCGCGGCCCTCGCCCCCGCGTCCCGGTCGCCGCGATATCCCGGGCCGCGCCGGCCGAGCCGGCCGAGGAAGATCGCTTCGACAACGCCGAGGAAGAGGTTGAACGCCGCGAGGAGGACTTGGAAACGGAAGAAACTTCGCCGCTTGAGCCGGCGGCTGAGTCGGCCGCCGCAGAAGCGCCTCCGGCGCCGGACCAGGCCCGGGCGGGCCCGGTTGGCGAAGCAGAGGTCGGATTGGGCGGCGGGCATCGCCGCCGGCGACGGGGCCGCCGCGGCCGTGGTCGCGGTCGCGGCGCATTCGAACCGGCCGGGCAGCCCCCGCGTCCGTCGACGCCGCAAGCCCAATCGCCATCGGGCGAGTGGGCGGAACTTGAGCCGCAAGAGCAGGAGGTATTCCCCGAGTCGCAGCATGCGGATCAGGTCGAGTTGAGCGAGCCGGCGGGACAAGCCGCATTGCCGCAGGCGGTGCGCTCGCATCACCGCCGCCGTGAACCGCCGACCGCGACAACCCAGCCGCCGTTTGCTGAAGAGCGGCCGGCTGGAGCGGCGGCCCCGGGTCGGCGGCGCCGACGCCGCGGCGGACGCCGCCATCGGCGCGGCGGCGGCGCACCCGGCGAAGGCCGCAGGGCTTCTGAATCGCCCCCTGCTGTGCGCATCCCGCCGCAAGCGGCGGGGGCTGGGCCGGTGAAGCCGTCTGCTGGTGCTGCACCGCCGGACAATGCGCCGCGGGCGGCCGAGGCCGCCACCCTCACGCGCACGGGTTCGGCCGATCGGCACCTGGTCCAAGATGAGCCCGTCGCCCCGCAGCCGGTGCACCGGCCCAAGACTTATCGCGATCTGGATTCAATCCCGGATGAGTTCGATTAACCAGAAGCGGGTGGATGGCGCCCCGTAAAATCGGCAGTGGAATTCTGGCAACTGCGGGGCGATCTTCACCCGAAGCTGGTGCCATTTCCGCTGGTGTTGCTGTTGGCGGGATTGCTCTTGGACGCCGTGGGCTTGATCCGCCGCGGACCGCAGTTCCACTTCGCCGCCAAAATCCTCTCCTCCGCCGGCACTTTCTTCCTGCTGGTCGCCTTTATCTGTGGCATCTACGCCGAAATCTGGGCCGGACATCCCTTTTCATACCGTCTTTCCCAAGCCGGCAGCCATATCATCCTAACCTTCGGCGTTTGACCGTGCCCGACCATCGCGAATTGGCCAAGGGCACCTTGCGGTCCTTGATTCGGGAGGCCGGCATTACGAAAGAGCAGTTCGCAGAACTGCTGGGCTGAATCCCTGGGCAAGATCTCCATCACGCCGCTGCTTTCCTGATTCTCACGATCTGAATCAAGGCGTAGCCATAGCTGCCCCAGGCGGCGGCGAGCAGGCCGCCGATGGTGACCAGCAGGCCGACCGGAGCGCGCGGGGCCCACAGGGCGCGAGGGAACGGATTGGGCCGCGGCACAAACGCCCGAGCGCCGCTCAAGTGCGCCGCGGCGGTCGCGCCCGCCAGGTTGGCCGGCGATTTCACGCGGGCCCAGCAGTCCAGTTCGCCTGCCGCGTTGCCGGGAAGATCGGTGGGGAAGGGCACCTGGCAGGTGCCGTCGTCCAGCGTGGTGTCCGTGCCCAGGGGAAGATCGCCGAACGTCCGCCGGGCGAAGAATTCCACCTCGGCCCCGGTCGCCGGCTTCCCGTCGACGCGCACTGCCGCTTGCAGAACCAGCTTGCCCTCTTCGTGCGTGGTAGTCAGGTCCACGGAGATTTGCCTGGACGGCTGCGTGGCCGGCGTGGGGCTGGGTGCTTCACCGCGCGTCGATCGTGGCCAATCCAGCGCCAGCCAGGCAAAGGCCGCGATGAGCAGCAGGGTCATAACCGAGGGGGTCGAAAGTTGCGTGGGGGAAGGGTGGGAAGGCCGATCGCCGCGTGAATCGGGCGAATCAGCCAAAGCCTGCGGATGAGCGGCCTCGGCCAGCTCCCACATGGAAACGATGGGCACGAACTTGGCGAAGAGGATGTACATCAGGCAGAAGGCGGCGAACGCTCCGGCGGTGATGGACCACTCCACCCACGTGGGCACGTACATCAGCAATCGGCCGGCTCCCGGGGGCAACGGCATGTACGGCGAGCCCAGCGTCGGCACGATGATGATGTAGCGCTTCAGCCACATTCCCACGTTGACCAGCACGGATGCCACGACGATTCGGCCCATCACGTGGCGGCCCGGCAGGGCCAGCAGCAGGATCGGAATGATCAGGCCGGTCAGGATCATCGTCCAAAACTGGATGGAGAACTGCCCGGCGAACACGCCGTGCAGCCATTGGCGTTCCAGCCCTTGGTTGGTGTAGCCCGCCCCGAGATATTCGTTGACGACGAAGTAGACGTAGGCCAGCCCCATCACCAGCAGCAAAATGCCCAGCTTGCGGATGTGATCGGTGGTGATGAATTGGCCCAGATGGAGGCACCGGCGGAACAGGGCGATGGCGGTGATCACCGCCGCCACGCCCGAATACAGCGCCCCGATCACGAAGTCCGGCCCGATGATGGTGCTGTGCCAGCCCGGCCGCAGCGTCATGCCAAAAATCCAACTGGTGACGGTGTGAATGGAGATGGCGACGGGCATGATGGCGATGGCCATCACCGTGATGGCGCGGTGCAGCGCCGCGTACTGCGAGGGCGTTCCGCGCCAGCCGACGGCCAGGATGGCATAGGCCCTGTGCCGCCACGGGGCCATCGGCTCCTGGGTGTCGCGCAGCAGCGCCAAATCGGGTATCAGCGGCAGATACAGGTAGAGCACGCTGCCCGCCATGTACGTCGTGAGGGAAAACACATCCCAGAGGATGGGCGATTGCAGTCGCCCGTAGACCAGGACATGGAAGAAGCGATCGGGGCGGCCCATGTCGATGATGACCAGGGGCCCGGCCACCAGCAGGGCGAAGAGGGTGATGGCCTCGGCCAGGCGGGTGATCGGATGCCGCCAGCTCGCCCCCATCAGCCGCAATCCCGCCGAGATCAGCGTGCCGGCCATGCTGATCCCGATGAAAAAGACGAAGTTGATGATGTAGACGCCCCAGGAGAAGTAATCGTTCATCGCCGTGACGGCCAAGCCGTAGCGAAGCTGATGCACGTAGGCCACGCCGCCCCAGGCGAGGACCGCCGCCAGAGCGGCGACGGCGCAGCGGCCGCCGGCGCCCATCGGCCCCAGGGTCTTGAGCAGCGCCCGCGGATCGGGCGAGGCGGCGGGTTGGGTGTACGCCGCCTCAGGCGCCATGGCTGTCTCCGGATTCATCCGGTCCGGGGAAGATGCGATTCTTGGGCGGCAGGTAATAAACGCGCGGCTCGGTTCCCAACTCCTCGAGATGCCGGTAGGCCGCGTTGTCGCGCAACAGCGCCGTCAGCCGCACGGTCTTGCCCAGACCATTGGTGACGGTGTCCTCGTTCTGATCGCCGTAGTAGATGACGCCCATGGGACATTGCGCCGCGCAGGCCGGGAGTTTACCCTGCACCGCCATGTCGGGGCAGAAATCGCATTTTTCCACCGTGCCGATTTTCCGCGGATAGCCGCGCTCGGCCGAGTACGCAGCCTGCTTCGCCTCCGGCGGGTCGTTGGGTTTGCCCCAGTTGAAACTGCGCGCCCCGTACGGACAGGCCGCGATGCAGAATCGGCATCCGATGCAGCGATCGTTGTCGATCAGCACGACGCCGTCGGTTCGCTTGAACGTCGCATCCACCGGGCAGACCTTCGTGCAAGGCGGGTTGTCGCAGTGATAACAGGGCTGTGGAAAGAAGTAGGGCGAGGTCCGCTCCGATTCGCGCAGGCGAAGCACCTTGATCCATTGCCGCGTGGGGGGGACGAAATGCATCTTGGAACAGGCGGCCGTGCAGTGGCCGCATCCGTCGCACTTGGACAGATCGATCACCATGATCCATCGGCGTCCCGGCACGCCCGAGCGGCCGGATGGATCGGCCGCCGCCAGGGGCAGAGACACTTTCCCGTTGGACGGAGCGGAGACCAAGGAATGATCGGGCGTCAGGGCTTGCGTGGTGGGGCAGGTGGAGCAGGATGTAGATGGCGCGCTGGCGGGCGGTTCGGCCGCGCCGAGTTTTCGAGCGATGGCCGCGCCCGCCGCCGCGCCGAGCACCGTCAAACTTTGGCGGAGCAATTGGCGTCGGCCGCTGTCGATCCGTTCCTGTTTCATCCGATGCTCACGAAGCGGAAAGAGTCGAGGAACTATAGCCGCACTTTTGCAGATCGTTCGAGCCTGGGCTCGAGCGTGCAGAGAATTATTGCGATAACGGCGACATTCGGAATATCAGGGCCACTCCCCCTTTTTTCGTAGGGGGTTTGTCCTAAAAATGTCGGATGTGAGAGTCCGGCTCTTGCCGCGCGCCACGCCGGGGCTGTCCAAAACTTGGGGCCGATTCAAACACGGCGACAAAGTCATCATTGCTGACTTCGTAGTCGATGTGAAACATCCACTTCTGCCGCCGAGGCGGATCAGTCTTCTGCTGAACAACTGAGCCGCCAAGCCGCCATGAAAGCGGAAGAAGACCTAAATCCTGATTCTGCACGAGGCTGCGTGATGCGAGCGTGCGGCGCTCACTGCGCGGATGCACCTCGAAAAGCAGCCGTATCACGTGCTCCTGCCAGTTGTTGCGCTGCAAACATTCACCATTTTCAAAAAACTTTTTCTCTGGGCGCTCGGACCGAACTGGAAGTGAGGTTGGCGAAGCGGTTTTTGGGGCAATATCGCCGTCTTGGGATGTAAGTCGTGGGGCGAACGGCCCGGAAAATAGGCCGAAAACGCGTAAGCTGTTGTCTTCATTTCAGTTACGTTCCCAAAAGGGGTCCTGACCCCCTTTTTTATTCACATAAATGTATTTATAGCAATATATTGCGCGCTAAATAGAGCGCGAAAAACCAGCCTAAGCTCACGTAAGCTGTTGGCTGGATTTTGGTTACGAGAAAAATTTGGAAAACCTTCACCCGCGTGATGACCATAGGGCCGCTGCGCGAGAGAGTTGAGAGGAGAAAGTAGAACGGAAAGGTGTCGGGCGCTCGTGTGCTGCCGCGGCGCCGCCGAAGCGGAATTTCGGCGACACGCCGACACTCAACCGCCCTCCACGATCCGCCGCTTGAACGACGTGCCTGGAACATGCGAGCCGGTGAGAATCAAATCGCGTCTTATGGGCCCGCTGTGGTGGACCGGGGTTGCGGTTAGCGTTCTGATAGAATGTGGCCTTACCGGGGTGCAGCGACGACCACTGAACGTTCTTACCTTGTGTGCCCGGGTCATCGCTTAGCCGCGGGAGGGAGTGCGGATGAAACGCAGAATGTTTAGCCTTCTGGCCGCGATGATCGTCGCGTGTGTTTGGGGGTGTGGGCCCAGCCTGAAGAGTAGCGACTGGCACGAACGCCTGCGGGCGGTTGAAAGCCTGACCGACTAGGCGGCACTCGCGAAGGTCACCGTCGAAGACACGGAGTGGCATGTCCGCGAAGCCGCCGTGAAGAAGCTGACCGACCAGGCGTTGCTCGCAAAGGTTGCTATCGAAGACAAGGATCCGGATGTCCGCCGGGCCGCCTTGCAGAAGCTGACAGACCAGGCGTTGCTCACGCAGGTCGGCACGGCCGCGACAGACCGCGATGTGCTGAAGATCGTGTTCCAGAAACTGGATGACGGGGCCATTCTCACCCGGCTTGCCGGGAAAGCGGCAGATCCAGCGATGCGTGTGGCGGCGGCCACGAGGGCAGGGGTTCGGACCTGGGATGCGGTGTTCATTGCGGCATCGGCCAATCCCAAGGCGCTGGGCGACGCCCTGGAGGCGGCGGCGCTTTATCCGGACGTTCAAGAGGAAGCCCGGAGCGGGGTGGAACAAGCGTGCGTCGCCCTGATTCGCCGGGGCGATGAATCGCGCATTCCCGAGATGGTGGACCTGCTGAACCTGTACGGCAACACGAACCTCTGCGAAGACTACCTGAACTGCGGCCAGCTGGTCCTCGAGAGCGCCGCCCACGACTGGGCAACTGCCAGAGGCTACTCCGTCTGGTCCGGCTCCGACTCACACCGCGCGAGGTGGGGCTCGGACAGATAGCGCGAGACTCAGCGCAGGATCAACGGGCCAAATCGGGCTACTTCGCGCCAGCCTCGTGAGCTTTTTCCAACAAGGTGGGGCTTGACCGGTGGCTTGGATTTTTGCATTCCGAAGGGCCTTGCGGTAATACCTCGGGATGCTCCACGATGAAGTCATCCCCATCCTGGACTTCGGTTCCCAATACGCACAACTGATCGCCCGGCGCGTGCGCGAGAAAGGCGTGTATAGCCAGCTCGTTCGGCCGGATGTTCCGGCGGCGGAACTGAAGCAACTCAAGGTCAAGGGGATCATCCTCTCCGGCGGGCCGGCCAGCGTGTATGAGAAGAACGCGCCGCGGTGCGATCCGGAAATCTTCAATCTCGGCGTGCCCATTCTGGGGATCTGCTATGGCATGCAGCTTGGCGCGGAAATCCTGGGCGGGCGGGTCAAGCCGGCCAAGGCGCGGGAATTCGGGCGGACGAAGCTGCACGTGGTGGCGGATGATGCGCTGGTACGCGGGCTGCCGGAGGAGACGACGGTCTGGATGAGCCACGGGGATCAGGTGCACGAGCTTCCGGCGGATTTCGTGCCCCTGGCGACGACGCCGACCTGCCCGTTCGCCGCGGCGCGGCACAAAAGCAGGCCGTTTTACGGCGTGCAGTTTCATCCCGAGGTAACCCACACGCCGCGAGGCGAGCAGATCTTCCAGAATTTCCTGTACGACATCTGCCATTGCTCCGGCACCTGGACGATGGGCAACTTCATCGAGCAGACCGTGCAGGGCATGCGTCAGCGGGTCGGCGATGCCAAGGTGATTTGCGGGCTTTCCGGCGGCGTAGACAGCTCGGTGGTCGCGACCCTGCTGCATCGGGCGATCGGCGATCAACTGAAGTGCATCTTCGTCGACAACGGGCTGCTCAGGAAAAACGAGCGGCAACTGGTGGAGTCCACCTTTCGCGACCATTTCAAGATCAATCTGATTGTCGAAGATGCCGCCGAGTTTTTTCTTTCCGCCCTGGCCGGCGTGATCGATCCGCAGCAGAAGCGCAAAATCATCGGCTACCAATTCATCGAGGCGTTCCGGCGGGCGGCGGCGCCGATCCAAGGGGCGCGTTTTCTGGCCCAGGGGACGCTGTATCCGGACGTGATCGAGAGCGGCCACGGCTACGCCGGGACCGCCGCCAACATCAAGCTGCACCACAACGTCGGCGGATTGCCGGAGCAGCTTGGCTTCGAGCTGATCGAACCGCTGCGCGACCTGTTCAAGGACGAGGTTCGACAAGTCGGCGAAGTTCTTGGCCTGCCCGAGACGATCGTCTGGCGGCATCCGTTCCCCGGTCCGGGCCTGGCCGTGCGCATCATCGGCGAAATCACCCCCGATCGTCTGCGCATCCTGCGCGACGCTGACGAGATCGTTCTGGAGGAGCTGATCGCGGCCCATTTGTACCGCAAGACCGCCCAGGTTTTCGCGGTGCTGCTGCCCATCGGCACGGTGGGCGTGATGGGCGATGCCCGCAGCTACGATTCGGTGGTGGCTATCCGCGCGGTGGAGACGCAGGATTTCATGACGGCCGACTGGGCGCGGATTCCTTTTGGCGTTTTGGCGGAGATGAGCAACCGGATCATCAACGAAGTCCGCGGCGTCAACCGCGTGGTGTACGACATCTCCAGCAAACCCCCGGCGACCATCGAGTGGGAATGAACCGCGATGGAGAATGATAAATGATAAATGATAAATGATAAATTTAATTCAGCACTCATCATTCAGCATACAGCGTTTTTCATACAGTCTCTTACACAAACTTCGCCAAGCGGCTATTGTCTTGATTGCGTATGACTTCCACCCAGGGCAAACTTTTGCTCGCGTCGCCGCGGTTGGCGGACCCGAATTTTCTGCGCGCGGTGCTGCTGATGATCCAGCACAACGAGCACGGGGCGATGGGGCTGATCTTGAATCGGCCGCTGCCCATGACAGTGCGCGAGGCGTGCAAACAAAGCGTGGGCGATGCGTGCGCGGTTGAAGGCGTGCTGCATCAGGGCGGGCCGTGCGAGGGGCCGCTGATGGTCCTGCACGCCGACGCTTCCACCAAGGACGCGGATGTGCTGCCGGGCGTCTTCTTGACCACCGAGCGCAACAAGATCGAATCGCTGCTGCGCCAGCCCAACGGCCAGGCGCGCTATTTCGTCGGCTATGCCGGGTGGGCGCCGGGGCAGCTCGAGGCGGAGATGGAGATCGAATCGTGGTTGGTGGCCCCCGCCGATGCGCAAATCATCTTTGAAAGCAAATCGAATTTGTGGTCGAAGCTGATGACCCAGCGGATCATCGGCAAGCAGTTCGATCTTTCCCGGATTCCGGATGATCCGTCGGTCAATTGATCTGAGATTCATCCCAATTTCTGAAGGAACTGGCCGATGCGGTCGATGCCCTTGTCGATCTGCTCCATGCTGGTGGCGAAGCTCAGGCGCACGTGGGTGTCGAAGCCGCTGTCGTTGCCGGGGACGACGGCGACGTGGCTGTGCTCCAAGAGCGCTGAGGCGAAGCTGATGGCATCGGTGATTTTGGCGCCGCCGATGGATTTGCCGAAGTACGCGCTGACGTTGGGGAAGGCGTAGAACGCGCCTTGGGGGCGGACGCAGGTGATCTGAAGCAGGTCGCACAGCCTTTCCCACATGTGCTCGCCGCGTTTTTCGAACTGCTTGCGCATCTGCTCGGTGCTGGCGGCTCCGCGCGGATCGGTCAGGGCGGCCGCGGCGGCGGGCTGAATGAAGCTGGTCACGTGGCTGGTCATCTGGCTCTGCAATTTGTTGATCGCGTCGATGGCCCCCTTGGGCCCGCCGATGTACCCCATCCGCCAGCCGGTCATGGCGAAGCTCTTGCTGTGACAGTTGAACGTCAGCGTGCGTTCCAGAAGATCCGGATGCAGCGTCGCGAAGCTGACGAATTTCAAGCCGTCGTAGATCAGCTTCTCGTAAATCTCATCCGAGAAGACGATCAGTTGCGGATGCCTGGCGACGACATCCGCCAGGGCCTGAAGCTCCGGCGGCGCGTACGCGTGGCCGCCGGGGTTGTTGGGGCTGTTGAGGACCAGCACGCGCGACTTGGGCGTGATCGCCGACTCGAGCTGCTGCGGCGTGATCTTGAACCCGTTGCTTTCTTCGCCGCGGATGACGCGAACGATGCCGCCGGCCAGTTTCACCTGCTCCGGGTAGCTGACCCAGTACGGCGATGGGATCAGCACTTCATCGCCGGGATTCAATACGGCCATGAAGGCCATGTAGAGGCAGTGCTTTCCGCCGGCGCCGGTGGTGATCTGCTCGGGCTTGTACGGCAGGCCATTTTCGGCGTTGAATTTTCGCGCGATGGCCTCTTTCAGCTCGGGCAGGCAGGGCGTGGGCGTGTACTTGGTTTGTCCCTTGTCCAGTGCCGCCTTGGCGGCTTCCTTGATGAAAGCCGGCGTGTCGAAGTCCGGCTCGCCGGCGCCGAAGCCGACCACGTCGATGCCGGCCTTCTTCATGGCGTTGGCCTTGGCCGACACCGCCAGGGTGATCGACTCGGAAATGAGTTGCATCCGCTGGGCCAGGGGGAACATGTGATTCTCCGCCGAAAGCGGTAGGGAACGTATCGCGACGCGGCGGGCATTTCAAGCGGCGAGAATCGCCTATAGAATCCCCCACATGCCCAAGCATCGCTTCGACGATCCATACAAGGAGAAATTCCGCCCGGACGCGGATGCCAAGCTGGATGCGCAGATCGACGCGATGCTGGGGCAGGTGTCCGAGGACAAGTTGTACGGATTCGACAAGCCGGCCCAGCAAGGGAATGCCGGGCCGCGTCTGGGGAAGATCGTCGCCATCGAGAAGGAGGATGTGTTCGTCGATTTCGGGGGCAAGAGCCAAGGGGTTGTGCCGCTGCTGCAGTTCGAGCAGGAGCCCAAGATCGGGCAGGAGATGGAGTTCCACGTCGAGCGCTACGACGCCGCGGAGGGGCTGCTCATTTTGTCGCGCAAGGGGGCGGTGGCCAGCGACGTCACCTGGGAGACGCTGGAAGTGGGGCAGATCGTCGAGGGCACCGTCAGCGGCGTGAACAAGGGCGGGCTGGAAGTCGCGGTCAAAGGGATGCGCGCGTTCCTCCCGGCGGGGCAGGTGGACATCTATCACGTGCCGGATTTGGCGCAGTTCCTGAACCAGAAGATCACGGCCGAGGTGACGGCCTTCGAGCGCGAGGCTCGCAACATCGTTCTGTCCCGCCGCAACGTCCTGGAGCGAGAGCGGGAGGAACAGAAAAAGAAACTGATGGAGGAACTGGCTGAAGGTCAGATTCGCCGTGGCACGGTGCGCAACGTGACGGAGTTCGGCGCGTTCGTGGATTTGGGCGGCGTGGACGGGCTGCTGCACATCAGCGAGATGAGTTTTCGCCGGATCAAGAATCCTTCGGAAGTGGTGAAGGTCGGCGACGTGCTGGACGTGAAGATTCTCAAGCTCGACCGGGCCGGCGGGAAGCTGAGTTTGAGCCTCAAGCAGGCGCGCGGCGTCGATCCATGGTTGGATGCGGCGGGGCGATACGCCGTCTCTTCGCTGGTCACCGGGCGCGTGACCAAGCTGGCGGATTTTGGAGCGTTCATCGAAGTGGAGGAGGGGATCGAGGGCCTGCTGCCGATCAGCGAAGCCAGTTACAGGCGGATCAAGTCGATGGACGAAGTGGTCAAAGAGGGGGACACGGTCCGCCTGGTGGTGTTGTCGGTCGATCCTGTGGCCCGGCGGATGTCGTTCAGCCTCAGGCAGGCCGCGCCCGAGCCGGCCGATACGCCGGCGGAATCCGCCCCTGCGGAGCCGGCGAAAAAGAAGAAGCGTCCGCCCCTGCGCGGCGGGCTGGACCATTGAATGCTCGGCGAATAATGCTTCTGAAGCTGCACGGCATCATCGCGGCGGTGTGTCTGTTTGCGTCTTGTGCCTGGGCGCAGACGCAGGAGGCGGCGCAGACGCAGCCCGCCCCACAGGCCGTCGAAATCCGCTTTGAGCCCAACGCGGCCGTCCAGTGGATGGCCCTGTTCGAACGCGACAAATACGGCTTCACCTATTTTCCCAAGGGCGAGGGCCAGCAGATCATTTTCATGAGCGCCTCCGAGGGCAGCGATCTCAACGACGGCGCCACCAAGCCGGTGCGGTCGCTGAAAAGGGCGCTGGCGCTTTTGCGCAACGGGTCTCCGGACCGTCTGCTGCTGAAGCGTGGGGACGTGTTTGCCGCGGAGAATCTGAACGAGCCGTTTGGGAGCGGCGGGCGCAGCGTGGCCGAGCCGATGATCATCGGCGCCTACGGCGACCCGCGTCAGCCGCGGCCGGTGTTGGCCGTCAGGTTTTCCCTGGGCGGGCCGGTGCAGCCGCATTTCCTCGTGTTGCAGGACCTCGATTTTTACGCCGACCGGCGCGACCCGACGCTGGCGTCGTTCGCGCCGGGCCGATCCGACAGCCGCCAGGGCGACGGCCTGTACATGAACAGCGGCGGCAGATTCCTGTGGATCGAGGATTGCCGCTTCCGCTATTTCGGCAACAACCTGATGCTGCAGGGCGACGCCGCGCTGTTCCACGGGCTGGTTCTGCGCCGCTGCGTGGTGTGCGACAGCTACGGCCTCGATGGGCATTCGCAGGGCATCTATCTGGACCGGTTCGAGCACGTGCTGATCGAGGAAAACCTGTTCGATCACAACGGCTGGAACGATGCCGTTCCCAATGCGGGCAGGACGATCTTCAACCACAACCTGTATTTGCAGCACGGCCAGCCGGGGGAACAGCGCAACATCATGGTCCGCAACAACATCATCGCCCGCGCCTCCAGCCACGGGTGCCAACTGCGCCCGGGCGGGGTGCTGGAAAACAATCTGTTTTTGAAAAACCCGCTGGCGGCGTTCGTGAGCTACGCTCCATCGGTGGTGCGGAACAACGTGGTTTTGGGCGGCGACGGCATCGGGCCTTCGCAGCCGCGCGGCCAGGGCCTGGAGTTCTTGAACTGCCCGGCGGTCCTGGTCGAGGGCAACATCGTCGCGCACAAACCTGACCCGGCCAACAATCTCTCGGCCCTGTCTTGCAGCCCGATGCTGCGCGAAGCGCCGGTTCCCGCATCCCGAGTCGAGGTGCGCCGCAACATCGTCTACGACTGGACGGGCGTGGCGTTGGCGACCACGTCGGCTCCCGCCGGCCTGCTGGTCCAGGACAACGATTTCCAGCAGGGCGATCAGCCGCTGATCTGGCTGGCCGCCTGGCGGGACGGCTACCGTTTCTCCGGCAATCGCTATGGGTCCAGCTCGGCCCAACCGTTCCAGATCGAGAAAACGCCGCTCGATTTCCAGGGCTGGCGAGGGGCCACCGGGGACACGTCCCAGTGCGGCGCCGCCGCGTTTGTCGATCCCTCGCGGGACATCGCCGGCTATGCCCAGTCCATTGGCCTGAAGGACGCGACGCTGGAGGGCTTTTTGGCCGCCGCACGCGCGCAGCGTCACGGACATTGGGACAACCGCCTGACGGCGCAGGCCGTCAATGATTACATTCGCGGCGGCTTTGCCCCAAGGCCGGCAACCAGGCCAAATTGAGATCGCCGCGGCCCTGCGATACAAACGCATCGAATGAACGGCGGTCCGCTGGCTTTTGAGATTCTCCGAAACGACACGGGCAGCGCCGCGCGTGTGGGTCGCGTGAGCACCGGGCACGGGACCTTCGACACGCCGGCCTTCATGCCCGTCGGCACGCAAGGCTCGGTCAAGGGGCTGTTGCCGGACCAACTTGCGGCCACCGGCACGCAGATCATCCTGGCCAACACCTATCACCTGATGCTGCGGCCCGGGGAAAAAACGGTTGCCGATCTTGGCGGGCTGCACCGGTTCATGGGTTGGAATGGGCCGATCCTCACCGACAGCGGCGGATTCCAGGTTTTTTCCCTCGCGGACATCAACCAGATCAGCGACGAGGGCGTTACGTTCAAGAGCCACGTGGATGGCAGCACCGTCTTTCTCGACGCCGCTCGCAGCATGGCGGTGCAGAACGATCTGGGCGGGGACATCGCCATGGCGTTTGATCAGTGTCCGCCGGCCGATGCGCCACCGGCAGCGCACGCGCTGGCGGTGGAGCGCACGCTGCGATGGGCGCGGCAGTGTCTGCAAGCGCATCGGCGGCGGGGCGATCAGGCGCTATTGGGCATCGTGCAGGGGGGCGTGGATTTGGAGCTGCGTCGTCGCTGCGCGGCGGAACTGGTGAAGATGGATTTTAGCGGCTATGCGGTGGGGGGCTTGGCGGTGGGAGAGGGGTTCGAGGCGAGGATGGGCGTCGTGCGGGAGATGTCGGCGGTATTGCCGGCGAGCCGGCCGCGGTATCTCATGGGCGTGGGGTATCCGCGGGACCTCGTGGCGGCGGTGGCCGAAGGCATGGACCTGTTCGACTGCGTCCTGCCGACGCGCAACGGGCGCAACGCCTATGCGTTTACCGCCGCCGGCCCGCTGCGCCTGCGCAACAGCCAATACCAGCGCGATTCGGCTCCCATCGAAGCGGGGTGCGACTGCCCGGCATGCCGGCAATTTGGCCGGGGCGCCATCCGGCACTTTTTTTTCGCGGGCGAGATGCTTGGCCCGATCCTGGTTTCGGTGCATAATACCCGTTTCTATCAACGGCTGATGGCGGACATGCGACAAGCGATTGCCGATGGGTCTTTTGAGCGGTTCCGCCGCAGCGACGCCCGCTGCCGCCTGGGCCCCGGCCCGGGTGGCGAACAGAGCGAGGATTGACTGCTCAAGGAGATTGGCTTGAGTTACCTTCAAATTCTGGCTCAGGCTGCCACGCAGCCGGCCTCCGGCGGCCAGCCGCCTCCCATTTGGGCCGATCCCTCGAAGTGGATCTTCCCGCTCCTGATCGGCGTTCTTTTGTGGATGATGCTCAGCTCATCGCGGAACAAGCGGACCGAGGCGCGGCAGCGCGAACAGATGCTCAAGAACCTCAAGCGGGGCGACCGCGTAATGACTGCCGGCGGAATGTTCGCCAGCATCATCGACGTGCGCGAGAACGAGGTGATCCTCAAGGTCGATGAGAGTTCCAACACCAAGATCAAGTTTTCCCGCGACGCCATCAAGCGGGTTGTGACCGAAGAAGACTCGCCTGCGAAGTAAATCATGCCAACCAACTTTTCCGGACGTTTTACGTTGATCGGCATCGCCGTCGTACTGTCGGTGCTGCTGATCTTCCGCCATCCGTCGCGATTGACGGATCCGAACCTCACGTTCATCCAGAAGACGGAGTTGAGGCCGGGCATCGACATGGTGGGCGGCGTGAGCCTGATTTATCAGATTCAGGCCGAGGCGGGTGCGCGTTCGGCGGATTTGGCCAACCAGGTGATGCAGGCGCTCAAGCGGCGGGTGGACCCCAACGGGTTGCGGAACCTGGTGTGGCGGCCGCAGGGCAACGACCGGTTGGAGATTCAGATGCCGCTGACGCCGGAGGCGGCGGAGGCGCCGAAGATCAAGAAGGCGTTCGACGCGGCGCAGCAGGCGCTGGAAGCCACCAACATCCGTCCGGTGGCGGTCATCGACGCCGTGGAACACACCAGCGGCCCGGCGCGTCGTCAGCGTCTGGCCGAGCTGGCCATGGACAGCCAGACGCGGGCCAATCTGTTCGCCCAGTTGTCCGAAACCTTCGATCAGATTCAGGTGCTGAAGAAGAATGCGCAGAATCTGCCGCTGGAAGTGCTGGCGGCCAAGCTGCAGCCGCTGACGGTCTCTTACGAGCAGCTCAAGCCCAAGATTGAACAGACCAACCTCTTGGCCACGGAGTACGAGTCGATCCTGGAGCAGGCCAATTCCGAGGACGAGTCGCAGCAGAAGCTGGGCCGCGCCAAGCTGGACGCCCTGAACGCCAGGTTTGGGGACTTTCCGGTGCGGCTGAAGGCGATGGGGGAAATGCAGCGTCAGTTCAAGGATTACGACGCGGTGAAGCTGGCGGTGACGGGGGCGGCGGATTTGAAGCGGCTGCTGCAAGGTTCGGGGGTGTTGGAATATCACATTCTGGCCGACACCCTGACGGCCAACCCGGCCGATTTGCAGGCGATGTACGTGCGGATGGCGCCTGGAGGCAGGGGTCCGCTGCCGCAGCCGGGCGACACCATACGCTGGATGGAGGTGGACCGGGTGGAGGAATTCGACAGGCCCGGCCAGCCGCAGCAAACCCACGAGTGGAACGGCAAGTATTACATGCCGGTGCTGGTGACACCGCAGGCGTCGTTGACCAAGGCCAGCGGCGATTGGGGCCTGGAGAACGCGTATCCAACGGCGGACGCGAACGGCGGGCGGGCCATCGGGTTCCAGTTCAACGCCGCGGGCAAGCGATTGTTCGGCGATCTGACCAGCTATTGGTACGAGTATGCGCGGCGGCGCGGGGGCGAGTACCAGGACGCCAGATCCCGCCTGGCCATCGTCCTGGATGACAAGGTGATCAGCGCCCCCAGCCTGCAATCACCCATCACGGGTGGCTCGGGCATCATCGAAGCGGGCGGCGGGGCGGGCTTCCCCGTGGCCGATGCCGACTACCTGATCAACACGCTCAACGCCGGCAGCTTGCCCGCTCAGCTTTCCAGCGAGCCGATCAGCGAGCAGCAGGTCGGCCCGACTTTGGGCGCCGACAACCTGTACAAGGGCCTGGTGGCCTGCGGATTCGGGCTGCTGGTGGTGGCGGTCTTCCTGGTCAGCTACTACTACGTCGCGGGCTTCGTCGCTTTCCTGGCCGTGGTGATGAACATCGGCCTGATCCTGGGGACCATGGCGGCGTTTAGCGCCACCTTCACCTTGCCCAGCATCGCCGGCATCGTCTTGACTATCGGCACCGCCGTCGACGCCAACGTCCTGATCTTCGAGCGCCTGCGCGAGGAACAGCACAAGGGCCTGCCCCTCCGCATGGCCTTGCGCAACAGCTACATCATGGCGCGCAGCGCCATCATCGACTCCAACATGACCAGCATCATCACCTCCTTGTGCCTCTATTTGTTCGGCTCGGAGGAGGTCAAGGGCTTCGGGCTGACGCTGATCATCGGCATCGTCGCCAGCCTCTTCACCGCTCTGTACGTCACCAAGACGATCTTCGGGGTCATGATCGACAAGTTCGGCATGAAGAACCTGAGCAGCATCCCGCTGACGTTCCCCAAGTGGGACCGGCTGCTCAAGCCCAAATGGGATTGGATGGGCATGGCGCCGTTCTTCTACACCTTCAGCATCCTCATGATCACGACGGGCATGGTCTTGTTCGTGCTCAAGGTCCGTCAGGGCCAGATGATGGACATCGAGTTCGCCTCGGGCACCAGCGTGCAGTTTGAGCTGAACCACCCGATGAAGCAGGAAGACGTGCGCCAATTGATCGACCGGGCCAGCGATCAGCATCCCGAGGCGCTGCCCAGCCCCAGCGTGGTGGCCGTCGGCACCGATGAGCTGCACTACGAGGTGGTGACGCCCAACGTCGACCGCGCCGCGGTCAAGCCGGTGGTGCTGGAGGCGATGAAGGGCCGGCTGCACGTTCAGTTGGCCTCGCAGTTCGACCAGTACCAGGGGGATCTGGCGGCGGCGCGCCAGAAGACCGTCGTGCCCATCATTGATCCGGCGTTTTCCGTGGACGGCTTTACCCCGCCGGTGGCCGCCGAGCACGTCGGCGGCCTGGCCATCGTCCTGCGCCATCTATCACCGCCGCTTTCGCCCGAGCAGATTCGCCAGCGCCTGGACAGCGAGCGGCTGTCGGCTTCGGCGGGCGAAGCCGGCGCCGCCGCCATCGATTACCGCGTGCAGGCCCCCGGCGGCGCGGACAAGCCGACCGATTTCGCCCTCATCGTCGCCTGGAACCCATCCGTCTCCTTTGCCGCCGATGAAAGCAAATGGTCCGATGACTTGGCCGCGCCGCTGTGGAAGTTGACCAAACAGGCCATCAGCAGCCCCCCCTCCCTGGAAAAGGAGATCAATTTCGACCCGCAAGTGGCCGGCGAGATGCAGCGCGCCGCCTTTTTGGCCCTGACTTTCTCCATCGCCGCCATCATGGTCTACATCTGGGCGCGGTTCGGTAATCTGAAATACGGCACGGCCACGGTGATCGCCCTGATCCACGACACGGTTTTCACCCTGGCGGCGATGGGCTTTGCCCATTACATCTCCGATTACTGGCATCATAACTTCCTTCAGGTCGAGCCGTTCCGCATCAACCTGACGGTCGTCGCCGGCATCCTCACCATCATGAGCTATTCGATGATCGACACCATCGTGGTGTTCGACCGCATCCGCGAAAACCGCGGCAAATACGGCCACCTGGACCGCAAGGTGATCAACGACGCCATCAACCAGACCCTGTCGCGCACGATCCTGACCTGCGGGACGAGCATCGTGACCGTCTCGTTCATGTATTTCCTGGGCGGACCGGGTATCCACGGCTTTACATTCGTGCTTCTGGTTGGCATATTGGTGGGAACGTACTCGTCGGTGGCGATAGCGGCACCCCTGCTTCTGTGGGGCCGCGAGAAACAAGCGCCCGGCGTCGTGCGTCCGGCCGTCGGACAATTGCAACGCGTGCCCGGCTGACAAGTCCGCTGATCCGTCGGGAAAGGAGTCCCACCTATGCGCAAGGACGTGAAATTCGGATTAACCATCGCCGCCATCCTGCTGGTTACCCTGACCGTTTACCTGATCGTCCTTTCTCGCGGCGGCGGTAGCGGCCAGATCGCAGGCGTCGCCAACCCAACCGCATCCAGCGACAACGGCGCCGCGCCAAACCCCAAGGGTGAATCCGGCTCGATGGAAACGGGCGATGCCTCGGCCAAGCCGTCCAACCCCGCCGAGTCCCCGGCGCCCGAGGGCGGCAATCCCGCCACGCAGCCGTCGGCCTCGGCCAATCCCAAGTTCGACTGGAATGATGCGCTGCGCAGCGGCGGCACGCAGCTCTCGGCCGCCGCGCCCCAGCGCACCGTCACGCCGCCGATTGCCAGCGTCGACGGATCGCCCGTGCGTCGCCCGGCGGCGCTGGGCCCGGAGGCGCATCCGGCGCTGATCGACAACGCCCCGGCCACCCGTCCGGACGATGACTCGCTGGTGACTCCGCCGGCCGCCGCGGGCGCGGCCCAGGACGCGCCGCGGACCCACGTGGTCGCTTCGGGCGAGAGCTTCTGGACCATCTCCGCCGCGGTCTATGGCGATTCCAAGTATTACACCAAGATCATCGCGGCCAACCCCAACGTCGACCCCAAGCACCTGAAAGTCGGCACCGTCCTGACGATTCCGCCGCTGGGCGACGCCCAGAGCAGTTCCGCCGCGTCAAGCGGCGACAAGATCGATCCCGCCACGCAATACCAGGTGGTGTCCGGCGACTCGCTGGAAGCCATCGCCGTCAAGCTCTACGGCAAGCCGGCGATGAAGGACAATCTGTACGAACTGAACCGCGCCCTGATCGGCGCGGATGAGAACCGCCTGAAAGTGGGATGGATTTTGAAGCTGCCCGAACCGCCGAGCAAATAACGAAATGACGAATGAATAATGACGAATGACGAATGACGAAGCGGCACAATTGGCCTTTTCTTCATTCTTCATTCGTCATTCGTCATTGCCGCTCACGCTCGTGAGCGGCTGTGTTCCTCGAGGCGCTGCAGCAGCTCGCTGGCCTCTTCCTGACGCTCGCCGATGTGGCTGGTCCAGACCAGCGGCTCGTTGCGCTGCACGGCCCGCTCGATCCGCCGGCAGGCGCTGATCACCGTGCTGTGATTCCGCTTGCCCATGCGCATGCCGATCTCGGGGAAGCTCAATTTGGCCGTCTTGCGCACCAGGAACATGGCCACGCTGCGGGCCAGGCTGATGGTGCGCTGGCGTCGGCCGGACATCAGGTCCTTGGATTCCAGGCCGAAATACTCGCAGACGCTTTGCAGGACGGACTCGGGGCGGACGGGCGCGACCAGTTGGCGATCCAGGTCGCCCAGGGCGGCCTGCGCCATCGCCACGTCCGCCGTGCCGCCGGTGAGCTTCACGTGCGCCGCGATTCGCGTGATGGCGCCTTCCAGCTCGCGCACGTTCTGGGTGACGCGCCGCGCCACCCAGCCGATCACCTCCTCGCCCAGGCCCAGGCTCGAGCGGTGCGACAGGCCGCGCAGGATTTCGCAGCGGGTGATGAAATTCGGCGGATCGATCCGCACCACCATCCCGCTGACGAAGCGGTTGATCAGCGATTCGCCGAATTCCTCGATCATCTTGGGGTGGTTGTCGCTGGCCATGACCACCTGCCGGCCCATGGCCTCGATGGCGTTGAAGGTGTGCAGGAACTCTTCCTGCGTCGCCTTCTTGCCGCCCAGAAAGTGCACGTCGTCGATGATGAGCAGATCCAGGTCGCGCATTTTGCGGCGGAACGAGTCGAGCTTGCTGGCGCGCAAGGCGGTCAGAAATTCGTTGGTGAATTCTTCGCCGGTCAGATAGCTCCAGCGTTTGGTCGGGTGGTGCTGGAGGAATCGCCTGCACAAGCCCTGGAGCAGATGGGTTTTGCCCAGTCCGCAGCCGCCGTGGATGAACAGCGGGTTGTACTGGGCCCCGGGGAACTCGGCGACGTAAAGGGCGGCGTTGTAGGCCAGTTGATTGCTCTGGCCGACGACGAACGTCTCGATGTCATGGCGCAGGCGCAGGCGCTGAGCGGCGGCCGGTTCGGCGTCGGCGGCCGGCGCTCGCCGCGCCGGCGGGGGGATCACCGCGAGCCTCTCCAGAGTGGCGGCGGCGGCGGCGGCGGCGCTGAGGGTCTCGGCGGCGACGGCGGTAGCGGCCTGGGCCTCTCCGTTGCCGTTGCCCGGCTGCGCCGCGGATTTGTGTTTCGCCTTGGCGTCGGCGGGTTTGTCGCCCGGCTCCTGCGTGCCCACCTCGAACAGTTGCGGAACCACGCTGAAACGCACCGACAGCGAGCAGCCCAGAACCTCGTGCGCCGCCTCCTGGATCGGCCGGCTGAAATTCTTGCCGATCCACTCGCTGATGAAGTCGTTGGGAACGGCGATCTCCAGCCCGTCCTGCTTCAGGTCCAATCGCGTTGAATTGTTGAACCAGACATGGAACCGTTGTTGTCCGACTCGTTGAGCGATCGCGTTGGCCAGACGGGCCAACTGCGGATCGTGTGCGCTGATGCAACTCACGCCTGCTCCTTCCCTGCAAAGCCGCCCCGCTCCCTGGACACAAATGGGGCGCTTTCCCCGAAACAGTCGGGCCTCCTGCCCACAATCGCCTTCCGTGTATGAATCGCTTCCGTGACGTGATGGTCGGGGAGACGGATTTGACCCCTCATCCCCGAAGGCACCGCTGCCCGCGTGGCCGGACTTTGTCGAGCATTCCTGCGCCCGGCTTCACGCCGCCCTAATCATCCCTGAAGCGATAGAAAATAGACTGGGAAGACTTTGCTGGCAAGAAGAACTTTAACGGATTTTCCTTGCACAGGCGCGTAACAATAGGCGCCAGCAGACGTGTCCGAGCGCAGAAACTTTTTTTCTACCTGCCATCCACATTTTTATCGGACGCGTGGAAAATATGTGGACAACCCATCCACGACGGCAGTTGGCTCAATTTCGCCGCAGGTCGCGGATCAGCGCCGCCTTGGAGGTCAGACGCTGCAAGCCAAACCGGTAATAGAGCTTCAGCGCCGGCACGTTGATCGCATCCACCGCCAGGGTCAGCCGCCGCCGGCCCTGAGCCACCACCAGGTGCATCGCTTCCTGCATCAGCACGTCACCCAGCCCGCGCCCGCGCGCCGGCGAGGCAAGACCCAGATAAACCAACTCCAGGGCATCGGCTGCGGGAATGCGGCTGAGCAGCAAAATGCCCAGCGGCTGATCCTCCTGGCACAGCGCCCGCCAAAGCTGCGGGTCGAATTCTCCGGTCGCCTTGTGCCCCAGGATGACATCCTCGATGTCGCGCAGGCCCGTCAGGGCCGGGCAATCTAGGCTGCCCTGATAGGTGGCCAGGGTCCCACGGGCAAATAGGCCGTGCGTCGCCGCATGATAGGTTTCCCAGCGCACCATCGGCGGCAATGTCGCCGGCGGTGCCGAGCGCGGGGCCGATCCCTGCAAATAAACCAGCTCGGCCATCTCCCTAAAGCCGTGATCCGCGAAAAATTGCCGGGCGGCGCTGCGCGTCGGATCGATCAGCACCTGGGCCAGGTGCACTTGGCGCTGCGCCAAATAATGGCAAAGGTGCTGGATCAATTGCCCGGCGGCCTCATCCGGCTCGGCCAGCTCCGCGGAAGTGAACAGCAGGGCGGTCCGGCCCGGGCTGAGCACCGGCAACGCCGCCCAGGTGATCCTTCCATCGATTTCGGCAACCCAAGTCTCGGCGACGTTGATGTGCCGCTGTGCGGCATAGGCCAGGAACTCGACCACCTGCGAGGGCGAACCTACCCGGCCCGCCGAGCCCAGAATCATCGCCGTGGCCCGCTGCCACTCCGACGGTGCGGCCAAGCGGCAGACGATCTGCGGCTGCGCCGCATCGGACGTGCTTGGATTTGACAACCTTGCCACCGGGGATAAGAATAACCCGGCCGTGCGGGAACAGGAAATCGCCTTTTTCCGCCGGCTGCCGCGGAGACTCCCGCCATGATTCGACCGACCTTCCTGGTGCCGCTGGCCGGCATTGCCCTTTTGCTGACCCTGGGTCCGCCTCTACGCGGCGACTATCCCCAGCCCAGCCCCTACCCCGTCTCCTGGGAACTGACCTTCGAGCATGCCAAGCCCAGGCGCATCATCGTGCAAGCCCCCGGGGACGAAGCCCCGCATGCCTACTGGTACGTGACCTACCACGTCACCAACAGCACCGACCGGGACAAAATCCTGTTCTATCCCTCCTTCGACCTGCTGACGGGGGATGGGAACCTGATCCGCAGCGACGACAACATCAAGCCCGCGGTGTTCGACGCCGTCAAGGACCGCGAGCACATCAAGTATCTGCAGAACGCCAACGAGATCAGCGGCCCGCTCCGCCAGGGTGAAGACCAATCGCGCGACGGCGTGGCCATCTGGCCCGAACCCAACCCACGCATGGGAACCTTCTCCATCTTCGTTGCCGGATTCTGGGGCGAATCGGCCACCGTCAAGGTCGGCGACCAGGACGTCATCCTGCACAAGGTCCTTCAATTGACCTACCATCTCAACGGCGATCCCCAGCGCGCCGACGATGCCGAACTGATCGAGCAGGATTCCCATTACGTGATGCGTTGAGCGACGCAAAAAAGGTGATTTATGGCACATAAAAAGGGACAAGGCTCATCCAAGAACGGACGCGACAGCAATCCGCAATACCGCGGCGTCAAGGCCTACGGCGGGCAGTTCATCACCGCCGGCTCGATCATCGTCCGCCAACGCGGCACCAAGTTTCACCCCGGCTTCAACGTCGGCATCGGCGACGACGATACCCTCTTTGCCCTCAAGGACGGAAAAGTCGAATTCCAGGGCCGAAAAGTGCACGTGCGCATAGCCGAAACGCTCGCCCCCGCCTAAAGCCCACGGATGGCTATCCGCGGGTTTTTCCCATGTTCGTCGATGAAGCCGTCATCCACGTCAAAGCCGGCGACGGGGGCGACGGATGCGTCTCCTTCCGACGCGAAAAGTACGTTCCCAAGGGCGGCCCCGACGGCGGCGACGGTGGCGACGGCGGCAGCATCATCCTCGTGGCCGATGTCAACAAGGACACCCTCCTGGATTTTTCCGGCAAACATCACTGGCGGGCCCAGCGCGGCCAGAGCGGCATGGGCAAGAAAATGGCCGGGTCCAGCGGCGACGACCTGATCATCCAAGTCCCCCCCGGAACCCTAGTCTTCGACGCCGAGCTGCAGCTTCTTTTGGCCGATCTGGATGCCCCGGAAAAACGCGTCGTCGTCGCCAAGGGCGGCAAGGGTGGAAGAGGCAACTGGCACTTCAAGAGCTCGCGCAACCAGGCCCCGCGCTATGCCGAGCCGGGCACCGAGGGCCAGGAGCGCCGCCTTCGCCTGGAACTGAAATTGATCGCGGACATCGGACTGGTCGGCATGCCCAACGCGGGCAAGAGCACGCTATTGCGCGCCATCTCCGCCGCCCGGCCCAAGGTGGCCGAATATCCCTTCACCACGCTCGACCCGCAGTTGGGCATCGTGCAGCTCGACTCCGACCGCCGCATGGTCGTGGCCGATATCCCCGGCCTGATCGAAGGCGCCCAGCACGGCGCCGGCCTGGGCCACGCTTTTTTGCGCCACATCGAACGCACCAAGATCATCGTGCACCTGTTGGACCTGTTTCCCATGGATGGCTCGGACCCGGCGCAGAACTACCACAAAGTCCGCCGCGAACTGGAGGCCTTCAGCCCGGCCCTGGCCCAGAAGCCCGAGGTGGTCGCCGCCAACAAGATCGACCTCGCCGTGGATGACACCGCCCTGGATCATTTGCGACAACAATTGCCCGACAAACGGATTGACGCCATCAGCGGGGCCACCCATCGCGGCGTCGAGCAACTCCTGGAAACCCTGTGGCGAATCTTGCAGGAGATCAAGTAATGCTGCCCGACACGCTGCCAGTGGCTCTCAAAGAATGGCAGGCGGTGTGCGATGCGCTGGCGGCGGGCCGGCAGATCATCCTGCTTCGCAAAGGCGGCATCTACGAATCGGCCGGTGAATTTGAGATCGAGCACCGCCGCTTCCTGCTGTTCCCGACGTACGTGCATCAAAACGCCGCGATGCTCAAAGCCCCGGCTCAGGCGGCAGAAGTTTCCGCCGAGCCCAGCCGGGTGACGCTATCGCTGGCCGGCGAGATTACGGACATCGTCCAAGTCGCCGATCGCCGCGTGATGGACCGCTTGGACGATCAGCACATCTGGGCCAAGCCGCTGATCGACATGCGTTTCAACTATCGCCCCGAGAATCCGCTGTATTTGCTCTTGGTGCGCGCCTATCGCCTGCGCGAGGCGGTGACGATCGACAACACTCCCGCCTACGCCGGCTGCAAGAGCTGGGTGCCGCTGGAGCAACCGGCCGCCATCCAAGACGCCGCCGCCGTCCTAAGCGACGCGGAATACCAAACCCGCCGACAAGCGATCCTCGCGCACGCCTCCGGTCATCCGCAACGATCGACGTAAGATTTCCACGCCCGCTGCAGCGCCTCGCCGATCTGCCGCGCATAATCCCGTGCATCTAAAAATCGCGGACCGCCCGCCATCGCCGCGGCCAACTTTTGCTTGACCCCCGCGCGGTGTGCGGCATCGGTCGCCAGCTTGAGAGCCAAATCCACGTACGCCTGCGGACTGTCGGCGATCAGCTCCGGCATCTTCAACTCTCGCGCCATCGCCGCGCCAGCGCCATTTCCTCCATCGCCGGCCCAACGACGCCGTCCAGCTCCATCAACTCCGCGAGACTCACCGAGGTCTCCTTTGTCCCCCGTGACGGTTAGCTCGGGGGAGCAGAAAACGCGGGACGCAGCGCCCCAATTGCCCGCCGCGATACGATTCTACGGCGCATCGCCTGAATCACATCTCAGCCGTTCTCACGTGCTTCCCACGCTCGCACCAGAGCGTCGCCGATCTGCCGCGCATAATCCCGCGCATCCAGAAATCGCGGACCGGCCGACATCGCCGTGGAAATCCTTTGCCCGATGGAGGCGCGATACGTGGCATCCGTGGCCAATTTCACCGCAAGTTGGATATAACTCTGCGCGTTGTCGGCGATCAGCTCCTGCATTTGCAGTTCGCGCATGAAACCCGCGCCCATGAGCGAGCGGAAATGGCAGCCGTTCATGACCACCGGCGGCAGACCCAGGAGCAGGCCGTCCAGCAGCGTCGATGCACCGGAGTACGGAAAGGAATCGAGGTAGATGTCGGCCAGCCGCGACCGCTGTATCGTCTGCTGTCGCGTCGGGGTGGGCTCGAATGCCAGCAGTCGCTGGGCTTCCACCCCGTGGCGTGCCAAGGCCTGCTTCATTCGCTGCAAAAACGCCTGGACGGCTTGCTGGAAGCCCCAATACGGATTGACCGGATGCAACAGGAGACGTGAGTGGGGGACGGCCGCCAGGATTTGCGTCCAAACGTCCTGCAGCTCCGGAATGACCTTGTAGCCGTTGGCGCCGGAAACGAAGACGATCGCATCCTTGGGAATGCCCAATTCTTCACGCGACGGGGGCGGGCCCTGCGCGCCGGCCGCTTCGCCGGCAAAGTCGTAGCAGTGCCCGGTGCCATCGATTAGAAGCAGCCGTTCCGTGTAATGCGACTGGACTTCCTGGATCGGTTCGACGTACGTGCCGGAAAGGTGCCAATCCACGTTGCGCATCCCGGTGGTGACGCACGACGAGATGCCTGCCACCTGGACGCGCGCCAGTCGATGGACGGCCAGGTCCGTGATGTCATTGTTCGCCGCCGTCACGTTCGTGCCTATCAGCAGGATGTCCAGGTCCAGAGCGCGGATGGCGGACACCCGCTGCGCCAATTCGGGCGGCAAAACCATGAAACGATTCGCCTGGGCGGCGCAGAATTTTTCCACCGGATGCTTTGTTTCCAGTATCGAAAGAAGGATGAGTTCGAATCGGCCGCGGTCGAGGTACAGGTACGCGGGCAACGTCGCTCGCGTTTCCGGTGATGGTCCGAAGTGAATCGCCAGGACGCCCACGCGCAGTCTGCCGCTGCGCCCAGCCGGCGAGAATTGAAAGTCCAGGACCGATCCTTCCGCCGCGAGGGCGTATTCCAGAATCCTCGCCCGCGTGGTCATCAGCTTCCGTAGATTCGCCATCGTGAAATATGATTTGAGAAATTGCGTGCACACGGCGTATCGCGCGACGTCTTGCCACGCCTTGGAGCAGGGGTTGGTTTCGATCTGCCGCAAGAGATAGCCGAACCAATCCTCCATGAACCGCACGAGTTTTTCAGCCTGACCGTGACCGTGTAGAACGGCCGGCGTCTGCAGCATGTAGGCCAAATAATGACCGATCAGCCATCCCGGGATCTCATCCAATTCCCAAAACTGCGGCCATTCATGCGGGAAGAAAAAGAGCATCCCGGCAAGGAGAACGCCGGGCGAGGGGGCCTCTTCGCTCAACCGGTTCAGGATGACGTTCCGGATCGGTCCATCCGCGTCCGACGGCGGGAATTGTCGAAGCGAGCTCTGAACCATCGCCCAATGCGCCGCGCCCAGGCCCGAGAATCGGATGGCGACCTGCTCCGCGGGCATTTCGAGCCACACCCGCGCCAAATCCCGGCGCGCCTCCCAGGCCGCCGTCGGCGGCTGGACGATCTGATCGATGTCGAAGCGATCCACCTGTCCCTCACGGAGCGGGATACTTCGGTCTTCTTCCCCCCAAAACTTCCATCACGTCGCGCACGACCCAGCAAGCCTCACTGAGGTCTCCTGATTTTTAGCCGCGTCGCGTGCGACGCGCGGTCGGCGGCGTTACTCGACATATGCCGTCACGAACGGCCAGCGTTGCCGCCGCTTGCCTTCTTTGAGCGGATTGTCTTCCATGTAGCGTATCGCCCGCCGCACATCCGCCGGCGAATCCAAGAACACTTGCCATGTTCCCCGTGCCCAGGGGGAAGGCAATTCTTCGCCGGATTCTGTGCCACTGAACGGATGCAGATCTTCCTTCAGCAATCGTTGCGTGGCTGCGAATTTTAGGTGTCCGACGATTTCATTTGCCGGCCGGGCGTGTCGCGCAATGACCAGATGCACATGATCGGGAAGTATGCAGCAGGCGTGCAGGACATACGACCGTTCTCGGATCGCATGGGCAAACCTGCGGGCAATCGCGCGCGCTTGAATGCCCGTGAACTGGACCGGCGAATATTTCAAGGCTGATTTTGCCCGGCGGCGCAGTGAGACGTCGTGGGGTTTGTACGCAAGGGACCGATCGGCAGAGACCGTCGTCGCCTTGCCGTATTTGAGCAGGTCCCACGATGCCACGAACTTCGACCACGATCCGCGAGGATCGTTGGGGAGCCAAAAGCCGTAGGCGCTGAAGATGAGATGCGTAGCGAGAATCATTGGAATAGCAGGACCTTTTTCGGCCGCGCGTCGCACGCGACGCGGCTAAAAGTCGGATGGCGTTTTAGCCGCGTCGCGTGCGATGCGCGCCGATCACGGGGCCGCGTATTTGGGCTTGCGGCCTTCCAGCACCTCCATCACGTCCCGCACCACCCAGCTCATGTTCTCCAGCGCCGTGGTCGTGCGGGCGGCCATGTGCGGGCTCAGCAGGACGTTGGGCAATCCCAACAGCGGGAAATCGGGGCCCGGCGGCTCGGGAGCGTAAACGTCCAGCGCGGCGCCGTGCAGCTTCTTGGAGCGCAGCGCCTCGGCCAGGGCCGCCACGTCCAGCACCTCGCCCCGGCTGGCGTTGATCAACACGGCCGATTCCTTGAGCATGACGATCTGCTCGCGGCCGACTAGGTTCTCGTTGCCCGGACGCATGTCCACGTGAATGGTCAGGATGTCCGCCTGGCGATAGAGCGTTGGCTTGTCCACGGCGGTGGCGGGGAAATCCAGCAGAGCGGCCACGTCCAGCAGATCGTTGTAGATCACGGGCATGTCAAAGCCGTTGGCGGCGATGTGACCGACGCGGCGGCCGACGCGGCCCATGCCCAGGACGCCGAGCGTCAACTCGTTCAGTTGCCGGCCGCGCAGGGTGTCGCGGATGCGCTTGAATTCCTTGGGCTCGTACACCTTGTCGCGGAAGAACGCCCACGGACGCAAGAGCTGCAAGAGATATCCGAAGACGAAATCGCCGACGGCCAGCGTGTTGGCATCGGGAGTGTAGACGACCTGGACGCCGCGGCGGCGGCATTCGGCCACGTCGATGTTTTCCAATCCCACGCCGCCGCGGCCCACCACCTTCAGTTGGGGCGCCTCCTGCAAAAGCGCCGCGTTCACTTTCGTGTACGTGCGGACCACAAGGCCCCGCGCCTCGGCCAGTTGTTGGCCAAACTGCGGATGAGCCGTCGGCATCTCCACGACGCGGGCGCGCTCCCTGAGCCACTGCAACGGCCGAGGGTCGGAGCCTTCGGTGACGATCACCAACGGCCGGGTATCTGGATGTGTCATAAGCGTCAGTGTACCGCACGCGGGGCGTCTTGTGATTAAGCGCGGCGCCGCTATCGTTACGGCGTGATTTTGCCCCTGCTGCTGCTTATTTTGGCGGCGATGCCCGCGGCCGTCATCGCTTATGGCGTGCATCCGTTCTGGGGGCAATATCCGCACGGCATCGAATGGATCGTGCTGTCCCGCCGATTGCAGTGGCCGATGCTGGCGCTGACGGTGATCCTGTGCCTGATCCTGGTCGGGCTGATCGTCGCCGGGCGGCGCCGGGCCTGGTGGTTGATCGGACTTGCGCCCATCCTGGCGCTGCTGGCGCACCATTTCGCCCTCGACCCCGACAGCGCCTTTCTGGTCAATGGCCAGCCCGGTTTCGTATCCGCCGAGCAGGCAACTTTGGGCGATGACGATTGGGTCGTTGGCTTGGTCGACGGCGGCGAGGCCACCGCGTATCCGTTTGCGGCGCTCTATCCGGCTCCGGTGCTCGTGCAGACGGATCAACAGGCGCCGCTGCTTTTGTTGTGGTCGGCTTTTGCCAATCGCGTGGTGACGGTGCGCATCGACCGCTCCATCAAGGCGCGCGATCTGGAAATCGTTTCCATGCCGGCCAACACGCTGCTGGTGTACAACGCGCGGCTGGGGCAATTCATCAACGGCGTGACGGGCTTGACGCTGCAGCAGCAAAAACCCGCGGGATTCGGCGGAACGATCTCGGCGATCAAAACCACGTGGAAGCGGTGGAAAGCGCTGCATCCGCAGACGCGCGTGCTGCTGGCGCCGGTGCAAGCTTCGCGGCCGGCGCCGTCGCGGCCGCTCTTGCCGTTTTACCCGATGCCCGCCGCCGCGCGCGGTGTCGCCACCGTGGCGATGATCTGCACCACCCGGCCCGCGGCCGTGCTGGACAGCGATCTGACCGCACAGCCGAAGAATTTCCCGCAGCGCCTGCTGCTTTGGCGCAGTCCGGCCACGGGATGCGCCGTCGCCTTCGACCGCCAGGTGGACGATCTTTTTCCGATTTTCCACGCCAAGCGCACGGCCAAATATCCCGAGGCGGTCATGGTCGATGCGGATAGCAAGAGTTTGTGGAGCGCCGACGGCCGGGCGGTTGCCGGACCGCTGGCCGGGCGTAAACTGCACGCCGTCGACGTGGACGACGGCGTGTACCTGGGCGTGCTGCGAGTGTGGTATCCGGATTTGCCGTTGCTTTCGCCGTTGGCCGCCGCCGCCGCGCCTCGCCGGCCGTAGGCCGATCCACGGCGCCGGCGCATTCCACGCGAACCACGGTTCATGTTATAATCAGCGCTTCGGCCGGTGGTTGCATTACTGCAGGTGGAATGGATGCGATACGGCGTGATTATGGCGGGGGGGGCGGGCACGCGGCTATGGCCGCTGTCCCGCGGCAACCTCCCCAAGCAGCTTCTTCCCGTCGTCAATGGCAAAAGTCTTCTGCAATTGAGCTACGAGCGTTTGCGCGGGCTGTTGCCGCCGGAGCAGATTTTCGTCTGCACCGGCGCCGTGCACGCCGCGGCGGTGCTGGCCAATCTTCCGGAGCTGCCGCGGCAGAATCTGCTGGGTGAGCCGATGGGCCGCGACACCGCCAACGCCGTGGGCTTTTCCGCCGCCGTTTTGCACAAGCGCGACCCGGATGCGGTCAGCGCGGTCGTCACCGCGGATCACGTGATCGAGCCGGTGGCGCAGTTCCACAAGAGCCTGGAAGCCGCTTTCCAGGTCACCGCGCAAATACCAAGCGCGCTGGTCACCTTCGGCATCGTACCGACGCACGGGCACACCGGCCTGGGGTACATCCAGCGCGGCGAGCCGCTGGACGTGGAGGGCGCCTATCGCGTGCTGGGATTTTTTGAAAAACCGGACAAGGCCATGGCCGACCGCTACGTCGAGTCCGGCCGGTACTACTGGAACAGCGGCATGTTCGTGTGGCGCTGCGACACGGTGCTGAAGGAACTGGCGGCGCACCTGCCCGGCTCGCACCGCGGCTTGACGCAGATCGCCGACGCCTGGGGCACCGATCGCCAGGAGGCGGTGCTGCGCGAGGTGTATCCGCGCTTGCCCAAGATCAGCATCGACTACGCCGTCATGGAGCCGGTCAGCCAGCAAAAAAGCGACGCCCAGGTGATGGTGGTGGAGATGCCGGTGGAATGGCTGGACGTCGGGTCCTGGCCGGCTTTGGCCGAGACGCTTTCCACGGACGAGCACAACAACGCCATCGATTGCCCCACCGGCGTTTTCCTGGACTCCGATGACAACGTCATCATCAGCCAAGATCCCCAACACCTGCTCTCCACCATCGGGCTCAGCGACATGATCATCGTGCACGCCCGCGACGTGACGCTGGTCTGTCCCAAGGAGCAGGCCCAGCGCGTCAAGGAACTGGTGGCCAAGGTGAAGGAAAAATACGGGGAGAAGTTTCAGTAAATCCGCATGCGCACGCTCGGCATCGATCCGGGGTCGCGTCGCGTCGGCCTGTCCCTCAGCGACGCCGCCGGGAAACTCGCCACCCCTTACGGCGTTCTGCACGTCCGCTTTGACTCACAAGCGGTGGAACAAATCCTGAAGATCATCGAAACCGAGGCCGTGCAGCGTCTGGTGATCGGCCTGGCGTTGAACATGGACGGCACGCGCGGGGCGGCGGCCCAGGGCGCGCTGGACCTGGGCCGTGAGCTGGCCGCGCGCAGCGGCAAGCCGGTGATCTTCGTCGATGAGCGTCTTTCCACTTTTCAAGCCGAGCGGAATCTGGTTGACCGCAAGCGCAGCGGAGAAAAAATCACGCGGAAGCAAAAAAAGGCCCGTCTGGATGCCCAAGCCGCGGTGGTTTTCCTGCAGGAATATCTCGACGCAAAGCTGGCCGCGCTGAACCCACGGTGAGGCGCGCGTTCACGGAGCACTTCCCCAGACGTGTTGCCATCCGGCAATTTCCAATGCCCGCAGATTCTTGCGCTCGTCTTGCAGCCACATGCCGGGTTTTTCCACGATCCGACCGATGCAAATTCCCGGCGCGGTTGGGCGGCTGGTGGTGTAGAGCAGTTCGTAATCCTCACCATCGTGCAAGGCGTGCTCCAGAGCCGCTCGGCCGTCGCGGCGCGACAGCTCGACGGCATCGGGATGAATCGGCACCGACTCGGCTTGGAGGATCGCCCCCACGCCGCTGCAGCGGCAGATGTGCCCCAGATCGCGCGACAGGCCGTCGCTGATGTCGATCATCGCGCTGGCGAGGGCGGCCAGCTCGCGGCCCAGGGCGACCTTGGGAACAAACTCGATGTGGCGGCCCAGAATACTGCCGCCCAAGGGACCGGTGACGAAAATCCGATCGCCCGCTTTGGCGCCGCTGCGGGCGACGGGCCGAATGCCGCTCGTGCGACCCAGGATCGTCACCGTGGCGATCAGTTTTCCATCCCAAGCCGCGGTGTCGCCGCCGACGATGGGGCAATCAAACGCTTCCGCCGCCTGGCGCATTCCCAGGTAAAGCTCCTTGGCTTGGTCCAGGGAAAAATGCTTGGGCAGGGCGACGGTGGCGACGGCCGCCGCGGGCAGACATCCCATGGCGGCGCAGTCCGACACGCTGCGGTTGATCGCCTTTTTGCCGATTTGCCGGGGTGAATGAACGGCCGAATCGAAGTGCACGCCCTCGAGCACCTGGTCCACGCCGACCAGCAGCAGATCATCCGCCGGCCAGTTCAGCACGGCCAGATCGTCTCCCACGCCCAATTGCACCAGGTTGCCAGCGCGGTTCTGGGCGGCGATCCACTGGATGAAGTCGAATTCACCGGCCATGGTCGGCCAGCCGATCCTGGATGATCGGCCAGGCGGCAGGGGGACGACCGTCCACCGATTCGTACAAGCAAAGATGATCCGCGTGAACGATCACCAGATCGTCCACGCCGGCCAAGGCGGCGCTGGCCAGGCTCACCGGTCCATCGCCGCCGCCCCGTTTTTCGCGCAAGTCGTCGGCCCAGCATTGCGCGACCACATCGACTTGCCGGATACCCCAGGTATGGGGCCATCGCTCGCAGGCCAGGCGTGCCGAGGCCTGGATCAAGTCCGCGCCGACGCGGTCGCCGGCGGGCAGATCGCCCGCGATGATCGTGTACTTAATTCCCGCGCGGCGCGGGCGCGAATTCAACTGGGCCAAAAACCGCGAGCCCGGTATCAGATCGCCCCCGGCTTGGCACAGACCTTCGGTGATCATCCAGGCGGGGTTCCATTGCGGATCGTGGCGATAGCGCTGCCAATGGGCGACCAGTTTGCCGGCCCAACAGAATTTGGCCCAAGGCGAGCCGGCGTTGGGCGGGGCGATCAGGATCAGCCGATCCACGCCGCCGGCGTACTGCGGCCCTTCGACGTATTGTCGCGCTACCAGTCCGCCCATGCTTTGCGTGACCAGGTCGATCTTCAAGCGGGGGTAGGTCACGCGCAGGGCCCCCAGATGCTCGGCGAGCAACTGTGCATTGCCGCTCAGGTGTTTGTCAGCCGGATAACAGAAGATCGCAGTCTGCCAGCCGGCCTGCTGGAGCAACCGGGTCATCGGCCGGCAGCCGTCGGCATCCCCGTCTAAACCGTGGATCAGCACCACCAGGGGCTTGCGCGGATCAATCGCCTGGTCGATGAGCAACCCCCATTGCCGCTGCTGGTCGGCCCAAGCCGCCGGCGCTACGTCGCGCGTCAATCGCTCCAGCGATTCGCACGCCTGGTCCCAATCGCGCGGCAAGTGCAGCGACTGCGCCCATCGATCCCACAGCGGGGGGTTGGCTCCTCGTGCCACTGCTGGCTGCGGCACCGTCAGAACCAGGAGGGAAATAAGGAATTTTCTCATGTTTTTGGCCGCCGGCGCCCGCCACCGGCCATGATACCCATGAATTGCCAAATCCGCGATTGACCCATTATTTCCTGCTGTACCTATGGACCCATTTAAAGATTCTTGCCATGAACTATTTTTTTGCTGAATTTTATCCAACCGCCGTATCGCATATTGCCGAAGAACTGTAATGTAGTTAACTCTGTATGGCAGGGGAGCGTAGGTGCAAAATACAGCCCCCTAATTGGAACCGAGGACTTTCGGCAGGGAAGGTAAAAATGGACAGCATCAATTCACCGCAGCAAAGGCGTCGTCAGGCTGGCTTGAGCTATAAATTCCAACGCTTGCGGGAAAAGATCCGCCAAGCCGTGGCTTCTGGCGAGCTTTCAGGAAAACTGCCCGGCGAGCGCGAGTTGGCGCGGCGATTCCACGTCAACGCCAAGACCCTCAGCAAGGCCTTGACGGATTTGGCCGCCGAGGGAGTGCTCCACCGCAGCATCGGTCGAGGTACGTTCGTCAAAAGCGCTGCTCCGCAACACAACCCATCCGAAGGATCGTGGCTGTTGCTGGTCGATCGACAGGTCGATGCGGTCATCGTTGAACATCTGAAATTGCTCAATCCACACGCCGAGGTCACAGACGACGTGACGACGCTGCGGCCCAGCTACCTCAACCAGTTTGCCGCGGTGGTGGATCTGGCTGCCGAGACGCCCGATGCTTTCGTGCGCGACCTGCTGGTGCGCAACATTCCGGTGGTGGCCGTCGGCCGCGAACCACGAACCTACTCCACCAACGCCGTGTTGTTGGACCTGTCCTTGGGCGCTGCCGCGCTGACGCGGCACCTGCTGATGAGCGGACATCGCCGTTTCGTTGCCGTTGAAGCTCACAATCGTACCGCCGTCACCAAGGCCGTCCGCCGCCTGGCCCCCTCGTTTGGCTCGGACGTCTGCGTCGATGCCTGCTTCCCGCGCGACATCGTCGCCGCCGTGGAAAACGGCGCCACCGCCTGCATCTGCGATTCGGTGCGCGGGGCGCGAGAAACACTGCACGTGCTGGGGCAGGCCGGCATCGCCGTACCCGGACGCATCTCGGTCACCGCCTTGGGCCCGCTCGATGGTGATTATCCGTGCACCGGTTACTACACCGGCGCCCAGCAGACGGCTTCCGCCGTCGCCGAAATCCTGCGGTACGGCCAAACCGGCCGGCCCATTACCCTGTGGCTCACGGGGACGCTGGTGGATCGCGGAACCATCGCATCGTTCGCTCCGGAGGCCGCCGAGCCTCAACCCGAGCCGGTGCAGGCCTTGACGTTCTGAAAATTAACTTTCGAGTTTCGGATCTCCAACTCGAGATTCCCGGCCGCGCTTGCGTCCCGGGCGGCTTTGACTACACTGTCCCCCCCGATTCCTTTACCGAGGTTTGCGATGCCCCGCGTCTGTTATTTCACCGGCAAGAAGACCAGCTTCGGCCGCAAGGTCACCCACCGCGGCAAGGCCAAGTACCTGGGGGGCGTCGGCACGAAAATCACGGGCATCAGCTCCCGCAAGTTCAGGCCCAACATCCAAAAAGTCCGCGCTTTGGTCGACGGACGCGTCGTCCGCATCAAGGTCAGCGCCAAGGCCATCCGCACCGGCCTGGTGCTCAAGCCCACGCATCGCAAGCCAACCGCCCAGGCCTGAACCCCCGCGAGGCGCCGGCGACCGCGCCGCGCCTCCGGGCCTTTGCCTTTTGGGCCCTCGTCTCTTACCTTTGGCACGATGGCCGAGAAGAAAATCACGCTCGACCAGGTTCGCCACGTCGCCATGCTCTCGCGGCTGGCGCTGGATGAGCCCAAACTGGCCAAGCTCGCCGGTCAGCTTGAATCGATCCTCGGGTACGTCGCCAAGATCAGCGAGGCCGACGTCACCGGCGTCGAGCCGATGGCGCATGCCCTGCCCGTTTGCAACGTCTTCCGCGACGATGTGGTGGAGCCCAGCTTGCCGATCGAGAAGGTCCTGCAAAACGCCCCCGATACGGATGGGCCGTTTTTCAAAGTGCCCAAAGTGATCGGCGGCGACGAAGACTCCGCCGGATAATCCCCATGCTCGCCTACGACACGCTCCTGGCCGCGCGCGATGCGATCCGAAACAAGAAAACCTCCTCCGTCGAGTTGACGCGCCAGGCCCTGGACCGCATCGACCGGCTGGAAAGCCAAATCCAGGCGTTCAACAGCGTCTATCCCGAGCGCGCCCTGGAGCGCGCCAAGGCCGTGGACGAGGGCAAAATCGCCGGCGAGCTGGCCGGCGTGCCCATCGCCATCAAGGACAATCTGTGCACCAGCTACGGCACCACCACGTGCAGCTCCAAGATGCTGGCCGATTTCCGCGCTCCCTACGACGCCACCGTGGTCAAGAAACTGGAATCCGCCGGAGCCGTCGTCGTCGGCAAGACCAATCTGGATGAATTTGCCATGGGATCATCCACGGAAAACAGCGCCTTCAAGACGACGCGCAATCCGTGGGATACCAGCCGGGTGCCCGGCGGCAGCAGCGGCGGCTCGGCGGCGGCCCTGGCCGCCGGCATGTGCTGCGGTTCCATCGGCTCGGACACCGGCGGCTCGATCCGCCAGCCCGCAGCCCTCTGCGGCATCGTCGGGCTCAAGCCCACCTACGGCCGCGTCAGCCGATACGGCCTGGTCGCTTTCGCCTCCAGCCTCGACCAGATCGGCCCCTTCGGCCACGACGTGCCGGACGTGGCCCTGCTCATGAACGTCATCAGCGGCCGCGACCCCAAGGACTCCACCAGCGTCGATACGCCGGTTCCGGATTATCTGGCCCAGCTCGATCAGCCGCTGGCGGACCTGCGCCTCGGCATCGTCAAGGAATACCAACTGACGGCCGGGCTGGATCCGCAGGTCAAAAGCGCTTTCGATGCCGCCGTGCAGACCTATCGCAACCTGGGCGCCCGGATCGTTGAAGTTTCGCTTCCGCACACCGAATACGGCATCGCCGCGTACTACGTGATCGCCCCATGCGAAGCCAGCAGCAACCTGGCTCGCTATGACGGCGTGCACTACGGCCACCGCACCCGCGAGCCGGTCAGGGACATCATCGAACTGTTCAGCAAGTCCCGCGCCGAAGGTTTCGGCGAAGAGGTGCAGCGGCGGATCATGATCGGCACCTACGCCTTGTCCAGTGGCTACTACGACGCGTATTACCTGCGGGCGCTGAAAGTGCGGGCTTTGATCAAGCGCGATTTCGACCGGGCGTTTGAGCAATGCGACGTGATTCTCTGCCCCACCAGCCCCACGGCGGCGTTCAAGGCGGGCGAAAAGACCGGCGATCCATTACAGATGTACCTGTGCGACGTCTTCACCGTCACGTGCAACATCGCCGCCATCGCCGGCCTGAGCCTGCCCTGCGGCTTCACCGCCGGACCTCAGCCCCTGCCCATCGGCCTGCAACTGCTGGGAAGAGCCTTCGGCGAGGAAAAATTGCTCCGCATCGCACGCATGTACGAAAAGGCCACCGATTGGCACCGTCGCCGGCCCAAGCTTTTGTGACTCACGCGCCGGCCCCCTCCGCTACGGCGGCTTTGAAATCCAGGTAGTCCAGCGGGAGCGTCACCCTCCGCTGATCCGTCGTCCCCAGCGTGCGCAGGCCCTTGTTCATTTGCGTCATGTGCACCACCGACAGCCGCTGATAAGGGGCGATCGGCTCACAGAGGCATTGGCCCACCGGATCGAGCGCGGGCAACGCGTAGCAGCAGATCCAGTTGCACCAGGCGGGCAGAACCTCCACGGCAGAGCGGTTGGCGTAGATCACCAGATTCAACGCGCACTGCTCGGCCCATTTGTGGAGGACCCCCGAGAAGGCCGCCTTGACGCGGTCCGCGTACGCCAGCCAAAAATGCGTGTCGTGCGCCAGGGCAAAGACGCCCGAGTTGAAGATCGGCTTCATCCACATTTTGTTGGCCGTCTCGGCGCCGAACGAGACTTCGTAATATCGATGCGTGTATTGGGGCAAATTCCCCTCGCCGTAGAGATACGGGTAGGCGCAGTGAATCTCCGGCACGATGGCCAAACCCTTGCGCTGCGCGCCCTGGATCAACAGGTCCACCGCGCGCCAGTCTTGCAGCCAGGTGTCGCCGTCCATCCAGAGGTACACGTCGTAGCCGGGAAAATACTGACGCAAAAAGGGGCGGGAGCTCTGGGCCTGCATCCATCGCGGCGATTGCGCCTGCTTGGGAAATTCGAAGTTCCATTGCCCCGGCGCAACGTTGCGAACGAAGCTGCCCACCTCCGCCAATTGCTCCGGCAGCAACCCCACGTCGATGAGCGAAATGTCGATGCGGTCATCCGGTCGGTGATCGTAAATCGAGGCGATCAATCCCTTGAGCTGCGGGAAAAATGCCGCATCCCCCGCCGAGACGATCGTCGTGCGCATGGGGCGTTTCCTTGAAGGCTCTTACATCGGGCTTGCGAGCCAAGCACAAGCCGTCGCGGCATTACACTGCCGTCCGGCGGGCAAGTCCAGTTGGCCGCGGCGCAAAAAAAAGTCATCGGCGGCCCTCGGCGCCGCCGATGAGGTTGCTCACAAAATGTAATGGCCGTTCAATGGGATCGCGCCCACAACCTGCGAGCTTGCTGCAGCCCAAAAGCGCCGGCCAGAGCGACGATGCCCATCTCCAGGGCCGGCGGCAGCGGCACGCCCGGCGTCACGGGCACGGGGATCGGCTCGTACGCCGCCAACGTCTGGCTGCCCTCCAGCGGCGGCGTCGGCTGATCGGGCGTGACCTCGGTCACTTCCACCGCGGTCTGCGGCACACTTATGGATAGTTCCAGCGATCCATTCTTATCCCACGTCGTGGCATCCGTCACGACCGCCAGGCCGCCGAACGCCACGGCCTGCTCCGAGGCATTCTGCGCCGACAGGCTCAATGCCGAAATCGTCGATCCATCCGCCGAACGCGCCATCTCCCCCTTGATGCTCCCCGCGGCAATCGGAGAGATGAATCCCTGCAGATCCGTGGCAAATCCCTTGTAGCTGCTCAGCAGCACCGACGGATTGCCGACGAAGCTGGACCCCGTCGTCGGCGTGAAACTGTCAAAAAACGTGAGCTGCTTGCTCACCGGGTCCTGCAACACCTGCTGCTCGAGCGTGCCGCTGAGCAGTGTCACGCTCCCACTCATCAGAGTAACGCTCTGGCTCGTATCAGCGAGTACCGTGCCCGACGGCGCACCGCTTTGCGTCGGGATCGTCTGGTTCAGAAGATCGTCACCCGGATTCAAAGTCAGCGCGCGTACTGGCGCTGCCCATGCGCCTACGGCAATAGCCGCGGCCATCCACACCACCGACTCGCGAAACATGAGGCTCCTCCTTTGTCCCAACCAGAAATTCGCCCACGCGGCCATTTTCAGCACCCACTGGAAATGCCGCAAGAATCCATTTTACAACGCCTCTTCCCCACCGCAACAAAATTTTGACGCTCCCGCCAACACGATACAGGAGAAATCAGCCCATCCCCCGGCCGGAGGCGTACTTGGCGATCAATCGCCCCCGGCCGATTCCAAGTCGATCAGTTTTACGATCAAATCGCGTTGGCGCGGGCCGTCGAATTCGCAGAAGAAAATTCCTTGCCATCGGCCCAGCATCAGCCGGCCGCCTTCGATCAATACCGTGACACTTTGGCCAACCAGGGAGGTCTTGATGTGGCTGTCGCTATTGCCTTCGCCGTGCTGGTAATACGGTTCGGACTTGGGGATCAGGGCCTGCAATTTGGCCAGAATATCGTGCTGCACGTCCGGGTCAGCATTCTCGTTGATGGTGATGGCGGCGGTGGTGTGCGGCACGTAAACGATGACAAACCCGTCACGTACGCCCTTGTCCGCCGCCAGCTTGCCCACCAGGTCCGTCACGTCGATCATTTCGTCGCGGCTGTGCGTGCGCAGACTTTGGGACTGGGACGGGATGGCTCTCATGGCGTGGCTCCTTTTCCTGCAATTTGCATGTCCCAACGCCGGTTGGCCGGCGTCCGGATGCGACATGATACGGCGCCAGATGCCCAAAGATGAAACCGCGTGAGCGGGGGATCAGCCGCCGGATGCCGCGGTTTTTTTCGCTCCGGGGCGCAGCTGAGCCGGCGGGCAGATGCAGACCCGCTGCGCAACGAACCCGCGTAGGGCGGCGGCCAAATTGGGGATTAGGCGTTTGGGTGGGAGTTGGATGGTGATAGGCCGGCCGCGACGGCGGCCCAGGAGATGCACAACCGCTCCGGGGCCGACGATGGCGCTGCCGGCACAGAGGGTCCTGAGCCGCGTCGGCCCGAAATAGCGGCGCATTTTTCCCTCAAAATCGCTGGATTCGAAAACATCGAGCCAGCACTGCTTTTTTTGGAAATTTTGCTCGCTGCGTGACATGCTGCGCTCCTTCTAACGCGCCAGCCGTGGCCGCCAGCTTCTCGTGGCTTGGGGCGGGCGTGGTGGGTATAGTGTTAGCGGGAAGACAGCAAGTCGGGCAATTCGCCTAATGTGGGGATGGGCAAACGGCCCACAGGGCAAGCAGCCCAGAAGGCGGGGCGGCCCATGGCGGCGCGGCCGCGCAGTGGTTCTCGCTTGGGCGACGTCCGGGCGCTGATCCGGGCGTCGGGCGGATTGCAGCCGATGGCCGGCGACGGCCCAGTGTGCACCACCAGTGTGCGCACCGCCAGCGACCAAGGCGGGAGGCTCGGCTGCCAAGGCGGCAGTCGCAATACCGACGGCGGATCGTGCGGGCCCGCCGAACTGGCCCCATCCAATGGGGTCGCGCGCAAGCGCCGGCTGATCGCCATGTTCTGCAAACTGCTGGGCGAGCAGCTCGTGGAGGGCGGCAACGCCGTCCGCAGCCTGGGCGGTGGGCCTCTTTCGCCCCGGCAGCGGCAGACGCTGGAGTTGCTGCTGGCCGGCAACGCCGAAAAGCAAATCGCCTCCCGCCTGGCCATCAGCCGGCATACCGTCCACGTTTACGTCAAATCGCTCTACAAACGCTTCGGCGTCTGCAGCCGAGCAGAGTTGCTGGCCCGTTGGGTGCAGCATTGATTCGGCCAGCGACGCCCGTTCTGCCGCACATGCCGCCGCACATGCGGCCCCAACCGCCCCACGCCACATCTACCATTGTAGTCGAAGTGCGTTTCGGCGTGCAATCCCCTAAACAGGTGAACCGGTGCTTCTGAACCGGCGTTTGGCCGCAGGCAAGAGGCCACCGCAGCCAACGGACAATCCAAGGGTTATCGCGGTATTACCGGACCGCCGAATCTGCTAGATTATGGCAATCCGCCGCCTTTGACTGGTCGAAGATCACTCTTGGCGGTGAAGTGTGATGGAGGTTTGCGTCGTGGCCAAATCGATTGCCGAGTGGCTCAAGGAAGGCGAGGAGCTGTACGCCGCTGCCCTGAAGGATTACCAGCACGTCGAACTGCAGATTCAGGAGTTGGAAAAGAAGCTGGCGGCCAAGCAGGAAGAGGTCAACCAGATCGGGCAGATCATCGGCAAGCCGCTGGTGGAGGGCAATCGGCGCTTGACGGCGCAGCTTGTGGATGACCGCGGGCCCAATTCCGTTCCCAATTCCCCGGCGACTATCGCCCGCGCCCTGGCGGGACGAAATCTCAACCGTTGACCGCCACTCTCAAAGATAAAGGCAACCACGGAGGCACGGAGACACGGAGTCGCTGCGTTCGATCAGCGCACACCCGCATTGGATCGTCAAAATCCTAAGGCTTGGATTTAGGCGAATGGGGTTATGAGACAAGTTGGCCTCCGTGTCTCCGTGCCTCCGTGGTTGCATTTTGTTTTGGTTTTGCCGGCGGATGGCCAAATCCCGCGGTGCGGGATAAACTTTCTATATGGCTGGCGGGCCGCACATTCTGCCCAACGTGCCCAGGATTTCCGGGGGGCGGCCGGCCCTGCCGTACGAGCCGATCTGCGCCGTTTTTCGCCGCTATCTGCACGGGCAAAAACTGAAATTCACCCCCGAGCGGGCCATGATCCTCGACGCGGTGCTGCGGCAAAGCGGTCTGTTCGAAGCCGAGCGATTGGCGGTTGATCTGCGGCGACTGGGCCACCGCGTCAGCCGCGCCACCGTCTATCGAACTCTGGCGCACCTCCAGGACGCGGGAATTCTCAAGCAGGTCTTCTTCGACAACAAGCAATCCTACTACGAAGTGATCGCCGGCCGGCAGGCCTACGACTACCTCATCTGCGTTAGCACCGGAAAGGTGATCGAGTTCAGCAGCGAGAAGCTGCGGAGCTTGCGCGACGAGATTTGCCGGCAACACTCTTTCGAGCCGCTGTCGCATCAATTTCATATTTTCGGGTTAAGCCCCGAGGCCAAGAGCGCGGCCAACAAGAGCAGCGGCGAGGCGGACAGGAAATCGGGCGGCTGATTCCGGGACGGCCGGCGGGGCAAAGTCAACACATGGCCAGATAGGTGGCCAGCGCCAGGATGGCGATCCTGATCTTCCGATCCCAAAATGGGGGGCTGGTGAGCAGCGCCAACATACGCGATCCTCACCCGCAGAACATACAACCCCTGTGCCGGTTTTGGGAAAGGGTTCTGGACCGCGCGACAGCGGTTGGGAAGCCGCTTTGGAAGTTGCCGGCGCAAATCGGTCTGTAACGGCAAGTGGAATTACAGCATCATGATACATTCAATTTGGGCAATATGTTGCAATCCGCCAACATCAACGGCAGGCGCCGCACACCTACAAACGTGGTGTTCCCATTATGATTTTTGCGCGGCAATGATCGAATTTTGTCGATAATCTTCAAGTGGCATGTATTTTGTAAATTCTTGTGGTATTGAGCGTTAGATCGACTTACATGTTGACACGGTCAACGTAGTTAGATAACAAATCAAATTCACCTGATGCAGCGAGCAGTTGCCGTCACAGGTGGTGGGAAGTAGTCGTTTGTTATCCATCGATATAGACGCGCATTGTGGCTGAAGAAACGTGGCCTACAGGCAACTATTTAACAACCTAGCCTCGTCCCTGCGAATGAGCGAGGCCTGGATCGTCTCATCGATGCCGCGAGGCGGCTTGCAGATCATCCAGCCCAGCCATCTGCCTCAGGACTGGGTCAAGTCCTACGCCCGGGAGTTTCATACCGAGGACGCCGTCACCTGGCGGGCGATTGCCGCCAAGGAGCCGATGGACGCCGAGCGGTCCTGGCCCGGCGGCGCCTTCGAGCAATCCCATTATTACCAAAAATTCCTTCGGCCCGCCCGTGTGCGTTATCTGGCCGCTGCCCCCTTGGAGGCGCCCCTCCTGGAGGGGTACGCCGGCGCCATTCACGTGCATCGCAACCAGGAGCTGGGAGATTTCACGGATGCGGAGCTGCGTGTCATCGACCAGACCGCCAAGGAGGTTGATCGGTTGGCCGCGGCTGCGCGCGCCGGGCGCGGAAGCGAGTTGTGCGCCAATCCACCGCCCTGGATGATCCGGCCGCGCGCGGGACAGCTGATTGTGGATTCGTCGCTGCAGTTGCGCACGCCCGAGAGTCATGCCGCGTTGGAATCGCGCGTCGCCGAACAACTGATGCAGGATGCCCGTCGGCGTCTGAAGGATGCTCGCGACGTTTACACTTCCGATCGCCTGGTGGTGCCGGATTCGGACGGACAACTGTGCGCGTTTCGCGTCGTGTATTTTCCGAAGTATCCGGCGCTGGGCGGCGGGTCGTTCGTCTTCTACTGTCTTCAGCCCGCCTGCTGTGATTGGCTGAAGTTGCGGGCGTCGGATTTCGCCGCCGATCCGGAGCTGGCGCGGCTGGTCGGGGCGATGCAGTTCATGCACCAGGAATTTGGCCGCGGTCCCTCGCTGAGCCAAATCGCCGAGACGGTCCACCTCAGCGCGTTCCATTTTCACCGGCGGTTTACCGAATTGCTCGGCATCACGCCCAAGCATTTTCTCCTGGAGTGTCAAATCTTTCAGGCCAAAAGGACGCTGATGTCGGGTGACCAAGATCTGGCGGGGATTGCCAAGTCGTGCGGCTTTGCCCACCAGAGCCACTTCACCAGCCGTTTCAAGCAAGCCACCGGCCTGACCCCCACGCGCTGGCGCAAATGGGCGTCGATGCTGTAAAACGACATCGGGCCGATTTCAAAACTGTTGAAAGGCGAGACAAGGCCTCGGCCCGTCGATACCGTTGCGCCATGGATCCAGCCGTCGCTCAAGCGCCCGCCGGACGGGTGCGACCGGTGCTGCACGTCGGCAGCGTCAGCTACCTCAACGCCAAGCCGCTGATCTACGGCCTGGAGGATGATCCGCGTCTGCAATTGGACCTGGAGGTGCCGGCGCGGCTGCTGGAGGGGCTGCGAACGCGGCGCTACGACCTGGCGCTGTTGCCGGTGATCGATTACCAGCGTCACGCCGGCCTGAAGCTGGTGCCCGCGGGCGGCATCGGATGCGACGGGCCCACTCTGACCGTGCGAATCTTCAGCGCTGAGCCGATCGAAAAAATCCAAACCCTTGCCTGCGACCGCGACAGTCACACCTCCACCGTCCTGGCCCAGATTCTTTTGGCGGAGCGCTGGGGGCTGAAACCCAAGCTGGTGGACTTGGCCGCGGCCGACGCGGCGGCGCACACCGCCGTGCTGCTCATCGGGGACAAGGTCGTGCGCCGGCAGCCGCCCGACAAACCCAGGCACATCGATCTGGGCGCCCTGTGGAAAGAGCTGACGGGCATGCCGTTTGTCTTTGCCGTCTGGACCACGCGCGCGGAGGTGGATTTGGGCGATCTGCCGCAGCGGCTGGAGCGCGCCAAGCGGTTGGCCCTGGCCCACGTGGACGCCATCGTGCGGCAGCACGCCGCCGCACTCGGCTGGCCGGTGGACCTGGCCCGCCAATACCTGGGCGAGCTGCTCAAATACGACATCGGACCGAGCCAGCTTCAAGCGATACGCCGTTTCCACGAGCTGGCGTTCAAGCACGGTTTGATCGATCAGCTCCGGCCGCTGCAGATTTACTGACGCCGGTCTTTCAATTGATCTTCGATGGCGTTGGCCAGTTGGCGTTCCATCGCCTGGTCGCGGCCGATGGCGTACCAGTAGCGCACCGGAATGGGGGTTCCCTCGGTGGTTTGAAAGGTCGTTTCCGGCCCGATGGCGGAAAACACGTTGTGCGACTCGGCGACCGACGTCACCCGCTGCTGAATCAGCGACAGCCGTTCCACCAGGACCTTGATCCTGGCGGTGAATAGTCCGCCATCGGATCGCTGCACGTCGATGCGCACGGTGCGGCGAATGGTCTGCAGGGTGCTTTGCAGCGTCGCGGACATGGTGCCGGCGTCGCTCCGCCACGGCTCGAAAATCTGCTTGGAGACCATCGGCCGGGTGACCATGACGCCTTGGCGGTCATTTACGCGGTCGATGATGAACAGGTCTTGGCGGAGCACCTGGGCGGATGCATCCCAGAGGCGCTGGAAATCCAGCGACGACACCGCGACGTTGGCCGGCTGGTTGAGCCAATAATCGGCGGTGGCTTGCTCGACGGGTTTGTCCGTGACCGGCCGCGCGGTTTGGATCGGCGAAGACGCGCCGGCGCATCCGCCTGCCATCGCGGCGAAAAACAGGGCCAAGGTCTTGAGCCTCGCGTTCATTTGGGTTGCATCGTCGCCATCGCGGCGATGGCTTTCAACTCGCCGGTCCACTGTTCCCCGACGGTGTGGATGACGATGCCGTTGAGGGTGCCGGGCGTGCCCAGGGCGGCGCCGGCCACGATGATGATGCGGTCGCCGGGGGCCGCGAAGCTGCGCTGGCGCACCATCGCGTCCACGCCATCGACCAAGTCCGTCATCGTCTGCGGCGGGGCCATCTCGTGGGGGATCACGCCAAAGTGCAGCGCCATCCGCCGCAGCGCCCGATGGTCGCTGGAGAGGGCGATCAGGGGCACGGGAAATCGGCTCTTGGAAAAGATGCGGGCCGTGGCGCCGGTCTGGCTCCAGATGACCACGAGCTTGACCTTGAGGTCGTTGACGATCTGCCCCACGCCGCGGGCCAATGCGGCCGAGAACCGCAGCGTCGCCGACGCCGGCTGGGCGGTGGTCGGCCCGGCGGTCTGCGAGGCGATGAGGTATTCCTCGGTGACGCCGGCCACGTGCGCCATCGTGTGCACCGACCCCAGCGGGAATTTGCCCACGGCCGTTTCCCCGCTGAGCATCACCGCGTCGGTGCCGTCGAAGATGGCGTTGGCCACGTCGCTGACCTCGGCGCGAGTCGGGCTGGGCTGCTCGATCATGGTCTGCAGCATCTGCGTGGCCACGATGACCGGCTTGCCGGCGCTTTGGCAGCGGCGCACCAAATCCTTCTGGATGATCGGCACGCGCGCCACGTCCACCTCGACGCCCAGATCGCCGCGGGCGATCATCAGTCCGTCGCTGACCTCCACGATCGCGTCGATGTGCTCCAGCGCTTCCGATTTTTCGATTTTTGCGATCAGGTGAATGTCGCTTTCCTTGTTGCGCAGGTGCTCGCGGAGAAGTTGGATGTCATCCTCTTTCCGCACGAACGACAGGGCCAGGTAATCCAAATCGTTTTCCACCGCCCAGTCGGCGCAGGCCCAATCGCGCTCGGTCAGCGACGGAGCGTTGACGGTGGTATCCGGCAAATTGATTCCCTTGCTGCTGCGCAGCACGCCGCCGACCGTGCAACTGCAGCGGATCTCGTTGTAGTTTTTATCCGTGCAGATGAATCGCAGCAGGCCGTCCTCGATCAGAATCCTGTGCCCGACCTGGAGGTCGTCGATGAGGCGGGGATAGATGCAGCAGACGCGGTGGTTTTCACCGAGGATCTGGCCGCGCTGGATTACAAGTTCGTCGCCGACCTGGATGGGCATTCCGCCGGAGGGGTCGCGGTCGGCGATTTTGCCCAGGCGGATCTTGGGCCCGCATAAATCGCCCAGGACGGCGATGGGCTGGTCCCAGCGGGCGGCGGCCTCGCGGATGTTGCGCAGCGTCTGCAGGTGCCCGTCCAGATCGCCGTGGGAAAAGTTGAGCCGGCAGACGTCCACACCCGCCTGAAAGAGGGAATACAGCGTCTGCACGTCGGCGCAGGCCGGTCCTATCGTGGCCACGATCTTGGTGCGAATCATCGGGGTTGCGATTGTGTGCTTTGTCCGGGTAAATGCAACAAAGGCGGCGGCCGCGGCATTATAGGCGGCGGTGGACGTGACGTTGCGGGGCCAGGCGAAATCAGGAGGCGGCGGGCGGCTTTCCCGGCGGCAGGACGACGCGGATGTTGGCCTCGCGGAGCTGCTTGTCATCCACCGCGCTGGGCGCGCCGCTCATCAGGTCCGCGCCGCTTTGCGTCTTGGGGAAGGCGATCACGTCGCGGATGTTGGTCGTGCCGCGCAGAATCATGATCAGGCGGTCCAGCCCCAGGGCGATGCCGCCGTGCGGCGGAGCGCCAAAGTGCAACGCATCCAGCAGGAATCCGAACTTCTGCTTCTGCGCCGCCTCGTCGATGCCCAAGAGGGAAAAGACTTTCTGCTGGACGTCCATGCGATGGATACGAATCGATCCGCCGCCGATCTCGCTGCCGTTGACGACGATGTCGTACGCCTTGCTCTTGATCGACTCGACCACGGGCCGATCGCGGCTGTCCAGCTTGGACAAATCCTCATCCAACGGTGCGGTGAACGGGTGATGCGTGGACACGAACCGCTTTTCCTCCTCGTCAAACTCAAACAGCGGGAAATTCACCACCCACAGCCAGGCGAATTCGCTGGAGGGGGCCAGGTTCAGGTCGCGGGCCATCTTCAGCCGCAGTTCACCCAGAACCTTGTGGACGATTCTTGACCTGTCGGCGGCGAAGCAGAGCAGATCGCCATCGCCGGCGCCGCTGCGCTCGATCAGCTTGGCGGCGATGGGGGCCAGGAATTTGGCCACGCCCGTGTCCAGGCCGGCGGCCGTCACCTTGGTGACGGCCAATCCCTTGGCGCCCAGGCCCTTGGCCCAGTCGGCCAGGGCGTCCGTTTCCTTGCGGCTGAGTTTCCCGCCGCCCGGCACCGCGATCGTCTTGACCATGGCCGCGCTTTTGAACACGCCGAAATCCGTCTGCTGGGCCAAATCCGTGATGTCGTGCAATTTCATCCCGTAGCGCAGGTCGGGCCGGTCGGAGCCGTACTGGCTCATCGCCTGGTCGTAATCCATGTGCGGGATCGGATCGGGAAGGTCCTTGCCCAGAATCTCCTTCCAAATTCTTCGCAGAAGCCCTTCGGTGACGGCGATCACGTTTTCGCGGTCGACGAAGGACATCTCCACGTCGAGCTGGGTGAACTCGGCCTGGCGGTCGGCCCGCGGGTCTTCGTCGCGGAAGCAGCGCACAATCTGCATATACTTGTCGCAGCCGCTGACCATCAGAAGCTGCTTGAAAAGCTGCGGCGACTGCGGCAGGGCGTAAAAACACCCCGGCATCAAGCGGGAGGGCACGATGAAATCGCGGGCGCCTTCCGGCGTCGATTTGGTCAGGAACGGCGTTTCGATCTCCCAGAAGCCCAGATCGCTCAAATGATCGCGCATGAGCTTGGTCACGCGGTGGCGCGTGCGCAGGGTCTGCTGCATGGACGCGCGGCGGAGATCGATGTAGCGATGCACCAGGCGCTTGTCTTCGGAAACGGTTTCGTGTTCATCGGGGACAAACGGCGGCGTGGAGGAAATGCTCAGGACCGTCAAGTCCGTCACGCGCACTTCGATTTGGCCGGTGGGGAGTTTGGGATTGAGCGCCTCGTCCCCGCGGGCGGTGACCTGGCCGCGGATGCCGATGACCCATTCACTGCGCAGCTTGCGGGCCTCATCGTGGTTGGCTTTGCCGCAGGTATCCGGATCGAAGACCAGTTGGGTCAGCCCGTCGCGGTCGCGCAGGTCGATGAAGACCAGGTTCCCGTGATCGCGGTAGGAATGGACCCAGCCGGCGAGGGCGACGGTGCGTCCGACGTCGCCGCCGCGGAGCTGCCCGCAGGTGTGCGTACGATAGCGCGTTTCGATGGCTTCCATGGTGATAACCTTGGCGATTGAGGATAAGTGATAGATCAAGGGACGAAAAGGGAACCGCGCCCAGGGCAGGCGCGGCGATTAGGGGGTCAACACGTCCGATCGCGCCTCGCGACCACTGATGACCGGAAGTTGAGGCATGCTTCCGCTTCCCGTATCAGACCGTCACCAGCTCCACATCGGCAGGTCCCGTGGGTTTCTCAGCCTTGTCCTGTTCGGCTTCCAGCCAGCCTTCGATGGCCTGGCGGATGTTGGCCAACGCCTCCGCGCGGCTCGTGCCTTGCGACCAGCAGCCGCGCAGCGCCGGCACATGCGCGATAAAACCACGATCCTCGCCGGGTTCGATAATGATTTTGAGAGTCATGACAGTTACTCCAGTGGGCAGACGCGGCTGCGATGGATTGTCGCGCGTTGCCGCCGCGGCGCGTCGGCTCGCATGGGTAAAAGTATAGGCACTTGCGATCAGCGACGGAAGCAATCGCAGACGCCGCGGGAGAGCCGGCATCGACTTTGGACCCGATGGATCGGGAAACGCTTTAGGGGGCCAAGACATCCCAGCGCGGCTTGGCCAGCCAATCGCGCATGACCACCTCGGCGGGCTTGCCCAGGGGCGTGTACCCCTTGCCGTCCGGGTCGCCGCCCGGATCCACCTCCCAGAGCACGAAGCCCGCCAGTTCCGGCCGACCCCACCAGCTTTGGAAAAATCCTTCGTACAGCCGCTTCTGCAGATCATCGTCGGCATCCAACGACTTTTGCGTGTAATCCCAGGGGTCCTTGGCCGAATTGGACAAGCTGCACCAGCCCGCCTCCAGCAGGATCATCGGTTTGTGCACCTTGGCCAGGAACAGGAAGATGTCGCGCTGAATCTTGTTCCAGTTGCCTTTGATCTGGTCGACCGGCACGTTGTGGTCCTGGCCCAGCGTCCAATAGCTGTTCATGCCCACCAGGTCCAGATAGTTCCAGAACTTCACCTTGAAATAGCGATCCCAGTTGGACGAATAGGTGAGCTGTCCGTGGTAGATTTCGCGGACGGCCTTGATGGTGTCGACCCATTCATCCACGTGCTCTTCGGAGCTGACCAATTCCGAGCCGACGACCAGCAGATCGACGCCGTTGTTCTGGGCGATGTAGGCGTAATGGCGGAGCAGATCGCGGTAATTCTCGAACCAGGCCTTCCAGTCCTTGGGCTCCAGCGTGCCGCGCCAGTGCTCCGAGTCGTTCGGATCATCCAGCAGCACGATGGGCATGAGGATGACGCGCAGGTGCTTGGCTTTGGCATGGCGGATGATTTCCGTCAGTTGCGCGTCGTTCATCGTCATGCGGATGTCGATGTACATGTAGTTGCTTTGGAAATTCTCCTGGCGGGCGTCGACGACCAGGGAGACGGCGTCGGCGCCGTCCTCGGCGATGGTGTCGATGGCGTCCTTGTATCGCGCGATCCAATCGACGCGTTGCAGTTGCACGGCCATGGCGCAATAGGGGCGCAACCCGTCGATCCTGACCAGGGTGCCGTCGCCCTGGTCGGCGGCTGGCGTGCGGCCGGCGGGCAACGGCGCCGTCCACATCACGCACATCAACACCGCCGCGTACAGGGCCACGGCCGTCAACAGAATCTTTTGCCCGGACATGCGATGCCTCGCCGCACACTATAGGGCGCAGCCCCAGCTTGGCAAAGCGCCGCGGGGCGTTGGCATTGCCATGGCGTTGCCGATAATGAGAATCACTGCCGCCCATGCGCAAACAGGCGTTTCAGATATCGAAGTTCCTCATCCGCTGGGGGATCGCTGTTGTCGGGATCTGGTGGGTTCTGAGCCGAATGTCCTGGCACGATCAGGTGCTGGGGATTCTGTCGCGGCAAACCATGGTGCCGCAACCGCTGACGCTGGTGGGCGAAAGCGCTGGCGAAACGGACTCGGAGTATCGGGTAAAGGATCCGCGCAACAACAAGGCGGTCATCACCTTGCAGGCCCAGGACGTGATTAACGCGCCGGATCGGAACAAACTACCCGTCAGCGAAGGCGGCAAGCGGCAGTACGTGGTCGGCGTCGATCTGACGGCGGACCTGAAAACGGCCCGCAAACTCCTTCTAGCAGACACTCCCACCAGTCCGACCGCCCACTGGGTCCGGGCCGGCGACGTCCCGGACTACCATCTGACGATTCCCCATCCGCGCGTGCAGGTCGGCGTCATCCGCATGGTCCGCCAAGCCGACACCACGTACGTCCTGGCCGCCCTGGCCATCTTTCCCCTGACCCTCATCATCACCAGCCTGCGCTGGCAGGAGCTGCTCAAAGCGCTGGACATTCGCATCCCCGTGGCGCGCACCTTCGTGCTCAACATGGTCGGGCAGTTCTACAGCACGTTCATGCCCGGCTCGACCGGGGGCGACGTGCTCAAGGCCTATTACGTCGCCAAGCAGACGCATCACCGCACCCGCGCCGTGATGTCCGTGCTGGTGGATCGCGTCATCGGGCTGTTGGCGCTGATCATCGTGGGCGGCGCCATGGCGGCGCTGCAATGGCACATCCCCAAGTGCCGCCAAGTGGCGCTGGGTTCCGTAGCCATCCTGGCCGCCACCGCCGCGGGTCTGGCCCTGTTTTACGTTCCTCTGCTGCGGCGTCTGTCCGGCCTGGAATTCATCATCGCCAGGCTCCCCATGCAACACCAGGTGCTCAAGGCGATCGAGACCATGCACATTTACGGCCGCCGGCCGCTGCTGGTCGCCGCCGCCATCGTCGTGACCTTTCCCGTGCACGCGGTGGTCATCACGGCGGCCATGCTGTGCGGCTTCGCCTTCAACCTGCCGATCCATCCCTTCTACTACTGGATGGCCGTGCCCGTGATCGCCCTGGCCGGGGCCATTCCCATCAGCCCCCAGGGCGCAGGCGTCATGGAATATTTCGCCATCAAACTGCTCGAACCCCAGGGCGTGGCCGTCGCCCAGGCCTTCGCCCTGACCATGTCCATCCGCTTGACCCAGATTTTCTGGAACCTCAGCGGAGGCATTTTTGTTTTCCGCGGCGGCTACCACTCGCCCACGCCCCTGGAGCAGCGGCAAATCGAATCCGAAGACCAGGACGAAGCCGCAAAATCCGAAATCCGAAATCCGAATGACGAATCAAGCCCGAAATCCGAAGTCCGAGACACCGTTTGAGTCATTCGGGGTTCGGGTTTGATTCGCAATCCCGGTTTCTGGTTTTATTCCCGTGTTTCGCCGAATCGATCGCGTCATCCTGAATGTTGCGGCCCTGGCGGGCGCCGTGGCGTACTATCGCGACGTCCTGGGATTGAAACTGCTGCGCCAGGACAGGCGGGCCGCCAGCTTTTTGATGGCCGACGGCGCCACCGAACTGGTTCTGCGCGCCGATCCCGATCAGCCCGCCGAGGAAATCTATTACCTGGTGGACGACGTGCGCGATCTGTATGCCCGGCGCCAGCAACTCAAGCTGACGTTCGTGCAAACACCTTGTCAGGTGGCTCGCGGATACAAGGCGGCGGTGAAGGACCCGTTCGGCAACGTGCTGCTGCTGCTGGACCGCAGCATGGACGGCGGCGGTCAGCGATGGGTGGAAGACGCGGCGGCGCCGACGGCCCTGTTTGCCGGCGTCGAAGAGCGCGTTCCGGCCAAGCGCGAGCTGCTGGGGCGCTTGTACGAGCAGGTGGGCCGCACCGCCGATGATCTGCCCTACACGCCCCAGTTTGAAAAACTGTATGGCTTGTACGTGGCCCGGCAGGACCCCAAGCCGACGCGTCAGGAAGTTTGGCGGCACCTGCTGAATCTGCGCAAGGCCGCCAAGCTGCCACGCCTGGGCGAAGCCCCCACTCCATCGCCGCAGGTTTCGCCGCAGGCCGAGCAAATGCTGCGGGCGCTGTTGGGCCGCGACATCGGCAAGCGCGACCGCCTGCCCTATTCCCAGCGATTCGAGAAACTCGTGGACGATTTCAACAGGACGCAGCCGCGGCCCCTGGGCCCGCACCTGGTCTGGCGCCTGGTCGCCAAGCTGGCGAAATGAAGCCCCGCATGTACCTGCGGGGCTGTGCTGCATGGTTGCATCCGTGTGCGGGGTGAGCTTCAATCAAAGATCGCCGCGGCCCCGTCGATCAACGCGGGCAGCACGACGCTGACGGTGTTGAGTTTTTCCTCGTCGAGGCCGGCGTGCATCATCTCGGCTGGGTCCAGGTGCTGCGTGCAAGCCGTCAAATTGAACCCCGGACCGTGGCACACCAGCGTGTCGGCGACGTACACGAGGGCGATCATTTCACGGCTTCCGCTCAATTCGCTTTTGGGGTGATGGTGGAACGCGATCGCCTGCTGGAGCGTCTCCGGCAAGCGCCAATGCTTGGCCAGGGCCTGACCCAATGCCTCGTGGTCCACACCGATCAGCTTCCGCTCGGTCGCGCAGAAATTCACCGCCTGGGCGCCGTGGACCAGTTGATCGTGCACCGTGCGGCAGACCGCCTCCAGCTTCTGAGGATGAACCTGGAGATGGATCAGCAAGCCCAAATCGTGGAGCAGCCCGGCCAAAAACGCTTCGGCGGGCGGGCGACGGGCTTGCTTGGCCAGTTCGCTGGCGGCGACCGCCACGGCCACGCAGTGCCGCCACAGATCGCGCGCCGTGAACGGCCCGCCCAGCACCGTGCCGTCGAACAGCGTGTTCAGCGTCGACGCCACCGCGATGTTCTTGACCTCGCCGAAACCCAGGATCACCACGGCGCGGTCGATCGAATTGACGTGTCCCGGCAAACCGTAGAACGCGCTGTTGGCCACTTTGAGCACGCGCGTCGCCAGGGCCGGGTCGCTGGCGATGACGTCCTTGAGCTGCCGCGCCGTGCTGAAAGGATCCTCGACGACTTGGACGATTCGCGCCACGACCTGCGGCAGCGTGGCGATGGTGGTGATTTTTCGCAGCGCTTGGCGGATGAGCGCTTCAGCGTGTTGCAGTTCCGCACTGGCATGATTTGCCGCGATGACCGGCATAATGGGGGGAACGGGCCGTTCCGACCGTTTTATCGGAATCATCTCCCTCACACTTAACATCGGCGCAACGTGTCTACTTTCAGGCGACGGATCGGTCGCTTATGGGACCGAGCCGCGCCGCGACGAGGTCGCTGGCGTTGTGGGGCCGGAGGGCACGCAACGGTCCCAGCCGTGACTCGGAGTTGTCCAACATGGTTTAGGCATGAGGGCGAGATATAATGAACCAAATTGGAAGGTGCCCAATCTCGGTACGAGCCGGGCACCAGCGCCTCGAGGAGTCAGTCATGACAGCGTCATTGGAAAAAGCCTTCGTCAAGGCCTCGCACCTGCCGAAAGCCGTGCAGGAGCAGTTGGCTGAGCAAATGCTCGAGGATATCGAGGGGGAGCTGGAATGGGACAAGACGCTGGCAAATTCCCAGGGTTTGTTGGAAGAGATGGCCCAAAAAGCCCGGCGGGCCAAGCGAAAGGGCAAAACGCGCCGCAAGGGTTTTGACGAATTGTGAATTCGGAACTGACCGACGATTTTGTCGTCTGCTTTCGGCGGCTTCCGGCGCGCATCAAGCGCCAGGCGCGTAGGTGTTATCAGATTTGGAAAGCCAATCCGGCGCATCCTGGCGTTGATTTCAAGCGCGTGGGTGTGAAGTCGCCGATCTATTCAGTTCGTGTCGGGATAGGTTGGCGGGCACTAGGACTCAAGCAAGGCCAAACCATTCTCTGGTTCTGGATCGGCTCGCACGCAGAATACGATCGTCTGTTAAGGCAATCGTGAATTCATACCCGCCGGGAGTCTTGCGCAATGGTCCACGGCGGCTGAACTGCCAAATGTTCAATTGCCGGGTTTCTTCCCGGTCTTGGCGCGCTTCTTGCGCCGCAGTTCGGCGTCGATGAATGGGTCCAGCTCCCCGCGATCCAGGACGCTCTCGACGTTGGTCGTTTCCACGTTGGTGCGGTGATCCTTCACGCGGCGGTCGTCCAGGACGTAACTGCGAATCTGGTTGCCCCAGGCGATGGCGCCCTTGTCGCCGTACAGCGCCTTGAGTTCCGAATCGCGCTTGGCTTGCTCGATCTGCTCCAGCCGGCCCCTCAGCAGGGCGATGGCCAGGCGTTTGTTCTGCTGCTGGCTGCGTTCGACGGAACAGGTGACCTGGATGCCCGTGGGCTTGTGGGTGATGCGGACGGCGCTGGCGACCTTGTTGACGTTTTGGCCGCCGGGGCCGCTGGCACGCACGAACGCCACGATGTCCATGTCCGATTCGGGGACTTCGATCTCCGAATCCTCCTCTTCAAAATCCGGCACGACGTCCACCGAGGCGAAGCTGGTTTGACGTTTGTTCTGGGCGTTGAAGGGGCTGGGTCGCACCAGGCGATGCACGCCGGCCTCCGCCCGCAGGTAGCCGTAGGCGTATTCGCCCTTGACCAGCAGCGTGACGTTTTTGATGCCCGCCTGCTCGCCCCAGGTGCGATCGACTTCGGAGACGTCCCAGCCGCGGCGCTCGAAATAGTGCAGGTACATGCGTAGGAGCATTTCCGCCCAATCCTGCGCCTCGGTGCCGCCGGCGCCGGCGTGAATCTGCACGAAACAGTCGCGGGCGTCGTTCTTGCCGTCCAGGAGCGATTGCAGTTCGACCTTTTCCGCGCGTTTTTCCAGGTCGGCCAACATTCGGTCGGCCTCGTCCATGGCCGCGGCGTCGCCGGCTTCATCCGCCAGTTCGTACAGCGCCCGCACGTCGTCGACGCCGCGCAGCATCGCCTCCAGCGGCTCGACGGCCGATTTGAGCGATTTCAATTCCGCGACGACGCCCTTGGCCGCGTCCTGGTTGTTCCAGAACCCCTCTTCCCCCATCTTTGTTTCCAGGTCTTTTCGGCGGGACTGTTTTGCGGCCAAGTCAAAGAGAGTCCCGGATGGCGATCATCCGGGATGAAAGGTCTTCGATCGAAACAGAAAGGTTTTCATGGATCATGAGACCAACTCTAGCAGCGAAAGACAAATTTGGCCATAGATGAACGTTAGAATCACGCCAGTGTATCTGCGGCTCAATCTTCCAGCGGTTCGAGCACGGGAATGGTGACGCCCTTGGGCGTCGGCGGGGCCTGGTGCATGACGATCATCGGCACGTCCGCCAATGCCCGCACCATCGCCACCTCGTCGCAGCCGTCACGCTTGGGGCAGCGGACGCAATCGCTCCAGACCTTGAGCGGCAGATTCTCCTTGGAGACGATTTCGAAGCCGAGCTTTGCGAAAAACGCCTGCTCGTAGGTCAGGGCCATGATTTTGCGGATTTGCAGTCGGCGGGCCTCATCGAAGCACCATTCGACCAACCGCCGTCCGATGCCGCGGCCGCGGAATTCCTCATCCACCGCCAGGGAGCGCAGCTCCGCCAAATCTGCCCAGATCACCGACAATGCCGCGCAGCCGACCACGCGCCCGGCCGAAACGGTGGATTCCTCCGTCACCTCGCCGTCGATTTCGTAGACGGCGAAATCGCGCAGGGTTTCGTACAGTTCAGCCAGGCTCTTGAAGAGCATCTTCCCCAGCTCGGCGTGGCTGTTGATGATCTCCTGGATGCGTGCAACGTCGTGGATGGTCGCGGGTCGAATCATCGGCAGTTCAAATGATAACCGCTAAATAATAGTCCCGTCATCGGGCAGGGGTTCGGCCAGGCCGTCCAGGGGGATTCGCGCCGTTTGCCACATCACCCAGCAGGCCATGCCAAAGGGAATGAACCCCGCCAGCCCGGCCACGGGCATCTCGAAATAACGGAACTGCTCGGCGGCTCCCAGAAACGGCAGGTGGTAGATCCACTTTTCCAGGGCCCAATAGTTCCAGAATTCCCACAGGAAGCCGCAGCACAATCCGCCGGCAAACAGGGCCACGGTTCGGCCGTACCATCCATTTTGCCAATCGCGCAGCATGCTGGGCCGGCCCAGACGCAGATTGATCGGGTCCAGAAAGAAAACGAAACTGCACCACATGCCGTAGTTGGCGACGGCGCGGCGGCCAAGGACCGCCCAGGCCAACAGGGCGGCGCCGCCCAGGCAAATCAGCAGGTCAAGGCCGCGAGGCAATCGCCACGGCCGGCTGCACAAGCGATCCACGCAGCCGAGGTTCACGATGATCTGGGCGGTCAGGAACATTCCCGGCAATTCGGCGGCGAAGGCGACGGCGTACCCCGCGAATCGCTGCGCCCAGGGGACCGGCAGGCCGATGTACGTCCAGGCCGGCGGCTTGAAACAGTAGAAGTTGATCGTGTCGAACACGCACCAGATGACGACAGAGCTCAGGGCGCAAAACGCGAAGTGATGCGGCCGCCGCCGCACGGGACTTGCACCGCTTTGCGTGCTCAGGACGCCTTCGAGGAAGACGACGTATCCCAGCCAGGCCAGGGGCGTCATGTTGATCGCCACCCAGCGGGCCAGGGGGTTTGAGGCCGGCGCCCCGGCGACGGCGGCCATGGCCGCGTCGCTCCGGATCGCCCCGCGGCGGCTTTGCCGCACGTCCATCAACAGCAGAATTTCGCAGACCAGGATCAGTCCAAGACCCAGCCAGAGGGTGGCGGCGATGCCTCGTGTCATGCTTCGCTTGCCGGCTCGTGCTGCGGCGGCGCGGGATCGATCTCCATGTCCGTCAGGTCGCTGCCCTGGCGGACGAGGATTTTTCTTCCGCGGATCAGTTCCAGCAGGGCCAGGAACACGCCGATCATCTCGCTGCGGCTCTTTCGGCCGATGATCAGCGCCCGCAGGGTCAGGTGGCCCTCGCGCCGCAGGCGATCCTCGATGTCCGCCGCGTGCAGGTCGATCGGCGTGTCATCGTAAACGATCTCGTGCATGCGCGGCGCGCGGATGCCGACTTCGCGCATCAATCGGCCAAAGGCCGAGAGCAAATCCCAAATCTGCACTTCCTCCAAATCCAGGGGGGGCGGCTGGTCGGCCTGGCCGTCCAGAGGCGCAGGCCAGCGGGCGAAGCGGCTCTGGTGCATCTGCTGGCGCGCCTGCAGCATCGCCGCCGAGTCCTTGATCCGCTTGTATTCCAGCAGTTGCCGCACCAGCTCGTTGCGCGGGTCGGCCAGCTCGGCCATGGTCGATGGCCCCTGTCCGTCGGCCCCGGGCACCGGCTTGGGCAGGAGCATGGCGCTTTTGATCTCCATCAACGTCGCGGCCATCACCAGAAAATCCCCCACGACGTTGATGTCCAGACCCTCTTCCTGGCGCATCTGCTTGAGCATGTCCAGGTACTGCATGTAGCTGTCGAGGATTTTGGCGATGGGGATGTCGTAGATGTCCAACTCATCGCGCTTGATGAGATATAGCAGCAGGTCCAGCGGGCCGTTATAGACGTCCAGTTCAACGCGATAATCCACGACCATCCTTGGTTAAAGGCTCGCCGTCAGGCGCCGGATTGATTTTAGTGCCGGGCGGCTCATAATCCAGGGCGCTTTGAGCCAACAAACGATCAGTGAATTTGCCCGTCAGGTGATCCAGACCGAGGCGGCGGCGGTGGCGGCGATGTCCGCGGCGATCGGCCCGGCCTTCGAGCGGGCGGTGCGCTTGATCCTGGATTGCAAAGGATCGGTGCTGACCAGCGGCATCGGCAAGGCCGGGCACGTGGCCCGCAAGCTCTCGGCGACCCTGGCCAGCACGGGCACGCCCAGCCATTTCCTTTCCGCCGCCGATGCCGTCCACGGCGATTTGGGCTCCATCCGCAAGGGCGACGTGGTCCTGATCCTCTCCTCCAGCGGCGAAAGCGACGAAATCCTGCGCCTGCTGAGCCTGGTGAAGAAGCTGGATCATCCGGTGATCGCGATGACCGCCTCGGCGGCCACCGGCCTGGGCCGCTTCGCCGACGTCGTGCTGGAGATGGGCACCGTCCAGGAAGCCTGTCCGCTGGGGCTGGCGCCCAGCGCGTCGACCACGGCCATGACGGCTCTGGCCGATGCGTTGGCCCTGTCCGTCATGAAGCTGCGGAAATTCACCGCGGAGGATTTTGCCCTGTTTCATCCGGCCGGGCAGCTTGGGCGAAAGCTGATCCGCGTCAAGGAGGCGATGACCTTCCGCCGCGGGGAAAACCTGCCCGTCGCCTCGGACCAGTTGAGCGTCGGTCAGGTGCTGCACGAAGTCAGCCACATCAAGCGGCGCAGCGGGGCGGTGATCCTGGTGGACAAGGATGGGAAACTGTCCGGGATTTTTTCCGATGGGGATTTGCGCCGGCTGGTGACGGACGACGACGTCTCGGCCCTGCGCCGGCCGATCGCCCAGGTGATGACCCAGCACCCCAAGCGCATCGCCGCCACCGCCCTGGCCGCCGAGGCGATGGCCCTCATGCGGCAGCATCGCATCGACGAGCTGCCCGTCGTGGACGAGCAGGACCGACCCGTCGGACTCATCGACGTGCAGGATCTGGTCGTGCTCAAAATGCTCGACGTCGAACCCGATTCGTAAGCGCACGTCGTCATCGGGATGCGCAAGGTTTTACTCATTTTCCTGACGCTGGCGGCACTGGTGGCCGGCTTCGTGGTGTACCTGCACTTTCAACCCAAGGTCGGCGTCACCGCCGAGTCGGGGTCGCGCCCCGCCACCCAGGAGTCGGCCGGCACGATCAAGGAGGGCGTGTTCGTCGGGCCCGGCAAGGGAGTGTGGGCCACGCAGTACGACCGCGAAACCGGCCGGCGAACCTACCGCTTCAAAGCCGAGTTCTACGACAACCAGCCGGATGGCACGGTCCACGTGGACCGGCCCGTCATCGAGGTCTTTTTGTCCGATGGGCAGATCGTGCACATCGAAGGCGTGGACGGCGTGGTGCGTATGGCGCCGGGGTCGGATCGCAACGCGTTTGCCGGCGTCCCCAACGAGCCGCCGCGATACGGCACCTTCCGCAACGTCACCGTGACGCTTTTTGCTTCGGAGAACGATCAAGCCAAAAGCAACGTCGATCTGACGCTGACCATGGCCAATGCCCAGTTCGACAACGACACGTTTCGCCTTTTCACGCAGGAGTACACGGATGCCGCCGGGCACGTGATCCACGCCGACCAGGTGCCCGTGACCATCCGCGCCAAGGATTATGCGTTCGACGGCTCGGGCATGGTGATGTACTGGAACGACGTGGACAAGCGGCTCAAATCGCTGGAGATCGCCCACGCCACAAGCCTGACCATTTACGACGCGAGCCAGTTTTCGATTTCAGGCGCATCGCAGGCGCCCGCCGTTCAGGGACCCGGGGTTCCATCCTCGCCGCCATCGCCGCCGGCGCCGGGTGCCGACCGCGCCGTCGCGGTCGCCGATACAGCGCCGGCGGCCTCCGAACCCCAGCCGCGGCATCGCTACCTGGCGACTTTTCTCGACAACGTGCGCGTCATGCAGGGCAATCAGCAGTTGGTATCGGCCCAGAAGATGGAGGTGGATTTCGTGCCGCGCGGACAAGGCAGCGGTGCCGCGCCCAAGCCGCCGCCGCCAACGCCAGCGCCGTCGCCAACGTCAGCGCCGTCCGTGCCGTCGCCGGCCGCGGCTGCGCCCAGCACCCAGCCCCAGCCTCAGCCGATCATCGTGTGTTGGGATGGGAAGATGCGCATGGTGCCGACGGACGCTTCCGCCGGCGGACCTCTGGCCGCGGGGCAGTCCATCGTTCATCTGGTCGGAACGCCGGTGCATCTACACCAGCTTCTGGCATCCGCGGCGGCGGCCGACGCCACCGCCAACAGCGCCGCCACGACCGATGCTCAATGCGCCGAGCTGGTTTACCAAACGGCCGATTCCAGTGCGCGGCTGATCGGCGATGACCGCAATCCCCTGGAGGTGAAGCAGAAGCGTCCGGACGGCGTCACGACCATCACGGGCCGGGCGATGCGCTACTCGCGGACGCAGAACGTCGCGGTGGTGGAAGGGGCGGGAACGGCTGCCTTGCCCGATCCGGATGATCCCCAAGCCACCCTGCACGCCACCTGGGAAAAGGGAGCCAGCGTGCATCTGGCCGGCGCGCAGCAGGGGCAGATGATGATTCAGGCCGCCGACTTGGCCGGTCACGTCGCGGTGGATCATCCGCGGTTTCATCTGCTGGCCGACGACCTGGATTTGACGTTTGAGCCGTGGGCCGATTCGGCGAATCATCCGCGGTTGCAGCAGGTGGTGGCCAACGGCGACGCGGTCTGCGTCGTTCGCGAATCGGACAAGCGCACCCGCAGCGTGGCCGCGCAGAAGCTGCAACTGCTGACGGCCAAGACGCCCGCCGGGCGGTTGTTCGCGCGCACCATCCTGGCCGATGGGGACGTTCAGGCCACGCAGGATCAGGACAACCTTTCCGCCCAGCATCTGCAAATCGCGCTGTCGCCGACTCCCCCGGCCCGCGAGCCGCCCGCCGGGCGCGGCTCGGGCGGCGGCGCGGGTGAGGAGGACGTGCAACTGGAGAAGCTCCTGGCCACCGACACGGTCCGCGTTTTGGGCAAGGATTCAACCTCGGCCAGCGGCGACAGCTTGGAAATCGTCATGGTGGAGGGTCATGCCCGCGTGACGCTGCGCGGCCAGCCGGCGATCGCCATCGACAAGGACTCCACCCTCACCGCGCCGGAAATTCATCTTTCGGGACACCAGCGCCTCTCTTCCGCCGATGGGCCGGGAACGCTCTCGACCACGCAGCAACCTTCGCAGGCCGATCAAAAGCCGCGGCCCTTCAAGGTCAGTTGGACGCAGGGCGCCTCTTTGGACGGAAACGCCAACGAGGTCCGCATCACCGGCGACGTGAAATGCCAGTCCCAATCCGCGGATGGATCGGTTGACCTGGCCCACGGGCAGCGCGTGCTGCTGACGCTGATCGATGCCCCAGCGCACGCGCAGGACGGTGCGTCCGATGTCCCAGCCGCCGATGCCGGGGACGCGGATGCCGCGGCGCCGACCTCGCGCCCCGCGGACGCCCTGGCGGGCGATTTTGATTTCATGCGCGGCAAGCAGGTCCAAACCGTAAGCCTGATCGACAAGGCGCAGGTGGAATCGTCGCTGAGCGACGCCGCGGGCAAGCTCCTGCGGCGCATGGACATCTTCTCGGAGCGCATCAATTACGACGTGCAGGCGCGGCGCTTGGACGTTCCCATTCCTGGCCGGATGCTGATCGAGGACCATCGCCCGGCGGCGACGCAGCCGGCGGATCAGGCCCAGCCCCCATCTCCCGCGGGCGGCCGCGGCCGCACCGCCTTCCAATGGGACAATCAATTCTCCTACGACCAGGGCAAGCGATTGGCCGTCATCAACGGCGGCGTGCGGATCGTGCATTGGGATGATGGGGATCGGCCCAATCCGATGCATCTCGACGCCGACACGGTCACGGCCGAGTTTCAACCCGCCGCCAATGCCGCCGCCAATGCCGCCGCCGCGGACGACACGCAGACGCTGGAGATCAGCCGGCTGACGGCCGCGGGCGCCGTCCGCGTTGAAACCGAGTCGGCCACCATCCACTGCGCTCAGGCGGTCTACGATCCGCTCAACCAGCGGCTGACGTGCAGCTCCGGCCCCGAGGGCGACGTCACCATCCGCGATCCCCAGCACCCGGACACCACCACCGTCGGTGAACTGGTGATCAACACCAAGACCAACCTGGTGAAGATCACCAACCTGAACGTCCGCCGTCGGCACTAGGCGCACGACACGCCTTGGCGGCGGTTGGCGGCGCTTCCTAGAATGTCCGATATGAACACCGCATTCTTATCCGACAAATTCGCCGTAGCGTTGCCGTACGATCGCTATGTCCAAACCGGAACCGACGAGCAGCAGCGCCGCTGGAAACAGGTGTACGATGCCGCCGCACTCACCGACGCGCAGAAACAGTTGGTCGGCGGATTCGTGCGCGAGATGAAACTGCTGATCGTCAGCGGCATCTGGTGCGGCGACTGCGTGCAGCAGTGCCCGCTGATCGCTCGCATCGCCCAGGCCAATGTGGCCAAGATCGCTCTGCGCTTGCTGGACCGCGATCAGCACCGCGACCTGTCGCAATGGGTTCGCGTCAACGGCGGCGATCGCGTGCCCGTGGCGCTGTTCTTGGCCGAGGATTTTGAATTCTGCGCCGCCTACGGCGATCGGACGATCAACCGCTACCGCGCGATGGCGCAGCGGCAACTGGGGCCGGCCTGTCCGACCGGCATCGTCGCTCCGGACAAGCAGGAAATGGCGGCCACGTTGGCCGATTGGCTTGCGGAAATCGAGCGCATCCAGCTCATGCTGCGCCTCAGCCCTCGCTTGCGGCAAAAGTACAAAGACTGAAAAGAAATGCGGGAAGCGGTCTTTTGTTTGTTTTGACTCACCATTTATCATTCAGCATTCATCATTTGTTATCATTTCCTGCATGACGATCCTTTTGGCCGGCGGCGGGACGGGGGGGCATCTGTATCCCGGCATCGCCGTGGCCGACGCCCTGCGCGATCGGTTGCCGGATGCCAAGTCGTTGTTTTTGTGCACTGCCCGCGACATCGACCGGGTGATCCTGGAGCCGGCCGGCTTTGAATATCTGCCGCAGCCGATCGTGCCGCCGCGGCGGTCGATGGGGGGATTGCTCAAATTCTGGAAAAGCTGGCGCGACACCAAGGACCTGGTGCGCCGGGTGCTGAAGGAGCGTCGGCCGGCCGCGGTGGTGGGGCTGGGCGGATACGCCGCGGGCGTCGCCGTGAAGTTGGCGGCCCTGCGCCGCATCCCCACGGTTCTGCTCAACCCCGACGTCATTCCCGGCAAGGCCAATCAGTATCTGATGCGTTACGCCAAGGCCGTATGCTGCCAATTTGCCGCGCCCCAGCACGTGCCGGCGGAACATCGCGACAAGCTGAAGGTGACGGGCTGTCCGATCCGCCGGGACATCCGCCGGCTTCCGCCGCGCGAGCAGGCCGCCTCACGCCTGGAACTGGACCCGATGCTCCACACGCTTGTGATCACCGGCGCTTCGCTGGGAGCGATGACGGTCAACGAAGCGATGTTGGCGCTGGCCGGAACCATCACGCTCAACGGCTGGCAGATTCTGCATCTGGCCGGACGCGAGCACGGCGAGGCGGTCCGCCGCGGATATCGGGAAAGAGCCGTCGCGGCGCGCGTGATCGACTTCACGCCGGCGATGGCGGATGTGTGGGCGGTGGCGGACCTGGCCCTGAGCCGCGCCGGGGCCAGCAGTTGTGCCGAGCTGACCGCCTGCGGTGTGCCGTCCATCCTCATGCCGTATCCCTTTCACCGGGACCTGCACCAACGCGCCAATGCGCAAACCCTGGCCGATGCCGGCGCGGCCATTTTGGTGGATGATGAGAAGGACGCGGCCAAGAACGCCAGCAAGCTGCGGCCGATTCTGGAATCGCTGCTGTACGATGCCCCCAAGCGCCAGGCGATGTCCGATGCCGCCCGCAAGCTAGGCCGCCCCGACGCCGCCGACGCCGTCGCCGCCGTCATCGCCGAGGTGGTCAAATAGTTCCGATCGCGTCCGCGCCGCCGCAGGGCATTCTTGACGTGACGCGCGATCTGTCCAACAATCTCCCGGCTCCGACGAAGCCGCTTATGCCGCGAACCATCAACCATCCCGCCCTGCAACCCCTGAAGTCCAAATTCCCCGAGATCCAGTTTTTCGTCGGGGAATTGCGGGACATGGTGACCGTCGTCGTGCCGCGCGAGCACATCGTGCCGGTCTGCACGTTCTTGCGGGATGATCCGGACCTGCGCTACGACATGCTGGCTGAGCTGAACGGCGTGGATTACCTGAATTATCCGGGAACCGAGCATCGCTTCGCGGTCAACTACGGCCTGACCAGCGTCAGCCGCAACCATCGCCTGTGGCTCAAGGTCTTTCTCGACCCGACGCAGAGCACCGCGCCGAAAACCGCCCTGCGCGATGAAGAGGTGATCGAGAAGGGCGATCCGGGCCTGCGGCTGGACAGCGTCTGCGGCGTGTGGCCCGGGGCCGAGTGGATGGAACGCGAAGTCTACGACATGTTCGGCATCATCTTCATCGGGCATCCCGACCTGCGCCGCCTGCTCACCTGGAACGGTTTTGGCAGCTATCCGCTGCGCAAGGATTATCCGCTTCGCGGCGTCGGTGAGCGCGAGGATTTCAAGATCGTCACGCGCGAAGGGGCGTGATGATGTTCGAGCCTTTGACTCAACGCCGATACCTGGTCCCGTTCAAAGCCTCGCGTCTGCCTCAGCAGATGGCGGACGTGCTGGTCATCGGCGGGGGCGTGGCGGGGTTGCGCTCGGCCATCGCCGCGGCCGAAGCCGGCGCCGACGTCCTCATCCTCACCAAGGACACCATCGATCAATCCAACACCTGGTACGCCCAGGGCGGCATCGCCGCCGTGCTGCAGCCGGCCGACAGCGTCGAATCGCACGTCAAGGACACCCTGCTCTGCGGCGCCGGCTTGTGCAACGAGCAGGCCGTCCGCATCGTCATCGAGGAAGGCCCCCAGCGCGTCCTGGAACTGCTCTCCTGGGGCGCGCATTTCGATAAAAAAACCGGCAACGCCTACGACCTGTCGTTTGGCCTGGAAGGGGGGCACAGTTTCGCCCGCATCATTCACGCCGCCGGCGATGCCACGGGAAAAGAGCTGGCCCAAACCCTCATCAACGCCGTCCGAGGGCGCGAATCCATTCGCGTTTCGGAGATGTCGTTTGCTATCGACCTTCTCACTGACCAGGGCCAATGCGTCGGAGCGCTGGCTCTGATCAAGGGCGAAGTGAACCTGATCTGGGCCAAGCGCACCATCCTGGCCAGCGGCGGGGCGGGGCAGCTGTATCGTGAATCGACCAATCCCAAGATCGCCACCGCGGATGGGCAGGCCATGGCCTACCGCGCCGGCACGACGCTGGCGGACATGGAGATGGTGCAGTTTCATCCCACGACGCTGTACGTCGCGGGGGCCAGCCGGACGCTGATCACCGAGGCCGTCCGCGGCGAAGGGGCGTATCTGGTGGATCGCCACGGCCGGCGCTTTATGAGGGATTATCATCCCTCCGGCGAGTTGGCGCCCCGCGACGTCGTCAGCCGCGCCATCGTCGAGCAAATCCGCAAAACCAATTTTTCCCACGTTTACCTGGACGTTCGGCACCTGCCGGTCGAGCCGTTCAAGAAGCGTTTTCCGCAACTGGCCCAGCTTTTGGCGCAGTTCGACATCGATCCGAGCCGGGATCTGATCCCGATCCATCCGGCGACGCATTACATGATCGGCGGCGTGGACTGCGACACGGTGGGCCGCACGAGTCTGAGCGGCTTGTACGCCGCCGGAGAAGCCGGCTGCAGCGGCTTGCACGGCGCCAATCGCCTGGCCAGCAATTCCCTGCTGGAGGGCCTGGCCTTCGGCGCCCGCGCCGGCGCCGATGCCGCCCGCTGGGCGATGGCCAACGAGGTCAAATTCCCCCATCACCTGGAGCACCAAATCCCGCCGTCGGCCAAAACCGAGCTGGATTTGACGGACGTCAAGAGCAGTCTGCGCAGCGTGATGTGGCGAAACGTCGGGATCGAGCGCACGGGCGATCGGCTGGCCGAGACGCGCGAGATCATCGCGTTTTGGAGCCGCTACGTGATGGACAAGACGTTTTCACCGGCCGGCGGCGCCGAGGACGCCGTGGCCGGCTGGGAATTGCAGAACATGCTCACGGTTTGTTTTCTAATCACCACCGCCGCCTACACGCGCGCCGAGAGCCGCGGCGCGCATTATCGCCTGGATTTTCCGGAGGTGGATGACAACCACTGGCGGATGCACCTGCTATGGCGTCGCCCCATGGACACGCCGATCCCCAAGCCGATCGACTCCAATCACGTCTAGCGTTTACGGCCGCGGGCCGATTTCCCCGCTGATGATGCCGTTCATGATCTCGGCAAAGCGCGACCAGCGCCAAGTCTTGCCCGTCCACTTGTGCCCGCCGCGCCAGGCGATCGATCCGCGCCCCAACACAATTTCCCCCAGTCGTCCGTCGCGCGAACTGATCACGAAGCGGATTGAACTGCCCGCCTTGTTCAACTCCAGCACCTTCATGCTGCAACTGACGTGATGCCGTCTTTCCAGTCGTCGTTTCTTCCTGGCCATGTGCGTTCCCTGTTGGGATACATTGTACCGCCGGAACGCGTGTCCAACCGCGTCACGGCGCCAAAGGCGTGACAAACGACCAAACCTGCTTTCGCTTCGCCTCCTTCAGCGGATTATTTTCCACGTATCGAACCGACCGCAGGGTGTCCGCCTCGCTATACAGATAAACCGCCCAGCACCCGCGTCCCCAAGGCGAAGGCGCTTCGCCGGGATACAAATTCTCCTCGCGCAGTTGGCGAACCGCATTCGCCTTCAGATGTCCCACGATTTGCCGAACCGGCCGCGCGTGATCGGCCACGACCAGGTGGACATGTTCAGGCAGGATGCAGCATGCGTAAAAAATATAACGCCCCTCTTGTATGGCCGTGGCAAATCCGCGCGCGACGCAGGCGGCCTGAATGCCGGTGAAGCGAACCGGCGGATATTTCATTGCCGCCTTGGCCGCGCGACGTTGATTGATGTCGTGCACAACATGCGCTACGGAATGTCGGACCTCCACTTTGGTTGCCTTGCCGTGCATGAATAATTCCCAGGACGCGACAAAGCGCGACCAGGATCCTCTGGGGTCGTTGGGGAGCCAAAAACCGTAGGTGCTCAAGATGACATGGCTTGCGAGGATCAATTCGTATGAGGATACGCGGTCGGCCACGCGTCGCAAGCGACGCGGCTAATCAGCGATGCACTATTCCCATTTCTCCCAAAGGTTAGCCGCGTCGCTTGCGACGCGCGTTTCCTCGCCCCCGGTCGTCGGTTGGCGCGGTCTACCCGCCTTCATACAATTCGCGCCAACCATGTCGCTCTCCATCGACCAGCAGATTCAGCTTCTGTCGCGCCGCTGCGAGCGCATCCTCACCGAGCAGGATTTGCGCCGCAAGCTGGAAGCCAGTGCCAAGACGGGCAAACCGCTGCGCATCAAGCTGGGGATGGACCCCACGGCCCCGGACGTGACGCTGGGGCACGCGGTGCCGCTGAAGGCCATCCGCCAGTTCCAGGAACTGGGTCACAAGGCGGTGCTGATCATCGGGGATTACACGGCCCGCGTGGGCGACCCCTCCGGGCGGGATTCCACGCGGCCGGTCCTCAGCGGCGCGGTGATCAACGCCAACGCCGAAACCTACGTCACCCAGATCGGGAAAATCCTGCTGACCGATCCGGACCATCTGGAAGTGCGCTGGAACGGCGAGTGGCTGGGAGCGATGAATCTGCTGGAGATCATCCGCCTGGCCAGCCGAAAATCGGTCGCCCAGATGCTCGAGCGCGACACGTTCAAGGAACGCTACGTCTCCGGGGGGGACATCCGCATTCACGAATTTTTGTATCCGCTGCTGCAGGGCTGGGACAGCGTGATCATCAATGCGGACGTGGAGATGGGCGGCAGCGATCAACTGTTCAACAATCTCGTCGGCCGCGAGTTCATGAAGGAGGAGGGCAAGGAAGCGCAGGTGGTGATGGTGACGCCGCTGCTGATCGGCACCGACGGGGTCATGAAGATGTCCAAGAGCAAGGGGAACTACATCGGCGTGACCGATCCACCCGGCGGTCCGGACGGAATGTTCGGCAAGATCATGAAGCTGCCCGATGCACTGCTGGAAAATTATTACACGCTTTTGACGGAGGTGGGGCGCGAGGAATTCTTGCCGAGGATTCAATCCGAACCGCGCAACGCCAAGGCGGATTTGGCGCGGCGGATGGTGGCGTGGCTGCACGGCGCCGCGGCCGCGGAGGCGGCCGAAGCGGAGTTTGTCAAAGCTACGCACGGCGGCGTGCCGGACCAAATCCCCGAGTTTCCCGTAACCAAAGCAGCGAAAAAATTGGCCCCACTGCTTGTTCAGACCGGCTTGGCCGCCTCCAACAGCGAGGCCATGCGAAAAATGAAGGAAGGCGCCGTGCGCATCGATGGCGAAAAGGTGACCGATCCGCAAAAGGAGTATGCCTTCGACAAGCCAGTGGTGCTGCAACTGGGGAATCGTAAGTTTGCCAGGCTCATTCCTGGATAGAAGGCGTCGTCCTCCTGACGCCGCAACTGCTTTTGCCCTCGCCGATCGGGTGAGCTTGACGGCGGTATGGCTGACTTTTATCCTGATGTTGCGGGGGGGACCAAAGTGGACCTATGAGCAACGAGGCAAATCCTTCGCATCTTCCGTCGAATTTGCCGGGCGCCTCCACAAGGGTAGCTGCGCTTCCGGGCAGGCCCGCCACGAGAGATACCCTCACCACGCTTCTGCTCCTTTTTATGTGCGTCGCGTTTGTTCTGGTGAATCTGGCGACGGGGACGCGCAGTCCTCGGGCGTGGCAGGACGAGGTCTGGTTCAGCGACCCCGCCGTCAATTTGGTGACCGGTCGCGGCTTCACGTCCAGCGCCCAGTCGGTGATGGGACGCCACGAAATCTATAGCGGCACTTCGCCGCTTTATCCGCTGCTCCTGGCCGCCTGGTTCCGCATCCTGGGCGTCGGTCTGCTGGTGGCCAGGTCGCTGAACTATGTCCTGATGGTTGCCGTCGTTGCCTGTGTCATCGCCGCCTCCCGCCGGTCGGGATTGGTCACAACCCGCTGGGCGAAAGTGGTGCTTGCGGTGGCGCTGCTCTGCAATTATGGAATATCGTTTGATTATCGATCCGCGCGCTACGACGTGCTGGGCATGCTTGTGTGCGCGATATTGTATCTGGAATTTACCATTGCCAACTCCAAAGTCCGCCGCATGGCACTGGTGTTGACAGCCGCATTACTGCCGGCGGCTGGACTTCAGAACATTCCCTTCGCCGCCGCCGCCTCCCTGGTCGTGCTGCTGATGGGCGGCTGGCGACTGCTGCCCGATCTGATCATCGTCGGTGCCGGCATCATCATCGGCGCGGCCGCCATGGTGGGAATATTGCATTTTGAGCACGTCCTGCCCCGGGTCATCCGGTTCACCATGGAATTCGCCAGCGGTCCCATGCGAGCTTCGCTCGACCTGGAAGAACTTTTATCGTTCAAAGGCAACGCATTTCCCTCGCTCGTCCTGCTGGTCGGATTGGGCGGGATGGCGCTGGTCACGCCGATTTTTCGCGGACACGGGGCGGCTCGGCGGTGGGCGATTGGGGCCGTCCTTTTTTCCATCGTCATTCCAACCACGATGGTCGCCGCCGGCCATTTTCCGTCTTACTACGCGTGGATGATGTTCCTCCCCACGCTCGTCTGCTTTTGCGCTTGTCTGGATCGCCTGATGGAATTGCCCGGTTCGCGCGCCGGCCTGATCCTGGCCTCCGCCGCTGCACTGCTGACCTGCTATGGATTGCCCGGACACCTGGCCAAAGCAATCCTGGAATGGAAGCAAAACGATCCGCAGGCCGTCGCCCGGTTTGTGAAGTCGGTCGCGCGACCGTCGGACGTCATCTATTGCTGCACACCCGTCTACTTTGCCGCCAAGGCGACAACCCCTGAGGTGATGACGCTGGATTACCACAACGTGATGAGTCCGGCCGAGCGAGATTCCATCTCACTTTTACTGATCAATCCGATCGATACCGATGCGACAATCAAGTGGCTGGGCGGGCGATGGAGGGAAACGGGCGAATTTTTCCCGGCGGGCGTTCGGGACAATTCGTCCTATCCAATGGGTCCGGCCTTTTTTGTGGTCTACGCCTATCGCCGCGATCCAGCCCCTGCCCCCTCGGACGCCGATCACACCGATATCGGAAATTCCAGCAGTTTGCCCGCGGCCCAATAATGACCCGGTGATTGGAATTGGAGATTTCAACGGATTGTGGCGGCCGATCACAGGGCTTGGCCGGTCTGGCCGCTTCCAACAGCGAGGCCGTGCGAAAGATCCGAAAAGGCGCCGTGCGCATCGACGGCCAAAACCCCGCGGCGTCCGCCATGACAACACAAAAGCCCAGTCCCGGCGCGCCGGGACTGGGCTTTGCGTTGGATCTTTGACAAGTGAATAGTCGGAAAGCCAATCGGCAGCGTCACCGCTGCCCATCCCACCCTTCGACAAGCTCGGGGCGGGCGAGGCTGTGTTGACCGTTTCACTCCGGTTCGCACCGGGCGTGTTCTAAATAATCCTTTAGAAAGGAGGTGATCCAGC
>DBZL01000071.1:0-123 GCA_002311745.1 Phycisphaerales bacterium UBA1161 | reverse complement strand
TTGTTACGACTTAGTCCCAGTCACCGAACCTAGCGTAGACACCTCTGAAACGAGGCGGCTTCGGCTATTTCCGGCTCCCATGACTTGACGGGCGGTGTGTACAAGACCCGGGAACGTATTCAC
>DBZL01000022.1 GCA_002311745.1 Phycisphaerales bacterium UBA1161 | reverse complement strand
CCCGGCGGATCGGCATACGCGTCCGTGAAGCGGTAATCCATCGTGGCCAGCCCCGTCGTGTCCGGATAGCCGCAGTAGCTCACCTGGATCGGCGCGGGCTTGCGGGCAAAAACCAGGAGCCGATTGCCCGCGGTGTGCCCGGCCAGGTCCACCAGGATGTCGATCTGGTCTTGGATGATGATCTGTGCCAGTTGGGCATCGGCCACGCCGACGACCGGCTTCCAGTGGTGAGCGGCTTGCTGGAAGCGGGCGGTGGCCGCATCCGGCCGAGCCGCATCCGAATAGCAGAACACCTCCACCGCGGCCGGGGCATGGTTGGCCAGCAGGTTGAGTAAAAAGAACCCGACGGAATGCTGTCGGAAATCGGGCGAGACGTAGCCAATCTTGAGCCGCCGATCCGATCCCGCCGCGCCGGGATTGCTGTGCTGGGGGATCTCGTAGCTCAAGGGCGCCGCGTGGCGGCGGTACCACGCCAGGTGCTCCTGAAAAATCGTGGCCGGGTCGAACTCGGGAATCAAATGCAGCACGTAAAGCCGATTGCTGTGGGACACGTCCGCGGCGGGGCGCTGGGTGACGGCGCGGTCGTACCAATACAGGGCCTGCTCGACCCGGCCGGTATCCTTCATGACGTTGCCCAGATTGTTCTGCGCCTCGACGTATTCCGGGCGCAGCTTCAGCGCCTGCTGATAGGCCTCGATCGCCTCTTCCATATCGCCGTTGACTTCCAGGGTCTGCGCCAGGCTGTAATAGATTTCGGGCGTGCTGGGCTTCAGGACCAAGGCTTGGCGATAGAATTTGAGGGCTTCGGGGAACTCGCCGCGGTTGCGCAGCGCGGCGGCCAGACTCAAGCAGGCTTCCACGAGGTCCGGCCGAAGCGCCAGCGCCCGGCGATACGCGGCCACCGCCTCGTCCCAATCGCCTTTGCTCATCAGCGCGTTGCCAAGAAAGTAGTGGGGGTCGGCATAATTGGGACGGATGTTGATCGCCTGCCGAAACGACGCGATCGCATCCTCCAACTGGCCCAGATTTCGCAGCACGTGACCGAGGTTGAACGCGGACTCGGCGAAATTCGGCTGCAGCTTCAGCGCCTGCCGGTACGCCGCGGCGGATTCCTCCAAGCGACCCTTCATCTGCAGCAGCGTCCCCAGGTTGTTGTAGGCGTCGGGGTAATTGGGTCGCAGGTTCAGCGCCTGGCGATAGGCGTCGATCGCTTCGTCTGTTTGCCGCTTGGCGTGCAGGGCCGTGCCCAAATTGTAATACACTTCCGCAAAATCGGGCTTCAGCGCCAGCGCCGCCCGATACGCCTGGATCGACTCCTCGTGCCGACGCATCGTCGACAACACCACGCCCCGATTGCAGTGGAAATCGGCCCGCTTGGGATCGATGGCGATGGCGCGCTCGATCATCTCCAGCCCCGATTCGGGCCGCCCCGCCTGAAACAGCATGTACCCCAGGAAATGCAGGGCCTCGGCATTGCGCGGCTGGATCGCCAGCACCCGCCGATAGAGCGTCTCGGCGTCGCGAAGCTGCCCCCCTTGGTGATGCTTGCGGGCCAACTGCATCAGCGCGGCAACATTTTCCGCCATCAACGATTCCTCCAGGCCGTATCCTGGCCGTGAATCGGATTATCGCTGCAGGCGGCAAGAACGCTATAGCCGCCCTATCCGGCGATGTCTTGCCGGGCGATTCGACACTCACAAGTTAAGCCGCACCCCCTTGGCGCCGACCTGCCCGGTGGAGAAGCGCCGGTATGCTCGAGGCATTGGACATCGCGGCCAGCGGCATGCTCGCGGCGCAGGCCGTCATCAACACCGCGGCCAATAACATCGCCAACGCCAACACCCCCGGCTACAAAGCCCAACGCGTCAATCTCTTCGACATCATGACCGGTGGCGTCGCCGTCGATGGCATTTCTCAAAGCACCGCCCCGCCCAATTCCAGCGGCTCCAACGTCGACCTGGCCGCCGAGCAAGCCAAGCTGGACAAGGCCGCAGTCCTCTACAACGCCAACGCTATGGTCGTGAAAATGACCGACCAGATGTACGGCCGGTTGCTGGACATCATGGACGATCCGAACCGCCAGCCGGACAACAACGCCGACGGCGGGCAGTAGCTCGGCTAATTCTCATTGGAACAACGGCTGGAGCAGAAGGTGGACCAGCATATAGGTGATGCCGGCCATGAATGCGGCGCAGGGGATGGTCAAAATCCAGGCCAGGATGATTCGCTGGCCCCAGATCCAGCGGACGGAGCGAACCCCGCGCGTGGTTCCGACGCCGAGGATGGAACCGGTGATGGCGTGGGTGGTGGAAATGGGGATGTGACAAAACGTGGCGCCGAAGATGGTGGTCGCCGCCGACAGCTCGGCACAAAACCCGCCGACGGGAGCCAGGCGCGTAATGCCTGATCCCATGGTTTTGACGATGCGCCAACCGCCGAAGATGGTGCCCAGAGCGATGGCGGCGTTGCAGGCCAGGATGATCGGCAGGCCGTACTCGTTGTGAACCCACGGCAACGTCACCTTGCCATAAACGGTCCAGGGGGCATGACCGGCCGCGTTCAGCAGCAGCACAATAATGCCCATGGTTTTTTGGGCATCGTTGCCTCCGTGGCCCAGGCTGTAAACGCTCGCGCTCAACAATTGCAGGCGGCGGAAAAGACCGTCGACCCGGTGAGGAGTGGCGCGGCGAAATATCCACGCCACGGCAATCATGTTGATGGCCCCGAGCAAGAACCCGATCATCGGCGAGAGAAATAGGAATAGAAGCAGCAGACCCCATTCCCTGCCGACGATGATCGCGCCGAGTCCCGCCTTGGCGACGGCGGCGCCGGCAATCCCGCTGACCAAAGCGTGAGAGGAGCTGGTCGGCAGGGCCAGCAGCCAGGTGATGATGTTCCAGACGATCGCCCCCATCAGCCCGCCAAAAACCACGTAGACGTCCACGATCCGCGTATCGACCAGTCCCGTTCCTATCGTTTGGGCGACGCCGGTGCCGAACACCAGGACCGCCGCAAAGTTGAAAAAACCCGCCCAAATGACCGCCTGCGACGGCGCCAGCACCCGCGTCGAGACCACCGTGGCGATCGAGTTGGCGGCATCGTGAAATCCGTTGAGGAAGTCGAAAACCAGCGCCACGGCCACAATAAAGAATATCAAACCAAGGCTGAGGGCTGAGCCTTGGGCGGGTCCTGTCGCGGCCGTCGTAGCAAGGATGGGAAGAGTCATTTTGATCTGAATGAGCTGTGCGCTCGTGGATGGATTGAAGAGGGCCCCTATCCGTTTTTCAACACGATTCGCTCGATCGTGTTCCCCACGTCCTCACAACCGTCAATGGCCTCTTCGATGAAATCATAGAGCCTGGTCCACTTCAGCACGTCCAGGGGTGGCGTGTCTCCTTCGAAGAGCTTGGTGACGGCCGCGTGATTCACGTCGTCACCCAAGCTTTCCAGACGATGAATCTCGATCAGCACGGCTTTCAATTCCGAAAGTTTTCGGCTCTTTCGCAGCCGATGAACCGCATCGCTGAGGGCGAGCGTCGCTTGCACCAGAACCTCGGTTTGCTGTTTGAACGGCGTGGGCATCGCGTCCACGTGGTAGATCTTGAATCGTTTGGCCAGCGCGTCGATGTTATCGATGATGTCATCTATGCCATTGACCAGTTCGTGGATGTCCTCACGGTCGAAGGGCGTGATGAAGGTCTGATCCAATCGCTCCAGGGCCTTATGCGCCAGGTTGTCGGCCTCGTGTTCATCCTGGCGGATGCGCTGCACTTCCACATCCGTCTCGGGAAACTGCTTGGCCAACGTCCGCAGGTGCGTGGCGCAGGAGACGGCATGCTTGGCCAGCCCCTCAAAAAGATCAAAAAAAACCGTGTCTTTAGGCAGAAGATTAATCATGAATGCCGGCTCCCATTGCCTGCCGACTGCGTTTAGACCGGACCAGACCGGATTTTACGGCTGGGCGATGGGAACACAAATGATGGTTAAGATTTCGTCAGCAGCGCGCTAAGAATCCACCCGCAAACGGCGGATTTGACCCGATTCGTGGGGGAGGCCCAGCAGCATTCGGCATTTTCTTCACGCGCTGGCCGCCCTCACCTGCCATCGCGCGGCCTGGCCTCCGGCGGCGATCAGCTCGTCAATGGCCAGCTTCGCTTCCTCCAGCGTCGCCTTGGCGAAAAGCTGATTCGATTCACCCACCTTGTTCACGATGAACTGGTCGAGCGTCGCCTCGCTCTGGTCCGTGGCAAACACGCGATGAACGATGGCGAAATTTCGATGAAAATAGGTTCGCTTCACCGGCATGCCGGTTTCCCCTCCCTCAGATGGGGAAGAACAACGCCCCGTTCTATTTCGGATAAGAACGGAAGCCGGATCGTCGAAAATGACGGCTGCTTTGATGTGATGAAGGATTTACAGCGTGTGCCGCTCAGCGTAGACGCTACGCCCAGCGCAAACAACAAAATCCCGCGCCGTTCACGTCGATTTACGGTTCCGATTCTTTCGGCAAAGCCGACGGATGGCCATCCGTCGGTTTTCGAACGTTTGTAGCCACTCACGAATTCCATGCATAATATTCCCCACAATTATGTCCAAGCCAATCGTTCAATCGGTCGATTTCCCCGCCACCGCCAAGCAGTTGTACGATATTTATCTCGACCCCCAACGCCATGCCGCCTTCACCGGCGGCCGCGTGCGCATCAGCCCCAAACCCGGCAGCCAATTCACCGCCTTCGATCGAATGCTCATCGGCAAAACTCTTCTGACGATTCCCGGCAAACTCATCGTCCAGCGTTGGCGCGCCCACCACTGGAAAAAGAACGACTTGGATTCCATCCTGATCCTGACGTTCACCCCCATCGGCAAGCGCGGCCGAATCGACCTCGTCCACGTCAACGTCCCGGACCACGACCACGCCGGCGTGACCGATGGATGGAAGAAATACTACTGGACCCCGCTGAGTGCCTACCTGCGCGGCGCCCAGCGGCGCCGCTTTTCGCCAAAAGCCATGTAATTCGGCGGGCGAAGGCTAAAATGCAACCACGGAGGTTGACCCCGATTCCCCCGCAGCCGTGGAGATGCAAGCAATGTCTCTGAATTCTTCGTGGGAGTTCGCGCGCGAAATCCTCACGAAACACTTTGCGGGCATAAGACACCCGTTGTTTTTTGGCAACACATTGTCGGCCGATGATCAGACAAATCTCAGAGGCAAGCCCCGTCCCTACCTTCTTGCGGCCATCGACCTGCTCACGAAAATGCAAGGGAAAACCATCGTCGAGGTCGGCTGCATGCGCCAGCCTCTGCGACATTCCCTGGAAGAATTCAATCCAGTCTGCTGCAACGACGGCCATTCCACGGTGTTCTGGGCGCGCACGGGACTTGCGGTTCATACGGTCGATATCAATCCAGGCTGCTGTAACGTGACGGCCGAGGCCTGTCGATCGTACCCCAATGTCCGGATCTCCTGCGGCGACGGCGTGAAGTTTTTGCGGAATTTCAACGGCACGATCGATCTGTTGTACCTCGACGCGTGGGAAGCCGTCGAAACAATACCCTACGCGGAAAAACACCTGGAGGCATTTCAGGCCGCCCGCGAGAAGCTTGCGCCGTCCGCCATCGTGCTGATCGACGACACGGACGTGGCCTTTGGCGGCAAAGGCCGTCTGGCCATCCCGGCGATCATCCGCGATGGCTTTGAACTTCTGCTGATCGGCAGGCAAACCATGCTCATGCGATTGTCGCAGCATTAACCGCAGCTTGCACACCACTTTCGGCGATTACCGAAAGCAACCAGAGCAGTAATGACCCCGTTTCCACGCCAAAATGCAACCACAGAGGCGCGGAGACGCGGAGACAGCCGCAGAGAATTCGCCTTCTCGCGCCAACAGCAGGGATGGATTGAACCACCAAGGTGCCGAGAACGCCAAGATAGAGCTAGGCGGATTTGCGGGCCCGCGGCCGCTTTTGCAGGCGTGTTCTTTGGGCGGCAATTGCTTCAAGGGCCTCCGGGCTGAACAACCGCTCGCCGCAGTTGGGGCATTCTTCGATCTCGATCCCCTTGGCCACGAACGTTTCGCCGTTGCGCTTGCTCTGAATGTCGCGCTTGACGCGGCGAATCCTCCGCGACCCACACGTTGGGCAGGTTCTAATGACGAGATGAGTCATAACGCGTGTTTGCTGGAGACCAGCACGTAAAACGTTTCTGTTCGGTCCTCGACGAGCAGTTTACCCTTGGTGTAGATCGCAATGCCAGCTAAATTCGGACTTTGGATGACGTGCAAATATTCCCGATGGCCGGTCTGAGCGTTGGTGGATCGAATCGTCTTGTAGATGGCGACCGCATTCATGAGCGACTCGCGGATGTCGGTGATATCCAGATTGTCGACTTCCATTTCACAACGCGCTTTGTTCGTTAACCGAATCCGGTTGGCCAACGCACATCTCTTGATGCGAACCAATGTCTCCATGCCTGCCCGTCGTACAAGCAAATCGGGCAGCTTTCACCGCCCGATTGCTTGCATCCGTTATCGTTACGTTAATACATCCCGCCCATGCCGCCGCCGGCGACGCCGGCGGGCTGGGGCTTCTTCTCCTTGATCTCGCTCACCACCGCGTCCGTCGCCAAACGCAGCGACGCGATACTTCCGGCCTATGCGGCGACGAGGGGATTCAAATCGGCTTTGGACAGCGCCGGCTGGTCACTGGCCGCCAAGACGCGGTTGATCGCGGCAAGGTCGACGGCACCGACGACAGTGAATTCAATGCCAATAGCGCGGCCATTGGCCGCATAGTCGATCAGCCATTGGCCGTGTCGCTCGGTGCGAGCCGCCTTGTCGCCGGCGCGGCGGTCCAGATACAGATACGCCGCCAGCGGTTTGCCCTGACGATACGTGATTTCCAGATATGGCTTTGCCATCACTTCACCCAACAGCGTATGCCGTTACAACCACCAACAGTTGAGCAGGAACGTCCGGCTCGACAACGACCTCCCAAGCCTGACCGGCCCGCGTCGTCTCGATGACCCAGCGTCCGGGCTGCACATCGGGCCGATAAGCGCTGGCCCGCTGCAACATACCTCGCAAATCGACCTCGGTGAAGCAGCGGTCAACCATGCGTTTGAGCAGGTGGGGATTGGAACATTCCAATTCCCAGTGCCACCACTGCGGCCAATCGATGGGGGATGTTACCACGTGCGCACATTCCGCAAAAATAAAAACAGCCGACCGGGTTAAGCCGGTCGGCTGCTTAATCATTCGGGCTAGTACATCCCGCCCATGCCGCCGCCGGGGGCGCCGGCGGGCTCGGGCTTCTCCTCCTTGATCTCGCTCACGATCGCGTCCGTCGTCAATAACAACGACGCGATGCTCGAGGCGTTCTGTAACGCTATTCGCTCAACCTTCGTGGGGACGATGACGCCCATCTTCATCAGGTCGCCGTATTCGTGGGTCAGGGCGTTGTAGCCGAAGTTGACTTCGCTGGATTCCTTCACCTTCTGAGCCACCACCGAGCCGTCCACGCCGGCGTTGTCGGCGATCTGCTTGATGGGGAACTCGACGGCGCGGCGGACGATCTCGATGCCCAGACGCTGGTCCTCGCTGGCGGTTTTCTTGCGAAGATGGTCGAAGACCTTGGCGGCGGCGCGGATCACGGCGACTCCGCCGCCGGGCAAAATTCCCTCTTCCACGGCGGCGCGGCAGGCGTGCAAAGCGTCTTCCACGCGGGCTTTCTTTTCCTTCATCGCCACTTCCGTGGCGGCGCCGACGTGGATTTGGGCGACGCCGCCGGCCAGCTTGGCCAGGCGCTCCTGCAGCTTCTCGCGGTCGTAGTCGCTGGTGGTGTCGTCGATCTCGGTCTTGAGGGCTTCGATGCGGCCCTTGATGGCCTTCTCATTGCCGGCGCCTTCGATGATCGTGGTGTTATCCTTGTCGATGCGGATTTTCTTGGCGCGGCCGAGCTGGGACAGCTCGACGTTTTCCAGCTTGATGCCCAGCTCCTCGAAGATGGCGGTGCCGCCGGTGACGATGGCGATGTCTTCCAGCATGGCCTTGCGGCGGTC
>DBZL01000030.1:36464-47244 GCA_002311745.1 Phycisphaerales bacterium UBA1161 | reverse complement strand
GCTTAAATTGATGCCATTAAGAACTGTCCCGCTTAGGATTCTCCAGGCTGGGCGCGAAAAATCGCAACGGCACGCTTTCAACGGTGGGCGAGAAGATTGAGATAATCTTCAATACGGAAATCTTAATTCTTTAAAATATTTTTGAATTGCAACTTTCTTCCTGCCGCGAATTGCCGCATTCGGTTTTGTCACTTTTTCATTACTTCTTCTGTATTTTTCGGGTTAAACTCCGGCCGTATTTCTCAAAAGGGTGGCGCGTTTCTGGCCACAGGTATTGAGAGTGCTGATGTCCTCATTGGTTGTTCCCCTCCACGGGCATATGGCGGCCGCTGTGTTATGGCTTGAGTTCATATCCTCACAAGCCTGACAGCAAAACGAAGGGAAGAGGATCGCATGTCATACAGAATTCTTCGGACGGTTTGTGTCGCGGCACGGAGGTCCTTTAAGTCCACCCGCAAGCTGCACAAAGCCACGCGGCCGGTTGTTGCCGAAATGCTGGAACGCCGCACGCTCCTCAGTGTCAGCGCATACACGCTCATGGGCCAGCAGATGCTCACCCAGGGGTCGCAGTACGTTTTTACCAACGCTTCGGGTACAGGCACCGACACGATTACGGTTGCAGGCCCGGCAACGTCGCCGACGGGACAGGAGTCGGTGGAGTGGGATGAAACGACGATTCTCACAGCAGGCGCTGGCTCGACGGGAAATTACCAGGAGTACTTGGCCGAAACGACCGATGGCGTGGTGGAGTATGCCAAGGTGGGCGGGTATACAGGCGGCGGGGGCACCACGGAACTGTCGGACACGTACTCGCCCCTCTGGATGCGAATGCCCGCCACCCTGACCGTCGGGCAGACGTATCAGTACACCTACACGGACAACCAGACGGTCGATGGCACTGCCCAAACGCCGGTAACGCACACGCTGACCTACTCGCTGCCTTCCGATACCCCCCAGTCGGTGACGGTTCCGGCCGGAACGTTCAGCGCTTATGAAATCGACTACACCGACCAGTCAACGGCTCTCGGCGGGACCGTCGACCAGTATCAAGAATACTTCGCGCCTGGCGTGGGGTTGGTGAAGAGCATCGATCACGACTTGTCCAACGGCACCAATCCCACCTGGTCGTTGAAATCGTACAACGCGGTCACAGCCAACACGCTCATCTGGACGGGCGGCGGCGACGGACTCAACTGGAGCGACGGTAACAACTGGAACCTGGGCATTCATCCGGCCAACGGCGATAACCTCGTATTCCCCACCGGCGCGCCCTTGACCACCAACAACGACCTGGCCGGGCTGTCGATCAACGACATCGACATCCAAGGCTCCGGCTACACGCTTGAGGGCGACGCCATCTCACTGACGGGCGGCCTGAGTTCCGACGCCGGCAACAACACCTACGACATCAACACCGCGTTGGTCGGCTCGCCCACACTGGACGACATGACCGGCGATCTGGACATCAAGTCGGTCCTCAGCGGCGGCGGTGGCATGACCCTGGCCGGTGCTGGCACCTTTACCTTCGACCAGGCCGACACGTACACCGGTCCGACGACCCTTTCCTCGGGCATCACCATCGACGACAACGTCCTCTCCGACGTCTTCGCCGATAGCGACCTGACCATCGGCGCCGGCTCCGCCGGCGTGACTCTTGTCGGCAGCAGCAGCGGCACCGATACGCTGGACAACGATATTACGTTCCAATCGGGCGCCACGCTGATCGTCGATCCGCCGTTCGGCGTCGACGGCAACGTGACGCTGAACGGGCCCGCTACGATCAAGACCCCGGCGACCAACGACTTCATCTACCTCAACGGCAATGTCGAAGGCACCGGCGCATTGACCCTGGCTGGCAGCGGCAGCGCCTCGGTCGCCAACACCACCACGATCGGCCCTAGCGTCAATTTGATCATCGCCAACGGCCTGACGCAGCTCTCCGGAGAGCTCACCGGAGAGGTGACTCTGGCAGGCGGCGTGGTGCAGCTTATGCCGGGCCTGAGCGGCGACGGCTCACTGGACCTGCAAACGGGTAAAGCACAGAGCGGAGGTTGCGGCTTTGAAGGCGACGTCACGCTGGAACAGGCCGAGGTGGACGTGACCGGCGCCGGCACGGACGCGCTGGGAACCGGCGACGTGACGGTGGCAACGCCGGGCAGCGGCGCGACCACGCCGATCATCGACGCCACGGCTGTTTCGGGCGGCGCGATCCTGGACAACAATTTCACTTTCAACAGTGGAGCGCAGTGGATCGCCAAAGGTGTAATGAACTTGGTGGGCACCGACATCCTGACCGGAATAGCCAATGAAATCCAGATACAGCAGGCGGGCATCGTCATACTGAAGGGGGAATTGGAAGGTAACGGCACGCTGACGGCGATCGGGGATGGCATCGTGCAGTTCGCCGATGATATGGACGCGGGGGTGCACATCATCGTGAACACCGCCAAGTCGAAACTGGCGGCGGCGCTGGATGCGGCGGACACGGAATTGCAGCAGGTGGTACTAGCGGGGGGCATAATGCTGATCACCAGCGACCTGAACGGATCGGGTGGGCTGGACCTAAAGGCTGGGACAGTGCAGTCAGCCGGCTGCCCCGGCTACGACGGGAATGTGACGCTGGAACAGACGGAAGTGGACGTGACTGGCGCCACCGATCCGCTGGGAACCGGCGACGTGAATGTGACGACGCCGGGCAGCGGCGCGACCACGCCGATCATCGACGCCACGGCTGTTTCGGGCGGCGCGACCCTGGACAACGATTTCACCTTCCAGAGCGCAGCGAAGTTCATCGCCAAAGGTGTGATGAACTTGGTGGGCACGGACATCCTGACCGGAATAGCCAATGAAATCCAGATACAGCAGGCGGGCATCGTCATACTGAAGGGGGAGTTGGAAGGTAATGGGACGCTGACGGCGATCGGGGATGGCATCGTGCAGTTCGCCGACGACATGGACAATGGGGTGCACATCATCGTGAAGACGGCCAAGTCGAAGCTGGCAGCGGCGCTGGATGCGGCGGACACGGAATTGCAGCAGGTGATATTGGGGGCGGGCATAATGCTGATCACCAGCGACCTGAAGGGATCGGGCGGGCTGGACGTGCAAGCCGGGACGCTGCAGACGGACGACACGTCCGGAGCCGCGGGTGCTCCCGGCTACGATGGCACCATCACGCTGGAATCCGGCGCCACGATCGATATTTACGACACCGTCGATAATGCCGGCCTGGGCACGGGCACGCTGGACATCAAGGGCGGGACATTCCAGAACTCTTCCAACGGTGCGGTGACGATCGACAACCCCGTGACGCTGGAAGGGGATGTATCGCTGTCGACGCCTTCGACGAATCCTGCCAGTGACTCGCAGATGCAGTTCACCGGTACGATCACGGTGAACGCGCCCAGCACCGTGACCATCGAGGGCGGTCGCTTTCTGCTGTCGGGCGATTTGGACGGGGACCAGGAAATGACGATTGACGGGAGCACCGGGAACGTGATCCTCAACGGGATAACCAGCGCGCCGGTGGTGCTGGAAAACACCGCAGCGATAGGAGCCAGCGGCACTTTCTATGGCGACGGAATCGGCGGCGCGCTGGCGGACGAAGGCTTGGTAACCATCGATAACGCGCAGACGATCGCGGTCATCGTGGGCACGGGCGGAGCCACGTTCACAACCCTGAGCGGCGCGGGCGATATTGACGTGGAGGCTGGGACGCTGATGACGGACCAGACGTCCGGAGCTGGCGGATGCCCGGACTACACCGGGACAATAACCCTAAACGACGACGGCACAATCAATGTGTACGACGTGACGGACAAAGTCGGCCTGGGCACGGGCACGCTGGACCTGAAGGGCGGCACGTTCCAGAACTCCTCCCAGGGCGCGGTGGCGTTCGCCATTCCCGTGACGTTGGAAGGGGACGTGTCCCTGATCACGCCTGCGACCGATCCTCCCAGCGCCGGGCAGATGCTGTTCTCCAATACGATCACAGTGAGCGCCGCGAGCACGGTGACGATAAGCGGCGGTCGCTTCGTGCTGGGTGATGTGACCGGGACGCAAGAGCTGACCATCGAGGGGAGCACCGGGAACGTGATCCTCAACGGGACAACCAGCGCGCCGGTGGCGCTGGAGAACGTGGCTGCGGCGGGTGCCAGCGGCCAGGGCGTCATGGGAGACGGAATCGGCGGCGCGCTCGCCGCCGGTGGTTCCGTCACCATCGATGGTGCGCAAACGGTGGCCGCCATCATTGGAACAGGTGGAATTGCCTACGAGACGCTCAGTGGCACCGGCGGCATCGACGTGCAGGACGGCACGCTGATGACCGACCAGACGTACGGAGTCGGGGGCAACCCGGATTACAGCGGCACGATCACCCTGGAGGACACCGGCACGATCAAGGTATACGACAATGTGGACAATGTCGGCCTGGGCACGGGCACGCTGGATATCAAGGGCGGCACGCTCCAGAACTCATACCTCAGCTCGCCAGGCGCGGTGACACTCAACAACCCGGTGACGTTGGAAGGCGACGTGTCCCTGATCACGCCGTCGACCAATCCCGCCAGCGACGGGCAGATGCAGTTCACCGGTACGATCACGGTGAGTGCGGAAAGCGCGGCGACCATACAGGGCGGTCGCTTCGTGCTGGGTGATGTGACCGGGACGCAAGAGCTGACGATCGAGGGCAGCACCGGCAATGTGATCCTCAACGGGACAACCAGCGCTCCTGTGGCGCTGGAAAACACCGCGGCGACAGGTGCCAGCGGCACTTTCTATGGAGACGGGATCGGCGGCACGCTCGCGGCAAGTGGCTCGGTCACCATCGATAACGCGCAAACGGTCGCGATCATCGTGGGCACCGGCGGAATCGCGTACAACACCCTGAGCGGCACAGGCAGCATCGACGTGCTGAACGGCACGCTGATGACGGACCAGACCTCCGGCGCCGGCGGATTGCCGGGTTACAGGGGCACGATCACCTTGGACCTCGACGGCACGATCAAGGACTACGACACTGAGGATAACCTCGGCCTTGGCGCGGGCACGCTGGACATCAAGGGCGGCACGATCCAGAACTCATATTTAACTGCGCCAGGCGCGGTCATGATCAGCAACCCGGTGACGATGGAAGGCGACGTCTCCCTGATCACGCCGCTGACCAATCCCATCAGCGAGGGTCAGCTCCGTTTTACCAACACGATCACCGTGAACGCGGCCTCCACCGTGACACTGAACGACGGGCACTTCGTGATCGACACGTTGGCCGGCTCGCAAACGGTGACCTTCGAGGGCAGCTCCGGACAAGTGACGCTGGACAAGTCGATCGGCGTGCCGGTGGTCCTGGAAAACACGGGCACGAATGATCTGAGTGGCAACCTGCTCGTCGACGGATTGGGCGGCACCCTCACGGCATCGGGTTCGATCACCATCGATAATCCGCAAACGGTGGTGATGACCGTGGGCACAGGCGGAGGCGGCAGCGGCTACGCGCCGCTACAGGGCACGGGCAGCATCGACATAAAAGACGGAACGCTCGTCACCGACGAAATTCCGGGCGACAGCGGCAACCCGAACTACAGCGGACAAATTACCCTGGAGGAGGATGGCACGCTCAAGGTTTACGACGAGGCGGATAACGTCGGCTTGGGCACGGGCACCTTGGATCTGAAGGGCGGCCTGCTCCAGAACTCGTCTCTGGGCGCGCCCGGCGCGGTGACCATCAACAACCCGGTGACGTTGGAAGGGGATGTATCCCTGTCCACACCGCTGACGAATCCTTTGAGCGCCGGACAAATGTACTTCTCCAACACGATCACGGTGAGCGCGCCCAGCACGGTGACGCTGAACCAGGGTCACTTCCTGATGGATACGCTGGCCGGCACGCAGACGGTGACCTTCGATGGCACCACCGGGCAAGTGACTCTGGACAAGTGGATCGCAGCGCCGGTGGTCTTCGAGAACGCGGCATCGCCGAGTTTAAGCGGCGGCAACCTGGTGGACGGTATCGCCGGCACTCTGACGGCGGCGGGATCGATCACCATCGACGGTGCGCAAACGACCGTGAGCACGGTGGGGTTCAACGGAGCCCCATACACACCGCTGAACGGCGCAGGCAGCATCGACGTGAAAAATGGCACGCTGGAAACGGACACGACTCCTGGAGCCGGCGGCGATCCGACTTACACCGGAACGGTGACGCTCGAGGCGAACGGTACGATCACGATTAAAGATGCAACGGACAACGTCCCCCTGGGCACCGGCACCTTGGACATCAAGGGCGGAACCATCCAGAACTCCTCCAGCGGCGCGGTGACCATCAACAACCCCGTGACCTTGGAAGGGGACGTGTCCCTGTCCACGCCGCTCACCAGTCCCCTCAGCGCCGGGCAGATGTACTTCTCCAATACGATCACGGTGACGGCGTTGAGCACGGTAACGCTCAACGGCGGTCACTTCCTGATGGATACGCTGGCCGGCGCCGCGACGCTGACCTTCGAGGGGAGCACCGGGCAAGTGACTCTGGACAAGTCGATCGGCACGTCGGTGTGGCTGGACAACGCGGCTTCGCCGGGTGTAAGCGGCGGGAACCTTGTGGACGGACTGGCCGGCACTCTGACGTCGGCGGGCTCGATCACCATTGATAATACGCAAACGATAGTGCAGACAGTGGGGTTGGCTGGAGCCGCGTACACACCGCTGAACGGCACAGGCAACATCGACGTTGCGGCGGGGATGCTGGAGACCGACCAGACTCCGGGAGCCGGCGGCGACCCGAACTACAACGGCTTGGTGACGGTGGAGTCCGGCGGCACGCTGGCGCTCTACGAGGCAGTAGACTCGGCAGGCTTCGGCACGGGCACGTTGGACCTGAAGGGTGGGCTGCTGGCGAACGTCTCCGGTGGTGCGCCCACTCTCAATAATCACGTGATTGTGGAAGGACCCGTCACCGTCGAGGCAGGCCTGCGATTGAAGTTCCGCAACAGCCTGTACCTGAGCCCCACGGGTTCGCTGGACGTGACCGGCACTCTGGCTCTGGCCGGCGCACTGACCGGCAGCGGCAGCATCACCCTGAATGGCGACATGCTCGCCGTCTCCAGCAGCAACCCGGCGTTCACAGGCAACGTCACCGTCAACAGCGGCACGGTCGAAGTGACAAGCGACAATGCCCTGGGCACCGGCACGCTGATTGAAGATCTGACGACCCAAGGCGTGCTTGAAAGCGTCGACAGCATCGGCGATCCGATTATCGGCAACGCCCTGACGGTCCAGGCGGGCACGCTGGTCGTGGAAGGGCAACTGACCTTCCCGCAGGGCATCGTCATCGATGCCGGCGCCACGCTGGACGTCGAGGGCTCCTCCAGCCAGATCACCGTCACCGGCCCGCTGGCAGGCGGCGGCACTCTGCTGATCGGCAGCGGCTACTTCTCCGACCCCGGCGGCAGCAGCGGTTTCACGGGCCCCGTCACGCTCCAGTCGGGCATGGTCCAGCCGACCATGACCGTCACCGATGCCGGCGGCGTGTATACCGGCTCGCCCTACCCGGCCACGGCATTGCTGTCGGCCCCGGGCGTCACAAACGCCACCAGCCTGGAAGGCGTCAGCCCCACCCTGGCCTACTACAACAGCAGCAATACCGAATTGAGCGGCGCCCCGACCGCTCCCGGCTCCTACACCGTGATCGGCACGTTCCCCGGCAGCACGCACTACCTGCCGTATATGTGCAGTCCCGTTCCGTTCACCATCACATCCGCGACGCCGGCCAAGCTGGTCTTCACGACCGGCCCGAGCGCCGGCACCGCCGGGTCCAAGCTCACGGCCATCTCCGTCAGCATCGAAACGGCCGGCAACACCGTGGTCAGCAGCGACAATGCATCCGTCACCCTGACCATCGCCAGCGGCCCGGGTGGTTTTGCCTCCGGCTCGACGACGACGGTTGCGGCCGTCAACGGCGTGGCGACGTTCAGCAATCTGATCCTCGACACCGCGGGGAACTACGTGCTTTCCGCGGCCGATTCGACCGATTCCCTCAGCGGCTTTACCTCCACAAGCTTCAACGTCGCTCCCGCCGCGGCCACGCATTTCGCCCTCAGCGCTCCCTCCGCCGCGACGGCGGGGACGGCGTTCAACTTCACGGTGACGGCTCTGGATCAGTTCGGCAATACGGCCAGCGGCTACACCGGCACTGTGCATTTCACGAGCACCGACGGCGCGGCGACCCTGCCGGCCAACGCGACGCTGACCAGTGGCGTGGGCACGTTCAGCGCGACGTTGAAGACGGCCGGCGCGCAGACGATTACGGCGACCGACACCACGACCAGCTCGATCGTGGGCGCGACGGGCGCCATCAGCGTCAGTCCCGCCGTGGCAACCCATTATTCGGTGGTTGCACCATCGACCGCGACGGCCGGCACGGCGTTCAACTTCACGGTCACCGCTCTGGATCAGTTTGGCAACACCGCCACGGCGTACACGGGTACGGTGCACTTCACGAGCAGTGACGGCTCTGCGGTTCTGCCCGTCAATGCCACCTTGACTAAAGGTGTCGGCACCTTCAGCGCCACGTTGACGACGGTAGGCCAGCAGACGATCACTGCCACCGACACAGTCACAACTTCCGTCGTGGGCAGCAGCGGAGCGATTACCGTCGCCGCCGCCACGGCCACGCACTTTACCGTCAGCGCTCCGTCCAGCGCGACGGCCGGCACGCCGGTCAGTATTACGGTCACCGCGCTGGATCAGTTTGGCAACACCGCCACGGGCTACACGGGCACAGTGCACTTCACGAGCACGGACGGCTCGGCGATTCTGCCTGCCAATGCCACCTTGACCAAAGGTGTCGGCACGTTCAGCGCCACGTTGGAGACCGCAGGCAAGCAGACGATCACTGCCACCGACACAGTCACGACTTCCATCGTGGGGACCAGCGGAGCGATTACCGTCGCCGCCGCCGCCACGGCCACGCACTTTACCGTCAGCGCTGCGTCCAGCGCGACGGCCGGCACGCCGCTCAGCTTCACGGTCACGGCTCTCGATGCGTCCAACGACACCGCCACGGGCTACACGGGCACAGTGCACTTCACCAGCACGGACGGCTCGGCAACTCTGCCCGTAAACGCCACGCTGACCAACGGCGTCGGCACCTTCAGCGCCACGTTGAAGACCGCAGGCAAACAGACGATCACCGCCACCGACACAGTGACGAATTCCATCGTGGGGACCAGCGGAGCGATTACCGTCGCTGCCGCCGCCGCCACGCACTTTACGGTCAGCGCTCCGTCCACCGCTACCGCGGGCACGGCGTTCAACTTCACGGTTACTGCCCTGGATCAATTCGGTAACACGGCCACCGGCTACACCGGCACCGTGCATTGGACCAGCACCGATGCCGCCGCCGTCCTGCCGGCCAATTCCACGCTGACCAACGGCACCGCAACCTTCTCCGCCACGCTCAATACCGCCGGCAGCCAGACGATCACCGCCACCGACACCGCCCACTCCACCATCGTCGGCGTCAGCGGCTCGATTCTCGTCAGCGCCGCCAGCACCGCGGAGAAACTGGTCTTTCTGTACACCCCGCTCAGCGGCCACGCCGGCGCTCTTGCGCCCGTGACCGTGCTGGTCGAGAACGCCAAGGGCCAACTCGTTCTGTCGGACCATTCCCAGGTCACATTAAGCGTCGCCAGCGGCCCGGGCGTGCTCGGTGGAACCGTGAAGGCCAAGGTTTTCCTTGGCGTCGCGCTCTTCACCAACCTGTCCCTGACCAAGGCCGGCGTGTACACGCTCAAGGCCAGCGACGGCAGCGATACCGTCGCGATCTCCCACTCTTTCACCATCACCGCGGCGGCACCGTCACAACTGGTCTTCACTCAACAGCCCGGCAACGCCACCGCCGGCGGCACCCTCAAGCCCGTGGTGGTGGACGTGGAAGATAAATTCGGCAATATCGTCACCGGCGACAATTCCGTCGTCACCCTGTCGCTGGCCACGGATCCCCCCAATGCCAAGCTGAACGGCACCCTGAGCGAGCGCGCCGTAAGCGGCGTGGCCACATTCAGCAACCTGTCGCTCAACGTCGCGGGTACGTACCAATTTCGGGCTACGGATGGATGCCTGGCCAGCGCCGTGTCAAGCAGCTTCGCCATCAGTCCCGGCGCGGCAACCCACGCGGCTTTCCTCGTCCTGCCCACGAGCGCCAAGCACAGGAAAGCGTTCACCGTGGAGGTAGTCCTGCTGGACAAATACAACAACGTCGCCACGAACGATACGTCCAAGGTGACGCTGTCGCTGGGCACCCATCCGAAGAACGCGACGCTAACCGGAACTCTGACCGCCGCCGTCGTCAACGGCATTGCCACGTTCAACAATCTGGTGCTCAGCTTGGCAGGTTCGTACAGCCTGGTCGCGGCCGACAGCAACGGACTCCCGTCGATTGCGTCATCGCTGTTCAACGTGGCATAGCGTCGCAGCCGCCCGTCACGCGGCCAATCGGAAATGCGCCCAAAACACCGCTCGCGCGGACAGCAGTGCGAACCACCGAATAGACAGGCTTTGTGGGCGGCGAGCGTAGCAGGCCCGCGTTGCCCCGCGTTGATCGCCGGCCGCGGCAGCACTGAATAGAAGATTCTCCCCCATTTTTCTCGTAACCCAAATCCAGCTAACAGCTTATGTGCGATTCGGCCGGTTTCTGCCGTTCGCCGTGGTGCGCAATCTCTTTTCCTCAATATGGTTATGCGGAACAAACCTCGCCCAATCCAAGTCTGTTTCCGGACATGGGGGA
>DBZL01000030.1:0-36404 GCA_002311745.1 Phycisphaerales bacterium UBA1161 | reverse complement strand
CGGACATGGGGGAAAAATGTTTTTTCAAAATTGCATGCAAAACGCGCGCAAGTCCAAGTCGCGGCGAAAGCTGCGAATTTTCTCTTGCGCGCAATGACTGTGGGTATCTGCGCGCGTCGCGTCCGCAACTCTTTTGTAGCTACGCATTAGCGCCTTGGCACGTGTTGGAACCCATCGATATCACCATGTTGTTCGTTCCGCAGGTGATCGTAAGGGCTCGTGCTGTCGCGCAGACTTAAAGCCGGGATCAATCGCAAATCCGCCTGCACACACAATTTCCGCTGCGCTACCGGGGGTGTTATCTTTTTGCCGATTATGCCGTCGGGATTTTTCCGGAAGAAAATCGCCCGGGCACGCAACTATACGAGGGACATCTGATCGGACCCAGTTCACAGCCTGGCGACTCCGCGGAGGCCGAGGACTCGGTGTTGGCTGGCAGAGCGGCCAAGGGAGACGCCGACGCGTTCCATGAGTTGGTGGATCGCCATGCCGATCGGCTGTATCGCTTGGCCGTGTCGCTAGTGGGCAGGGCGGCGGATGCCGAGGATGTCTTGCAGGAGACCTTCGCCGGAGCGTATCGCAATCTGCGAACGTTTGAGGCGCGGTCATCCGTCCAAACTTGGCTGACGCGGATTTTGGTGATCCAGGCGGCCAAGTGGCGGCGAGAGCAGATGCGGCGGCGCGCGCCAGAGCCGATGCCGGCGGAAGTCGCGGCGAGGGATCAGACGGCGGCCGCGCAGACGCGGATCGATCTGGACGCGGCCTTGCAGCGGTTGTCGAGCGAGCACCGCGAGGTGTTGGTGCTCCGCGAAATGGAACAGATGAGTTACGAGGAAATTGCCCAAGCCCTGGACATCCCGCGTGGAACGGTGGAGTCGCGGTTGCACCGGGCCCGGGCGGAACTGCGGGAAAAGTTGCAGGCGTATTTGCCGTAAACCGATGGGGTTAGAGCCATGAGCGATTGTCCATTCAGCCAGCAGCTAGGCGCCTACCACGACGGCGAGTTAGATGCGCAGGGGCGCGCGGCGGTCGAGCGTCATCTTCAGCAATGCTCCGTGTGCGCGGCGGAGTTGGCGCAGCTTCGGGCGTTGTCGGGGCTTTTCGCATCCGCCCAGCAGCCTCGGCTTTCGCAGATTTCCATGCATCGGCTGCACCGAAGGGTGGATGTCATCATGGATGAGGGGATTGTGCGTATTGCCCGCTTTACCAGTGCCGCGGCCGCGGCGGTGCTTCTGGTCTGCTCGATCCTGCTGGCGCGGATGGGCCGAACGACCGCAGCTCCGCCCCCGTGGATGGAACTGGCCGCCCCTGCGGACTCGGCGTCGGTTGATGCCAGCACGCCCGCTGCCGTCCAGTACCTGGCCGATGCCTCTGGCCGTCCGGAAGATGTGCCGTGATCGTGGGGTTTTGCGCATGCGAAAACAAATCATTTTCATCGTGACGGCGGTGTTGGTGCTCGTGGCGGGGCTGGCCATCGGCTGGGTGACCGCGCCGTACTCGCCCGGCTTCATCTTCCCCAGGCATCACCGTTCCTGGGTTGCCGACCAGTTGAATCTCACGACCCAGCAGCACCAGCAGATGGACGCGATTTGGGTGCCCATGCAGCAAAAGTGGGCGGAGATGTCCGACCGTCGGAGATCGCTGTCCCACGAGCGCGATGAGGCCATCGTGCATTTACTGAACGATCAGCAGCGGGCGGCGTACGACAAGATACTTGATGACTATCACGCCAAGCGCGACGCCCTGGACAAGGACAGGCAAGCGCTGATGCACGACGCCGTTCAGCGCAGTCGAGCGCTGCTGGATGATTCACAGAAGGCCAAATGGGATGAATTGACCAAGGATATTCACGAGCATCGCGGCCCGTGGGGGCCGGCGACGGTGAGATCGACGACGCGCCCGGCGGGCGCAGGCGGCGCCTGATCAGGGCGGCCTTATCACTCCATTTTTCCGAAAGGAGCGAGCGTATGGCGGTGTTGAAGAAGATGCAATGGGTGACGATGGTCGCCCTGCTGGGCTTGTTGACCTTGCCGGTCCTGAGCCAGGTGGATAACGGCGGCGGTGGCACTCCGCCGGCCGGTGGCGGCGGTGGCGGCGGTGGGGGCGGCGGTGGCGGCGGTGGTGGCGGCGGGGGCGGTCGGCGTGATCCGGCTCAGTTCCGCCAACGCATGCTGCAGCGCCTCCAGGAGCAGCTTGGCGCCAGCGATGAGGAGTTTGCCGTTCTGCAGCCCAAGATCGAAGCGGTGTTTCAGCTTCAGCGCGACGCGGGCGGCTTCGGCGGCAGGGGCATGTTCGGCGGCGGTCGCAATCGCAACCGCGATGGCGCTGCGGCTCCGTCCACGCAGCCGGAATCGCCCATGCAATCGGCGATTTCCGATCTGCGCGACACGCTGGACAACACCGCCTCCACGCCGGACCAGATTAAGGTCAAGCTGGAAGCCCTGCGCCAGGCCCGCACCAAGGCCCGGGCCGATCTGGTCAAGGCCCAGCAGGACCTGCGCGATCTGCTGACCCAGCGGCAGGAGGCGCAGCTCGTGCTCAACGGCATGTTGGATTGACGGAAAGAGACCGTGCTTGACGTGCTTGCCAAGTTAACGCGGGATGGACTGCTCGACGCTCAGGCCGCCGAGCAGATCACCCAGGCCGTCGCCGCCGGCAAATCGCTGGACGACGCCTGGCGCCAGGCGGCCGGCGCATCGGAGGAAAAAATCCTCCGTGCGCTGGCCGCCTATTACGACATCCCCTATGTCGATCTGGAAAAGGATTCGGCGCAGTGCGCTCCGTCCAAGGAATTCCTGGCCAAATTCCCGGCGCGCATCCTGATTGACCGCAAGCTGATGCCCCTGGCCCCCAGCGGCGACGGCGACGGGGTGGCGGTGGTCACCTGCCACGTCTTCGACACGACCGGCCTGGACGAGCTGCGCTTGGCCACGGGCTTTGACGTGCATGCGGTCCTGGCTCCCTCGGCCGAGATCGACCGCTTCATCAAGAAATACCTGGGCGTCGGCGCGGACACGCTGCAATCGCTCGGCGGGGCGGACGACGACGCGGTCAAGGTTCTGGAAGAGCAGGCCGACAGCGAGCTGGACCTGACCCACGCCGCCCAGGACGCGTCGATCGTGCGCTTCGTCAACCAGGTGATGGCCGAAGCCCTGGAGCTGCGCGCCACGGACGTGCACGTCGAGCCGTTCGAGAACCAGCTTCGGGTGCGTTATCGCATCGACGGCGTGTTGCAGGAGGCCAACATTCCGCCGCAGGTGCGCAAGTTCCAGGCGGCCATCGTGTCGCGGCTCAAAATCCTCAGCCACCTGGACATCGCGGAAAAGCGACTGCCGCAGGACGGCCGCATTCGCCTGAGGATTGCCGGCCGCGAGATCGACCTCCGCGTCAGCGTGATTCCCATGATTTACGGCGAGGCGGTGGTCCTGCGCATCCTCGACCGGGGCGATACGCTGTTGGGCCTGGAACACCTGGGCATGTCGCCGCGCGACAACCGCGCCTGGCAACGCGTGCTCGATCTGCCTCACGGGATCATCCTGGTGACCGGCCCGACCGGCTCGGGCAAGACCACGACGCTGTACGCGGCGCTGTCCAAGATCAACAAGGCCGACCTGAAAATCATCACCATTGAGGACCCCGTCGAGTACCAATTGCGCGGGATCAACCAGATTCAGGTGAACGTCAAATCCGGCTTAACCTTCGCCGCCGGATTGCGCTCGATCCTGCGTCACGATCCGGACGTGGTGCTGATCGGCGAAATCCGCGACCGCGAGACGGCGGAGATCGCCGTGCAGGCGTCTTTGACCGGCCACCTGGTCTTCAGCACGCTGCACACCAACGACGCTCCCAGCGCCACCACGCGCTTGGTGGATATGGGCGTCGAGCCGTATCTGGTCGCTTCCTCGTTGGAGATGGTGGCCGCCCAGCGCCTGGTGCGCCTGATCTGCCTGCAGTGCAAGGAGCCGCTGCCGGGCGATGAGGTGCAGAAGCTGCGCGGCGAATTCGGCCGCGAGGTGCCGGAGGTGGTTTACCGGGGCGCCGGCTGCCGAAGCTGCCAAGGCACGGGTTATCACGGCCGCCAGGGGGTCTTCGAAATGATGCCCGTTACGGACGAAATCCGCGCCCTGATTCTCTCGCGGTCCAGCTCGCGCGAGCTGCGCAAGGTGGCGACGCGGCAGGGCATGAGCAGTTTGCGGGATGACGGCTGGCGGCTGATCCGCGAGGGGCGCACCACGGTTGAAGAAGTGATTCGGACGACCAAGGACGAGGAATTGGCCATCAGCATGGGGCCGGTGGACACGACGGGAAAGTGAAGCGATGTCGGTATTCGCCTATACAGCACTGAACAAGGAGGGCCGCCTGACCAGCGGCACGCTCGCTTCCGATACGCGTGCCGCCGCCATCGCCGAGATGTCGCGCCGGGGCCTGCACGCGGTGAGCATCGACCAGGCGGAGGATGCCAACGCCGCGGCCAAGAAGGCCCAGGCGGCCGCGGTGGAGGCTGCGGCATCGCGTCTGGGCCGCGTCCCCGCCCGCGCGGTGGAGGCGTTCACGCGCGAATTGGCCAGCCTCCTGGCCGGCGGCGTGCCGCTGGCACGGGGGCTGTCGCTGTTGCGGCGCGAAGCATCGCATCCCGCGACCAAGCAGCTTTGCGGCCACATTCACGATGACGTGGTGGGCGGCACGGCCTTGGCCGATGCCCTGGCCAAATGGCCCAGGAGTTTTTCCAACGTTTACGTCGCCATGGTCCGCGCCGGCGAAGCCGGCGGGTTCCTCGACGTCGTCCTCGGCCAGATCGCCGACTTCCGCACCCGCGAGCAGGACCTCAAGGGGAAAGTCAAAGCCGCGATGGTCTATCCGATCATTCTCTTTTTGCTGGCCATCGGCGTGATGGTCTTTTTGATGACGTTTTTCATTCCGAAATTCAGCGGGATTTTTTCCGCCCTGGGCGGAAGCCTGCCGGCATTGACGCAACTGATCATCGGGATCAGCAACCTAGTCAAGCGCTACGTCCTGGTCGTGGCGGTGATCGTCATTATCGCGTTCGTGGCCTTTCGCCGGGCCATCGCCACGCGGGGCGGTCGGCGGCGATTGGAAGTGACGATGCTCTCGATCCCGCTGCTGGGCCGCGTCATCGCCCACTTTGCCCTGGTGCGTTTTGCGCGGATGCTGGGAACGCTGGTGGGCGCCGGCGTGCCGCTGATTGCGTCGCTGCGGGTGGCCCGCGAAGCCATCGGCAATCAGACCCTGGCCGACACCGTCTCACACGCCATCGAACAGGTGCAGCGCGGCGCCCCGCTGAGCCAGAGCCTGGCGACCAGCCCGCTGCTCTTTCCGGCGTCCGTGGTGGAAATGATAGCCGTCGCCGAGGAAACCGGCCGCTTGGACAAGGAGTTGCTGCGTCTGGCCGCGGCCTACGAAGCCGATCTGGACCGGCAACTGCGGCTGCTGGTTTCGGTGGCTGAGCCGGCCATGCTCTTTTTCATGGCGGCCACCATCGGCACCATCGTCGTCAGCATGCTCCTGCCCATCCTCGACCTTCAGGACCTGATCAAATGACCGAACTTGGAGCCTTTATGCCCGTTTGCGATTCGCATCGACCCTTTCGCCGCAGTGCCCGCCGCGCGTTCACCCTGATTGAGCTGCTGCTGGTGCTGGTGATCCTGGCGATTCTGGCGACCACGGTTGCGCTCAAAGTGGTGGGCCGCAGGGAACAGGCCCAGCGCACCGCCGCAAAGCAGGACCTCAACACCATCAATACCGCACTGACCGCTTTCGAGATCGACAATGGCCGCTTCCCCACGACCGAAGAGGGCCTGGCCGCTCTGGTGCAGAATCCCGGCAATTTGCCGGAGTGGAAAGCGGTCTTGGACAAAATCCCGGTGGATCCGTGGGGCCACCCTTACGTTTACCGGTGCCCGGGCAACGGCAAGGATTACGACCTGTTGTCCTGCGGCCCGAGCGGCCAGGAAGGCACCGCGGATAACATCCTGCCCTAAACCGCCAAGTTGACCATGAACCTGCCGCGTTCCAACTTCCGCGCCTTCACGCTGGTGGAGCTGATCCTGGTCTTGGGGATCATCGCCCTGGTGGCCGCGATGGTCGCGCCGTCGCTGCGCGGGTTTGCTGCCGGACGCAGAACCAAGGACAGCGCCGCTCTGATCGTCGGCCTGGCGCAGTACGCGCGCACCGCGGCCATGAGCGAAGGGCGCGTCTATCGGCTCAACTTCGATCCTTCGGCCCGCCAGGTTTGGTTGACGGCACAGAGCGGCGCCGTTTTTGCCCCGCCGCCAAATGATTACGGACAGCGCTTCACCCTCGCCCAGGGCGTGCAGATGACCGTGGACGCTCCGCAGCAGCAGGACGGCCAGTACGTGCAGTTCCAGCCAAGCGGCCGCACCGATGCGGCCCACGTTCGTCTCACCGGCCAGTTCGGCGACAAGGTCGAAGTGGCGTGCGCATCGGCCACGGAGACGTTCCGCGTCGTACCGACGGGGGAGGCGACGCCATGAGCTGCCGTAGGCTTCCCACAGCCGCCGTAGCCCCGGATGTACATCCGGGGTTCCGTCGTCGCCGCGGATTCACGCTCATCGAGGTCCTAGCCACGCTGATGCTCTTGGCCATCGTTTTTCCGGTGATGATGCAGGGCATCACGGTCGCCGGCAGCGTGGCCGACGCCGCGCGGCGCCGCACCGAGGCCACCGGGCTTGCCCAGTCCAAGCTGGCGGAGATCGTCGCCAACGGCCAGTGGCAGCAGGGGAATCTATCCGGCGATTTCGGTTCCGATTGGCCCGCCTACCGCTGGGAGGCAACAGTGCAACCTTGGACCCTGGACAATACCAGCCAGTCCCTGCAGCAGATCGATCTGCGCGTGGTTTGGACGGCGCGCGGGCGGGAGAATTCCGTCACCGTCACGACGCTGGCCTACGTCAGGGGGCAATCAACATCATGAGGCGGCCGGCCGGCACATCCCGGGCAGGATTCACGCTGATCGAACTGACGTTGGCGATGGGGATGGTCACCGTTGTGGCGCTGTCGCTGTACGCCAGCCTGCGCATCGCTTTTCGCGCTTCCGACAGCGCGACGGCCGCGGTCGAGCCGCCGCGGACGGCCGAGTTGGCCATGGAATTCTTACGCACGGATCTGCAAAACGCCCTGACGTCCGGCGGCGTGCTGGCGGGAACTTTCGAAGGCACGCAGAGCCAGGATGACCGCGGCCACGAGGCCGACGACCTGATCTTCTTCACCACCTCCGACGGCCCCGACCACGTCGACGGCAACGGCGAAATCAAGCAGGTCGAATTGACCGTCCAAACCACGCCCGATGGAACCGATCACGTTCTGGTGCGCCGCGTCACGCGCAATCTGCTTTCGGAGATCCAGGTGGATCCGGACGAGGAGATCATTTGCCGCGGCGTGTCGTCGCTCAGCCTGAGTTACTTCACCGGCTCGCAGTGGCAGGACACGTGGGATTCGACGCAGGAGGACAACACCATTCCCGTGGCCGTGGAAGTGACGCTGGAATTGCAGCGTCCCACCGCGGCGGGGGGCGCGACAGGACAGGACATGCGCACGCTGCGTTTTACGCGGGTTTTTACGCTGTCGTGCTCGACCGCGGCCCAGGATGAAAACGTCAACACCGGAGAACTGATGCCATGAAGCGCGCCGCCGTCGCAACTCGGCATGGTCGCCGCCGCGGCGTGATCCTCATCACCGCCCTGGGGATCATGGTGGTGCTGGCCGGGCTGGCGCTGGTTTTTGCGCGCAACATGCGCACCGAGGCCATTGCCTCGGCCAATCGCCTTTCCTACGCCCAGGCGGATGCCATCGAGCAAGGGGCGGAGCAATGGGTGTTGGCCATGGTCGAATCCAATCCCGGCGACGCGATCACGATTACGCAGGTTCCCGCCGAGGCCATTCAGCTCGGCAGCGGGTATTTCTGGCTGCTGCGTCCCAGCGCCGCCGGCAGTCAGAACTACGATTTCGGCATCGTCGACGAAGCCGGCAAGCTCAACCTGAACACGGCCAGCACCGACCAGCTCCTGGCGCTTCCCAACATGACGGTGGACGTCGCCGACCCCATTTACGATTGGCGCAGCAGCGGCAGCCAGCCTACCCCTTATGGCGCCCAAAGCGATTATTACGAGTCCCTTCCCGAGCCGTACGATTGCAAGAATTCACCGTTTGAGACCGTGGAAGAATTGATGCTGGTCAAGGGGGTCACGGCGCAACTGCTGTTTGATTACGACCTGAACCGCGACGGCGTGATCGACGAGGCGGAGAGCGCCGCCGGCGGCACTTCCGCGATGTTCAACAGCGCCAACGACGCCGGACGCGGCATCTTCAACGATCTCACCTGTTATAGCTGGGAACCGAACACCACCGCCGGCGGCAGCGCGCGAATCAACGTCAACAGCTCCAACCTGCCGCGCTTGCAGCGGGTTCTGACTAGAGCCCTGTCCGCCAACCGCGCCGCTCAGATCATCGGTCGGATCGCCCCGCGAATTGCCGGCGGGCGCGGTTCGGCCTTTGCCAACATGGGCGCTTTCTTCCTGGCCAGCGGCATGACCGCGGCGGAGTTCGGCCAAGTCGCCGACCAATTGACCACCAGCAACGCCCCGCAAATCCAGGGATTGATCAACGTCAACACGGCGGCGGAGGCGGTGCTGATGTGCCTGCCGGGCCTGAGCCAGGGCGATGCCGACACGTTGATCGCCGCGCGCGGCAACGCCAACACCGGCAGCATCGCCTGGGTTTTCACCGCTTTGCCCAGCAGCAAGGCGCTGGGCATTGCGGGGGCGATAACCTCCCGATCGTTCGTTTATTCGGCTGATATCGTGGCCGTCAGCGGAGATGGTCGATCTTTCAAGCGCGTCCGCATCGTCGTGGACGGCCGCCAGACGCCGGCCAAGGTGGTGTACCGGCGGGATTTGACGGGCTATGGCTGGGCGCTGCCGCCGGAGATCCGCCAAGCGATGCGCGCCGGCCAACCCCCTCCGACGGGGTATTCCTCTTCCACCGGGCTGTTCGGTGGCAGTCTCTAAACATGGGAACGACGAGTTGAAACCGCTCTGGCAGAAAAAAATCGTGGGATTGGCGCTGGGCGAGAAATCGCTGCTGGCGGCGGAGGTCGTCGCGGGGGACAAGCTGCACGTCAATCGCCTGGCGGAGATGATCTATCCCGAGGGCGTCACGCCCGCCCAGCCGGCGGAACTGGGCCGCGCTTTGGGCGCCTTTTTGCGGCAACAGGGTTTTTCGGCGCGTCTGGCGGTGGTCGGAATCCCCGTCAAATGGATCATCGTCAAGCCCAAGGAGCTTCCGCTGGCGGATGCGGCCACGCAGGTCAACATGCTGCGTTTGCAGGCCGAGGCGGAGTTTTCCACGGAGCTGAAGGACTTGATCTACGACTTCGCCGATGAAGGCGAAAGCGGCGCCGCTCGAAGCGTTCTGCTCATGGCCACGCTGCGCAAGTACGTCGAGGGGGCGTCGGCGCTGTGCCAAGCGGCGCATGTGCGCGCCGCCGCCGTCATGCCCTCGACGCTGGCGCTGGGCGAGGCGACGGGCAAAACCCTGGCCAAGCACGTTCTGGTCCTGGCGGTCAACTCCGGCGGATCGGAGCTTTCCGCCCAGCGCGGCGGCGTCTCCAGCGCCATTCGACACCTGCGCGCCCCCGTGCCGGCGGCGCCATTCGTCAGCGAACTGCGCCGAGTGGTCTCCGCGCTGCCGCCGGCGCCGACGGATCGCGAGATGGTTCTGTGGAGCGACGGTGCCGTGGATGCCGATGCCCTGTCGCAAGAGCTGGGCCTGCGCATCCGCCGCGGAGATTGGCCGGCGCTGGGCGTGGAGCAAGCGTCCCAGGGCGGCGACGGCGAGAGCCAGAAATACGCCCCGGCGGTGGCCCTGGCCATCGCCGTTTTGGACCGGCGAAAGCCATCGATCGATTTTCTGCACTCGCGGCTGGCTGCCCCGCGCCAGCAGCGAATGCCGCGCTGGGCCCGCTGGACCGCCATCGCCGCGGGCGCCGCGCTGGTGGCCATCGTCTGGGCTTGGCTTGATTTGAATTCGCAGCAGTCTCGCCTGGCCCAACTGCAAGGCCAGCTCAAGAAATTGCAGCCCCAGATCGCCGACGCCACCGATTTCAACGCCAAGGTCTCGTTTGCCCGCAATTGGCACGCCGGACAGCCGCGTTACCTGGCCGCCATCCGCGACCTGACCGAAGCCATGCCCGAGGATGGTCAGACGTATGCCACGAGTCTGATCATACGCGAGCCGGCCCGCGCCGCCGCAGCGGGCGCCAACAACAAAACCGCCGACACGCGCACGCTGGTCTGCCAACTATCCGGCAAAACCTCGGATCAGCAGCACGTGAACGTGCTGATGGATCGCATCCAAAAGAGTCCGGTGTTCTCCAACGTGAAGTTGGGCGGGACGCAGGAATCCGGCCGCAGCCGGGATGTCTCGTTCACCATTACCTTCACTTACACCCCGCCCGCGTCGGCGCAGGACGATGTCGGTGAAGCCCAAAGGATGGCACTGGCCAAACGGAGTTGACGTGGTTCTTTCGAAGCGAGAAAAACACATTGGGCTGGCCACGATCGCGCTGGTCGCGGTGGTGGGGCTGTATGGGCTGGTGCTCAGTCCGTACCTGGATCGCCGCCAGGCCGTCGCCCAGGATCTGGACCGGGCCACGCAGCAGCTTGCCGACGCCAACGTCCTGTTTGATCGCCAGGCACAGCTTCAAAAGATCTGGCGCCAGATGCAGCAGGGGGGTCTGAGCGCCGATGAATCGCGCGCTGAAAGCCAGGCGCAACATGCCCTGGTCGATTGGGCACAATGGGCGGGCGTCGCCTTGGACACGCGCGGGCCCGGGCGACCCACCCAGGAAGACAAGTTCCAGGTCATCAGCTTCAATATCACCGGCACCGGCTCGACGGCGGCCATTACCCGGCTGCTGTGGGCCCTGGAGACGGCCACCATTCCTATCCGCGTCAACGACATGCAGATCACCGCGCGGCGCGAGGGGACGGACGATCTGATGATCCGCTTCAGCATGTCGACGCTGGCCATGCCCTCCCCGAGCCAGAGCAAAGGAGGGCACTCATGAAGCCGGTGGTTTGGCTCATGGTGATGACGATGTTGTGGACGGCGCCCGCGCTGGGCGCGCCGCCGGCCACGCAGCCGGAGCCGATTCTGATCCCAACGCCGCGGCCGATGAGCCGGCAGTATCAGCTTCCGCCGGATCGGACGATTTTCGTCAAAGGCCGCCTGGCGTCCGATGCGTCCGGCGGAACGCGGCCCGCAGGGCCGGCTCGGCCTGAGGAAACCCTGGTCTTCAGCGGTGTCACCGAAACCGATTATCAGATGGTCGCGTTTGTCGAAGACACCGCCGCGGGAAAGATCAGCCAGCTTCAGGTCGGCGATTCCATCGCATCGGGAAAAATCACGGACATCACGCTCGATTCATTGGAGTATGAAGCCGACGGCAAAAGGACGCTGGTGCGTGTCGGTCAGAACTTGCTGGGCGCGGATGCGCTGGGCTTGCCATCGTTGGCGACCACGCAATCCGCCGGCAGCGAATTGCTCGATCGTCTGCGCCGCAGGCGTCAGCAGGAGTTGGGGCATTGATGCATACCGCCGGCCGGGGCCAGCCCCGGCCGCCGGAATGGGAGTTGGGTTATGAACAGCACGACGATCATGCGAGCTTTGCGGCACTATGGCTTGGTGTTGAGTTCCGCGGCGATCGTGTCGCTCAATGCGCCGCCGTCGGTTGCCCAACCGCCGACCACGCAGCCGGCCAGCCGGCCTTCCACGACGCGCATCAGCTTCAATTTCAAGGATACCTCGGTTGACGCGGTGTTGGATTATCTCTCCGACGTCGCCGGCTTCGTCGTCGTCAAGGAAGCCACCGTCAGCGGCCGCGTCACCATCCTGAGCAAGCAGCCGGTCACTCCCGAGGAGGCCGTGTCGCTGCTCAACACGGTGCTGAAGACCAACGGCCTGACGGCCATTCAGATGGGCCGCGTGCTCAAGATCACCGCCCTGGTGAACGCGAAGAAGCAGAACATTCCCGTGCATTTCGGCGCCGATCCGAGCCAGATCGCGCCCAGCGACGAGCTGATCACGCAGGTGATTCCCGTTCGCAGCGTGGATGCGGTGAAGCTGAAGCAGGATTTGCAGCCGCTGATCAGCGCGGACGCGGATTTTGCCGCCAACGGGGGAAGCAACACGATCATCATCACGGACACCGCCGCCAACATCCGCCGCGTCGTGGAGATCATCGCCAATCTGGACAAGAGCCAGGCGGCGGAAAACACGATCCGCGTGCGGCAGCTCAAGTACGCGGACGCCACGGCGGCGGCAAAACTGATCACGGACATCTTCGCCCCGCAGCAGCAAAGCACGCAGACCAATTTCCCGGGGCCGTTTCAGTTCTTCCGCAACTTTGCTCCGGGCGGCGGCGGATTCGGCGGAGGTGGCGGCGGAGGTGGCGGCGGAGCCGCCGCACGCGCGGCCGCGGCCGCGGCGGCGGCCCAGGGACAACAGGACACCGCGCGCACCGGAAAGGTGGTTGCATCGGCCGACACGCGCACCAACACCGTCGTCGTCAGCGGCCCCGTCGACATCCTGGCGGTGGTCGACCAGATGCTGACGCAGCTCGACGCCAATCCGGCGGCGGAGCAGACGTTCTTCATTTACGCCGTCAAAAACGGCCAGGCCGTGGAAATGCAGAATACCCTCAACAGCCTCTTCACCCTCACCAGCACGAGCACCGGCACCACCAACAACCGCACCCAGTACGGCACGACGGGCAATCTGATCAGCAACAACAACCGGACCGGCGGCTTGGGGGGTGGACTTGGAACTGGCGGTGGATTTGGCGGCGGCGGATTGGGCGGAGGCGGCCTGGGCACAAGCAACACGGGCATCAACCGCGGCACCAGCTCCTCCGCGGCCACCAGCAGCCTCAACCGCGGCATCAGCGGCGCCACGGGCGCGGCGGGGGTCAGTCAGGCCGCCATCGCCGACCTCGTCGGACAGGTCTACGTCGTGGCGGACCAGGACACCAATTCGCTGCTGGTCGCGACGGCCACGAGATATGAGAAGCAGGTCCGCGACTTGATCGCCGTATTGGACCGCCCCGTGCCCCAGGTCCTGATCAAGGTGCTCATCGCCGAAGTCACCCACGATAATTCGCTGGACATGGGCGTGGATTTCTCGGTTCTGGACCAGCGCGCCAGCGGCAACGGGCAGAAGTTCTCCGGCACGCTGGGCGCCGCGGCCGCCGCGGTATCCGCCACCGCGCCGCCGGGAATGGTCGTCAGCCTCCTGGAGTCGAACCTGACGTCAACCATTCAGGCCCTGGCGCAGGCCAACAAGCTGGACGTGCTCTCACGGCCGTACATCCTGACCAGCGACAACCAACAGGCCTACATCAACGTCGGCAGCGAGGTGCCGTTCATCACCGACAGCTACGTGGACACCAACGGCGGCACTCACAACACGGTGCAGTACCAGTCCATCGGCATCACCCTGAGCGTCACGCCCCACGTGAATCCCGAGGGGTTGGTCGTCATGGACGTTTCGCCGTCGATTACCTCCCTCACCGCCCAGACCGTCACCATCCAGCCGGGGGTCGACGCCCCGGTGTTCGAGCAGCGCTTGGCCGACGCTTACGTCTCCATCAAGGATGGGCAGACCATCGTCATCGGCGGCCTCATGCAGGACCAGAAAACCGCAAGCGTCAATAAGATTCCCATCCTCGGCGACATACCCCTGCTGGGCAAACTGTTTCAATACAGCACCAACAACAAGAGCAAGACGGAACTGCTGATCTTCCTCACCCCGCACGTCGCCATGGCGCCGGAATCGCTGACGAAGATGTCTCAGGACGAGGCCAAAGGCTTGAAACTGACGCCCTCGGCGGTGCAGCCGGGAGTCATGCAGGAACACATACAGGGGATGGCGCGTGGCTCGGCGACGCAGCCGTCGCATCCGCTGGAGTTGCCGCCCCCGACGCCCCAGGGTTCGTCCCTGTCGGAACCCCCCATGCCCGGCGAGCACCAAAAATGATTCCGCCGGTTAGAATGCCGCTATGCGCCAAGCACTTGTTGCGGTCGTGATGGTCGCGTCGCTGGTCCTGGCCGCGTGCCAAACAGGCTCGCCGCCTTCCGCCCGTCGTCAGCAAACCTCGCCGGTGCAGTCGGGAACGGCGGACTCCGATCAGGCCGTGATCAGCGATCCTTGCGCCGCACAACTGCACGACATCTGCGGCGCCATCCTCTTGTATTACTCGCTGAACAAGCGACTGCCGCCCAAACTGGAGGATTTGCGAGCGATGGCGGATGTGGATGCGCCCCTGAGTTTCACCTGCCCGGTCTCGCATCAACCGTACGTTTATGTGCCGGCGGGCCTGTCGGCGCCGGATCGTGCCATGCGGATCATCGTCTACGACCCCGTCCCCTCGCCCGACGGACGACGCTGGTGCATCCTTCTGGCCCCCTCGCAGGCTGGCAGCTCGACCGTCACACTGGATGTTCTGGCCATCCCCGAGCGGATTTTCCAGGCCTATCAACCCGCAGCCCCAGCGGCTCAGTGACCAGTGCAGTCGCGCCGCGGACCAGCATCTGACCTTTTCCGACCACAACCGCACCACGTGCTTCCGATCTCTGCCGGTATCTACGGTGCCGCGTCGAGCACCTTTACCACACCGCGATCCGCATCCACTTCGAGCCATTGTCCGGTCCGGATGATTTGCGTAGCCGGCCCCACGTTGACCACTGCCGGGATCCCATATTCGCGGGCGACGATGCTGCCGTGGCTCAGCATGCCGCCCATGTCCATCACGATCCCGGCAGCCGGAACAAAATAAGGCGTCCAGCCCGGATCGGTGAACGGAGCAACCAGGATCTCTCCCGGCCGCACGCGTTCGTCCGCGTCCGACCGTAGGATAACGCGGGCGCGGCCTGTCGCCGTGCCTGCGCTTACGCCCAGGCCATGAAACACTTTCATCCCGCGATCCACCGCGTCGGGTACGAAGGTACGCGGATCAAACCGGCCGACGATCACGGCGGGTGGTGTTATTTTCAGATTTTGCTCGTACAGCGCCCGCCGCCCGGCGACGAGCGCGCGCAGATCCGTCCCCGGGTCCCACAAAGAGCCGCTATGCAGTTCCTCCATTTCCAGAAAAAGGATGTCGTTCGCGTCCGCAAGCCGTCGGCGCGCCGCCAGGCGCCGGCCCAATTCCAGCAGATGCCGGCGCAGAATTGTAAGCCACCGGATCACCTCGCTCTTGAGATTCTCCCGGAACTGGGCGCCTCTTTGCGCGCGAGACAGGACGAGCCGGAAGATGGCTCGTTTCAAAGGATTTTTCAGCCCGCCCATGCACCTGTTGGTAAGGGCAACGCGCTCGCTGGCCAATGCGTCCTGGCGGACGATCGGGCTGGGGTGTCCTGCGTCGATGGCTTCAACGTAGCCGCGCACCATGTCCAGGACGAAGTCGGGGCATTCCGACCAGCGCGGGTTGAACAACTCGAGCTCGCCGCGCGCATGGTGTCCATGCCGATGCATAAACGCATCCCACCGGGCGCGAAAAGCCCGCCCGCCCCGGCAGCCCTCCAGCCGCGACGCAAAGGCGGGGAAGGTGCGCTCGCCGAGCAGAACGCTTTTGATCTGCGGTTCCCGGGCCGCCTGTTCCGCCAGCAGCCACAGTTCGTGCCCGGCCACTGCGTCATCCAGGTCGCCAACGCCCGCCAGCAGCCGGTTCGCCGTGCTGCGCCCCCCGGGCGCGAACCATCGTTCGCACACGTTGAACAGAAGCGAATTGTAAAGAAGGGAGAAACAGGCCGCGCCGAGCGCCTCGAAGCCGCTCAGGGCCGCGGGGGTGAGCAACCCACGTGTCGCGGCAAGCAACTCGCCGTCGGAAAGCGACCCCGGTTCGATGCGGGCCAGGTCTTCGTTGATCCGCCGGACCTTGTCCACGATTGCTTGACCACGCCGGGAGGAGTAGAGAAGAAACAGCAGCACGACAGCCGGAAGACCGACCGCCGCCCTCCAGCGCCGAGTCTCAATCCGGGGCAGATCGGCTTCCGAGATCCTGATCTGTTTCAGCGCCATCATGGTGTCCTGATGGCCGCCCAGAAGGTTTTCCATTCCCTGACCTCTCCACCCCGGCACGCGGCGCATCAGCGCGCATACCGTGTTGAAGTTGAAATAGGCCCGCCCCGCAATCAGACCAAGCACCTGCTCGCGCTTAATCCGGATGCCACAAACCCGGAACCAGCGGTCGGACGCATCGCGAAAGAACAGCCGCACAAGCGACCAAGTCAACGGGGTCACCACGTCCGGCAACGCCTCGCCCACGTTGGCGTTCGTCCACACCTGGCGCTCCTCGAAGCCGGACCCCCGCTCATGCGGCAATGCAGTCACCGGCCGCGCCTGCAAGAGCCAGAACTCCTGGCCGCGCACGCACCACTCGATGTCCAAGGGACCGCCCAGAACCCGCTCCACTTCGAGCCCCAGCCCCGCCAGCCGCGCCGCTGTCTCGTCATCCAGCACCGGAGCGCTCGCCTTTTCCGCCGCAAGCAGTTGTTCACATACGCCGTCTTTCGCGGCAACGATCTGCACTCGCTTCAAGCCCGTATCACGCCGGACCACCCGCAGCCGCGAACGCGACACTTCGACGCGGTCGGGCGCCACCTTGCCCTGAACCACGGCTTCACCCAACCCGAACGCGGCTTCGATGAGGATGCAGTCGCCGCCCGCCGGATCGGCTGTGAACATCACGCCGGCAGCATCGGCGTCAATCAGTTCCTGGACGATGACGGCCATCTGCTCGCGGCCGGGCGCAATGCCTTTCCGCATCCGATATGAAATGGCCCGCTCGGAGAACAATGAAAGCCAGCAACGTTTCACCGCGGCCAGAACCGCATCGCATCCGCGCACGTTGAGAAACGAATCGTGCTGGCCGGCGAACGACGTCTCCGGCAGATCTTCGACCGTCGCGCTGGAACGCACGGCCCGGGCGCCGCCAAGCTCGGTCGCCATCGCAGCCACGATGGCCTCCGCCACGTCGCCGGGCATCGGGATTGCGTTTAACCGCTGTCTCACCTCGTCCGCCGCGGCGCGCAGCGCTGCCGGATTTCGAGAATCGCACTCCTCCAGGCTCTTCAACCAATGCGCCATCCGGGGATCGGATTGCATGAAGCGCTTGCAGGCATCCGTCGTGACGACAAATCCGGAGGGGACCGGCAGTCCCGTGGCGATCATCTCCCCAAGATGGGCCGCCTTGCCCCCGACGCGGAGCAATTCCTTCAGACCAACCGCGCCCAGAGGCATCGTGAAAACGCCGGCTTGGTTCGTTCGCTCCACAGTCTTCATTGCTGTTTTGGACAATGTCCACCCCGAGTCGTCACGTCAAGAACGACCGTGGGACAGTATTAAGACGTTGCCGCTTGACTGTTCCCGACTAAAACCTAAGATTTTGTGGTAATTCCATAAGCGACCTTATCCAGAGTGGCCGAGGGTTGGGCCCCAAGACGCCACAGCAACCGTTCCGCTTGGGAATCGGTGCTAAATCCCACCCGCTATGGCGGGGAAGATAAGAGGAGCGTAAGTCACGCCGCCACCTATCCTTACAGAAGAATTTCTTGTTGGAGTGAAAATGAGTTACGTCGTGGGCTTGAAGTGTAAGGAGTGCGGCCACCGTACGGGCATTGCGCCCGAACACGTCTGCCAGCAATGTTTTGGCCCTTATGAGGTGGAGTACGACTACGCCGCCATGTTGGGGAAGGTGACGCGCGAGTCTATCGCCGCCGGACCTCCTAACCTTTGGCGTTACAAAGACTTGCTGCCTCTGTCCGGTGAGCCCAAGACGGGGTTCAATTCCGGATTCACTCCGTTTCGCAAGGCCCTGCGTCTGGGCCAGGAACTGGGGTGCACTGATTTGTGGATCAAGGACGATTCCTGCAACTACCCGACCTACTCGTACAAAGAGCGCGTCGTTTCCGTGGCCATCAGCAAGGCGGTGGAATTCGGCTTCGACACCGTCGGTTGCGCCAGCACGGGCAACCTGGCCAACAGCACCGCCGCCCACGCCGCCATGGCCGGCCTTCGCTGCTTCGTCATGATCCCGCACGATCTGGAGCTGGGAAAAGTCCTGGGCAGCCTGATCTTCGGCCCCACGATGGTCCGCATCCGCGGCACCTACGACGACGTCAACCGTCTCTGCACCGAAATCGCGGACAAATACGGCTGGGCCATCGTCAACGTCAATCTTCGCCCGTACTACACCGAGGGCGCCAAGACCTACGGCTTCGAGATCGCCGAGCAGTTCGGCTGGCGCCTGCCCCAGCACACGGTTGTCCCCACCGCCGGCGGAACCATTCTGCCCAAAATCTACAAGGCCTATCGCGAACTGATCGAACTGGGATTGGTCCAGGACAATCAGCCCAGGATTTATTGCGCCCAGGCCGCCGGGTGCAATCCCGTGGTCAAGGCGATCCACAAGGGCGTGGACCTCATCGAGCCGCAGAAGCCCAACACGATGGCCAAGAGCATCGCCATCGGCAATCCGGCGGACGGCTATTACGTCTGGCACGCGGTGAAAGATTCCGGCGGCTGGGGCGAAAGCGCCACCGACCGCGAGATCGTCGATGCCATCAAACTCCTGGCTCGCACCGAGGGCATCTGGACCGAACCTGCCGGCGGCACCACCCTGGCCGCCGCCGTCAAGCTGATCCAGCAGGGCCGAATCCCGCGCAACGAATCCATCGTCATCAGCATCACCGGAAACGGACTCAAGACGTTGGAAGCCGTGCAGAATGACTTGCCCATGCCCGAGGTGATCGAGGCCAAGCTGTCGGAATTTGACAAGCTGCTGGAGCGGCAGCGCGTCAAGGCGCGTCCGGTCAGGCCGGCGACGGCGCCGCTTCAGGCCGTAGCCCCGCATGTACATGCGGGGCTTAGTTGAATTGCGCGGAATCTCCCTAATGCGTATAATGTCCAATTGATCCGAGGTTCCTCTCATGAGCGTGAAAGTCAGAATCCCCTCTCCCCTGCGTAGCTTCACCCAAGGCGCGGATGTGATTGAGGTCGCCGGCACAAGCGTCGGCGAAGTACTCAACGGTCTCAAAGACAAGGCCAGCGGCATCGAAACGCGCCTCTTCAAAGCGCCCAATCAGCTCAACCGTTTTGTGAATGTGTATTTGAACGATGAAGACGTTCGCTTTTTGAATAATCTGGAGACGCCGGTGAAGGAGGGAGATGAGATCAGCATCGTGCCGGCGATTGCCGGCGGGTGAATCATGACCGACGCCCCATACTCCAAACGCTGCTGGTTCACCTTTCCGACGCGCGCCCAGGTGGAGCAGCCGATCATCTGGCAGATGAGCCGCAAGTTTCCCGACGTGGTCTTTGACATCCGCCAGGCCAGCGTGCAGAATGAGATTGGCATCATGGCCGTGCTGCTGGGCGGCAACGAGCGGGACGTCAAGGCCGCCATCGAGTTTATTCGCTCCAAAGGGGTCACCGTCGAGCCCATCGAGAAAAGCGTTGTCGAAGGCTGACTCGCCGCGGGCGAGTCAGCCGATTTAGCGGCGGTGCGCAGCACCGCGAGTTTCTATTTTTTAACCTATGTCCGAACATCTACCCACAAAAATTCTCACCCATCTTAAATCCGAGCGTTACCGTCCGCTGAAACCGCGCCGTTTGGCCAAAGAGCTGAAACTGACGCAAGAGCGGGATTATCACGCCTTCCGCGACGCCTTGCGCGAGCTGATGCACGCGGGCCGCGTGGTGCTGGGCACCGGCGGCGGCGTGACGCTGCCGGCGCAGACGCTGCGCGCCGAGGGCATCGTCGGCACGTATCGCCAAAACCCCCGCGGGTTCGGCTTCGTCGTCCCGACCGATCCGGACTCGCACGAAGATCTGTTCATTCCCGAAGACGAAAACGGCGGCGCCATCACCGGCGACATCGTCCGCGCCAAGATCACCAACCGCCAGCAGCGCGACGGCAAGACCATGTTCCGCGGCCGCGTCGTCGAGATCGTCAGCCGCACGCAAAGGCGGTTCGTGGGCAGCCTGGTCCGCCGCCAAGGCCAATGGCTGGTGTTGCCCGATGGCAACGCGTTCACTGAACCGATTTCCGCGCCCGACGCCGCCTCGCGGCACATCAAGGCCGGCGCCAAGGTCGTCGTCGAATTGACCACCTATCCGCAGCCGGGGCAGATGGCGCAAGGCGTCATCACCGAGGTCCTGGGCCAAGCCGGCGAAAAAGACGTCGATCTCAAATCCGTCATCGTCCAGTTCAACTTGCCGCAGGAATTTCCTGTGCCGTGCGTGGATCAAGCGCGATCCGCCGTGCAGCGGTTCAATTCCAGCGACTGGGGCCAGCGCCTCGACCTGTCCGACCGCGTCATCTGCACGATCGATCCCGACGATGCCAAGGATTTTGATGATGCGATCAGCCTGCAAAAGCTGGACAACGGCCAATGGGAATTGGGCGTTCACATCGCGGACGTCTCCTATTTCATTCCGCCCGGCAGCCCGCTGGATGTGGAAGCCAAGAATCGCGGCAACAGCGTCTATTTCCCCGGCCACGTGATCCCCATGCTGCCGGAGGTTCTTTCCAACGGCGTGTGCAGTTTGCAGGAAGATGTGCCGCGGCTGTGCAAAAGCGCATTCATCGTTCTGGACGACGACGGCCAGCCCATCCGCACGCATTTTGCCAACACGGTCATCCGCAGCGCCAGCCGCCTGCGCTACCGCGAAGCCCAGGCGATCCTGGACGGCGCGGATTTGGTCCCGCATCCGGATGGTCCGCGCAAGATCGACAGCTACGATCCGGCCGTCGTCGAGCTGTTGCACCAGATGAACGCCTTGGCCCGCCGCCTGCGGAAGCGCCGCGCCGCCGCCGGGCAGCTCGTGCTCGAACTTCCCGAAATCGAGCTGATCCTCGACGACGAAGGCAAGGTCGTCGGCGCCCGGGAGGAGGACACGAGTTTCACGCACACGCTGATCGAGATGTTCATGGTGGAAGCCAACGAGGCCGTGGCCCGGCTGCTCGATTCGCTGGACGTGCCGTTTCTTCGCCGCATCCACCCGGAGCCGGAGGATGAGGATTCCCTGCGCCTGCGCGACTTCGTGCAGGCCGCCGGTTATCGCCTGCCCAAGCACCTGGACCGCAAGGCCCTGCAGGGCCTGCTGGCCTCCGCCAAGGGCAAGCCCGAATCCTTTGCCATCAATCTGGCCGTGCTCAAGAGTTTGACGCGCGCCGAATATTCACCGCGTCCCGTCGGCCATTACGCCCTGGCCAGCGAGCATTACGCTCATTTCACCAGCCCCATCCGCCGCTATGCCGATCTGACGATCCATCGGCTGTTGCAGCAATATCTTTCCGCGCCGCCCAGTCGCCGCCCGCATTTCGACGGCGCCCCCAGCAACGATGAGTTGGTCGAAGTCGGCCGCCACATCAGTTTTACCGAGCGTCGCGCCGATGATGCCGAGAAAGAGCTGCGGAAAGTCAAGATTCTGGAGCTGCTGGAAAAGCAAATCGGCGAGGATTTCCCCGGCGTCGTCACGGGCATCGCCAATTTCGGCATTTTCGTGCAACTGAGGACCTGGCTGATCGAGGGCCTGATCCACTACGAGGATTTGATGGACGATTGGTGGGACGTGGACGAGCGGGCCGGTTTCATCCGCGGCCAGCGCACCGGCCGTCGCATCGGCATCGGCGACACGGCCACCGTTCGCATCGTTCGCGTCGATCCGCCGCGCCGGCAGCTCGACTTGGCCATCATGCAGCTCCACGGCCGCGCCGGCGTCGAAAAACACCCCACGAAGCACCCGCGCAAGCCGCAAAAGCACCAGCGCGTTTCCCGCCGCCGCTAAAGCGGCGTGCAGATCAGCGTACCAATAATGCCCTGATAGCCGCGGGCGGCAGCCCGCGGACATAGCGTGGTAAGTCGCTGGTTCCACCGTTGTCCGCGGGCTGCCGCCCGCGGCTATCAAGGGGCGGTGCCGCGAGATAGGCACCGTACACTGACCTGCACACCGCCTTAAAGCCCAATCTGAGATCGGAGCGTCACTCGTCCGTGGCGATTGGGGCTTGGTTTGCTTCCCGCATCGCCTGCTCGATGGCGTCCAGCTCTTCGGCGGTGTTGGTGCCATGCGACGTGATCCGGTCGTACGCATCTTGCACCTGCTGGGAAGGATCGCGCACGTGTTGCATGTACCGCTCGGCGATCTGCCGGGCAGCGACGTTCAGGGCATCCGTGGCCGCGGCCGCGGGGTTGGCGCCGGAGCCGAAAAAATCACGCCCGATCAGTTGCCGCCCGATCGCCTCTGCCCTCTGCTGGGCGCGGTCGTAAAAATGCTCGGCGATCATGCGATGCCCGTCTTCGTGCGCCAGCGTCTTGGGCCCCGCCGTGCACGCCACCCATTCCGTGATCTTCAGGCCAAGGGTGATGTGGACCGAATCCACGCGCACGCCGGCCACGCAAACCCCCGCATGTGCCGATTGTTTGATCACCTGTCCGTTGACCACCGCCGTGCAGGAAAAATCGGAGACGGTGACGCCCGCCTTGTCGGCCGCGCCGGCGGCGCCGGGAGTAGCTACCGTGGGCAGTTGCGGCGGCGGATCACGCGGATCGTAGGTGGTGGTCGTGCGCTGCGGCGGATCGAGATCGACGATGACGGACCGCTCCTGCCCCCGCGCCGCAGCGGTCGCCAAACACAAGCCCACGACGATCGACGCCGCCACGGCGCCAGTCCACTTGTCCATGGTTGACCAACGCCGCGAAGAATACCGAAAACCGGCCGCGGCGGGCAACCACTGGAAAATTTGCATGCGGCGGCCTATCAAAGGTAGATTCAACGTCAGGAGTCTGCGCATGCCCCAACTCACGGTCGAAGGCGTCGGAACGTTTTTCGTCCCGGCTGGCAAGCGGCTGGTGCTGGTCCTGGAGGATGAGGCCAAGATCGACCAGTTGCATTCCTGCGGCGGTCACGCCCGCTGCACCACGTGCCGGGTGAAATTCATCTCCGGCGAGCCGACCAAGGTCACGCAGGCCGAGCGCTCCATCCTGGCCGCCCGGGGTCTGGGGGCTGAGGCGGGCTTGCGCCTCAGTTGCCAAATCACCTGCGACCACGACATGCGCGTGATGGCCATCAGCCGCTTGGCCGGCAGCGGAAAAGAGGACGTCGGCCCGCGACCGGCCGATATCATCACCCCTCCGCCCGTTTGGACGTGATCTTCATCGCTTAAACGGCAATTTTCCGACGATTCCCGCCCGCGGCGCTTGCATTCGCCCGCGGCGCGATGGAAGATGGTTGACCGATAAACCGATGTTGGCCCGCGGCCAACATTGAGGTTGATCGTCGGCCAACGGACTGGCCGATAGACCCAAACGGTTGTCGTCGCTGCCGCACGGCATCGACACGTTTCGGGCTTCAGGAAAGTATCGCCAGACGCTTTCCGGCCCAAGGATGGGCAGAAATGGACAGCTTTCTCATCCACGGCGGGCAACGCCTCAAAGGCACGGTCGAGATCAGCGGGTCCAAGAACTCCGCGCTGCCGATCATGGCTGCCTGCCTGATGGCCGAGGGCAAGAGCACGCTTAACGCCGTGCCCCGGCTGTCGGACATCGACTCCATGACCAAGTTGATCGAGGAGTTGGGCTGCCACGTGCAGCGCCATGAACCGTCCGGCGCTTCCGCCCAAGAAATCGCCCCCTTGAATCGCCCGGCCCTCAACGGCCCGCTGGACGTCGAAGTCCTGGACGAAACCCGCTGCGAGGCGGGCTACGACATCGTCAAGACCATGCGCGCCAGCATCTGCGTGCTGGGACCGCTGTTGGCCAAGCGCGGGCGGGCGATCATCAGTATTCCCGGCGGCTGCGCCATCGGCGACCGGCCGGTCGATCTGCACGTGCGCGGGCTGCAAAAGCTCGGCGCTGAGTTCCGCACCGAAAACGGCAACATTGTCGGCGAAGTTCGCGGCCGCCTGCGCGGCTGCCGCATGTACCTCGGCGGCCCCCAGGGACCCACCGTCCTGGGCACCATCAACGTCATGTGCGCCGCCGCCCTGGCCGAGGGCGAAACCGTCCTGGTCGGCGCCGCCTGCGAGCCGGAAGTCTCCGACTGCGCCGAATTGCTGGTCAAGATGGGCGCGCGCATCAAAGGCCACGGCACGCCCGAAATCCGCGTCGAAGGCGTCGAAAGACTGCTCGGCGCCGAGCATCGCGTCATCCCCGATCGCATCGAATGCGGCACCTTCATGATCGCCGCCGCCATCACCAACGGTGAGCTGGAACTGCGCCACTGCAATCTCGATCACCTCATCGCCGTCATCGACCGCCTGGAAGACGTCGGCATCCACGTAGAGCGCGAAAACGGCACCCTCCACGTCACCAGCTCGCGCCGTCTCAATCCCGTGGAAATGACGACGCAGCCGTACCCCGGGTTCCCCACGGATTTGCAGGCCCAGCTCATGGCCCTGCTGTGCCTGGCCGACGGCATCAGCGTCGTCTCCGAGCGCATTTTCCCGGATCGATTCCAGCACGTCGGCGAACTCAATCGCCTGGGAGCGCGCATTCGCAAGGAGGGCCCGACGGCGATCATCCAGGGCGTCAAGGAATTGCAGGGCGCCAGCATCATGGCAAGCGATTTGCGCGCCAGCGCCGCCCTGGTCCTGGCCGGCCTGGTCGCCAAGGGGACGACGCGCGTCGATCGCGTCTACCACATCGACCGCGGCTACGAGAAGATCGAGCAAAAATTGGCCGCCGTCGGCGCCGACATCCAACGCGTCAAGCAAACCCAAACGGCCGCGCCCATGGCATTCGCCGCGGTGGCATAAAGAATGTGAGAAATGACGAATGACTAATGACGAATGACGAATCAATGAACGAATGACCGAATGACGAAACAACGTACGATCATTCGGACATTGGGTCATTGATTCGTCATTCGTCATTCGAATTTCGTCATTCGAACTCAATCCTCTCGATCCCCGGCACCAGCCCCGCCTTCGCCCCGCGGTTCAGCAGCGTCGCGATCGCTTCCTTGCCTCGCGGGCCGTAGTCCAGCGTCCACTGATTCACGTACATCCCCACGAACTGATCTGCCAGCTTGGGGTCCAAATCGCGGCCAAATTGCAGCGCGTATTGCACCGCTTCCGGGCGATGATCCAAACTGAACTGAATCGATCGTTTCAGCAGATCCGTCACTTCCTGCATGACTTTGGCGCCCAGGTCCTTGCGAATGCAATTTCCGCCCAGCGGCAGGGGCAGGCCCGTTTCGCTCTGCCACCACGCGCCCAAGTCCACCGTCAATTCCAGGCCCAGCTGCCCATAGGTGAGCTGCCCTTCATGGATGATGAGCCCCGCATCCGCCTTGGCGTCTTTGACGTAGCGCGGGATTTGATCGAATGGCACCTCGACCGCCTCAAACGCTTTCCCCGCCTCGCCCAGCCAAAGTTGCAGAGCCAGGTACGCGGTGGTGAGCCGTCCCGGGATGGCGATGGTTTTTCCGACTAGTTCCTCCCGTTTCCATCGCCGCGGCGCGATCACCATCGGACCGTAGCCGTCGCCCATGCTGCTGCCGCAGCTGGTCAGGGCGTATTTGTCCGCGACGTAGGGATAGGCGCCAATGGACACGGCCGTGATCTCCAATTCGCCCTTTCTTGCGCGCTGATTGAGGGTCTCGATGTCCTGTAGGACGTGCTCGAAGTGGTAAGGCCCCGTAGGAAGTAGCTTCTTGGCCAGGCCGTAGAACATGAAGGCGTCGTCCGGGTCCGGTGAATGGCCCAGCCGCAATCGTCGCATCTGCATAAGATCGATATTAGCGGCCGGGGAGCACGCGGCAATAACACCGCAGGGCGTGCGTTTTTCCGATAAGTAGCAGGAATCCGGGAGATGGCGCTCCATCCGATGTTACAGCCCTATTGCCCGACCGATTCCGATCCATTCGATTCGGTCAAGGCCGCCCATCTGCTCAACCGCGCCGGTTTCGGCGTTGGAACAGATAGGCCAGTTGCCGCTGATGCCGCCCAACATTCGCGGTTGGCCGGGGGGGCGGATGTGGATCAACACCAGCACGCTGTTCCATCGTTACAATGCCTGCGTGAACGTGACCGGCAGTGCGGCCGCGGCGGTGGATTTCAGGCCCGATGCTTCCGCTTCGCCCCAGCAGATCGTGCAGTATTGGATCGACCGCCTGATCTCGCGGCCGATCGCGCAGGACAAAAAACGGGTCTTGCTGGAGGCCCTGGGCCAGCGCACGGGCAGCGACGCGCAGCGCAGAGTTGTGCAGTTGATCGTTTCCATGCCCGAGTATCAACTGTGTTGATGGAGGGGCCAGTTTATGGAACAGAACCTTGCCACCCGCCGCGTGTTTCTGCAAAAGGGCCTGACGCTTCTGGCGGTCGCTTCGACGATCCCCACGTTTTTGGATCAAACCGTTCTGGCCCTGGCCTGATCGGACGCCATCCCTCGCTGACGGATTTGGATCAGGGCGATTTGAAATTCGGGATCGACTTCCGCTCGGTTTACGCCGGCGTTTTGCAGAGGTGGCTCGACACCCCGAGCAAGCCGATCCTCGGCGAGCAATTCCCGCTGTTGCAGATCATCAAGTCCGCTTAAGGCGACATTTCGGCGCTTGGTTTGTAGAAACTGCCGCGCGAGCGACATACTGTTGGCTTGGAGGCATGGGGGCGATGGTGGGGAGGCCGGCTGTTGTCCGATGTGCCTCCAAGTGCTGGCGGAGACCGGCCAGCAAAAGCGGCGGGCCAAGCCCGCCGATTGGGCGCTCTCGCTGATCTGCGAGAAACCCCCCGAACGAGCCAGGCTCGGTTGTGGCGGTCGGACGGCGTTAGATGGCGCCGCCGCCGCGCGGGGGCACACGCGCCCGGGCCCATCCGCTGGAACCGCCAAATCGTCGTGACCCGGCCCCAGCAATGCGTGGCCGACCGCGCCGGAGTAAAACCTATGGCCGCCAAATCCAACGCCCTGGTCTCTTTGATCGACAAGAAGGTCGACGTCTCCAACTTCCGCGATCAGCACTGGGAGGGATCGTTTTGGGATTACCTGGAGATCGTCTACGAGCACGCGGACGTCGCCCGAAACGCCTTTCAGCGCGTGTACGACATGATCCTGTCCTACGGCAGCGAGACGTACACCCAGTTCAAGCAGGAATCCATCCGTTACAAGTTTTTCTCCGACCCCATCGATCACGGCGCCGACGCGATCTACGGCTTGGAGAAGCCGCTGATGCAGTTGGTCGATTTCTTCAAGTCGGCCGCGCAGGGCTATGGCACGGAAAAGCGCATCCTGCTTCTGCACGGTCCGGTGGGCTCCAGCAAATCCACCATCGTCCGCCTGCTGAAAAAGGGGCTGGAACGTTACAGCCGAACCGAAGCCGGCCGCTGCTACACCTACCTGTGGCGCGTGCATCACCGCGGCCCCGGCGGCGACGGGGGCGAGCAATTCGTCGAGTGCCCCATGCACGAAGAGCCCCTGCTGCTCATCCCCAGGGAAGCGCGCCACGACGTGCTCGAAGCCGTCAACGAAAAGCTCCCCAGCGACGGCAAGATCCGCCTCTTCGGCGATATCTGCCCCTTCTGCCGGAAAATCTTCGGCGATCTGCTGGAAAGTCACGGCGGGGATTGGAAAAAGGTGATGGAGTACGTCAAGGTCAAGCGCCTGATCCTCTCCGAAAAGGACCGCCGCGGCGTCGGGACCTTCCAGCCCAAGGACGAGAAGAATCAGGACAGCACCGAACTCACCGGCGACATCAACTACCGCAAAATCGCCGAGTTCGGCTCCGATTCCGACCCGCGGGCCTTCAACTTCGACGGCGAGCTGAACATCGCCAACCGCGGCATCGTCGAGTTCATCGAAGTCCTCAAGCTCGACGTCGCCTTCCTCTACGACCTGCTGGGCGCCAGCCAGGAACACCTCATCAAGCCCAAAAAATTCGCCCAGACCTACATCGACGAGGTGATCCTGGGCCACACCAACGAGCCGGAATACAAAAAACTCCAGGGCAACGAGATGATGGAGGCCTTCCGTGACCGCACCATCAAGATCGACGTGCCCTACAACATCCGCCTGGACGACGAGATCAAGATTTACCTGAAGGATTTTGGCCCGGACAAGATCAAGGGCATCCACATCGCCCCGCACACCATCGAGGTCGCCTCGATGTGGGCGGTGCTCACGCGCCTGGCCGAGCCGAAGAAGGCCGGCATCACCAAGCTGCAAAAGCTCAAGCTCTACAACGGCAAGAGCATCCCCGGTTTCACCGAGGACTCCATCAGGGAACTCAAGGAGGAGGCCCCGCGCGAAGGCATGGCGGGCATCAGCCCGCGCTACATCCAGGACAAGGTCAGCAACGCCCTGGTCAGCCACCAGGCCCAGCTCGACAAGTCCATCAACCCCTTCATGGTCATGAACGAGCTGGAAAACGGCCTGCACCACCATTCGCTGATCACCGATGAAGAGCTCAAAAAGGAGTACAAGGAGCTGTTGGCGGTGGTGCGCGAGGAGTACGAGGACATTCTCAAGGCTGAGGTGCAGCGCGCCATCAGCGCCGATGAGGATGCCATCAAGCGCCTGGCCGCCAATTACATCGAAAACGTTCGCGCCTACACGCAGCACGAGCGCGTGCGCAACCGTTACACCGGCCGCGACGAGGACCCGGACGAGCGGTTGATGCGCTCCATCGAGGAGAAGATCGACATTCCCGACAGCCGCAAGGACGATTTCCGCCAGGAGATCATGAACTACATCGGCGCCCTCGCCCTGGACGGCAAGAAATTCGAATTCAACGCCAACGCCCGCCTGCTCAAGGCCCTGGAGTTGAAGCTCTTTGAGGACCAGCGCGACACGATCAAGCTGAAGAACCTGGTCAGCAGCGTCGTGGATGATGAGACGCAGCAGAAGATCGACGTGGTCAAGCAGCGCCTGATCAAGTATTTCGGGTACAATGAGACCAGCGCCACCGACGTGCTGAACTACGTCGCCAGCATCTTCGCCCGCGGCGACAGCAAGCAGGAGGAGTGACCCCGACGCCGCTGCGGTCAGATCGTCTTCGGCTCAAATCGCTTATGGCTCGCATCAATCGACGCTCGGGTTATTCGCTGGTTTTGGTGGGGGTATTGGGGGTGGTCTTCTTTTGGATCACCGATCCGCGCATCGGCCTGGCGTTGCGCTGGAATCATGGCGAAAACCCGATCGACCTGGCCAACCAGCACCTACCCGGCACCATCGTCGGCCTGGCGGGGTCGCTGCTCATCCTGGGGATCGGGGTGTACCTGCTGACCCGACGGCCCGCGCCGCCGTAGCTCCAGCAGTCCTAGAATGATTCAAGCGGTCGTTGGGCCGCCGCGCCCTGGGCACAACGTCTATGGTTCTGAAGATCGAAAAGGATCATCAGCGTTTCCGGCAGATCATCAAGGGCCGCATCCGCGATGATCTGCGCAGGTTCCTCACCAAGAGCGAGCTCATCGGCAAGGAAGGCAAGGACGTGATCAGCATTCCCGTCCGTGGCGTCGAGCTGCCGCATTTCCGCTACGGCGACAATGCCACCGGGATCGGCGCCGGCGATGGCAAGGAGGGCGACGTCGTCTCCAAGGGCCAGGGCCGAACCGCCGGTGGCACCGAGCCCGGCACGCACATCATGGAGGTCGATCTCACCCTCGACGAGCTGGCCGAGATTCTCGCCGAGGAACTGAAGCTTCCGCGCATCGAGCCCAAGGGCAAGCATCGCCTCACCACCATCCGCGAGCGCTACCGCGGCATCCGCCGCGTCGGTCCCGAATCGCTCCGCCATTTCAAACGCTCGTTCAAGGAAGCCCTCAAGCGACAGCTTCTGGTCGGCGATTACGACCCTGATCGCCCGATCATTATTCCCCAGCGAAAGGACATCCGCTACCGAAGCTGGAAGGACGTCAAACGCCCCCAGTCCAACGCGGTCATCGTCTTCATGATGGACGTCTCCGGCTCCATGGGCGAGGAGCAAAAGGAACTGGTGCGCTTGGAGAGTTTCTGGATCGACACCTGGCTGCGCAAGAACTACGAGGGGATCGAATCGCGCTACATCGTTCACGACGTCTCGGCCAAGGAAGTGGACAAGCACACGTTCTACCACCTGCGCGAGGACGGCGGCACCAAGATCAGCAGCGCCTTCCGCGGCGCCAAATCGCTGCTCGACGCCCATTACTCGGCGGAGGAATGGAACATTTACTTGTTTCACTTCAGCGACGGCGACAACAGTTCCGAAGCCGACAGCCGCGAGTGCATCAAGCTGCTCAAGGAGCAGCTCCTGCCCGTCTGCAACCTGTTCGGCTACTGCCAGGTCGCCAGCGCCTACGGCTCGGGCAATTTCATCAACGTCCTGCACGAGCACCTGCGCCATCACGAGAAGATCATGACCAGCCGCGTGAATTCCAAGGACGACATTTACGATTCGATCAAGACGTTCTTCGGCAAGGGGCGTTAGATGTGTTTTGGGAGAGGCGGTAACTGGACTTGACCAAATTCGAGATTATAAGCTCTATTCGCGAGATTAGGATCATTGCGGTGAATAAATCGATTCGTTCGCGCAGAGCATTGAGCCGTCGGTTTGGCGCCGGCCGCTGGCGGAAAATGAAAGGTGTCGCGGTGATCCGTTATTGGGATGGTCGGTTGGTCGAGGCGGAATTGCACTGGTACGAGGCGCATGGTGTCGGTCGTCATGGCTGGAAGGTGAAGCATGAATTGAGGCAACTATGAACAAACGTAAACCCCCTCGAGGAGAATTTGTCGTTTGCGTCGACTGCACGGATGACGACATAGATCTCGTCTTCGGCAAGTTGTATCGAGTCGCACGACCAGAGAAGAACGATCCGCCTTCAATGTTGCGCGTCATCGATGACTCTGGCGAGGATTATTTGTATCCAGTCGTCTGGTTCATTTCGGTGCACCTTCCGCAGAAGGCAAAAAAAGCGCTGGTGGCCGTGGGGTCGTAGCGCGCATCAACATGGCTGAACGGCATGACGCGGGAGACACTCACGAGTTAATCCAGACTTGATTTTCGCGCGGGACGTGTCCGATCGCTTCCACAGCCAGATTTCTGCTCGTCATGAGCAGCATTGCCATGAATAACAAAGTCAAGTTCCTAGAATCGATTGAAGTTGGAATAGCGGATTTGTCGTTGCTGGCTCCGCCCGCTGGCATATTCGATCACTTCGTTGAGGAACATGTGCAACTGGATGTGGCGCAGAAGGCGAAGCACGTATATGCTTGCTATGGCCTGACAATGTCGTTCTGCCATGAGCTTGAGGGGACGCTGGGTGGCATCGCGATTCTCCATGCGCGCGCGTCCGGACGAGCGACCTCTCCTAAGGACGTGGAAGCGTTCGAAGCAAGTTTTGATCGCCTTACCATCGGCGCCATGCTCGCGGATGTCCGAAAGCGCGTTATCTGGAGTGACGAAGTAGATGCCCTATTCAAAGATGCTTTGGAAAGGCGCAACCAGCATGCTCACGGATTCTTCTTCAAACGAAGTGAAGCAATGATGAGCGAACTTGGTCAGCGCGCTCTGCTCAAGGAGCTATCAGAAAGCGCGTATTCTTTGCGGACAGCCATCCTGGCGCTCGACATCATTGGGAGACTTTTCTTCAAGCTGCTTGGGGTTCCAGCCGGTCTTATCGACGACGCATGCGAACGATACTTGGCACGGTATAGAACTTAACCCGAACTGGCTTTCTCTATGTCCGTTTTGAGGGTATGAGCATAGTCCTTCTCGGCAACGAATGTGAACGAGTCCTCCATGAATGCCGTTGCCTTCTGATGGGCAGAATTTGGTCAGACTCTCATGGCAGGTGGTACAAAGATTCCGGGCAGGTCAGCCCCCCATGAAAGTCGTCGCCATTGTTCCTTCTTTGCGGCAAAATCTGCTAATGAAATGAGAAGCGGTATCAAGAACGTCGAGAGCTTTTGATGGCGGAAAATCATCCATCCCCCAACGCCGAGCAAGGGCGCCTGCAAGAAGACGCGAGCCGGCAGGCCAACTGGAAGCGGTGGGGGCCCTACCTGGCCGATCGGCAGTGGGGCACCGTGCGCGAGGACTATTCCCCGAGCGGCGATTGCTGGAATTATTTTCCCCACGATCACGCCCGCAGCCGGGCCTATCGCTGGGGCGAGGATGGTTTGCTGGGCATCACCGACCGCGAGTGCCGAATCTGTTTTGCCCTGGCCCTGTGGAACGGGCGCGATCCGATCCTCAAGGAGCGGCTCTTCGGCCTGAGCGGCCCCGAGGGCAATCACGGCGAAGACGTCAAGGAGCAGTATTTCTATCTCGATTCCACGCCCACGCATTCGTACCTGAAGGCGCTGTACAAGTATCCGCAGTTGCCGTTCCCCTATGAGCGCTTGGTGGCCCAGAACCGCCGTCGCGGCCGCGGGGATCGGGAATTCGAGCTGCTGGACACGGGCGTCTTCGATCAGGGCCGCTATTTCGACGTCTTTGCCGAGTACGCCAAGAATTCACCGGACGACATTTTGATTCGCATCACCGTGGCCAACCGCGGTCCGGAGGCCGCGACGATTCACCTGCTGCCCACCATCTGGGCGCGCAATACCTGGAGCTGGGGCTGCACGCACGAGGGGTGCGAGGTCAAACCATCGCTGGTCCTGGCCGACGGCGGCGCCGTCGACATCGATCACGCCACCCTCGGCAGATTCCGCCTTCTCGCTCAGCCGCTGGCTCAGCCGTGTCAATGGCTCTTTACCGAAAACGAAACCAATCTTGAGCGTCTGTTCAACGTGTCCAATGGCACGCCGTACGTGAAGGACGCGCTGCACCGCTACGTCATCCAGGGCGATGCCGCCGCCGTGAATCCCGCCCAGCGCGGCACCAAGGCGGCCGCCTACTATCGCTTGAGCATTCCCCCGGGACAGCAAATGCGCGTGCACCTGCGACTCTTTGGGCGGGATCAAGCGCCCAGCGACCCTTTGGGTCCTGAGTTTGACCGCGTCTTTGATCGGCGCATCGCCGAGGCGAACGAGTTTTATGATGACCTGATCTGTCCCAAGCTGGACGGCGACTGGCGCAACATCGCCCGCCAGGGCTTTGCCGGGCTGCTCTGGTCCAAGCAGTTTTACCACTACGTGGTTCGCGACTGGCTCGCGGGCGATCCGGATCAGCCCCCGCCGCCGGCGTCGCGCTGGCAGGGACGCAACCGCGATTGGCTGCATCTGTTCAACCGCGACGTGATCTCCGTGCCGGATAAATGGGAATTCCCCTGGTACGCCGCGTGGGACTTGGCGTTTCACACGATCGCGCTGGCGACGCTCGATCCGCAATTTGCCAAGGACCAGCTCATCCTGCTTTTGCGCGAGTGGTACATGCACGCCAGCGGCCAGTTGCCGGCGTACGAGTTCGAATTCTCAGACGCCAACCCTCCCGTCCACGCCTGGGCCTGCTGGCGCGTCTACAAGATGACCGGCTCGCGCGGACAGCGCGACCGCGCCTTCCTGGAACGCGCGTTTCAAAAACTTCTGATCAATTTCACCTGGTGGGTCAACCGCAAGGACCCCAGCGGCAAAAATATCTTCGGCGGCGGATTTCTCGGCCTGGACAATATCGGCGTTTTCGACCGCTCCAAGCCCTTGCCCACCGGCGGCGTCCTCGATCAAGCCGACGGCACCGCTTGGATGGCCTTCTACTGCTGCACCATGCTCTCCATGGCCCTGGAACTGGCCCGCGAAAACCCCGTTTACCAGGACATCGCCTCCAAGTTCTTCGAGCACTTCGTGGCCATCGTCGATGCCATGAACGCCCTGGGCGGCTGCGGCCTGTGGGACCAGCAGGACGGGTTCTACTACGACCAGCTTTACCTCGACGGCAAGACCACGCCGCTGCGCGTCCGCTCGCTGGTCGGCATGATCCCGCTGCTGGCCGTGGAAGTGCTCGAGGGCAAGCTCGTCGACCGCCTCCACGGCTTTCGCAAACGCATGAACTGGTTCCTCAACAACCGCAAGGACCTGGCCAAATACATCTCCTACATGAAGCCCTCCGACAAGGATTGCACCCTTTACCTTCTGGCCGTCCCCTCCGAGCAGCGCCTCCAGCGCGTTTTGCGCTACGTCTTGGATGAAGCCGAATTCCTTTCCCCGCACGGCGTCCGCTCCCTGTCGCGCATCCACCGCGATCATCCGTACGTCTTCCACGCCGGCGGAAGGGACTATCGCGTCAACTACGCCCCCGGCGAGTCCGACACCGACCTGTTCGGCGGTAACAGCAACTGGCGCGGACCCGTCTGGTTCCCGCTCAATTTCCTGCTTCTGGAGGCGCTGGAGAAATATCACCACTTTTACGGCCAGAGCCTGACGGTCGAATGTCCCAGCGGCTCGGGCAAGCGCATGACGCTGCAGCAGGTCGCGGACGAGCTGGGCAGCCGCCTCATCCGACTATTCACCGCCGACGCCAAGGGCCGACGGCCCTGTCACGGCGATGAGGATCGTTTCGCCGCCGATCCACACTGGAAAGATTTGCTTCTGTTCCACGAGTGTTTTGACGGGGACAGCGGTCGTGGCGTGGGGGCCAGCCACCAGACCGGCTGGACCAGCCTCGTCGCCCGTCTGATCGTCGCTCGCGGCAGGCATCTGCAGACCCAGCCGCGTCCGATGTCGGCAGAACCCGCGGCAACGGCGGCGGCGAAATGAGGCAGCCGACAAAACGACGGTCGGGAGCCGCAAGGGCTCCCGACCGCTTTCCTCCACTGATCGTGGGGCTACCTGGGTGCGATGGGCGAGGGTTCAGTTGAGCCCGCCGTCGCCGTTCACCTGGCCCAGCTCGTTGTAGCACTGATTGAGCAGGCTGGCGACGTTGTTGTACAGCACGTCGTTGGTCGACTTGGAGTTGATCGCGCTCAGCATCTGGCTGACCGTGATCGTGCTGCTGTTGGACACACCAAACGCCGAGCCGTTGTTGCCGACGTTGAACTGGGCGGCGCCCAGACCATCGGAGGTGACGTCGAACCCGTAGGTTGAAGCGACGGTGCCGCCCAGGGACAGCGTGCTGGCGTAGACGTTCAACGCCGTCGCCATCATCTGCGCCCAGTTCTGCTGCCCGGAGACGTTGTAGAACGACATGTACTTGGCAGCCACCGTGGTGTTGGTGAGGTTGCCCAGCAGGCTGCCGCCGAAGACGTTGGGCATGGTCGTCTTCAACCAGGTGCCCAGGGCGGTGTTGGTGGACGCGCCGCCAAAGTTCTTGATCAGGCTCTGGCCGAGGTTGGCCCAGAAGTGCATGGTGGCCGCCTCGTCGTCCACGTCGTCGTGCAAGCCACCGTTGTCGGCGCTGATCAGCCGGTTCTGGGCAGAATAGAAGATATTGCTGCCCGCCGGTCCGAGCTGACTGATCGCCGCGCCGCAGACGAAGTCGATCTGGTAGTAATTGCAGGGAATGGTCACGGTCAGGGTATACGTTCCGGGCCCAAAGGTGCCGGTCGCCACCTGGTATTCGGTCTGCTGGCTGGCATCGCTGGCATTAAAGTACGAATCCGGCGCGTTGTAGCTGACCAACGTGTACTGCATCGGAGCTGCGCCGGTGGGCACGGTGAAGGTGACCGACACGGTTTCGTTCTGGACGGTGTTGCCGCGCAGGTCCGTCACCGTCGTAATGCAGCCGTTGTTATTCAGCTTGAAGGTGACGCACTTCAGGTTCGAGGTGCACGACTCGTTGTAGTTGTCGAAGTTCAACCCGGTGATGTTGGCGCCGGACGCGACCGTCTCCGCGTAATAATCCGGCACGGCCGGCGCGGTGATCACATAGCCGCTGGGCGTCACTTCGGCCACGATGTAGTTGCCCACCGCTACGCTCGTGAAGGAATACTGCCCGCTGGCGCCGGTCGTGTACGTCGCGATCGGTGAGCCGTCGGAACTATCCAGCACGCCGTTGCCGTTGACATCCTTGAACAACTCGACCACGACGCCGGATAGCGGCGTGTCGTCGGCCGACAAGCCATTGCCGGTGATGTCTTTGTAGACCGTGCCGCTGAGGCTCTGGTTCACGGGCTGCAATTCACCGAAGTTGTAGTTCGTGCCGCTGTTGCCGGAGAGGACGGTGATCGAGCTGATCACGCCCACCGCGGCGGTTCCGCCCAGCGACCCGGCATTGGCCGTCTCAGCCGTGTAGCCCGCGGGCTGGGTCTCGGTGACGGTGTACGTGCCCGGAGCCAGTCCGGTGAACGAGTACGTTCCGTTGGAGGCTGAGGTTGTGGTGAGAGTGACCGGATTGCCCAGACCGTTGGTACCGGTCAAGGTGACGGTGACGCCGCCGATGCCCGGCTCAGAGTTGTCGACATCATTGGCGTTGCTGTCGAGGTAAACGTTGCCGGAGAGGGAGCTGGTCTGGTACTCGGCGAA
>DBZL01000041.1 GCA_002311745.1 Phycisphaerales bacterium UBA1161 | reverse complement strand
CGGCATAGATGAAAAATGTTGGGGGTACCGGGGGAGGGGGAAGAGAGGGTCGGCGTGGTGGGTTTTCAACAGAGCCGAAATCCGCCCTCTCCGTTTTCCCCGCAGGGAAAAACAGAGCGGTCCCGGCTCAAAGCCGGGACCGCGGTCTACCGTTCCGTTGATTGCATTGACCGTTCAATTACCGCCGGGCGGAGCGGCGGAGCATCAGCAGGCTGCCGAAGGCCAGCAGTGAAATCGTCGCCGGCTCCGGCACGTTCTCGCTGATGTCGAAGTGTTTCTTGTCAATCTCCGCCAGGGTCAGGGTCGCCTCCGAGGTCGTCTGTGTCAAAAGCTGATTATCCAGGGCAAGGGACATGTCCGTGATGCGAGCGCCGGTCTCGCCAGCGGCGGCCAGGGCAGCGTCGAGATTGAAATAGGCGTCGATATCCCAGGTCCCGGCGGCATTGGAGGCGATGGCGCTTACGGTAAAGTCACCCACGCCGGTCGTCACATTAGCCGATCCGACCTGCACGTTGTACGTCACGTTGAAGCTGGGGGTGACGATAATCGGCGTTGCCAGGGGCGTTCCGTTCAGGGAAGTGATCCGCAAATCGTTGACCAGCAGGGTTGCTTCGGAGCTGGCGGTGTTACCCGCCGGCCCCAGCACTCTCCAGGCGCCGCCTTCATCGATGTTCAGCGAATGAATGAAGGCGCTCGACGTGGTCGGAGCGATGTCCATGGCCAGCTTGCCGTCCAGGAATTCGAACTGACCGCTGGCCGCCAGGGAGGTGAAGGACAGGTTGGGGAACGCCAGGTTGTCGCCTCCCGTCGGCGAGAGCGCCGGCAGGCCGTAGAGCTGGGCGGGCGACGTAGTTACTGGCGGCGGCCCGACGAGTTGCGAGTCCGCTTCATTGACGTTCATGTATGCCACGTTCGGCCCGACGAAATTCCCATACGAGGCCGCTTGGGCGGCGCTGCAAAAAATGAAAATGGCGAGCGAGCCGAGCGCTGAACCCAACAGCGCACGATGTACTGGCGGATTGGTTGGCGACATGCTTCTCTCCCATTGGCTGTCCGTGTACTGCCGCTCCACGTCATCAGTGACGGAGGCGTCGCAAAAGGAAGGCCTCGACTCCGCCGAGGAACCTTCAACCCGCTTTTGCCGTGCGGAGAGGACGTGCGCCGCACGCCTGGATAGAAACCCGGCTCCAGGAACACCAAAACTTAACGTAGAGCCAGATGGGAGGTCCGCAAAGCAATTTTCGCCCCAAAAAACAGGTGATTTGTCATTCCGAAAATGCGACAAGCGTGGGTGCGGACGCGACAAAAAATTCCGCCGACGGAGGCGCCGGCGCGTTGCGGCATTTCGTTTTAACCGGGCGCAAAAATGGCCAGCACCGTTCCAGTCGTCCAAAAATGTTAAACGGGGGGAACTTCACGGGAAAACGTGCCGTGCGTCAGCCCATCGCCAGAAGAGCGCGACGTGGCCGGAGATTTCGCGGCAAGCGACCCGCGAACCGACGCCGCAACGCCTGTCCCCAGGCAGCGGCGATCGCGTCGCGCAGGAGCGGGCGCTGCCCGCACCGTAGGACGGGAGATGCCGAATTGCGGGGCGCGGAATAGGGCATGCGATTCGGCTTGAGGAGCAGCCTTGGCGGGTCAATGGGTGTCTTTTGGAGCGGGGTCTGCGGGCTTCCGCCCGCAGCTATTAACAAGGACGTGCGCGAGGGCACGCGGCGCGAGAAAGTAGAGGGGGAGAGAGGGGGAGGGGGAGAGAGGGAGAGGGGGAGCGCCGAAATTCGAATGACGAATGACGAATGACGAATTCCCCACTAGCAACTGGCAACCAGCCGCCAGCAACTAACGCTTACACCGCTTCGCTGATCGAGGAGATGCCGCTGTTCAGGGGCAGGTGGATCGAGTTCATGTAACGCTTCCAATACTCCACGGCTTTGTCCGGTGCCAACGCGGAGGCGAAGTAGAAGCCTTGCACGTAATCGCAGCCCATGCCCGTCAGGATGGCTACCTGCTGCTCGCTCTCCACGCCCTCGGCGATCACCTGCATGTTCAGCGAACGAGCTAGGGCGATGATCGCCTGCACCAACGACAGGCCCGTCTTGGCCGTGCAGATCCGGCTCACAAAGGAGCGGTCGATTTTGAGCACGTCGATGGGCATCTGATTCAGATAGCCCAGGGATGAGTAGCCGGTGCCGAAATCGTCCAGGTGCAGGCGCACGCCCAGGGCGTGCAGGGCGGGTAGGATGTTCAGGGCCGGAGCGCCGCTTTCCATGATGGCGCTTTCGGTGATCTCCAGGCTGATACGCTGCGGACGCAGGCTGGTCTCCGCAAGGGCCTCGCGCACATCCGAGACCAGGTCGGTGCTGAGGAATTGCCGGCTGGAGACGTTAACGCCGATACCGACATCCGCCATGGCCGGCTCCTGACGGTCCCACTGGGCCAATTGCCGGCAGGCGGTACGCAGAACCCATCGGCCCACGGGGATGATCAGGCCGGTCTCCTCGGCCATGGGAATGAACTCCGCCGGGGGGATCAGGCCGCGCTCCGGGTGTTGCCAGCGCACCAGGGTTTCGAACTCCACAATTTTTCCCGTGCTCAGGGAATGGATCGGCTGGTAGTGCAGGCGGAGCTGGCCGCGGTCGATCGCCTGGCGCATTTCGCCTTCCATGGCCAGGTGTCGCATGGCCCGGGCGTGCATGTCAGGGTTGTAGATGCGATAGCGTTGTTTGCGGTCGGTCTTGGCGGCGTGCAGGGCGGCATCGGCGTCACGCAGAACGGTTTCCGGACGCTGGCTGGAGGCGCTGCCGAAGGCGATGCCGATGCTCACCGAGGTGAACACGTCGTGCCGGCCGAACTTGAACGGCTCCTGCAACGCCTTCAGGAGGCGTTCGGCCACGCGCACGGCGTCCTCCGGCTGGCTCAGGCCGTCCAGCAGCAGCACGAATTCGTCCCCGCCAAAGCGCGCCAGGTGATCCGGCTCCACCCGCGCCACCATGTCCATGCTGCGCACGACGGTCATAATGCGCGTGGCGATTTCCACCAGGAGCTGATCCCCGGCATCGTGACCGAGGCTGTCGTTGATCACCTTGAAGCGGTCCACGTCCAGGAAGAGGACGGCGAAGAGGTAGTTGGGGGTGCGCTGGGCGCTGGCCAGGCAGTGGTTCATGCGGTCCAGCAGCAGGGGCCGGTTGGCCAGGCCGGTCAGGGGGTCGTGCAGGGCGTCGTGGCGGAGCTGCTCCTCGGCCAGCTTGCGGTCGGTGATCTCGGTTTGCGAGCCGGCCACGCGCCGCACAACGCCCGATTCATCGCGCACGGCCACGCCCTGCGTCAGCACCCAGCGGTCGGAGCCGTCCTTGTGACGCAGGCGGTATTCGCAGCGGAAGCGGTCGGTCTTCCCATCCAGATGGGAATCCAATTCGGCTTCGACCCGATGCAGATCGTCGGGGTGAATGCGCTTGAACCACTCATCCATCGTGCCGGCGATTTCATCGTCGGCGAAGCCCAGGATCGCCTTCCATCGCGGGGAATAGAAGACCTGGCCATCGGCCAGGTTCCAGTCCCAGATGCCGTCGTTGGAGCCGGCGACGGCCAAGGCAAAGCGATCCTGGCTGAGGCGCAGCTCTTCCTCGAAGCGCTGTCGCTGGGCGCGTTCGGCCTGGATGGTCTGCTCGAGCTGGGCCGCCCGCAATTCGGAGCTTCGCGCACATTGCCAGGCGCGCGTGAGGACGTCGACCAGTTGCCGCGTTTGCGCCGGGTCCAGAGGCTTTTTGAGCATCCAGAGGCGGTCGGCGTGTTGGGTGCGCGACAGAATCTGGCGCAAAATCAAGTCGGGGGCATCGGCGCAGAGCAGCATCTGCAAGTTGGGATCGGCCCGCCAGATATTGACGATGCCGTCGATGGCTTGCGGATCGGGGGCATTGGCGTCGATCAGCGCCAAGGCGTAGGGACGGCCGCCCTGCAGGGATTGAGCGACTTTTTCGCTTCCTTCGGAGCCGTGGCGGACGGCGTCGATCTCCAGGGGTCCGCGCCAGTCCTCCGGGTCGCAGGCCAGAACGCGGCACAGCTCGTCGCTGGCGGCCGGGTCGCTGGCGATCACCAGAACGCGCCGGATTGGAGTTGCGAGGGACATGCCTGGCTCGCTTGGGGGGGGCGTTAAGCGGCTCCTTTGGCAAAATCAAATCGTTTGGCGATGACGACGCGGTTCCTGCCGGCGCGTTTGGCCTCGAACATGGCCTCATCCGCCAGTTCGACCACGCCCGGCGGCGGAACGCGCTGCAGGTCGGCCACGCCGATGCTGCAGGTCACCTCCACGGGCAGTTCGCCGTGGGTCCAGGTGTTCTGCTGGATGGCATCGCGGATTCGTTCGGCCAGCTCGGTCGCCTGCTCGGCGGTCGTGCCCAGGACCAGAACGGCGAATTCCTCGCCGCCGTAGCGGCACACGATGTCGCCCGGCGGGCAGGTCTGAAGAAGAATCCGCGCTGTTTCGCGCAGCACCTGGTCGCCGAAATGATGGCCGTAGCGTTCGTTCAACTGCCGGAAATGGTCCAGATCGACCATGAGACAAGACAGCGGCTGGTTGACGCTGCGGATGTGGACCAATTCGCTGGAGAGGCGCGAGTCGAAGTAGACGCGATTCCACAGGCCCGTCAGCCCGTCCAGCAGGGCCCGCTGGGACAGCAGGTCCATGAGATACTTGGTCCGCAAGGTGGCGCGGATGCGGGCGCGCAACTCGGCGGCGTCGAAGGGCTTGGTGACGTAGTCCGTGGCGCCCAGTTCCAGGCCCTTGATCTTCTGCTCGGTGGTGGTGTCGCCGGCCAGAAAAATGACGGGAATGGTCAGGGTGCGGACATCGGATTTGAGCCGCCGGCAAACCTCAAACCCGTCGATCTCGGGCATGTCGATGTCCAACAGGATCAGGTCCGGCTGCAGGCGCAGGGCCATCGCCAGGCCGGTCTGGCCGTCCAAGGCGAAATGCAGTTCGACCGGCTCGTGATGCAGCCTGGCCTGCAGCAGCGCGTGCATGGACTTGGAGTCGTCAATGACCAGTATTCTCTGTAACATGGTTGGGCTCCCTCGCCCGGTCGTAGCCGTCGATCTTGCGGATCAGTTCCATCAACTCGTGAACTTGGTTGGCGATGACATCCAGAGGATCGGTGGCCTTGATGCGGTCTTCGGTGGCGGCGGCAAGCTGGGTGACCATCGGGAAGCCGTAGCCGCCTCCGGCGCCTTTCAATTGGTGAACGGCGCGGCGAAGCTCTTCCAGATCCCCCTGCCGCAACAGCCCCAGCAGTCGCCCCACCTGCTCGGGAAGCTGCTGGACGAACTCGCTCAGCACCTGCTTCATGTCGGCATCCTCGGCAAACTCGCTGCGGATGATCACGTCGGTCCGACGCGACGGTCCGTGGGCGGTGGCAACCTCCGAAAGGTGCGCGGCGACCGTGCGCAAAAGGACGTCTTTCTCGATGGGTTTGCTGAGGTAGTCGCTGCACCCGGCCGCCAGGCATTTATCACGGTCCTCCAAAAGGGCGTGGGCGGTCAGGGCAATGATGGGCTGTTTGAATCCGCGGCGACGCAGCTCGCTGGTGGCGCTGTAGCCGTCCAACTCCGGCATCTGCATGTCCATGAGGATCAGGTCAAAGGGGCGCACGGACTGAGCAGCGGCGGCCATGTCTACGCCTACGCGGCCATTGGCGGCGATGCTCACTTCGGCGCCGGCCTTGGTCAGGTGCATGGAGATCAATCGCTGGTTATCCACGCCGTCTTCCACCAGCAGGATTCGGCCCGCCAGTTTCCAGATCTTGGCCGGCGTCAGGGCCGGCTTGGGCAATATGGTCTCGTTTAATTCGCTCAACATGCGGGAATCCTCCATTGGCCCGGCATCGATGCAGACAGTGAAGGTGCTGCCCTGGCCGAGCTTGGACTGGACGGAGACGTCGCCGCCCAGCAGCAAGGCCAGGCGTTTGCTGATGACCAGCCCCAGCCCGGTGCCGCCGAAACGCCGCGTGGTCGAGCCGTCGGCCTGGGCGAAGGAGCGGAACAGCTTATCGACTTGATCGGGCGCGATGCCAATGCCCGTGTCGCGCACCTCGAAACACAAGCGTGCCGGGCCCTCGGGCGGGCGCGTGCAGCGCACGCACAGGCAGACTTCACCCCGCTCCGTGAATTTGACCGCATTGGCCAGGATGTTGATCAGCACCTGCCGCAGGCGGAGGGGATCGGTGTGGATGCTTTGGGGAACGGCGCCCATCACTTCGAGGCGGAATCCCAGCCCCTTGGCCACCGCCCGGGGCCGCATCAGCGAAATCAGATCGGCCAGGAGCGACGGCAGGTTGGCCTCCACGCGTTCGACGGTCATGCGGTCGGCTTCGATCTTGGAGATGTCCAGGATGTCGTTGATGAGCTCCAGAAGATGCTGGCCGTTTCGGCGGATGGTCTGCAGCGCATCCTGCCGGTCGGAGACGGTCTGGTCGGGTTCGAGCATGCTGTCGGCGTAGCCGATGATGGCCGTCATGGGCGTGCGGATCTCGTGGCTCATGTTGGCCAGGAAGGCGGTCTTGGCAGCGCTGGCCTCTTCGGCGCGCTGCTTGGCGCCGGTCAGCTCGGCCAGCGTCTGCTGCAATTGCCCGGTCCGTGCGGCCACCTCCCGCTCCAGGCCCGCGCGGTACTCCGCCAACTCCGCATCCCGCTGCTGAATCTCCGCCAGCATCTGGTCGAAACAGTTGACCAACAGGCTCAGTTCATCCGAGCTGGAGGGTTCGCCTCCGGCGCGCAGGCTGTAATCTTTGGCGACCGCCACCTTGCGCGCTACGCGGGTCAGGTTGGAGATCGGGATGGAGATCACGCGTTGCAGGCGAATGACCAGCACGTAGGCGACCAGCATGGTTCCCGCGAAGACCACCGCCATGACGGCGAAATAGTCGCGCATGTGCGCGTACAGCTCATGCAGATCGCTGCGGATGTAGATCAGGCCGATCTGCTTGCCGTCGAGCCGGATCGGTTGGCAGATCTCGAGGTAGCCGAGTCCCAGGCGCGCGCCGCGGAAGTCCACATCGGGGTGAAGGGTTCCGTCGTAGTGCGGGCGAACGTATCGGGCCAACACCTCGCCGGAGGGCAGGTAGATGGTGGTGTTTTCCAGTTCGGGTTCGACCGACAGGGTTCGCAGCATGTTGTTGGCGGCCTCGGCATCGTTGAAGGCGACGGCCGCCGTGGAGTTGCCGGCCACGATTTTCGCTATCGACATCCATTCATCGAGCAGCGCATTTCTGATCTGGCGGTAGTCGTAGACCAGGAAGATCACGCAGGCGACCAGCAGCGCCACGCCGGTGCAGGTCATGCTTAAAGCGATCAGCTTTCCGCGAAGGCTCAGGGTGCGCATCATTCGCATCATGGACGATCCTGTCTTGCCTGGGTTTGGCATGGCGGCGGAGCTATTGTTTTTTGAAGATCCGTGCCAGGCACATCAGCTTGGAGCTGATGTGCAAAGAGGCCTTGGCCGCCGCGTCCGGATTGATTTCGAAACGGACTTTGTTGTCCTCGATCAGAAACCGGATGATGCCACCTGCCCAGGGAAATTTTTCCGACTCTCCCACAGTAAGTATCGGCCGGTCCGCGACCTGCTTGAAGATGTCGTCCAGGCGCCCATCCTCCGAGGCAGGGACGAATAACACGTGACAACCCGGAACGTCGCCGGACGAGTCGATATATCTGACGACGACCGGATGACCGGCGATGGATTTGCCCTCCATGGTATGTTCCAGCGCCTGGCCGAAGGGATTCTGGCCGATAACAGCCACCACGAACGGGCCATCGGAACCGGCAAAGGCGCTGTCCGGCCATTGCGTGAACTCCGCAAAGTTAAAGAGAAACGCAGCCTTGACTTGGTACTCACGGCTCGGCTCGTCGCCCCGGGTCATCGCCGTCGCCACGCACAACACCGCCAGCACGGCCGCGGAACCCAACCTGACGACCCGCCCATCCATGATGTTTCCATATCCTCGCATGGCGGCGATCCGCGCGGCGTTAGACCGATCGTGTCCCCCGGCGGAGGCTGGCGCGCCAGCCGACATACCACGTATCGGCATTGGTCCGGCTCCCCTCCATGCCGGGCACCAGGCGGAACCGTTCTGCAACGCCGGTCAAACCCCTGCGTGCGATGTCCCCCTCGGTGACGACTGTGACGGTCACCGAGGCAACGCTCAACCCCATAATACAGGCCACGACGATGAGAGGGATTCGTCGCATCAACGATGGCTCCAAGACTATGGGCGGCTGAGCGATGGCCCAAAACCGGGGTGCTGAAAACATCGACTGAATTCTGAGGCCGGATAAGCCGAATAGACGGAATCTTCCGCAGCGGCGCGTCGCGGCCAGCGGGTCCGTAAATCGCGGCAACGGGAGTCAGCCGACGGGGGTTCTTACCGCGGCGCGGAGAATCACTCCGCCCATTTCTCGGTTCTCAAGGGTCCGCAAAGGTCTACGCACGCTAAAGGACCGCCGCAGAACCGGCGATGAAAGAAACAGATGCGTGTCGCCACAAAGAACAGCCAAAATGGCGGGGAAGGGATATGCCGTCGCGAGTGCTGATCGTGGATGACGATCCCATGCTGCGCCAGCTGCTTCAGGCGCACCTGACCACGGCGGGATACGAAGTCGTCGAGTCCTGCAGCGGCGCGGAGGGGCTGGCGGTCCTGCGCAACCACGGCCCGCGCATCGCCCTGATCGACTACGACATGCCGGTGATGAACGGCATCGAGTTCTGCCGCCAGGTCCGCGCTGATTTGGCCATTCCGTTCACGGATCTGATCATTCTCACCGCGCATATCGAGCGCGCCTTGACCATCGCGGCGCTGGATTCGGGCGCCAACGATTTCATGACCAAGCCCTTTCATCGGGGAGAGCTGCTGGCGCGTTTGCGCGCCGGCGAGCACACGGTGCGCCTGCACGACCAGGCCGCGCAGGCCGCGCAACTGGAGTCCGAGCGCAACCGCCTGCTCGACACCATCGCCGGGATGCAGCAGTCGTTGGCGACGTTGGGCCAGGAGCTGCGCACGCCGATGGCCTCGCTGGAAGCCATGGCGCAGCACCTCCCGGATGCCGCATCCCGCTCGACCGGGCAGTGGGAAAAATCCCTCGCTCAGATCAGCCAGGAAATTCAGCGTCTTTCCGCCCACGTCGACGAGCTGTCGGCAACCGCCCCCGCCGCGCCTAAGATTGCCTGAGCGCGGCGCCTGATATTGCGCTTGCAATTTCCGATTCGCGCCGTTCTTTTATCGCCGCCGGCCACACCCCTGGCCGCAAAGGAGAGCGCATGAACCCGATCGACTTGGCTGCCGATGTGTTGCAACGCAATCTCGATATGCTCCAGACCACCCTGGCGGATTTCTCCGATGCCGACCTTCTGGTCCGCCCATGTCCCAAGGCCAATCATACGGCCTGGCAACTGGGACACCTGATCGCCTCCGAAACGAGGATGATCAGTGCGTGTAAACCCGGCGCCATGCCCGCGCTGCCGGAGGGATTCGACAAGAAGTTCACCAAGGAAACCGCCGCCTCGGACGATCCCGCGCTATTCCCCAATAAACAGCGATTGCTTAATCAACTGGCCAAGACTCGCGCTGCGACCGTCGCGTGGATTAGAACGCTTTCCCCCGCGGACCTGGACAAGCCCGGCCCCGAGCCGATGCGCCAGTATGTCCCCACGGTGGGGCATTTGGTTTTCATGATTCCCAATCACGTCGCCATGCACCTGGGGCAGATGCAGGTGATGCGTCGCAAGCTGGGAAAACCGCTCCTGCATTGACGAGCGTCCCATAAACGCCGCCGCTGGGCCGCCCGCCGATTGGCAAGATCGCGCCGGTCTTGGGCCGATACGGTACGCATCCCATGGACGCTCAGGCACCGGCGCAAAAGGCGGCTCGCAGGGATCCGCGCATCTTTCTTTGGAAGGCCGGCGGCCTGGTGGCCGTCTTCCTGCTCACCTTTATCGTCGGCAACTTCTGCATCTCCAAGGACCGCGCGGTGACGCGGCGGATGCTGGGGCACGATTTTCTGGTCTTCTATTTTGGCGGAACTTGCGCCCGCACGGGGCAGTACCAGAAGCTGTACGACCTGGATGCCGCCCGGGATTTCGAGAGGGCCACCGGCCGCGCGGCGGACCTGGAACTGGGCGAGAGCTTCGGCCCGTGGTGGAACCCGCCGTTTGCCGCGTGGATGTTCGCGCCCCTGTCGGCGTTCTCTTACCGCCGGGCTTTGGCCCTGTGGTGGATGATCGAGTTGTGCTGTCTGATCGCGTCGCTTTTTCTGCTGTGCCGGATGCTCCGGGGCGATTGGAAGACCAAGCTGCTGGTGCCCCTGTTCCTGCTGACGGCGATGCCGTTCATCCAGGCCGCCAGTCATGCGCAAAACACGTTTGTCTCGCTGCTGCTGTTGACGATCACAGTCGGCTTGTGGCGCAGCGGGCGCGGATTTGCGGCGGGACTGGTCTGCGGCCTGCTGCTGTACAAGCCGCAGCTTGCGGCGGTCGTCGCTATTGTCCTGTGCCTCAGCCAGGGCTGGGCGGCACTGGCGGGCGTGGGCGCGATGGGCCTGGCGCTGTTGGCGATCAATCTGCTGAGCATGCCCGGCAGTCTGCACGACTTTATTATCCACATGCCCGCCAACTTGCATTGGATGCAGGTGGAGCACCGCTATCTGTGGCAACGGCACGTCACGTTCAAGGGATTTTGGCGTCTGCTGATCCAGGGTTGGGCGGTGGGGCCGGCATCGCCGCTGGTGGTGGCGCTGTGGGGCGCGTGCGCGGCGGCGCTGGCGGTGGGTTTGCTTGCGGTGATCTGGCATACGCTGCGAGGAAAACCGTCGCCGTCGCAGACCGACCGTTTGATCGCCGCCACAATCGCCGCCATGCCGCTGCTGATGCCGTTCTATTTTGATTACGATCTGCTCTTGCTCGTCGTGGCCGCGGTGGTGTACGCGGCGGATCGGCAGCGCGGGCCCGCCGCGGACAACGGTTGGGAAGACCGCTGGCTGCCGTGGGTCTGGCTGGTCCTGTACCTGGTCATGGAAGTGGCCACGCCCATCGCCGATCACACCCGGCTGCATCTCACCGTTCCCCTGCTGGCGTTAACCGCGGTCCTGCTGATCCGCCGCGCCCTGCGCCGCCAAAGCGGCGCGGCGACGGCATCCCAGCCGACGGCGCCCATCGCCTTGCCGACATAAGTCGCTATATTCCCCTCCCGTGTCAGGTGCAAAAAATCTTAGTCGGGACCTTGTCTCGGCGTGTGTGGTCAGCGGATCGCGCATCACGGCGTTTCTGGTGGTGATCGCGACGGTGATGCGCGTGGCGGGAAAACTCGCCTTCGCCCAGTTGGGTCTTATTCAATCCACGGTGGGACTCCTGGAATACGCGGCCGTCGGCCTGAGCCCGGCCATCATTCGCCTCACGGCCGAGGCGCTGCGGCACGGCGACAACGACGCAGGGTCGAATCGGTCGTATGAAACCGCCCCGCTGCTGCCGGCCGTGCGTGTCGTCTATGCCAACGGTTTTGCCATGGCCCTGCTGACGGCACTGACCGGTGGATTGGCCGTGGCCCTGTTCATGCCCTGGTTCAAGACCACCCACGTCAACCTCCAAACGGGCAACACCCTATTCGAGTTGGCGCTGATGGTCGCCATCGCCACGCTTCTGCGCATGATCAGCGACGCCCCCGGCGCGGTGCTGCAAACGCGAGGCAGAATCTTCGCCGACAACCTGTTTCTCAGTTTGCACGAGATCGTCTGGGGCGGCGGCACCGTGATCGGCCTGTATGTGCTGCATTGGCCCTGGCAACGCGCCACCGGATGGCCGCTCATGGCTGGTTCAGCGATGCTGCTGGCGCTGCGCTCGATCCTCTCTCATCATATGGGCAGCGGCGTGTTCGAAAGGTGGTGGACCAAGTTCGACGGGCGCATCGTACGCCGGCTATTGCTGTTCGGCGGCATGATCGTCGCGGCGCAGATGGCCGATTTTCTTTACGCACCCACCGATTACCTGATCATCACCAAGCTGATTTCATTCGAAACCGTGGCAGATTATGTTCCGGCGGTGGAAGTGGACGGCGGAATGTTGCTGTTGGCCTCGGCCTTGGCGTTGGTGCTGATGCCGCGCACGGCCATCGCCCATGTCTCCGGAGACAGCCGGGCGGTTCGCCGCTATTACCTCCTGGGGACCCTGGCCACCGCGGCGATGCTCTTGGTCATCGCCCCGTTCATTTGGTGGGCTTCGCCCTTTCTGTTCCGTTTACTGCTTGGCAATCCGTTTCCGGCCACCTGCGCCATCCTGCCGTGGATGCTGATTCACACCGTCATCGGCGGCAGCAGCGCCGTGGGACGGTCGATTCTGCTGGCCATTGGTAAAGTTCGCGCTTTCACCGCCTCGGTCCTCATCGCGGGGGTGGCCAACGTGGTGCTCAACTACACCCTGGTACGCTTCTTTCACCTGGGTCTGAAAGGCATCGTGCTGGGTACGATCGTGGCGGCCACGGCCCGATGCGCCATCTGGCTGCCGTGGTACACCCTGCGGGTGCTGCGGCAGCAGGCGGAAATGCCGCAGCCGCCGAGCCTCGCCGAAGAAGAAATGGTCAGCGCCACCCTGCCGCCGCTGATTCCCTAACATTCCCGCAGATTTTCACTCGCCGGCGACGCACGACGGGAATTAACCCTTCTGGCGCGTAGGTGATATCCCCGATAAGCACGGATTTGCCGTGCAAAAACGCTCGCTCCGCTCCCGTGGGGCCTTTTGCAATCACCGCTCTTGTCCTATACTCCCGGCTCGTTTTTTCCACCCCTTTTTCTCGGAGCCATGCATCATGCCAAAAACTTTGACCAAACACCGTAAAGCCGCTTCCACCAGGCACGCCTCGACCGCCAAGTCGAAAAAACGCGTCTACTTCTTCGGCAACGGCAAGGCCGAAGGCGGCGCCCACATGAGAGACCTTCTGGGCGGCAAGGGCGCCAACCTGGCCGAAATGACCAACATGGGTCTGCCCGTGCCTCCGGGCTTCACCATCTCCACCGCCACCTGCAAGGAGTACAACGACCTGGGCCAGAAGCTGCCCAAGGGCCTCATGGAGGAGGTCAAGCGCAACCTGGAACGCGTGGAAAATGCCACGGAAAAGAAATTCGGCGATGCCAACAACCCCCTGCTGGTCTCCTGCCGATCGGGCGCCAAGCTCTCCATGCCCGGCATGATGGACACCGTGCTGAACATCGGCCTCAACGACCAGGTCGTCGAAGGCATCGCCCGCCTGAGCAACAATCCCCGTTTTGCCCAAGACAGCTATCGCCGGCTGATCAACATGTACGGCGACACGGTCATGGGCGTGGACCACGAGCATTTCGAGCATGAGCTGTCGGCGGTCAAGAACGCCCGAGGCGCCAAGGTGGACACCGACCTGGACACCGACGGACTCAAGGAAGTCGTGCGCCGCTACAAGAAGGTTTACCGGGACCACGTCGGAACCGATTTCCCGCAGGACCCGCTGCAACAACTCGAAGGCGCGATCAAAGCCGTGTTCGGAAGCTGGATGGGGGACCGCGCCGTGAAGTATCGCCAGATTCACGACGTGCACGGCCTGCTGGGGACGGCGGTCAACGTGCAGGCGATGGTCTTCGGCAACATGGGCGACGACAGCGCCACCGGCGTGGCGTTCACGCGCAACCCCAGCACCGGAGAGGACAAGTTCTTCGGCGAGTTCCTGGTCAACGCCCAGGGCGAAGACGTGGTCGCCGGCATCCGCACACCCATCGACTGCCAGGAAATGGGCGATCGCTGGAGCAAGAAAAGCTGGGCCGAGCTGCTGAGGATCAAGGATGCCCTGGAAACTCGCTACAAGGACGTGCAGGACTTCGAATTCACCATCGAGAAGGGCAAGTTGTACATGCTGCAGACGCGCACGGGCAAGCGCAACGCCGTGTCGGCCGTCAAGATCGCCGTGGACATGGCCAAGGAGAAATTGATCGACGAGAAGACGGCGGTTTTGCGGGTCGATCCGGACAGCCTGGATCAGCTTCTGCACCCGACGTTCGACCCCGATGCCAAGCGCAACGTGATCGCCAAAGGTCTGCCGGCGTCGCCGGGGGCGGCGGTGGGCAAGCCGGCGTTCACCGCCAATGAAGCGCACGAGCGCACGCAGGCCGGCGAGGCCGTCATTCTCGTCCGCAAGGAAACCAGCCCGGAAGACGTGCAGGGCATGCACAGCGCCGTCGGCATCCTGACCAGCACCGGCGGCATGACCAGTCACGCCGCCGTGGTGGCCCGCGGTTGGGGCAAGTGCTGCGTCGCCGGCGCCGGCGCCATCCAGATCGACGAAAAGGGCCGCAAGTTCACCGTCAGCGGCAAGACCTACGGCCCCAGCGACTTCATCTCCCTCGACGGCTCCGCCGGTGAAGTGATCGACGGGAAGATGCCCACCGTCAAGGCCCAGATGAGCGGACCGTTCGCCACCCTCATGAAGTGGGCGGACAAGTATCGCACCCTGGGCGTCCGCACCAATGCCGACACCCCCAACGACGCCCAGGTGGCGCGTGATTTCGGCGCTGAAGGCATCGGCCTGTGCCGCACGGAGCACATGTTCTTCGACCCGCAGCGCATCCACCACATGCGCGAGATGATCCTGGCCACGACCGTCGAGGCCCGCAAGGCCGCCCTGGCCAAGCTCCTGCCCTACCAGAAGGAAGACTTCGTGGGCATCTTCAAGGCGATGGACGGCCTGCCGGTAACGATCCGCACCCTCGACCCGCCGCTGCATGAGTTCCTGCCTCACGAAGAGAAGGAACAGCAGGCCCTGGCCAATTCCCTGGGGCTGACGCTCGAGCAGGTCAAGGCCCGCGTGAACCAGTTGCATGAAGCCAACCCCATGCTGGGCCATCGCGGCGACCGCCTCGCCATCACCTATCCGGAAATCCTCGAGATGCAGGTGCGGGCGATCATCGAGGCCGCCTGCGAGGTCAAGAAGGCCGGCGTGAAGGTGAAGCCGGAGATCATGATCCCCCTGGCCGGCATCAAGAAGGAGCTGGATTTCTGCAAGAAGATCACGGACGAGACCGCCGCCGCCGTCATGAAAGAAACCGGCGTGAAGGTGGACTACATGTACGGCACGATGATCGAAGTGCCGCGCGCCGCCGTCACCGCCGACGAGATGGCCCAGGTCGCCGAGTTCTTCAGCTTCGGCACCAACGACCTGACGCAGATGACCTTCGGCTTCAGCCGCGACGACATCAACAGCTTCCTGCCCGATTACCTGAGCAGGGAAATCCTGGAGCGCGACCCGTTCCAGAGCCTGGACATTGGCGGCGTCGGACAGCTCGTTGACATGGCCGTCCGCAAGGGCCGCAGCACCCGCCGCGATCTCAAGTGCGGCATCTGCGGCGAACACGGCGGCGACCCCAAGAGCGTCCACTTCTGCCACAAGGTCGGGCTGAACTACGTGAGTTGCTCGCCCTACCGCGTTCCCATCGCCCGCCTGGCCGCGGCCCACGCTGCGATACAATGCACAAAGGCCGCTCGCAACGCACCCGATCGACGCGATCTGTGAGCGGCGAACAGGTGCACCGGAGATCGGCGGCGGCCGTCGGCCGCCGCCCTCGCCGTGCGCGTAGATTGTTGATCCTCCGGAGTGAGGCAATATAATCGCCGCCGATCTTTCGGCATCGACTCTTCGATCCGCGCGGCAGCGGGCGAACAACTGCCGAGTCCGTTCTCCGCGATTCCGATCATTCGCCGCTGGGGAGACGGCGAGGACGTCCTTTTATGGTTCACTACTTGCTGCTATGCGCGGTCAGCGTGCTGGCCGGCCGCGGCATACAGCGGCTCATCCGCCTGCCCGCCGGCACCCCGGCCGCCATCCTCTTGTCGCCCGTCCTGGCCTTGGCCTTTTGGTCTCTTGGATTCGCTGTCATCTTGCGTACGGGTCATTCCGTCGGGCAAGCGGCCCCGTTTCTTTGGATCGCCACGTTGCTTCTGGCCCTCGCCGGAACCACCAAGACAACCCTCCGCGAGATCGCCGCCCACCCGTTTGAGATCGCCCAAGTCGTGCTGTTGCCCGTGCTTCTGCTGGTCCCTTATTTCGTTTACGGAATCACGGATTTCCGCGGCAGTTGGTTCTGGGACGGGCCCCATTACGTCAGGGAAGGACTTGTCGTCTGGAACTATCCCATGCAAGTGTCGGGTCAGGCCGCGCCCGTCTTCTGGATCAATCCGATGCTCTTCCAGTTTGTCAGCCCGGGCCTGCTCGCCTTCTTTTCAACGTTGACCACTGCCGGCGATCCACAGACCTCAACCGGCCTGTTTCTCGTCTGGTCTGTCTTCGCCTACGCGTCGAGCGTCGCCTTCTTCTTTTACAGCAAGTTGTATGGTTCCTTTCCGCACCTGTGGCGCACCTATATATGGTTTGCCGTCTTCGCCGGATGGATCCTCAACGTCGTCATGGCCAACAATTTCGGCAATCTGCTGCTCCTGTGCATTATTCCGGCGGTCTGCGGACTGGATTACGGCCCAGAGGCCAAGCGCCTTTCCACGTCCGTCGCGGCGGCATTGCTCTGTTCCACCGCTCTCTATTCTTATCCGCAATTGGCTCCCATCGTCATCCTGGCCCTATTCGTCATGTGGCTGGAAGCGCTGGTTACACATCGAGATCGGCGCGCCAACTCAGCCGTCATGCTGCTCGTGACCTTCGCCTTCACATTGGCGCTGATGTGGCCATGGCGCAGCGAACTTTTCACGTTTTTTCGTATGAATCTCATCGCCGGCACGGCGTCCAAGGGGAATCGCCCCGGAGAAAGTTATTTCCTCTCTCTATTCCAAGCGAATTATTCCCTCTCCACCTTTTGGGGATTCCTCGCTGCTTACCAGCGTCACCTTCCGTCCGTGTGGAAAATCCTCACGATGGTCCTATCCATCTGTATGACGGCGGCCTCGATGGTCGGCATCTATATCCTGCTGAAACGCCGTGCGTACGGATTGCTGGCGCTGGCGTGCGTCGCGTTGCTTGGGATGGCCGACATGATATTCGTCGCCCATTACGACTACGGGGCGTATAAGTTCATTAACACTTTCTGGTGGCTCTTCTCTCTGCTTGCGGTCCTCGCCATGGGCGCTGGGCGCCGCGCCCTGGTTCCCTGGCGAATCGTTTTCACCTGCGTCTGGATCGCCGTATGCGTCCGCATCTACGCCTTTTCGCAATCGGTGCATCCCAAGAGCATGCAGATGTACCGCGAGGTCCAGAACATTTCACAAGTCACCCACGCGAGCACCGTCGCCGTCAACATCGACGATCCCGCCGCCAATGACTGGAGCGTCTATTATCTGCGCGGCCTTCCCATCTACCTGGTCGGCGGCCATGGCCCGTACTACTCGCCGGACGCGATCATGAGCTTCGTTCATTCCGTCGCCTTGAGCGACGCCAGCTACGTCCTGACGGACGACCCTCACGCGTTTGAACGGCCTGCCGTCTGGTCCTCGCCCCCCTTCTACCTCTGGCCGGTCGCGGACGAGGCCTTGCTGTTTCGTGCCGATTGCCAGGACGCGGTCACGCTCAGCCCGCGGCCGTCCTTTACCTGGCCGCAGGATTTCCCCGCGACCTTCTCGATCTGGTCCCCTCGCGACGGACGCGTCCACCTCGAGGCTCAACTCCAGAATGCGGACCGTCTGGATCGGGCGCTGGATTGCATCGAACTTGTCAATGGCGGGTATCGCGGAACAATCCCCTGCAATCGGGCCGGGTTGTACGCCGGGGACGTTCCGGTCACTGGCGGCGTGAACAAAATCACCTTGAGATGTCTGGGGCCCTCGTCGCGTTCGGCGGCGTCCGACCCGGATAAGGGGACGCCGCGCCTCGCCGTGGTGCGGTGGAGCCTGCGGGTGTCGAGCCCGCACGGTTGACGCTCGCCCCTACCCGCGCGGCAGATGTTGTGCGAAGAATCGAGTCCAGTTGCGGGACATGATCGCGTGGATAGCATCGTCGGCGAATCCCGCCTGCTCCAGGGCGTCGGCCACGCGCGGCAAGTCGGCCGAGGTTTCGATTTCCACGGGAATTTCGTTGCGGCCCAGGCCGCCGTCCATGTCCGTGCCCAGAGCGACGTGGGCCGCGTCTCCCAGCAAATCGCAGATGTGCCTGATGTGCATCACCACGTCGGCCAGGGTGGCGCGGCGCTTGCCGTACTGATCCGGCGGCAAGAGAAACTTGTCGAAGAAGTTGACGCCGATGACGCCGCCGCGGGCGGCGATGGCGCGGATCATCGCATCCGAAAGCTGCCGGTCGGTAGGCACGATGGCCCGGCAATTGGAATGCGACGCGATCACCGCCCCGGCCGTCAAGTCGAGCAACTGCCAGAACGATTCTTCCGCCAAGTGCGAGGCGTCGTGAATCATCCCGAAACGATCCAGGACTTTGACCAGTTCGACGCCCTCGGGCGTGAGGGGACCGGGGGCGCGCGTGCCGCCGGCGTAGCGCGTGCGCCGCCACGCCAGGCCGACGATGCGCAGGCCGGCATCCCAAAACTGCCGCACGTCCGCCTCGTGACGGATGGGATCGGCCCCCTCCAGCAAAAGAATCGCATGCAAGTGAGTGGGAGACGCGACCTCGCCGCCGCGGCGGATGAATTGGACGGCGTCGGCCGATTCCTGGCGGCGATACCAATCCAGTTGTTTCATCGCGGCCGCATGGGCTTCGTCCGCGGTGCGATACCCCGGCTTCCCCTCCAGCTCCGGCGCGCAGTAAATCGTCGCGCAGACCAGCGTCACGCCCCCTTGTCGCAAATCCGGCAGGCCGACCGTGGGAATTCCGTGGTCGTCGGCCGGCTGCTGCCTGGCCGCAAGCTCCACCGGCCGCCCACGCACGGCGTTGTACGCCAGATCGAGATGTCCATCGACAATGTCCACGCGAGCAAAAGGGGATCAGGACTGCTCGGTCTCGACCCTCGGTTGACACCTGATGATCATCAGGTTCTGGGTCAGAATTTTCAATCGAAAATCGCGTTCGTGGCTTCGGGGATCTTACCGGCCAGCGCTGAACCTAGGCATCGCCTCGCCGGCAAGAGCGCCAACAGCCGCACACGCGATCTGTTCTTGAACGCGCTGGCCCACGTCCTGATGATCTTCAGGCGTCTACATAGACGGTCGAGACAGAGCGGGGGGTGTCCTTTGATTGGTCGTGTCCGGTGCGCCAACCGCGTTCCACCCTAAGGAGTGCGGTTGGTGGAACGAATACCATGATGCTGGCGGAGTGATCGCCGCGGGAAACGTCAGCCCATTATTGCCCCGAACCCGAAGCCCGCGTCGCCGGCGCGGCAACGGCTTGACGCCTAAGCGTGATGTTGACGCTGAAACCGCTCGTCGCAGTTTTGACCTTCTCCTGCCACAGGTAGATCGTGAAATCCCCCACGACATCCGTGGCAGCCGGCCGAAGCGAACTCGTCGCCACACGCCAGTTCTTCGATGCGATGAAAACAAGCTGCTGCACGCAGACGCGGCCCGGCCAGTTACCAAGTTGGAGCCTATTGCCGGACCTATCACCCTCATACAGTGCCAACATGGATTTCTCTTTTCCGGTCCAACTCTGATCGGGCGTCACTGACATATTTGAGTAACCTGGGTAGCGAGGCTTGTCTGTGACGGGCGTCTTCTCAACCGGGGCAAACGTTCCTTGATCGGTGATGACCCCTATTCGCCCCGGAAACGTGGTGGTGCCCATGACGATCGGTTCCTTGCCCACGTGATCGATTGCAAAGACATAAGCCATCCACAACTTCCCGGTGTGATCCAGCGCCATCAACTCCTGGTTTGGTGGCTCCCCACCCGGATCCAGATCCGCCGCGAGCTTGGAAAGCCGGTCCGACAACACATATTTCATCACCACATCGGGATAGCACTCCGCTTTTGCGGCTTGGAAAATTTCGGCGGGATCGGGCTCGGGCGCCGGCGCCGACTCGATCGCGCCGGAATCGGCCTCGGGTGCCGGCGCGGAATCAATGGCTTGGGAACTTGCCGGTGGCTGATCGCCGACGGAGCTATGTGCCACCGATCGATAGAGAATCGTCCCGCCGCCGCCAACCACAATGATCAGTAACGCCGCGACCGCCGCCGCCGCCTTGATCTTCGTTGTCATCATGAGAATGACCGCTCCTTTCGCCAAAGTCGCGGAGCTCGTCGAAGCATGCGCCGTCCCAGTAATCATCCCCGCCAAATGCGCCGGGGCCGCCTCCGAGGTCCGGCTCGCCAGCATCGTCGTCAGCACCCCCGCGGTCGTCGCAACGCCATGCTGGCGGAAATACCCGCGCAAGTTCTCCACGGCGCGCCCCAGCCGTTTGCTCGCGGCCTCTTCGGATATCTGAAGCTGCCGCGCGATTTCCCCGATGCTCTTCGATTCAAAAAACCGCCACAGCACCAAATCCCGATTCGACGATCCAAGCTGCGCCAAGCCCCGATCCAACAGCGGCTCGATTCCCTCCCACGGATCATCCCGGCGATCGCTGGTCGACTCACTCGTCATGGAAATCGCCCGCCTTTCGTGTTCGCGACGGCGACGCTCGGCTCGCAACGAATTTGCCGCGACGTACCCGGTGGTCTTCAGCAGCCAACCTGACAGCGGCCGATCCAGCGGCACCCGCCCCGCCTTTTGCGATAAGACAATGAAAACCGCCTGGGTGACATCCTCAGCGAGTTGCGCATCGTGCACCTGCCGCCGCGCCGCGGCATAGACGATCTTGAGGTACTGCCGCACAATCGCCTCAAACGCCTTGGGATCCCTGCTAGCGACAAAGGTCCGAAGATTAGAGATCGCCTCATCCACTTAATTGGCCTCGTCTATGGATGTATTCTCCGCCCGGCGGGGAGTCTGACAAATTTCGCGTTGAGCGAAGGCGGAAGAACGACTCGAGACAGCCAATAAGCATAGGCTATTCGCCGACCCGGAACCGCCGCTTCCAGGTGTAAAACGAACCTTGGGTAATTCCCCGTTCCAGGCAGTAGGCCGCGACGGTCAGGCCACTGGGCCGTTGCCCACCGATGATCTGGCGCCATTCTTCGGCACCTGGAAGTTGTGATTTGTTCATGCTATGGCAGAATGCCAACTGCTCAGGGAAGAAAAAAGATGCGGTTCACGTAGCGCACACGATTGGTCTGCCGAAAACTCATTCCGTTTCGACTTCTTTGAATTATTCAGCGGGGAGCTTCGGTCGATTTCGGGGCTGGGGCGCCGCCCAGCGGAGGAGGCGGCGGTTTCGACAGCTGAACCGCGGATGCGCCGCCCGCGCTAGGAGTTGAGGAAGATGACGCGGCGGGCGTCGGCGAAGCACTCGGATTCCCGGCGATGGCCGCTTTTCTGTTCAACCGCGAGTAGAGTCCCATGAGTGCTTTCAAAATTTGCTGATCGTTGGTTGCAAAGCAGATTTCCGTGACGCCGTCAGCCAGGACAGGAATTGCCAGCACGCCGCGAAAGTCGTCCGCTATCCAGAAGTAGATTGGCATCGTCGTGTCGAAACGACCCGGATGCCATCTTTGCAGCACCCCCGCCATCATGCTTTTGTGGGCCGTCATTACCAAATTGAAAAACTGTTCACGCGTTAAGGACTCAAAGGTCTCCGCACTCCCGTAGTCGCGAATGAGAAAGTTGAGTTGTGTGTCAAAGTGCTTCTTAAATTCCGGCCATTTGTCATCCGTGGTGTCTGGGTCCAACTGCTCATGATGAAAAGCGTCAATCTCACGATCGCTCAGACAAATAAACCGCAGCGTTTTGAAGCCGGCTTGATATTTTTTCCCCTCGAGGGCCTGTTTATACGCCAAGCCAAGCTCAGGCCTCGTGAATGAGCAGTAGGCTGGGACGTCACAGACAATCGTCAGGTTTCTTTTTGCAGATTTTACCAGCTTTACAACTTCATCCATGTGTTCTGGAAACTGTCCTATGTACCTTGTGCTCAGTGAGTTTTGTACGCGCTGGAGATCGCGGAGCTGTTTCCACGCGAGCACCAACGCAACGACGGCGAGGACGAGCCCGACGACGGTTATCACGTCCACTATTTGATGCCAGTGATTGCTCAAAAAGGTTACCATCGTAAGTACTCCGACAAGCATGGGGCAGCCATCCGCTGGCAATGTGGTGGAACCCCTCCCCAAGGAAAAAGGGGGTCAGAAACCTTTTTCTCTCCTATCGCAACGCGACCAGGTGGCGCACGACGCTGCGGCCCAGGGCGCGTAGGTTATATCCGCCTTCCAGCGCGCTGACTAGGCGGCCCTGGCAGTGAACATCGGCGGCTTGCGCCAGCAGTCGCGTGATCGTCTCAAATCCCTCCTCGCTTAATTCAATGTCGGCCAGCGGGTCATCGCTGTGCGTGTCGAAGCCGGCCGACAGCAGCAACACTTGCGGCTTGAACGCATCGAGCTTGGGCAGGATCAGCGACTCGATCGCCGAGAAATACTCCGCGTCGCCGCTGCCGGGAACCATGGGAATATTCAGCGTTGCGCCGCGGCCGCCGCCCTCGCCGGTTTCCCAGCCGTAGCCGCTGCCGGGGTAACACGTGCCCGGGTGTTGGTGGATGCTGACGAACAGCACGGTGGGATCATCCTCGAACGCCGCCTGCGTGCCGTTGCCGTGATGCACGTCGAAATCGACGATGGCGACGCGCTCCACGTCGTGCTGCCGCTGCAGATATCTGGCCGCAATGGCGACGTTGTTGAACAGGCAGAATCCCATGGACCGATCCGGCTCGGCGTGATGTCCCGGCGGGCGAACGGCGGCAAAGGCGCGGCGAACCTGCCCGGCCATAACCGCATCGCAGCAACTCAGCACCGCCCCCGCCGCCAGCAGGGCCACGTCAAAGCTTGCCGCGCACACCGGCGTTTCGCCCTGATCCAGCATTCCCCCGCCGCTTTGGCAGATGTGGTGGACCCAGTTGACGAGGCGGCGCGTGTGGATCAGCTCGATCCATTTTTCTTCAGCCGGCGAGGGCTGCAATTCCAGGAGCTTTTCGCCGCCGACGGGGCTGAGCTGAAGGTCCAGCTCAAAATCGGGAAATGGATTGGGCGAATCGACCAGTCCCGCCTGGCGCACGGCCAGGGCGATGGCGCGGATGCGGTCCGGCCGCTCCGGATGATGCGGGCGGGTGATGTGATCCACGAACTGCGGGCTGGTGCAAAATCCGGTCATTCAATGCCGAGTTTCTTGAACCACTGCGGCCTGTAATATCGCAGGGCCAGGGGAATTAACAGGATCATATTCACGACGGCCAGGGCGAGGATGAATCGCCAATTGCGCCACGGGTGCACTCCGGCGCCGATGCTGATGTAGAAAGCGGCGGTGGGGACGTTGCCCAGCAGGGTGCCCAGGGCGGCCTGGCGCGGGCGGATTTGCGTCAAGCCAAAGGCGTAATTGCTCAAGCTGAAGGGCATGACGTGCACCAGTCGCACGGCCATCACGACCAGGAGCCCGTTGTGGCCGAGCTTTTGGTCCAGTTCCATGAGGCGGGCGCGGCGCGAGGCCAATTCCGCGCGCAGCCAGTTGCCCACCAGGGAGCGCGAGATGGCGACGGTCAAGGCGGCGGCCATCGTCGCGGCGAGCTGGGTCAAGGCCAGGGCGATCCACAATCCAAAGCCGCGGCCGGCGATGATCTGCACCCACCAGACGGGCAGGGCCAGGATTCCCAGCAGGATGTACAGGGCGACGAACGCAGCCGGCGCCGACAGCGGATGGCCCTGCACCCAATCGTGAAAGCGTCTCCCGAGGTGGTGCAGATTTTTCGGATCGAGATACTGGTTGCCCTCCTGGGTGCCGAAGAGCCAGACGGCGGCGGCGGCGATGGCCGCAGCCAGCAGCAGCGCAAGGATCAAGCGAAGCGTCGCGATTTTGGTCATCGGTCAGCGGTTAGCGTACATCAGATTGCGCATGGCAATCCAGTAGGTGGCGAACAAATACAGGGCGAAGCCGACGACCTGGGCGCCCAGGATGGCGAGATACGCCAGGATGGGGCAGGGAATCAGCCGCAGGGCGTAACCGCCGATGGTCAGGAACACCAGCAAGGCCACGGGGAAACAGTGAGCGGCATGGTAATACATGGCCCGCAGCACCACCGGATGGGGCAGGCGGTAGCCGCGATACGCCGCTTCCCACGCCGTCAGGCGTGCCGCAAGGTGCGTGGTGAAGAGGATCGCCCCAAAGGCGCCGATGAACAGAGGCGCCAGGAGCTTGGCGCGGGGCGGATCAATGCCGAATCGGAACACGATCTTCCAGTGAATCCATGCGGCGCTGGCGAATAGAAGGGCGGCGATGAACCAGTGGAAGCGTGCAAATTGCTGGGCGGGCGCGAGGTCGCCGCGAGAGGTCGTGGTCCGGAAAAATCGACCGGGGTGAAAGATGATCTGCCTCGAGGTCACGACGAATCTCACGAAATCGGAGCGGCCGGTGTCGCGCTGTTCCCAAAGAGGTAGGATGCGCCCGGTCGTGCTTTGCTCGATGGGCGTGCCGCATTCGGGGCAATTGCCGCCGGGCGGCAGGCCGTTGAGGATGTAGCCGCAGCGCTCGCACAAAAGGTCGGTTTCGGCAGGCAGAAAAGTGGCCATGAATCGTCTCGAATTGCAGTATAATATCCGACGTGAGCCGAGCGGTGTGGTGGAGGATTCTGTGGTTGGGCTGCTGCGGCATCAGCCTGGCAGGCTGTGGTCGGGGGCAAAGCGCGCCCAGCGCCCAAGCCGCCGCTCCGGCGACCGCGCCATCCGTGGCGGCCGGGCCGGCAACCCAACCGGCGGGGTCGATGCTGGTCATCGATCAGCAAGAGGAGTTTTTCCCTCGGGCGATGCTGCGCCTGACCAAGTCGGATGGGCAAGTCATCGCCCGGCTGTACAGCGACGATCCATCGGGGGTTCTATCCGGCAAGGAGACGGTCAACTCGTACGATTTTGACATGGTGCTGCCGGACGTTTCCGATCCGGCCGAGATCGACCAGGCGGTCTGGACGACCCGCTCGCCCAGCAGCCAGAGGCGGGACACGCCCTACGGCATTTTTCTGAACCGCAAGCAGAAACTGCTTCAGCCGATGGACCTAACGGTGCGTTTCAGCGGCCAAGCCCCCCGCGTGCGGGTGGTTTTGCAGGGAACGTTCTGGATGTATCCGATGGACCAAACGTCGCGAAACACCGCGCCGGTCATGGTGCGCGTGATTGGGTCGCTGGAGGCGACGGTGCCGGCGAAATAGGGGCCGAAGTCGCGGGGACCATCCTCTGCAAATAGCCCACCTGTGCCGCGCCGACGACGATGCCCTGCGGCGTCCATCCGGGCAGCCAGTGGGACGGCGGCAGGCCAATGGCGCCGATGAGCCAAATCTGCCGGTATCCAGCCAGTTGCCGCAGAGCCGCCGCTTCGGCGGGCATGTCGAGCATCATGATGGGCCGGCGCGAATCGGGCACGTAGTGGGCCAGGGCCAGATACCAGAACGCCGGCGAACCCCAATAGGGGTTGGGCGAAAAGATGATGGGGTCGCGCTCACCGGCCAGCCGGTCGATCTGGCGGCAAAAGCCGCGCCAATCTCCGTAGTCCGGCGGGCCTTCCTGCACGCGCATGGCGGCGGCCACGGCCACGCTGAGGACCATCGCAGCGCTAAGCAGCCATCGGCGCCAACCGCGCCAGCTTTGAAAAGGCAGAGGCAGGGCAGCCAGCGCGCAGATCGCCGGCGCGGCAATGAACGTGTACCGCGGAAACGCATTGAGCAGCGTGTGCGCCGTCGCATCGCGCACGGCTGTGGATGCGACCATGCCTACGGTCAACAGCCACCACAGAAGACGCTGGGGACTTTGGCGAATCAGCAGGATGGGCAGAAGGTAGACGACGATGGCCACGGCCACGGCGGCCAGGGTGCTGCAATGACCGTATAAATGCAGGGCTGGAACGCTCAGGGCTCTTTGCAGGGGCAGATCGCGGCCGGCTTGGTCTTCCATCATCCAACTGTAATCGGAGCTCAGCAGCGGCCGCTGCCGCCAAAGCCACGGACCCCACGCCCCGGCGGCCAGCAGAGCGGCCAGCACCATGGCCCCAACCGTCTTGCGGCGATCCGGGCCGCGCAGACGGATCAGGGCGTAAATTCCCAGACCCACCAAAGCCCCACCCGCCAGGTAATGGGTGAGCAGCGCGGCAAAGACGGCGATGACCAGCTCGATCAGGCTCGAAAGTCGGGCGCCGTCGATCTCGATGCGCACCATCGCATGGCAGGCGATCAATCCCCAAAGGGCCAGAAGGGTGTAACTGCGAGTCTGCTGGCTGAGATCGATCTGGCTGACGGCCAGGGTCATCATGGCCGCGGCCGCCAGGCCGGCGCCCATGCCGACGCTTCGGCGCACGGCGTCGAAAAGGATCACCACGCCGGCCAGGGAAAGCAGCGCCGAAAGCCCTCGCGTCGCCGTGTCGCTTTCGCCGGCCACGTCCATCCACCAGCGCAGAACGATGTGATACACCGGCGGATGAACCGCGTTGACCATGGAAGTCCAGATGTGCGGCCAGGCGGGGGCGCCCTCGAGCATCGCCTTGGGCGGCGGATCGAGCAGCTTGCCGGTGGGCAGATGGAAAATCTCGCCGCCGCGGCCCGTGGAGAGATAGACGGACCAGAATTCATCCGGCCATTGGCTTTGCTGTTTGATTTGATGAAATCGCAGGAACGCGCCGAGGCCCAGCAATCCCGCCACGACGACCCACGCAAGCCAACGGCGCCTCTGATTGCTCACGGCGAGACCGCCGCGGCGTCCGTCGCAACCGCCGCCGCCGGCTTCTCCGATTTGACCGCCGCGGCCCCGGCCTCGGATTTCTTGCCGTACTCGCGGGCACGCGGCGGAATCAGACTGGTGTCCACCGGGCCAAAGCTGATCTGGGCGGCGTCCGCCGCGGCGTCGTACTCGGCAAGGGTCGCTTTGAGGAATTGCTCGTCATCCCGCCTGGCGAAGGCGGGCTTGTAATGAGCGCCGCGCGATTCGTCGCGGGCCAGGGCCCCTTTGAGAATCGCCTCGGCCAAAACGATCATGTCGCGCACGGCCCGCGCGAAACTCAGGTTCTGATTGGTCCACATCCCCGTGTCCGAAAGCTTGATGCGCTGGTAACGCTCCTTCCACTGCTGGCAGCGATCCAGCGTCTGCTGCAAGCGGTCGTTGTGACGCACGACGGTGCAGTTGTCGGTCATCCACCGGCCGATTTCCTGCCAAAGCAGGTACGGGTTCTCGTCCCCCTGGTTGCCGACCAGCCAGTCTTGCCGATCGGTTTCGCGTTTGACGGCGGCGTCGTAGACGCCTTGGGGCACATCCGCCGCGGCCACCGGGGCGACGTCCGTGCAGTAATTCTTCACGCACGTGCCGCCGAAAAGGCCGTCGAAAATGCAGCTCAAAAGGGAATTGGCGCCCAGGCGATTGGCGCCGTGATAGGCGAAGGAGACTTCGCCCGTGGCGTAGAGGCCGGGGAGGGAGCACATCATGTTGGCCGCCTCGCCGAACTTCAGCCCGCCCGTCTTCTCGTCCTTCTTGAACCCCACCCACAATCCCCCCATGGAATAGTGCACCGCGGGGAAGATTTTCATCGGCTCGGTCAGCGGATCGACGCCGACGAACTTTTCGTAGATTTCCAGAATCCCTTCCAGCTTGGCCAGCACCGCCGCCCGGCCGATCCGCTTGACCGTGTCGCCCAGGTCCAGGTAGACCATGTTGGCGCCGCCGATGCCCAGTTTCAGCTCGGTGCACACCTGGAAGATTTCGCGCGTGGCGATGTCGCGCGGCACGAGGTTGCCGTACTTGGGATAGCGCTCTTCCAGGAAATAGAACCGTTCGGATTCGGGGATGTTGTTGGGATGCCGCGCGTCGCCGGGCCGCCGGGGGACCCAGATGCGCGCCCCCTCGCCGCGGGCGGATTCGCTGATCAGCCGGCATTTGTCCTCGCCGGGAATGGCCGTGGGATGAACCTGGATGAACTCGGGATTGCCGTACCTCGCCCCCGCCTGGTAGCAGCGCGACGCGGCCGAGCCGGTGCAGATCACGGACATCGTCGATCGGCCGAAAAGCACCCCGCAGCCGCCCGTGGCGATCACCACCGCGTCGCCGCGGAAAGCGCGAATCTGCATCGTGCGCATGTCCTGGGCGACGATGCCGACGCAGCGCCCTTCGTCCACCACGGGAAAAAGGAATTCCCAGAATTCGTATTTGTGGACCAGCCCCTCGGCCTCGCCGCGGCGCGTCTGCTCGTCCAGAGCGTACAGAAGCTGCTGGCCCGTGGTGGCGCCGGCAAAAAACGTGCGTTTGAAGAGCGACCCGCCGAATAGGCGCAACGCCCGCTGGCCCTCGGGCGTGCGGTTGAAGGGAACGCCCATGCGGTCCAGCAGATCGATGATCCGCGGGGCCCAGTTGCACATCTCCAGCACCGGCGGCTGGTCGGCCAAAAAATCGCCGCCCAGAATCGTCTCGTCGAAATGCATCCACTCGCTGTAGCCCTGCTGGCGGGCGATGTCGTTGCAGGCGTTGATCCCGCCCTGGGCGCAGACGCTGTGGCTGCGCTTGACCGGCACCATCGAGAACAGATCGACGTCCAGCTCTTCCTCCACCAGCTTGACGGTGCACGCCAGCCCCGCCAGCCCGCCGCCGACCACAATGACGCGTTTGCCCGAGGCTGCCATGACTAATCCTTGAGCGGTTTTCCGAGTCTTTCCCGCTTGCGGCGGACGAATCCCAGGTGGTGCTCGACGTGCTCGACCATCCAATGGACGCTCTGACCGAGCGTGACGGCGCCGCGTTCGTTGTGCCGGCCCGCCCGCGAAAACGCCGAGTCGGGCAGTTTCCGCAAAACACCCGCGAACTGCCGCCGGTTCAGATCGAAGATGCGGATCGCGCTGTCCGCATCCTGCTGATCGTAGAACAACTCGGCGGCGAACTTGCTTTCATCGTAGCCGACGATCAGCGGATCGTCCTCGGCAATGATGCACTTCATTCGCGCGGTCCAGATCAGATCGGCATCCATCAGGTGCAGCACGATCTGCTGTATCGACCATCGGCCGACGTCGGCGTCCGGGGGCGGGACCCACAGGAGGTCCACCTGCGAAAGCCCGCGGACGGCGTCGCGCAGCTTTTGTCCGCCTTGCTCGTACTGGTCGATGATGGCGCGATCCATGATGCTCTCTTTACAGCACGACCATGGCGCCGTGGTGAATGGCGGCGCCCAGGGCGAGAAAGCCGCAGGCCAGCGTCAGGGCAAACAAAGCGGCACAGACGAATCCCCATCGCCGCTGGCTGGCCGCGCTGATGGTCAGGCCCCAGGTGATGGCAGCCGCCCAAAAGCCGTTGGCCAGGTGAAAGCACGACGCGATGATGCCGACGGGATACACCCCGTACGCGACCCAGATGCTGGAATTGATGTGCCGGGCCGTGCTGGCCGTCGCCTGCTCGGAAACGAACCTGAGTTGATGGCCAAGCAATCCCTTCATCCCCAACACGTGGAACAGGATGAAAAAGACGATGATGACGCCGCTGATCCGCTGGAGCAGGTAGAGGTAATTTTTGCCGAACGGATACGCCCCCACGTTGGGCCGCCCAGTCACGGTGATCCACCCGCCGTAAAGCGTGTGGTAGATGATCGGCAGATAGATGAAGATCCACTCGACCGCCCAAAGGAAGGGCAGGGAATGAATCTTGTCGACCTGAATCTGATAGATGTCGGCCGGATGCGTGCCCTGGATCATCGTGGCGTTGACGATGAGGTGGACGACGATGTACCCGCCGAAGACCAGACCGGTGAGGGAATGCAGCCGGCGCCACAGAAAATAGCGCTCCGCGCCGATGGCGGAATTTTTCACATCCGAGGCGGTCGCCTGAGACACCTGAGCAGTCCTTTCAGAGATCGGAGAAAAACGATTATAGGGGTGGGGTAGTGCGACGCAAAACAGGTGCAAAAAAGGGTGGTCGGTCGGTTTGATTTATTATCATATTTCCTCGAGAAATATTGCTAAAGTATCTGTTCTCGATTTTTGGTCGATTTCGTGCGTCGCGTTGTTGGCCATAGAACACCATGCGCTCAGGCGCAAAAGGAGTGACCAAATGGACCATCCGTGGTGGTTGCCGGTGCTGGCGGTCGTGGTTGCAGGCCTGGCCATGTTCTTTGGGCTCGGCTGTCTTTTCTGGCGGCTGCATGTACTCAATCGTGGGTTTGGGCCGGATACGCTTCGGGCGCTTGGGACTATCATCTTCATCCCGACATTGCTCATCCTGGCCATCGTCTCGAAACTTGAGACATCGACGCTGTCCGCGTTACTTGGCACAATCGCAGGGTACACTCTTTCCAATACACCGCCCGACCGAAAAGATTGAACGGGAAAAAAGGGGCGGGAAAAAGGGGGACACTGCTACTTATTCGGCCCGTTTGGCCGAGCCCGGCGGCGGGACTTTCCTGACGCCGACCGGGGCTTTTTTGTGAGGCCGCCAGGGATCGCGCACCGTCCATTCCAGACCCAGCCGAGCCACGGTTCGCGTCACCCACGCGTCGGAGCCGAACGGCCGGCCACGGACCACGCTCGTCCGCAGTCGCTCCAGGGCGCCGGCCCCCATCGCCTCGTTGACCATACGACTCCAGTTTGTGGGACGATCCACCGGCCATGGCGACAGTTGCAACCTCACGCCATCCGACCCCGCACCACTGCCCAGGCTCGACCAGGGCCAATCCTGCGCGCGCTTCACCATCTTCGCCCGCAGCGGATTGCCCTCCACGTAGCGCAGAACCGCCAGCAAGTGCCCGTCCGTTTGCACCGCGAAACTTTTGAATCGTCCCTGATATAGATGCCCCTGGCCGCTGGTGCCGCGATGCTCCCGCCATCGACGAACGTGCGTCGTGCTGACCCAACCGATGAACCGCGACAAATCTCCGCCCCGCCGTGGCCACAGCACCAGGTGCCAGTGGTTGTGCATCAGGCAGTAGCCCAGGATGCGCATGTCGAAGCGGCGCCGGCCCTCCTCCAACAGCTTGATGAATGCCGCGAAATCCGCCGGCTTCTCGAAAATGTCCATCCGGCAATTGCCGCGATTCAATGCGTGGCAGACACCGTCATCCGCTAACCGTCTTGGGCCCCGAGCCATGGATGCAGCCTACCATGGGCGGTTGCCGTTCGCAATAAGCAGGAGTGTCCCCCTGATACCGTTGC